>JAJZIH010000011.1 GCA_021810635.1 Pseudomonadota bacterium | reverse complement strand
GATAATGAAGCGGCCAGACAGGTACAGGAGGAAAGAAAAAAGCTGTTCCAGTTCATCAACCGTCGATCCAGGTCCGCAGCATGACTGCTACGATTTCAGCCTCATCTTACGATTGGAAAATACTGGGACTGGGCCTTCCAGGCGTTCCGGGCACACCAGAGTAAACAGCCTCGGTTCGAGACTTGGCAGCAGCTGCACAACCACATGGGCGGGGACTACACCGACATCGACAACTTCCGTAAGAAGGTCAAAGCCGCGATGGTGAAGATCCAGACGGTGTATCCGGGTTTGCGGCTCGGTCGACGACTCGGCGGGATCGAGATTTCTCCGGAAAGCTATCCGGCCATTCAGCCTCGGGAGCTGTGTCAACCAGCAGGTGTGGATAAGCCTGGGGATTAAGGCAGTTATCCCGGGTGAAACGGTACCCCCCTGGTATGGGTGAAACGGTACCCCCTCCCTATAATTAAGATATAATTACAGGCCCTATAGTTGTAGTTGCCGCGCGCGTCCTGTGGACGGCTCGCTGCGCGACCCGCCCGACAGGCGCGGCGGCCAGCCACAAGGTTCGATTCAAACCCCTAGGACCGAAGAATAAGCTCCAAGCGCCACGAAGGGAGTTCCGGAGCCAGAGTAAGGTCGTCAGGGAACCAAAGTCGGCTCAGCGGCCTTCAGGGGCGCTTGGGCGAGGGTGAGCCGGCAGGTCGAACAATGCCCGGTCATCGGCCCGGGTCAGTCCCTGATCGAGCCAGGAGCGGAAGAGTTTCGGATCGGCTCGCCCTTGGTCGGCTTGGGCGAGGACGATGGCGCCGGCCAGGATCTTCTTGCGGGTATCGTCCTTTCTGGCCCGGCGGGAGAGGAGGGCGCGCTTTCTGGTCTCGGCGCGGGCTTGGCGGGCCTTCAACTCTCTCTCACCATGCCATGGCACTCGACATCTGCACCTGGCTCGCTCAGCGGCTACGTCGAATCCAGGATGGCAAGACGGCCCTGACAGCCAATACCTCGTTGACAGTGCCCTTGCCGTTCCCTGCCGGACGAGGGCCCGGCCCGATCAGCCGGTACCACCGCATCTCGGGGAGATTTAGAGGTGGGGGAATGGGATCAGGAGGCGAGCATTGACAGGGGAGGCTTCCCGCATTAAGGTAACCATACACATACACAGCGCATGCACATATTTGGAGGCCCTCATGGAAAATGCGACCGAACGCCTATCCATTCTGGTTCCACCGACTGAAAAGAAGCGCATCGTCCGGCAGGCTAAGGAGGCCAACCTGTCCGTCGGTGCCTATCTGCGCCAGGCGGCCAGGAATTACCGGCCGGATGCGGATGACCCGGCTGTGGAGGCACTGTTGCGTACGTTAGAAGCGGCCACCGCGCATACAGAGCGTACGGCCGATGCCGTACTGACCGATATCCAAGCCTCTCTCAAGCGGGTGGATCGCCTGCTGCAGACCGTGCCGGCGAAACCGGCCACCCCGGAGGGTCCGCCGTGAGCGTGCTGGACCGCATCCTGACGGCCATGACACGAACGATCCAGTTGGACTCCAAAGTGGATGCGTTGATGCTGCAGGCCCGTGAACAGCAGCACAGACTGGAACAGATCGCGGAGCGGTTGGTGCGTATCGAGACCATCCTAGACTTGGGTGCTGCAGCCCAGACCAGAACCCTTAACGCACCGGCCCGGCTGCCAAGCAAATAGCTTGAGTGGCGGTTTTCGACCGGAACCGGTGCGGAGTTCAACCGTCATCCTCAGGTGACTCCTCACGCCTTTTCGGCATAGGGTTTCGCTGGAGAAGATCTCATCGTCGAGAGCGAAGCAGGCCGATCCGGCGGCCGATTGGGGCCTGCCGTGTGATACACTGAATACACGCATTTATCTGGTGACCCATGGCGACCTCCATCCGACTGGACGAGAAGACCGAGCGGCGGCTCGAGCAGCTGGCCGTGCGCACAGGGCGGACCAAGGCCTATTACCTGCGCGAGTTGATTGCCGGCGGACTCGATGATCTCGAGGAGGCGTACTTGGCGGCCGCGACCCTCGAGCGGGTGCGCTCCGGGCGCGAGAAGGTCTACACGGCCGAGCAGGTGAGGACCGATCTTGCTTTGGAATAGTAGTGGCCGGGCCTGATAATCTTTGGTGAACCATGATATCCAAGGTATCACCATGTCAGAAAATCCCGAGCGGTTACAGCGCATCACCGAAGTTCAGAAACTCACCGGACTCCAGCGTTCCTCAATTGACCGGTTGATTCAAGAGGACCGTTCCCTGCACCCGCTTAAATTGAGCGAACGCGCTTCCGTATGGCTGCCGTGTGCACCTGGATCGCGGAGAGAATCGCCAAGGTTTACCCGACCGAGCGAGCATGGCCTGGACGATTAGCTACACCGAGAGCGCCCTCAAGCAGTTGCGCAAGCTCGATCGGCAAACAGCCCGGCATCTGGTTGATTTCATGGACGAGCGGATCGCGCCGCATGCCGATCCGCGTGACCAGGGCAAGGCGCTGAGCGGTCCGGCCTTCGCGACATTGTGGCGATATCGCGTCGGGGACTACCGGCTGGTCTGCGAGATCCAGGATGGGGCGCTTCTCATCCTTGTGATCCAGATCGGCCACCGCAAGGATCTCTACCGCTGAGGGGCGCATGGAGCGCGGGCCGAGCGGGGCGGCCTAGACCGGATACGGTCCGATCCAGTGCCCGAGTCCCCGGTCTTCCGGCCAGCCCGAGGCCAGGTTGAGGTTCTGGATCGCCTGTCCCGCCATCCCCTTGACGAGGTTGTCGAGCACCACGAACACGGCCGCCCGCCGCCCCCGGCAGATCCCACCGATCAGGCACCGGTTGCCACCCACGACGCTCGTGAGCTCCGGGGGCGTGTCCGTCCAGCTGACGAAGGGGCTCCCGGCGTAGCTGGCCCGGAAGGTTTCGGCCAGCCGGTCGGTGTCCGGAGCCTCGTCGAAGCGCGCCTCGATCGTGAGCGTGATGCCGCGCACCCAGGGGGCGGCATAGGGGATGAAGTTCCAGTCGAGGGGCCGTGCCCGGAGTTCGAGCAGCCGGTCCACCTCGCTCCGGTGGCGATGTTCGTACGGACGGTAGGGCACGCAGTTGTGTGCGCGCAGCGGATGATGGGTGCGCGGGCCAGGCGTCACTCCCGCTCCCGTGGAACCCGTCAGGGCGAAGGCGGTGGCATCGCGCGGCATCAGGTGGCGGGCGAGCGGAATGAGTCCCAAGGCCAGTGCCGTGGCGAAACAGCCCGGGTTGGCGATCCGGGTGGCGCCCGCCAAGGGCTCGCGCATCCATTCGCTCAGGCCATAGACAAATCCCTCTCCCTCATCGAGCCGGAAATCCGCCGACAGGTCAATCAGGAGGACGCGGTCGCCGATGCCCGCCTGTGCCCACTCCGCCTCGAGTTCCCGGTATCTCCCGGCAAGTTCACCCGCCCGCAGTGCGGAAAAGACGATGATCCGCCGGCTCTCCCTGAAGGCCGTCCAGTCGGCCCGGGAGACGAAGCGATCGTCCGGGTAGGCCGCACCCAGGTGGGGATGGACGGAGGCCACGGGTGAGCCGCCGTGCGAGCGGGAGACGAGGCCTGGATGCGCCACCCCGTCATGGGCCGTCAAAAGCCGGGCCAGTTCGCCGGCACCAAAACTGCCGCCGCCCAGGATTACCACCGGATCACCCATGACGGCCCCCCCCGACCCCGGGATTCCGGTCGAAAAGAAAGGGAAACGAAGCCCGGACGATCGCAAGGACGCGGGCCGACTCCTCGAAGGCATTGACGGCCGGGCAGTCGAGATGCGTCCGGATGAACGCCCGACCGACCTCGTTGTCGGTGACGGGACCGGAGACCAGCGCCACCCGGATCCCCCACCGTTCGGCAAGCAGGCGCACCCCACCCCAGGCGCCGACCGGATCCTGGGCGCAAAACACGGTCGCCGCGCCGAGCGAGCGCAGTCCCGGATCGTCGAGAATCTCCCGGACCCCGTATTCCCCGAGCAGACCGTCACCGGTCTCCACCACGACGACATCCTGGGCCTGGTGCGCCAGCTCGTGAAAAATCCGGCGGGCCGCCACCACCGCCGTATCCGCCCGGGTCGAGGCAAAACCCGCATCGGTGAAATCGCAGATCCAGCCGGCTCCGTGGTCCCGCATGGCGAGCGTATCGCGCAAGAGGGAGACGCCGGTGGTCTTGACCCCGGAGACACGGAGCCCCTGAGCGACCAAGGTCCGGATCAGCGCGCAGGCAAAGGAGGTTTTCCCGGAATCCATGGAACTACCAACGATATAGATGACCGGGGCCTCGGGACGGTCGCCCTCCGCGGTAAACGCACGCAGCGAAAGATCCGCCGGCACACCGGCCCGGTGTCCGAAATGCGGGAACAGCATGACCTGTCCCAGGATCTCGACCTCGAAGGGGGGGCCCACACTCGGATGCCAGGAGCGGCACCGGCCCACGACACCACCGAGATTGAGAAGGGCGAGCCGGCTACCGGCGGCGACCGAGGCCGGCACCTCCCCGGCATAGCCATGCAGTGCGCTCCGCACGCCGAGCGCACCCACCAGAAGATCATCACGATTGAGACGCACCGTGCGCCCATGGGCATCCTCGAGGGTGTTGTACGTCTCCTTGTCGTTCAGGACCCGCGCCGCCACCACGCTGCCGGCCCGGGCATCGACTTCGTCACGGACGGTCACAGGGCTGCCGATCTGCAGACGGCGGACGACCGAACCGATCTTGCGGATGTCAAGCGTCCTCAACGTTCGCTCCCCCGGCCCGGGCCCAGAGCCTCTGGGCAACGCCGTAGATCCGGGTGAACCCGGCCGCATCCGATCCGGACCAGAGAACCGGGCTCTCCCCGTAGCAGGCCACACCCGCATCGACCAGCCCATGAGGGGAGCGGACCCCTTCGATCACGAAGCGTCCCGGTTCGAGTCGGCACCGCACCTGACCGGTGACGCGTTCCTGGCTCGAGGCGAGAAAGGCTTCGAGGTCGCGCGCGAGCGGGTCAAAATAGCGGCCTTCGTGGACGAGAGAACCATAAAGCGCTCCCAGGGTCTCTTTCCAGGTGGACTGGCTGCCCCCGAGAACCAGTTTTTCGAGTTCGCGGTGGGCCGCGATCAGGATGGCGGCCGCCGGTGCCTCGAACACGACCCGACCCTTGATGCCCAGGATGGTTTCCCCGAGATGGATGCCACGGCCGATGCCATAACCTGACCCCAGCGCATTGAGCTGGCCGATGAGCGCAACCGGGCCGGAGCAGGCGGCTGGGGGAACCGGATCCCCTTTCCTGAACTCGATGGTGAGGGACCGGGCCGGGCGCGCCGGGTCCACGATCCCGCCGGGGAACACCGCGTCGGGCACGGTCTGCCAGGGATCGTGCGTTTCCCCGCCGCCGATCGTGGTTCCCCACAATCCCTGGTTGACCGAATAGCGGGATTGCCGTCCCCACTCCTCGAACCCTTCCCGCGCCAGGAAGGCCGCCTCCTCGTCACGGCTGATGCCGAGTTCGCGGATGAGACTCCGGTGTTCGAGCGACGGCGCGAGCACCGCGAAGGCAACCCCGAAACGCACCTGGTCGTTGCCCGCTCCCGTCGCCGCATCGACGATCTGATCGGCACCGAGGGCCACCGCGAGTTCGGCCACCGCCGCGGCCTGGCAGGTCCGCTCGGCTGAGACGGAAAACGGGTAGAGCCCCCCCTTCTGCGCGTTGGCATAGATCAGGAAGCGGAGATAACGCTCATAGAGAATATCGCGCGCATCCACCCAGCGGTGCTCGTCCGCGCCGAGGCGCCGGGCCCGGTCGGCAATCACCTCCCGTTCGGCCGCCTCGAAGCCACCCGTATCCACCGTGATGGCCAAAACCCGGGCACCCGATTTCCGGAGGTAAACCAGCGCGAACGAGGTATCCAGTCCGCCCGAATAGGCGAGCACGACGCGGGGGTGGGTGGCGGTCATGGCGTACTCTCCCACAGTTGGTCGTAGCAATTGGCGATCTGCGTCTGCCGGCTCGTGATCCAGCGCATCTGATCCTCGATCCCGGACTCGATCGTTTGGAGGGTCTCCCGGATCTCCCGCTGGAGGATTTCCGGAGCGAACCCAGAAGCGGGGAAGGGAAGCGGGTCGGAGCCCTCCGCCAGCTGTTTCTGGATCTCCCGGTAGGCCTCGCGGAAAGGGATCCGGCCCTCGACGGCGCGCCCGTAGGCCGCCTCAGTCGCAAACACCTCCGGCGTGAGCGCCCGGGCCATCCGGTCCCGGTCCGGCATCACGCCGGCCGGCACGCGGGCACTCACCTGGAGCAATTCGTGCCCCCGGTCCACCAGGGTCAGGAGTTCCGGTTTGCTCAACTGGTAATCGCGGTGGTAACCCGAAGGCAGGCCGCGTCCCAGCATCGTGAGGAGGTGGCTGCGTTCCGCGATTTCACGGCAGCGGGCCCGGCCCACTTCGATCACGTCGGGATTCCTCTTCTGCGGCATGGCGGAGGATCCGGTCGTGAGCGGGGCGGCCAGACGGAAGTAGCCGAACTCCTCGGTCGTAAAGAGGGCGAGATCCCAGTAGTACCGTTCGAGTGTGCACACCAGGCCGGACAGCCACTGCGCCAGCCGGGATTCATGGCGGACGCGCCCGCCCACGGCATCCAGCGTCGAGGGATCGGGTCCGGAAAACCCGAGACGCGCGGCGGATGCCGCCCGGTCGATGGGTAACGGCACTCCGAATCCGGGACCGGCGCCCAGGGGCGAGCGGTTGACCAACTGGTGGAGGGCGGGCAGCAACGCGAGATCGTCGGCCAAGGGCACCAGGAAGGCCAGGCTCCACTGCCCGAGCGTGCTCGGCATGGCGCGGCGCATGTGGGTATAGCCCGGCCAAGCCACGGTCTCATATTCACAGGCAAAGGCCCGTAGAGCCCGCATGAGGACTCCGAGTTCCAGGCCCAGAGCCAGCATCTCGTCGCGGACGAACAACCGGAGCGCGAGAGCCACCTGATCATTGCGCGATCGCCCGAGATGGATGCCGCTCGCCCGGGGACCGAGCCTTGCGATTAGCCGCTCCTCGAGGTAGGTCTGACCGTCCTCGACATCGGCCGGAAGGAGTTCCGGAAGCGCGTGGAGTTCGGCCTTGAGGGCCGCCAGAACACGGCGGGCATCCTCGGGTTCCAAAAGGCCGGCCATCCGGAGGGTATGGGCATGGGCCGCACTGCCCCGGATGTCGTGCGGGAGGAGACGGGCGTCGGCCCAGGGGTCGTCGCCCTTGAGGAACCGTTCGATCCCGGGATCCGGCACCCCGGTCTGGGACCAGAGGGTTTTCATGGGGGCGTTTCCGGCTTTTGGGCCACGAACATCGAGCCACTACCCTCATGGCTCAGCACCTCCCGGACCAAGGCTTCGCCGTCCAGGCCGCTTACGAGATGGACGCTGCTCACGCCTCCCGACAGGGCGCTCTCGATGGCCCGGGCCTTGACCCGCATGCCGTCCCGCAACACCTGCTCCCTCTCGAGCCGGGTGAGGTCGGCCAGGTCGCCATACCGGATCAGGGTGCTGGGGTCCGCGGGGTCCTGGAGGAGACCGGGTACCGACAGCAGGAAAACCAGCTTGCTGGCCCGGCAGTTCACCGCGAGGAAAGCGGCGACGGTATCGGCATTGCAGTTGAGCGTGCCCCCGAAAGGATCCCGCGCCAGGGGGGAGACGACCGGAACGGCGCCGGCGGCGAACGCCGCCTCCAGGGGCCCGGGATCCACCTTCCGGAGATCCCCCACCAGACCCCAATGCACCATCCGCCCGTCCCATTCGGAAGGTGGTCGGGGGGTGGCCTCGAGCAATCCCTCTTCGCCTGGGCAAGACACGGCCTTCAATCCCTGGGCGGCCAAGGTCTCCACCCAGAGCCGGTTGATCGCCCGGTAGCTCTGCTCGACGAACGCCAGAACCCCCGGCGTGGTGATCCGCCGCCCCCCCGTCTTTTCCACCGGGACACCCGCATTCGTACAGGCGCGGTCGATCTGGGATCCGGCTCCGTGCACGATGCACATCCGCACCCCGAAGGCATGGAGCATCTCCACCTGTTCGGCGAGAGCGGCGCGGTGGGCCGCCTCTTCAGCCAGCCGGCCGGTCACCTTGAGAACGAACAGGGCGCCCTGGAACTGGGCCACGTACCGGGCCGCAACCCGCAGCGTGGCATAGGCGTCCTGAACGAGACGGGTCACGGCCGGAGCCCCCACAGCCATTCGAGCGCCGACTGCTGAACGAAAATCCGGTTTTGCGCCTCGTCGAAAATGCGGCACCGCGGACTTTTCAACACATCCTGCGCGATCTCGACATTGCGCCTGAGCGGCAGGCAGTGAAGCAGGATGCAGTCGGGGGGAGTCAGCGCCAGCCAGTCGGCATCGACCATCCAGTCGGCATGCCGCCCCGCCACCGGGTGGGTCGCCGGGAAACCGGCCGCACCCCAGGATTTCACGCAAAACGCGGCCTGCCGGTCCGCCAGTGCCCGGGGATCGTGCACCGTCGTCACATCCCCCCCGCCCCTCCGGGCCCACTCCCTGGCCTGGTTGAGCACCGCCTGCGGCAGTTCAAAACCTTCCGGCGCGGCCACCGTCACGCGGCAGCCCAGGGCGGCGGCCGTGAGGAGAAAGGAATGGGGAACCGCCTTGGGCAACGGCTTGACGTGCGGGGCCCAGCGCAGCATGACCGGCAATCCACGGGGAGATCCGTGGGCTTCGATCACCGTCATGAGATCGGCCAGTCCCTGGGCCGGATGTTCGGCGGCGGACTCCATCGAAATCACCGGGACCGGCGAGTGGTCGCGGCAGGCGGAAACCAGTGGATCCTCGAGATCGACCGGATCCGATTCCAGCGTGGCAAAGGCCCGCACCGCGAGCGCATCCCCATAGCGCCCCAGCACCCCGACCGCCTCCTCGAGGTGCTCGACCCGATCTTCGTTCATGACGGCGAGCGGGCGGGTCTCGAGCGGCCAGATCCCGCTGCCGGCCTCGACCACCACGGCCGACCCGCCCGCCCGCAGCATCGCCACCTGGAACGACACCCGAGTTCTCAGCGAGGGGGCCAGAAAAAAAAGGACGAGGATCTTCCCCGCAAAGCGGGGAGGCGGACTCGCGCGTTTGATGGTCCGTGCCCGTTCGATCAACGACGCCGCGCCCGCCGGACCGATATCCGCGAGCCGGGTCAGGTGTCTCATCCCGGGTCTCCCAGGATGTCCTCGAGGGCGTCAATGAAACAGTCAACCGAACGGGACCGGAGCGTGAGCGGCGGCAGGAGCCTCACCACGGCCGGGTCGCGGCTCGGGCCGACCAAAAACCCGCGGGCAAACAGTTCGTCGCACAGCCACCGCCCCGGCCGGGGACTCCGGATTCCCAGGAGAAACCCGCGTCCCAGCGCGGTGCACCCGGGCAGCCGGTTGATGGCGGTCACCAGTTTCTGGCTGAGCTGCCGGACCGCGGAGAGACAGTTTTCCCGCTCCAGCACCTCGAAGGTCGCAAGCAGGGCCGCCATGGCAACCGGCCCCCCCCCGAAGGTGCTGCCGAGATCGTGGGGGTCCAGTGCCGAGGCAATCTCCGGGGTGACGGCCGTCGCGGCAACCGGGATCCCGGAGGCCAGCCCCTTGGCCATGGTCACGAGGTCCGGAGCGAGTCCGGGCGCGCCGGCGCAGAACCAAGTGCCCGTTCTCCCGAGCCCGGTCTGGATTTCGTCAAAAATGACGAGGCACCCGGCCGCATGGGCGCGCTGGATGAGTTCCCCGAGCCAGGCGTCCGGGGCGACATGGACCCCTCCCATCGACTGGATGGGTTCCAGGATCACGGCGGCGGACTCACGAAAATCGACCCGATCCCATCCGGCGTCACCGGCGAACGGGAGCCAGTCGACCTGCGGGGCAAATCGGGCAAAGGGTGCATTGAGCCGGGCATCGTCGGTCACCGAGAGGGTGAGCGCGGTCCGTCCGTGGAAAGAACCCCGGAACGCGATGAGACGCCCTCTTCCCGTCACCTTGAGCGCAATCTTCAGGGCATTGTCGTTGGCTTCCGCTCCAGAGTTGCTGAAAAACACCTGCCCGAGGCGGGACGGGAGACGCGCGGCGAGAGCGGCTGCGGCCCGCTCCCGGACCTCCAGTCGGGTGGAGGTGGAGTAAAAAATGAGCTTCCGCATCTCCCGCCCGATGGCCTTCCGGATATGGGGGTGGGCATGGCCCGTGAGGGCCACGGCATGACCCCCATAGAAGTCATAGAACATCCGGCCGGCGGCATCCCAAACCCGGTCGTTGCGGCCCCGGACGATTTCGATCGGCCAGAGCGGCCCCTGTCCCAGCAAATGCGGGGATAAATCGGAAGGCATAATATTATTCACATAAAAATGGGTCAAGACCCTATAATATTCATTCAATATCGATATGTCAAGCTTATTTCCCTAGGATTTAGATTCGCTATATCTCAATATTTTGCCTTCTGATATTCATCTAATGTAAAATTCATTCATGATCAGCGAAAAAACAGACGAAGTCCTCCTTGCCTTGGTCATGGAAGAGACGATCCCGGACCAGGAAACCATACGGGCCCGCCTGCAAGAACACGGGATCAGCCTGACCCAGCCCACGCTGTCGCGGCGGTTGGCCCGGCTCTCCATCCGCAAGGTCCGTGGCCGCTATGCCCATTTCGAGCCGCTGCGCAATACCAATCCCCTCCCCTTCGAGGTGGAACTGTCTCCTCCCAACCTCCTCGTGATCCGCACCGCGCCGGGATTCGCACAGGCCCTGGGACTTAAAATCGACCAGCTCAAGCTGGAGGGCGTGGCCGGCTCACTGGCCGGCGACGATACCGTGTTCGTCGCCGTCCGCCGTCCGGATCTCCTCGAAGAAACCCGGGCCCGTCTCGAATCGTCTCTCAGGCCGACGCCGTGAAGCGCGCCGTCCCTTCGTCCGGAAGCGAGGCTCCGGATCCGCCCGGGGCGGATCATCGGAGACCGTGTGGGATCCATCGCCGGCGGGTCGCGGCAGCGCCTTTCTGCCCGTGAAAAATCCGCTCCGGCAAACCACCCGCAAGATCCATGAACTTCTGCTCCAGGGTCTGACCCCGGAACGGATTGCCCTGACTCTGGTCTGCGGTGCCTTCGTCGGAATCAATCCGGCGATCGGGACCACCACGCTTCTTTGCACCGCAATCGCGCTCGGATTGGGGCTCAACCTGGCGCTGATCCAGATCGTGAACTATGCGGTCTATCCGCTCGAGATCCTCTTTTTGCTGCCCTTCATCGAGTTGGGGCACTGGCTGGTGAGCGGCAATCCGCTCACGCTTTCCCGCCACGAAATCCTGTCCTGGTTTCAGGCCGGGTGGATCCATGCCCTGGGACAGTTCTGGGTCTATCTTCTCGAGGGGCTCCTCGGATGGACGGTGACGAGCCTGCTCTTCGCCCCCGCCGTCTATGTGCTCTTCTCGCGACTGCTCAGGCGGCTGTGGCAGAAATCCCCCGGCTCCCCCACGCCGCTCACGGCTGCCCGGGATCGAGATAAATGAGGCTCGCCATGCGGCCGGTCTCCCCGTCTCGGCGGTAGGAGTAAAACAGTTCGGGATGCCCGCCGGTCCCGAGCGGACAGCGTCCGACCCAGCCGACACCTCGCCGCTTGAGGCGGGCGCAGGCGAGAGCCGCCAGATCCACCCCAAAATGCCCCGGGCGTCCCGACGGCAGGAAGAATTCCCGGTCTTCCGGATCCGCAAATGCCTCCCGCACGGCCGGTCCGGTTTCGTAGCAGTCCCCCTCGATCCCCGGTCCGATCCAGGCCACCAGCTCGGCGGGGTCGAACGCCATCGCCTCCAGGGTCGCTTCGAGAACGCCCTGCGCGAGGCCCCGCCAGCCCGCATGCGCAACCGCCACGCGCCGTCCGGCCCGATCCGCGAAGAAAACCGGCAGGCAATCCGCCGTGAGCACGGCGAGCACCACTCCCCGCTCGACCGTGGTGGCGGCATCGGCCGGCTCGTCGGCGAAGGATCGGGCCGGCTCCGGGCCGTCGAGCACGTGGGATCCATGAACCTGTGTGAGCCAGATCGGTTCGGACGGCAGCGACAGGGCGGACGCCAGCCGCTCCCGGTTCCGCACGACCGCACCGGGATCATCCCCCACATGGGTGGCCAGATTGAGCGCCGCATGGGGCCCGGTGCTGACACCACCCGGACGGGTGGTCACCCAGGCACGCACCGGGGCCGGGGCCGGCCAGGCCGGCTCGATGAAAAGCAGCGACTGCAAGCGCCGCCACCGGTAACCGGTCCGGGCACCCGTCATGCACCCTCCCCCCCCGTCCGGGACAAAACGCGAAAGGAACTACCCATCGCGCCCGCGGGCTTCCGCGGCCCGCATCACCTCGAGCAATCCCGCCAGATCCGGCGGCAGGGGGGCCTGCCACTCGCACGGCTCACCCGTCCGCGGATGCGCAAATGCCAATGCCCGGGCATGAAGGGCCTGGCGGGGGAAACTCCGGACGGCGGTACGCACCTCGGCACTCATGCCACGCGCGCTGCGCGATCGACCTCCGTAGAGCGCATCGCCAACCAGGGGATGGCCGATATGGGCAAGATGGACCCGGATCTGGTGGGTGCGCCCCGTTCCCAGGGAGGCTTCGATCAGGCAGGCTCCCGTGAAACGCTCCCGGACCCGGAAGGTGGTATCGGCCGTCTTCCCGGACGGCACGACCGCCCGTCGCAGCCGGTTCCGGCGATCCCGCCCCAGAGGAGCCTCAATTCTCCGCCCCGCCGTGGGCTCGCCCAGCACCAGTGCCCAATACTCCCGGCGGACCTCACGGGCGGCGATGGCCCGGGTCAGGGCGGCATGGGCGGATTCATTGCGGGCAATCACGAGGAGTCCGCTCGTATCCTTGTCCAGACGATGCACGAGGCCACTCCGGGGAACCCCCGCAAGCTCCGGATAACGGGACAGGAGCCCATTGAGCAGGGTCCCGCCGGGATGGCCGGCTCCGGGATGCACCACCAGTCCGGCCGGTTTGTCGACCACGATGAGGTCAGAGTCCTCCCCGACCACGACCAGCCCCATGGGTTCCGGACCGACCGGGGAGGAGGAGATCGTTCGGAAATCGACCTCAAGACTCTCGCCGGCCTTCACCCTGCGACCGGGAAGGGCCGCCTGTCCGGACAGGCGGACCCGTCCCCCGCGGGCCAGATCCGCGAGACGGCTGCGCGAAAATTCAGGGTACAGTTCGACCAGGACCTGGTCCAGCCGCCGCCCGGCACACGGAGCCGGAACCAAGACCGGCGGGGGCGGGATTTCCGGAGCGGGGTTCTTCCGCGTTATACTTGCCGCCTTCCCGCCGCACCCGGATCCCTCACCGTCCATGAGTCACCGTCGTCTGTTTTTCGCCGCCGCCCCGGCCCTTGCGGCCCTGGTTCTGGCCGGTTGTGCAGGCACGCCCACCCATCACAGCCGCCCCAACGCCGCCTCCCTCTACGGCCATGGCCGGCGTGCTCTGGAGGCCGCCAACTACAAGGTCGCCGAAGCCTACTTCCGCAGTCTCAAGGCCGACTACCCGTTCAAGCACTACGCCCGCGAGGCGGCTCTCTACCTGATCTACACCCACTTCATGGCGGGCCACGACCACGAGGCCGCCAACTCGGCACGCCGTTTCATCCAGGAACATCCCAAGAGCCCGGACGCTCCCTACGCCTACTTCATGGTGGCCGTCTCCGAGTCCCAGATCGATCTCAACTTCGTCGACCGGCTGTTTGGCGTCGATCCCGCCAAGAGAAACATCCGGCGGTTGAGGACTGCATTCGACGATTACAAGAAACTCCTGGACCACTATCCCTCCTCTCCCTATTCGCTCTACGGCCGGTACGAGATGGCCCGGATCCGCAACCGGATCGCAAAACACGATCTCTACATCGCGCGTTTCCTGCTGGAGAAGGGTGCATTCGTCGCATCCGCCAACCGTGCGGCCGACATCGTCCGGAAGCTCGGGATGACTCCCGCGGTGCACGATGCACTCAGGATCCTGATCCGGGACTACCGGCACCTCGGAGAACCGGTGCTTGCGCACCAGGCAGAAGCGCTCCTCAAGGCCGAGCGCAGTGCCCATTCACGCTCCTGACTCCCGGTCCTCCGCCTTCCGTTCTCCGGCACCCGAGGCGGCATCAAACCCCGAGGTCACCGGGTAGCGGCGCTCGATTCCGAAGGCACGGGAGGTGATTTTGACCCCCAGGGCCGCCTGGCGCCTTTTGTACTCGCTCGCGGCAACCCGCCGGAGCACGTCCCGGACGGTTCCGGCACTGCCCAGGGAGCCGGCCATCTCCACGAAGGGGCAATCGGCCTCAACGAACGCACTCAGGATGGGATCCAGAACCTCGTAGGGCGGCAGGGTGTCCCGGTCCCTCTGCCCCTCGCGCAGCTCGGCCGTCGGTTCGCGTTCCAGAACGGCCTCGGGGATGACCGGGGAGATCCGGTTCCGGTAGCGCGCCAGGTCGAAGACCAGGGTCTTCGGCACATCCGCCAGCGGCGCGAATCCTCCCGCCATGTCACCGTAGAGTGTCGCGTATCCCGTGGCCAACTCACTCTTGTTCCCGGTCGCGAGAACGATGCGGCCCTCCGCGTTGGACAGCGCCATGAGCAGAACACCGCGGATCCGGGCCTGGAGATTTTCCTCGACCACCGATCGGTGGGCTGTCAGATCCGCCGGCCCGAGTGCTTTCCGGAACGCCGCGAGAACCGGTTCAATGGGCAATTCAACGGTCGGGATCCCGAGCGAGCGCGCCTCGGCGAGTGCCGCCGTACGCGAGAGTGCCGAAGTGTGGCGTGACGGCATGAGCACGCCCCGAACCGCATGGGCCCCCAAGGCATCCACCGCAATGGCCGCGGTCAGCGATGAGTCGATACCGCCGGACAGTCCGATGAGAACGCCGCCAAACCCGTTCTTGTGGACATAATCCGCCACAGCCAACCGGAGTGCGGGATAGACCGATTCGGCCACTTCCGGGACTGCTTCCAGATCCGGAGAATCGGGCCGGATGGCGCCCGCCCGGTCCACGACCGGCACCGGCCACAGCCCGGCGACGCAGGCCGGAGCCCGGGCCACGACCCCGGCACCCGGGGTCAGGGCGAGCGAGGCCCCGTCGAACACGAGTTCATCCTGCCCCCCCACGAGATTGGTGCAGACGAGGGGAATCCCGGTTTCCCGGACCCGGGCGGCGAACACCCGTTCGCGTTCAACGGCCTTTCCGATGCAGAAGGGCGAGGCGCTGATGCCGACCAGGAGTTCCGCTCCCTGCGCCCGTCCCCCCGCCGCCGGTCCGGGCTCCCACAGATCCTCGCAAACCAGCAACGCGATGCGCGTTCCGTCATGGTCCCAGACCACCGTCTGCGTCCCCGGCGTAAAGTACCGCTTTTCGTCAAACACCCCGTAGTTCGGCAGGCACTGCTTGAATGCGCGGGCGACAACGCGCCCCCCGGCAATGACGGAGGCCGCGTTGTAAATCCGGGACCGGTCGTAATGCGGGTGACCGACCACAATCGGCGGACCCGCCCAGGCGGCCACGAGACGGGACAGACCCGCCTCCACCTGGCTGCGGAAGTCCGGGTGAAACAGGAGATCGCGCGGCGGATATCCAGAGAGCACCAGTTCCGGAAAGACCGTGAGCCATGCCTGGCGCCCCGCCTGGGCCGCGCGGGCCGCATCGAGAATGGACGTGACATTGCCGTCGATATCCCCCACACGGGGATTGATCTGGGCCAGGACGATCGGCCAGGGCAGTCCGCGCATCGTTCGTGGATCCAGCGAAAGGGATTTAGTGGCGCTTCAGCCGATCACTCATCGCCTGTCCCATGTCGGCCGGGGAATGGACGACCGTGACGAAGGCCTCCTCGAAGGCCCGGTACTTTTCGGCGGCCGTTCCGGCTCCTCCCGAAATGATGGCACCCGCATGTCCCATGCGCTTCCCGGGCGGAGCGGTGACTCCCGCGACATAGGCGACCACCGGCTTGGTGACGTGATCCCGGATGTAGGCCGCCGCCTTTTCCTCGTCGTTCCCGCCGATCTCACCCACGAGGACAATGCCCTCGGTCTCGGGATCGGCTTCGAACAGGGCCAGACAGTCGATGAATCCGATCCCGTGAATGGGATCACCGCCGATCCCAATGCAGGTCGACTGTCCCAGACCGGCTTCCGTCGTCTGGTGCACGGCGACATAGGTCAGGGTGCCGGAGCGGGAGACGATCCCGATTCTTCCCCGCCGGTGGATCGATCCGGGCATGATGCCCATCTTGCATCCGTCCGGGGTGATGATGCCCGGACAGTTCGGGCCGATCAGCCGGGTTTCCGGCCGGTTCCGGAGGGCGGTTTTGACCCGCATCATGTCGAGTACTGGAATGTGCTCCGTGATGCAGACAATGAGCCGGATCCCGGCATCCGCGGCTTCGAGGATGGCATCCGCCGCACCGGTGGCCGGCACGAAAATGAGGCTCGCGTGAGCCTCCGTCCCGGCAACGGCATCGCGCACCGTATCAAACACGGGTCGGTCCAGATGACGGGTCCCGCCCCGCCCGGGCGTCACACCGCCCACGAGGCAGGTTCCATACTGGATGGCCTGTTCGCAATGAAAGGTCCCCTGGCGGCCGGTAAACCCCTGGCAGATCACGCGGGTTTCGCGATCGACGAGCACGCTCATGCGGCCTCCCCGGCGGCACGGACCGCCCGTTCTGCTGCGAGGGCCAGCCCGGACACCGCCTCGATCGGCAACCGGCTCTCCGCAAACATCCGCCGCCCTTCCTCGGCCCGGGTTCCCTCCAGTTGGACAATCACGGGCACCCGCGGAGCCACTTCCTTGAACGCCGCGATAATCCCGTCGGCAATCAGATCACAGCGCACGATCCCACCGAAAATATTGACAAAAACCGACCGGACCCGGGGATTGGTCCGGAAAATCCGGAACGCCTCGGTCACCCGCTCCGCCGTCGCGTCTCCTCCAACATCGAGGAAGTTGGCGGGCCGCCCGCCCTTGAGCTGGATCAGGTCCATGGTCGCCATGGCCAGCCCCGCACCATTGACCATGCACGCAATCTCACCGTCCAGGGCCACGTAATTGAGTCCGGCACGGGCCGCCTCGTTCTCAGCCGGATCCCGCTGGCTCGCATCGTCCAGCGCAGCCAGGTCCGCATGCCGGGCCAGTGCGTTGTCATCCAGGTTCACCTTGGCGTCCAAAGCCAGAAGTTCCCCGCCACGAGTCACGATCAGCGGGTTGATCTCGATGAGTGACGCATCGGTCGCCCGCATGCATTGTTCCAGAGCGGCCAAGAGGGACGAGAACGCCGTCGCCTGCGGCGCCTCCATCCGGAGGCCCCTCCCCAGGACGCGCGCCACATAGGCCGGGACCCCGGGATCGGGGAGCAGGGGAACCGTCACGATCCGTTCCGGATGGGTCGAAGCCACCGTTTCGATCTCCATTCCCCCTTCGGAGGACGCAATGAAACTCAAACATTCGCGTGCCCGGTCAACGACCAGGCTGAGATACAGTTCACGCCCGATGTCGGAAGCCTGTTCCACCCAGACGGCCTGAACGGGCAACCCGTCAGGCCCTGTTTGGTGGGTTCTCAGGCGATGTCCGATCAGCCGTCCGGCCACCTCCCCCACCCCATCGGGCGACCGGCACAGCTCAACCCCTCCGGCCTTGCCCCGGCCTCCGGCATGGATCTGGGCCTTGACCACCCAGGCCGCACCACCCAGCCGCTTCGCCACCCGACTGGCCTCTGACGGCGTCCGGGCGACGGCACCGGACGGGACCGGGATGCCAAAACGGGAAAAGATTTCTTTGGCCTGGTACTCGTGCAGGTTCATGAAAACCCCTCGCTCGTATCGAGACAGGTGAATGAAGGGACCGGCCCCAACTGAGCTCGCCCTGTCGCATGCCTGACCCCCTTTCACCCTCGGACTGCCGGTCTTGCAGGTTCCGGTATCCGGGCGTCACGATACTCGGGGAACCGGCTCACGGTCTATTTTCGCCGATTTGCGGTTTGGCTGCCGGAAATTCACGGCCATCCTCCCAGGCGTCCCCCCCCAGGGAGTGTGTATGATCATCTCCGTTGCCCGACCCGGTGTACGAATGTCCGTTCACCCACCGCCCCCCCCTCTTGCGATCCCCGGCGAATCCAGTGCAGCCATCCCACGCCAGAAGGCGTGGAACGCAAGTTCCGATCCCGAGCGCACCCGTCGTCTCCTGCGGATCCTCACAGGCTACCGGCTGGCGCTTGGGCTCCTGCTCCTTCTCGCCGCGACCGAACACCCCCCGTGGTTGCCGCTGGCCGCGGAAGCCGCCCGACAGCTTCAGTGGGAGGCGGCCGGATACCTGCTCTGGGGTCTCCTGCTCCTGGGATTGACGCTCGGCCTGCCCCAACGCCTGCGGATTTGGGAACCCCTCGTTGGGCTGGTCGGGGACCTGCTGTTCATTGCCGCATTGGCCCAAAGCCACCTCGGAGCAGCCTGGCTGCTCACCAGCAATCTTTTCATGATCCCGCTGGGAGTTGCAGCGTCCATCCTGAGTCTCGAGGGGAGCCTCACCCTGGTGTCGCTCACCAGTTTTTTCCTGCTGGCGCGTGGCTTCGACAAGTGGCTGGCGGGTGCCGGGACCAGCCCCCTGCTCCATGCCGCCCTGTTTTCCATCCTGTTTTTTTTGATCACGTTGATCCTCTACTCCCTGTCCAACCGGGTCCGGATCACCGAAAGGATCCTGGTTCGCCAAAAACTGGATCTCGACAACCTGTCCGAACTCAACGCCTACCTGGTTCAGCGCATGCCAACCGGGGTCGTGATCTTCGACCGGGATGACCGCATCCGGTTCTTCAATGCGGCCGCCGCACAACTGCTCAGCCAACCCGGTTCGGATCCCACGCCCCATGTCCTCAACCTGCTCCGCTTCCTGAGAAACCAGGCCCAGGAGCGGCCCCGGGCGCTCTCACCCATCGTGACGCCGACCGGCCGGTCGGCGCTGCCGGACCTGCGACCGATCGGACAGCAGGGCTATATCCTGACTCTCGAGGACCTGAGCCAGCTCGATGCCAAGATGCATGAACTCAAGCTGCAGTCCATGGGCCGACTCACCGCCGCCATTGCCCACGAGATCCGAAACCCACTGTCGGCCATCCGCCATGCCGCCCAGTTGCTCCATGAATCCCCGTCTCTCGACCCCGAGGACAAACGTCTCAACCAGATCACCCTCGACCAGGTCGAACGGCTCAATCAGGTCATCGGCAACATCCTGACCCTGTCGCGTCCGGCCACCCGCCCGGCTCAGCCCCTGGAGTTGGGCAGTTGGCTCCGGGGGTTCATGGAGGAATTCGCGAGCCGTCACGGGATCACCCTACCCTCCGACCGGATCCGGGCGATCCGGTTCCAAAACCCGCTGGAAGCCCGCATGAGCCCGGATTTGCTGCACCAGATCGTCTGGAACCTGGCCGAAAATGCCTTTACCCACGGAGCGCCTCCCACCCACCCCGACCGAGCCGTGGTCCTGTTCCGGCTGGACCGGCTACGCCGAGGAGGCACCGTGCTCCTGGGTGTTCTGGACCGGGGCCCGGGAATCCCGGAAAACCTGCTCGAACGGATTTATGATCCCTTCTACAGCACCGCCCCGCAGGGGACCGGGCTCGGACTCTTCATCGCACGCGAACTCTGCACCTTGAACGGACTGAGCCTGCATCACCGGAGCCGGAAAAGCGGCGGAAGCGAGTTCTATATTCTCTTCCCAGCTTCCCAGCCCACGGCACACGCCTCATGAACCGACACGATCCCGCAACCCCCCCCCGGATCCTGATTGTCGATGATGAACCCGATCTGGTTGAACTGATCGGGCTCACCCTCAAGCGGATGGGCATCGAGAGTGTCGGCGCCGGCACTCTGGAAGGCGCTCGCCAAGAGCTGCGCCAGAAACCGTATGCGTTCTGTCTTCTCGATCTCAAGCTACCTGACGGAAACGGCCTGGATCTCGTCGAATGGATCACCCAGAACACACCGGACACCAGTGTGGCGGTCCTCACGGCCCATGCCAGCATCGAGGTCGCCGTCCGTGCCCTCAAGTTGGGGGCCTTCGACTTTCTGACCAAGCCGGTCGATCTCACGGTTCTCCGGCAACTCGTCGCCAGTGCCATCCGCATGGCCCGCGGGCAACCCCCGGCCGGCAATCAACTGATCGGAGAACATCCGACCATCCGGGAACTCCGCGCGCTGATCATGCGGGTCGCCCGCAGCCAAGCCCCGGTCCACATCTATGGTGAAACCGGAACCGGCAAGGAACTGGTCAGCCGACTCATCCATGCCAACGGGCCCCGCCACGACCGACCCTTCGTTCCGATCAACTGTGGAGCCATTCCGGGCGAGCTGCTCGAAAGTGAACTCTTCGGATACAAACGAGGGGCCTTCACGGGTGCGGTTTCCGATCAGCCGGGGCTCATCCGCAGTGCAGAGGGCGGCAGTTTGTTCCTTGACGAGGTGTCAGAACTTCCCCTCGCGATGCAGGTCAAGCTCCTGCGCTTCATCCAGGAAAAAACCATCCGTCCCCTCGGAATGTCCCAGGAGATCCCGGTGGATGTCAGGATCATTTCGGCCTCGCACCGCAACCTGCAGGAGGCGGTTGCGCAGGGTCGGTTCCGCGAGGACCTGTATTATCGGCTGGTCGTGATCGAAATGTCCGTCCCACCGCTCAGGGAACGACTGGGAGATATCGGGCAGATCGCTCCCGCACTGGTCTCGCGCCTGACCCTGGACCGGACCGTCACCTTGGCGCCGGATGCCCTGTCACGACTTCAGGCCTACGATTACCCGGGCAACATCCGCGAGCTCGAGAACATCCTCGAACGGGCGCTCACCCTCTGTGAAGGAGAAGTCATCCACGGTGGCGACATTCACCTGAGGAAATCGGAGAGAATCCCGGTCCCTGAACGGACCCACCTGCATCCCCTCCCGGTCTACCTCAAAGAACTCGAGAAGGACCGGATCCTCCAGGCCCTGCGGGAAAACGGGGGCAATAAAACCGCGACCGCGCACCATCTCGGCATCAGTTTCAGGCAGTTCCGCTATCGGCTCAAGAAACTCGGCATCGATTAACCGGATCGGGCTTAACCCGGTTTGGGACTCGCCCGGGAGTGTCGATTCGAGGGGGTTCCCTTTCCCCTGGCCCCCCGAACCATCAACCCATCGGGAGCGACGAAGTCCCCGAGGCGATGCTCCCGCTTTCAAGCCATGTCCGGAATCCCGTCCAGGCGGCTTCGACTTCCTCGCTTTCCGGCGCGCTGATGAGACCTCGGGCCACCGCCTGGGAGAGGATCTCCCGTGAGGTCGCCCCCGCAATCAACCCCTGCTCGACGGCGGTCCGGAGCCGCGCAACAATGGCCACAATCGCCGCCAGTTTTTCGAAAAGCCCCAGGCCGGATCCCGAGGGATCGTCCTCGGTTCGCGGACGGAGATACAGCAAGGCGTTGCGCGCGGCCCCGGGAAAGCGGACGAGGTCGGCCAGATCCGTCCCGTCATCCCGGAGACCCGAGCGGTGGCGCAATCTCCTCAACAGGACCCAGTGAACCCACAGGCGCAGGTGGCCGGGTGGAAACTCGGTTCGGAACCGGTCGATGGCCTCCTCCATCCGTCCCAGGGATCGTTCCAGGGCGATGGACTGCACCCGGCGCAGGGGATCATCCGGCGGCCGTTGCCGCCAGGTCTCAAGGGACAGGCCCGCGAAGAACGCTTCGGACAGCACCTGGCTCGCCAAGTCGGCCAGCTTTCCCTCCCGCCCCCCCACCAAACCGTCGCTGGTCAGATAATAAGCGTCCAGGAGAAAGGAAAAGGTCGAGGAGGCACGGGCCAGGCGACGCGCCGCCTCGCGGCCGGTTTTGTCCCGCTGACCGGTTCTCAGAGGCAGCACGAGCGGGAACAGGGTCCTGACCGAAGCCCGGGTCGCGTGATGCAGCAGTCGACCCACATGCTGGGTCATCAGACGGTCGAACTGGGCCTCGCCCTCGCGGGCAACCGGCTTTCGAAGGGCCAGCCGCTCCTTCACGGCCACGCCGTGCAGCATGGCGAGCAGCCCGCTGGGGTCTCGCTCATCCCGTTGGCCGGTTCCGAAAAAGAGCCCGGCCTCAATCCAGAGGATCAGACGGACCCGTTCCTCCGTCAGGCGACCGAAGGGTCCGGCGAGACCCGGTGCACCCAGAATGCCGGCCTGCCGATGGGACAGGCGGGAAAGCAGATCGGGTTCGTCATCCGGATCGAAAACGGTCAGCTCCACCGGCCGGCCGAACGGCTCCTGCCAGTGGGTGAGCTCCGCGTGGATGCGTTGATCGAGTGCCCAGACCATCTCCACCCCGGCCGATAGATCCGCCGGGCGAGGCGGGGCCACCGATCGCGATCCCGCCTCGAGAAAGGTCGTCCAGCGGCTCGCTTCGTCGAGAAAGGCCTGGGCCACCCCCAGCGCCATGGCCCGGCGGTTGAGTTCCATGCGGTCCCTGAAAAAGCGGCGGACGGACTCGACCGGATCCCGGCTGAACGCTTCCCCCTGAACCACGAGAACCTGATCCCAGGGCAGGAAGGTTGAAACCACCCTCAGCCGATAGGCCTCAAGTCCTCCCCGCCGAGCCATGAGATGCCAGTCCAGGGAGGGATTCTCGCGATCCATGAGCGCAATGGCCACCCGCGGACGGTCACCCCGGTCATCCAGAAGGTGCTGCGGGTCGGACAGGCGAAAGGCGAGCAGAACGAGATCGATCCCCTCGGCCATCCAGGTTCCCCACTGCTCCCCCTCGAGCCGGATCCCCACCACGTTGTCCCGCTCACCGGAGCGCGCTCTCTCCACCACGCCTTCTCCAGGCCTCAAGGCCTGCTCCGCAGGCGTCCAGTCAACCAACGCGGCCACGCTCCGGCCCGTCGCCAACCGGTGCAGGATGGGCGGCACGGATGGCTGGTCGGCCAAAAGGGCCAGCAACTCATAACTGCCTGAAAAGACGGTCCGGGCGGCCAAAAGGGCCCAGGCCGGTTCCCGTGCCGCGAGCTGCGCCAGTACCCGGCTCCGGCCGGCCATCGAAATCACGGCGCCATTCCCCTCCGCAGGAAGCGCAAGCCGCCAGAGATCCAGTTCGGAAAAGGTACCGGACCAGCCACCGCTTCGGGCGATGCGATCCTGCGTCGGCAGGGACCGAAGACAGGCTTCCAGTCTCGCGGGGAAAGACTCGAGCCAGATCCGTTCGGGATCGTCCGGAGCCGGGGGCGAAACCGGCTGCACGGCCCGGGTGAACCGCAGGCGGTCGGTGACAAAGCCAGTAAACCACCCGAGCGTGGGTTCCACCTGCGGCCGCGGGCTCGACTCGGGTGGGGCGGCACGATGGCGGTAATGGCGATAGAGACGATCCATCACGATCCAGCGCCGGAATTCCGGCCGGTTGACCGCGAGCAGGAACGCCAGGATGAGGATCCAGATCACGAGCAGGTTCAACCAAGTGGTTGTCCAGAAGATCGTGGCCCCGAACAGAAGGAGCGTGAGCCCGGTCCCCCAAAGCCAGCGTGACCATCCCCAGTAGAGGGCACAGACCGCCCCGCCCAACGCAAGCACGATCCAGAATCCGGCGAACGACCAGAGGGGAGTCATCGGGGGCACCTAGGAGGCATCGGGTTGCCGTTCAGGGGCGGTCAGGGCAAACGCATCGTGCGCGAAACACGCCTGTTCCGCCCGGACCAGGCGCGGATACGGCGCGAGGTCGACCCCGTAGCGCCTGGCGTTATACAACTGCGGAACCAGGCAAACGTCGGCCAGGGTCGGGGTCTCGCCCCAGCAGAAGGAATCGTCCGGACGGGTCCGTGCGATCTCGGACTCGAGCGCCTCAAGCCCGCGGATGACCCAGTGGCGGTACCAGGTACGGCGCGCGGCCTCGGGCTGGCCGAGCTCCCGCTCGAGATACTGCAGAACCCGCAAGTTATTGAGCGGATGAATGTCACAGGCGATGGCCAGGGCCCAGCTCCGGATGGATGCGCGAGCGGTGGCATCCTGGGGCAAGAGGGGCGGGATGGGGCGGGTCTCCTCAAGATACTCGAGGATCGCCAGCGACTGGGTCAAGACCCGTCCACCGTCGACCAGGGTCGGCACCAGCCCCTGCGGGTTGAGCTCAAGGTAGGCTCGCGCATGCTGCTCACCGCCGGAGCGAAGCAGGTGCACGCTCCGCGGGATGGCGGTCAGCTGCTTGTAATGGAGCCCGATGCGAACCCGCCAGGCCGCCGAACTGCGGAAGTAACCGTAGAGTTCCATGCCGGCATCAGCCACGGACGATGGTCTGCTCGATGGCACCGAAAATCGAACGCCCCCCACGGTCGAGCATTTCGATGCGGATCCGGTCTCCAAAACGCAGGAAGGGCGTTCGCGGTTCCCCTCCGGACAGAACTTCGAGGACCCGGCGTTCCGCCAGGCACGAACAACCCCGTTCCGGGTCCTGGTTCGCCACGGTTCCCGAACCCACGAGCGTCCCCGCCCCGAGCGGCCGGGTCCGGGCGGCATGGGCGACGAGTTCGTCAAAACCGAACTGCATGTCGACCCCGGCATCGGGATCGCCAAGCCGGACGCCGTTGACTGTGGAACACAGCGGGCCGTGGACCCGCGCCTCCCGCCAGTCGGGGCCGAACTCGTCCGGGGTCACCGCGAGCGCCGCCAGCGAGGAGAGGGGTTTGCCCTGCAGGAAGCCGAATCCCTTGGCCAGTTCGCCAGGGATGAGGTGGCGCAGCGAAAGATCGTTGATCAGGGTGATCAACCGGATGTGCGATTCCGCGGCCGTCGGCCGGACACCCATCGGGACGTCATCGACGATCACGCCGACCTCGGCTTCGAGATCAATCCCAAAGGATTCGTCGGCGACCGGAACCGGCTCCTGGGGACCGAGGAAGCGGTCGCTGACCGCCTGGTACATCAGGGGGTCAACCCTGAAGCTGGGCGGCATCTCCACTCCGCGGGCCCGTCGTACCCGCTCGACATGCGCCAGGTAGGCGCTGCCGTCCACAAACTGGAAGGCACGGGGCAGACAGGCGCACGCCTGGGTCCACGGGAACGGTTCGTCCGGGCCCCTGCCCCGTTCGAGGTCCGCCGCCACGCGGAGGAGAGCGGGTTCGACCCGGGTCCATTGTTCGAGCGCCTGGCGGAGGGAGGGGGCGATCTCCGGGACGCGGCGGATCCGCGTCAGGTCACCCGAAACGACGGCGAGCATTCCATCGCGTCCGTCACCCGCGAGGCTCGCCAGTTTCAAGGATGGTTCCGGCCGGCAGCGCCCATGGGCTCAGGGTGCTTTCCACGAACCGGCATATTCCGGCCATTCGATGGCCCGGGCCGCCTCTCCCACTTCCAGTGGATCGCGCGTATCCACATTGACCGCAACCTCGTTGGTTCCCGCCGTCTTGGGCTCGTAAATGTTCTTGAGGGCCTTGGGATGCGGGCCGTGGGTCACTCCGGAAGGATGCAGCGTCATCATTCCGGGATGAATGTTATCCCGTGAGAAGAACTCGCCGGCATGGTAGAAAATGATCTCGTCGTAGTCTTCGTTGCTGTGGAAGAAAGGCACTTTGATGGCCTTGGGGTCGGTCTCGAAGGGGCGTGGCACGAAGGTGCAGACCACGAAGCGTTCGGAAACAAACGTGGTGTGGGCGGAGGGCGGAACATGGTAGCGATGGCTCATGATGGGCCGGATGTCCCGCCAGTTGAGCCTGAGGGGCGCATTGGTTCCATGCCAGCCGAGCGCATCGAGGGGATTGAAGGGATAGTGAATCTTGGACAACTGGTGGCGTTTCTTCACAATGACCGTCCACGGGTCTTCCGTCTGCTGGCGGCGAAAGACTTCATCGATGCGGGGATGGTCGAGCACGGCCGGATCGTAGAGTGCAGTCGGCCCGAGAAGCCCCCGGTCCGGCAGGTGCAGGGAACAATTGGTGGCCTCGATCAGGAGGAGGGTGACCGGTCGCACCGTCTCGAAGCGCCAGAGCGTGCCCCGGGGAACCAAGACGTAATCGCCGGCCACGAGGGCCAGACGGCCGTAATCGCAGAACCACTCCAGGGCCCCCTCATGCACGAACAGGAGTTCATCCCCATCGCTGTTGCGCACGAGATGGTCCATCGTACGGTCCGTCTTCCAGTAGCGGAACAGGAGCGCCGGGTTGCCGAACAGGACATCCGCCTCCATGGGGGAGGCGGGCGTCTGGACGATCCGGGTGCCGTCGAACGCACGCGGACGCAACGGCCCTTCGAAACCGGACCAGCCGGTCGGGGGGTGCCGGTGGTACATGTGGCTCACGGGTCCATAAAATCCCTCGCGGCCGAGTTCACGCTCGAAGCTGCCATCCGGGAGATCCGTATGGGCCTGCCGGGACGTTTCCCCTTCCATCCAGACGGGTGCGTTCGACTGGGGCATGGAGGTCTCCTTCAAAGCCGCCCGCGTCGTTCCTGGTCACGCTCCATGGCCAGGAACAGGGCACGGAAGTTACCCTCCCCGAAACCCTCGTTGCCCTTGCGCTGGATCACCTCGAAGAAGATGGGACCAATGACGGGCTCGGTAAAGATCTGGAGCAGGATCTTTCCCTGATCCTCGGGATCGGCATCAATCAGCAACCGGTCCGCCTCCAGGCGTTTCAGGTCCTCGCCGTGGTTGGGAATCCGCTCCGGCACCATTTCGTAGTAGGTCGAAGACGTATCCAGAAAACGGACGCCGGCCTGGCGCAGAGCCTCCACCGTCCGGTAGATGTCCTCCGTTCCGAGCGCGATATGCTGGATGCCGGGCCCATGGTAATCCCGGATGAATTCGGCGATCTGGGACTGGTCGTCGGCCGATTCGTTGATGGGAATGCGGACCCGGCCGTCCGGACTGGTCATGGCGCGCGAGAGGAGTCCGGTCTTCACGCCCTTGATGTCGAAATAATGCGCTTCATGGAATTTGAAGATCCGCTCGTAGAAGGACGCCCAGACATCCATCTGACCCCGTTCCACGTTGTGGGTGAGATGGTCGATGGCGAGAATCCCGCGGCCCCGGATCCGGTCTGCGTCAACGGCGAGGGGTTCATAGTCCGCTTCGTAGGCACGGTCCGATCCGTAACGCTCGACCAGATACAACAGGGAACCGCCCACGCCCTCGACGACCGGCACCTCCATGGCGTAGTCCGGAGACGGAGGGACTGGCCGGGCACCCCGCCCCACCGCCCGGGCGGCGGCCTGACGCGCATCACGGATGCGAATGGCGAATCCACAGGCCCCCGGCCCGTGGGTTTTCGCAAAAGTGCCGGCGAACCCGGAGGGCTCCTCGTTGAGGAGCAGGTTGGCATCTCCTTGCTGGTAACGGGTGATCCGGAGACGGCGATGGCGGGCGGTGGCCACGAAACCCAGGGCTTCGAAAAGGCGGCGCAAGGGTTCCGGATCGGCGGCGGCGAATTCGACAAACTCGAAACCGTCGGTTCCCAGCGGATTATCGCGTTTCAAGGTCATGGGCATCTCGTCATGGAACCCGAACCCATTATAGCGGCCCCGCCTCACTCCCCGTCACCATCCCCATAGAGATCCGATCGAACGGCCCGGATTTCCGGGAAAAACCGGCGGTTGAGCGTAGCCGTCAGAAACCCGACCCCGCTCGTGCCACCGGTGCCCGGCAGATCCCCGATCGTGCGTTCGACCGCGCGCACATGCCGAAACCGCCACCGCTGGATGGCCTCCTCGACATCCATGAATTTTTCCGCGGTCTCGTAGACGACCCAGTGGCGTTCGGGATTCCGGTAGACCCTGGCCAGAATCGCCCGGATGCGCGGGTCGTCACCCGCCGGTGTCCGTTGGGGTCCATCCGCCGGCAGGTCGTACCCCGCCCGGGCCAGGGCGGCGAGGAACCGCTCGTAGACACCCGGACGGGCCCGCCAGCGGGCCAGGAGATCCTGCCCCGGTCCTGGCGGCGGGGCCTGCCCGTTTGGAGATTCCGACTCGCGATACCCCAGCGCGTACTCGATGGCTTTGAACTGGAACGACTGCGAGCCGGATGCCTGCCCGAGCGCGTGTCGAAAGGCACGGTAATCGCTCGGGGTCATCGTCTCAAGCATCTGCCAGATCCCGGCCAGCTGCTCGAACGCGACCTCGCACCGGGACAGGCGCTTGCAGGCCTGCGGAAGCCGGTCGCGATCGAAATCCCCGCCGGCCTGATCCAATTCATGAAGGACCAGCTTGAACCAAAGCTCGGAAATCTGGTGCACCAGGATGAACAGGAGCTCGTCGCTGCCTTCGTGGCCGGAACGGAGAACCTGAAGACCGAGCAGGCGTTCGAGTGCGAGATACTCGGGATAGCCGGCGGCGGGCCGTGCCGCGCCCCGGCCGGAATCACGTGGAGCCTGTTTCGCCATGGATGCACCCCCTCTTCCATGCTACCGCAACCGGACGGCCACCCCCGTCCACCCCGGTCAAACCGGGGGCGGCCCATTCCCCTTCGACTTATAATGAGCGGCGTCCGCCTGCCGGAGAGCCGCATTGTCCGTCACGACCACCGCCCGATTCGAAATCAAGTACCGCTCGTACCTCACCCCGGAAGGACGGCTCACGGGCACTCCACCCGCCATCGCTTCGGATCCGGACCTCCTCAAGCGACTGTATCGCATGATGGTCCTGGTCAGGATTTTCGACAGCAAGGCCATCGCCCTCCAGCGGACGGGGCAACTCGGGACCTATGCCTCCTGCCTGGGACATGAGGCCACCCATGTCGCCATCGGCGCCGCGATGGCTCCGGAGGACGTCTTTTTTCCCATGTACCGGGAATATGGAACCCAGCTCTGGCGGGGCGTCCACATGGAGGAGATCCTGGCGTTCTGGGGGGGAGATGAACGGGGAACCACCTTCCGGGACCAGCCGCTCGATTTTCCCTGGGCGGTCCCGATCGCCACGCAGACCCTGCATGCCGCCGGCGCCGCCCTGGCCTTCAAGCTGCGCGGGGAGAAGCGGGTGGCGGTGACCGTGATCGGGGACGGCGGCACCTCCCAGGGGGATTTTTACGAATCCCTGAATGCGGCGGGTGTCTACCAGTTGCCCGCGGTTTTCGTGATTGCCAACAATCAATGGGCGATTTCCGTCCCCCTCAAGGCACAGACCGCCTGCGAGACCCTGGCCCAGAAGGCCATCGCCGCAGGACTGCCCGGCCTCCAGGTCGACGGCAACGACGTGCTCGCGGTTCACGAGGCGGTGTCGGAAGCGCTGGAGAAAGCCCGTGGCGGCGGCGGTGCCAGCGTGATCGAAGCCCTGACCTACCGGTTGTCGGACCACACGACGGCGGACGATGCGCGGCGCTATCGGTCCGCGACGGAGGTCGAGGACGCGCAGAAAAAGGAACCCATCGGCCGGCTCAGGCGCCTGCTCGTCGCCCGCCAGCTCTGGAGTGACCAGGACGAGGAGGCTCTCGTCCAGGACTGCCAGCGCCAGGTCGATGTGGCCGTCCAGTCCTATCAGGCCTATGGTCGCCCGGCCTGCTCCGACATGTTCGACTACACCTTCGCCGAACTCCCCGAATCGCTCCGGGCTCAACGTGAGGCGGCGCTCGCCGAGGGACCTGCCCGTGGCTAAGGTCACGCTCGTCGAAGCGGTGAATCTGGCCCTGGCGAGAGCGCTGGCCGACGATCCCCGGGTGGTCCTCCTGGGAGAGGATATCGGAGTGAATGGAGGCGTATTCCGTGCGACTGCCGGGCTCCAGGAGCGGTTTGGCCCCGCCCGCGTCCTGGACACCCCGCTTGCGGAATCGATGATTGCCGGTCTGGCCATCGGAATGGCTGCCATGGGCATGCGGCCCGTTGCGGAAATCCAGTTTTCGGGATTTATTTACCCCACGATCGACCAGATGATCAACCATGCCGGTCGCCTGCGCACCCGAACCCGCGGACGGCTGTCGGTTCCGATGGTCCTGCGTGCGCCGAGCGGCGCCGGCATTCACGCACCCGAACATCATTCCGAAAGCAACGAATCCCTGTTTGCCCATATGCCCGGGATCCGGGTGGTCATGCCCTCCTCGCCGACCCGGGCCTACGGCCTGCTCCTCGCCGCCATCCAGGATCCGGATCCGGTCGTGTTTTTCGAACCGACCCGCCTCTACCGGCTCAACAAGCAGGAGGTCCCGGACAACGGCCAGCCTCTGCCGCTCGACACCTGTTTCGTGCTCAGGGAGGGGGGCGATCTCACTCTGGTCAGCTGGGGTGCCATGCTGCACGAGACCCTCGAGACGGCGCGATGGCTCGCCGAAAACGAACAGGTTTCCGCCGAAGTCATTGATCTCGGCACCCTGAGTCCGATCGACTATGAAACGATCCTCGAGTCCGTGGGACGGACCGGCCGACTGGTCATTGTCCACGAGGCCCCCCGCACGGCGGGGCTCGGGGCGGAGATCGCCGCCGAAATCGCCGAACGGGCACTCTACGAGCTCGAGGCTCCGATCATCCGGGTCACGGGCTACGATGTGGTCACCCCGTTTTTCAAGCTAGAGCATGACTTCATGCCCTCGATCGACCGGATCCGCCGGGCCGCCCACCAGGTGCTCGAACCATGAAAACCTTTCATCTCCCGGATCTCGGTGAAGGACTCACGGAGGCCGAAATCGTCGAGTGGCACGTCAAGATCGGCGATGTGGTTACCACCGACCAGCCGCTGGTCGCGATGGAGACGGCCAAGGCCGTGGTCGACGTCCCCACGCCGTGGAGTGGCCGCATCCAGGCTCTCCACGGGAAACCCGGAGACATCATCCCCACCCATGCGCCGCTCGTTGATTTCGAAGGGGCCGATGCCGACCCGCCGACCGCTTCGGCCGCCTCCGCCAAGCCGGCTCCGGAGGGAATCCCCGACTCTCCCCGGGCTGATCCGGGCAGCGTGGTCGGACACATGCCAGCCACCGACTCCGTGGTCGACGAGCAGGCCATCATCCGCAAACGGCCGGCCGGGAAGAGCCCCGTCAAGGCCCTCCCCAAGGTGCGGCGCCGGGCCCGCGAGCTCGGCATTGACCTCAGGCGAGTTGCTGCGAGCGGCCGCCATGGGGAGACCACGCTGGCGGACCTCGAGGCCCATCCGGCGGAGGCTTCGCCCCCGACCCCTCCGCACGTTCCGCCCGCGCCCCGGGCCTCGCGGACCGAAACCCTGCGGGGAACCCGGCGGATCATGGCGCAGACCATGTCCCTGGCCCGAGACCAGGTCGCGGCCACGACCCTCTTCGATGACGCCGACCTCCAGGCTTGGCCGGGACGTCAGGACATCACGGCTCGGGTCATTCGTGCCGTGACGCGGGCGTGCGCGGCCCAGCCGACGCTCAATGCGTGGTTCAATGGGGAGACTCTGGAACGCACCCTGCACGGACACCTGGACCTCGGTCTCGCCGTCGACACGCCGGACGGGCTCATCGTCCCGGTGCTCCGCGACATCGGCCGGGCCGGACCAGTGGAGATCCGCCGGGAACTCGAGCGGGTCAAGAAAAAAACCCAGGCCCGTGCCCTGGAGCCGGGCGAGATGGCGAACCCCACGTTGACGCTATCCAACTTCGGCATGATCGCGGGCCGCTATGCGACCCCGGTCATTGTCCCACCGATGGTGGCCATCCTCGGGGTCGGCCGGTTATGCCACGACGTGGTCGCCGTCATGGGCGGGATCGCGACACACCGGAGGCTTCCACTCTCGCTCACTTTCGATCATCGCTGCGTGACCGGGGGCGATGCCTGCCGCTTTCTCCGGGTTCTGATCGATGACCTCGCCGAACCCGGCTGATCCGACCGCTCCGATTCCGTCACCCGGTCGGACGGAAGAGGGGAGGCGCGGGGGGGGCGGTGCCGAAGCCTAGACAGAAGGTGCCGGAACCCCTGTTTTTAAGGGTATGATGAGAACGTTGGGGCGGAAAGCCGAAGACCGGAGCAGTCGATGGCCAACGGGATAAGAGGATCCGTAACGTGGTGCGGCCGTGGTGAATTCTGACGGCAGCGACCGCCTGCGTGCAGAGCCGCATTCGTTCCAGATCCCGGTTCCGACCCAGGATGAGTGGACCGACTTCAAGTCCCATCTCGCCCGCTTGTCCATCCCCGACCGCGATCCAGGAATTCCTTTTTCGCTGCTCCAGGCCTTCCGCCGCCTGGAGTGGCCCCGCCTGATCGCGGCGGCCTCCCCCACCGACTGGCGGAAGTCCGTGGAATCGGCCGACGGGCCCGAAGCACCAACGGGCCGCACCACGCCGTCTGCGGCCCTCCAGAACCACCTGGTCCTGAAACGCCTGCTGGGCCATCTGTCCGGTTCCGATCTTCCCGGACCGGGCACGGTCCATCACGAATCCATCCTGAACTGGATGCTGGCCTCGGCCATCGGAGCCAACCGGCCGGAACTGCAGCTCCCGCTGACGGAGGCGGGATCGGCGATCCAGTCCCTGCTCGAGCACTCCGCTTCCCGGGTCGCGCAGAGCCTGCAGGAGCTCTGCGAAATCGCGGTCACCCAGCTGGGCCCGGCGCTGGCCTGGTGCAGTCTGCTTGCCGAACCCACCCGGTCCCTGGAGATCGCCGGATGGGCCGGACCAGCCTCGAACTACCTCGACGAGATCCAGGTGCGCATCGATCCGGATCGACCCGAAGGCCACGGACCCATGGCACTGTCCTTCCGCACCGGGCAAATCCAAGTCATCCAGGTCGCCCGCGAGGACCCCCTGTTCAAGCCCTGGAAAGAAAATGCGGCCCGTCACGGCCTGGCCAGCTCCGTCGCCATCCCCATCCGGATCCAGGGACTCACCATCGGTGTTTTTGCGGTTTATGCGAGGGAACCCGGCTTCTTCACGGAGCCGGTCATCCATCCTTACGAGGAGCTCGTTCTGGCCGTCTCCAACCGGCTCGAGACGCTCACCCAGCAGCTCTCCCTCCAGCGGCTGCTCAGGGCCTACCGGGCCGGCCACGCCATCAACGAAATCGCTGCCCGGCACGTTCCGCTGCACGAGCTTTGCGAGAATGTCTGCCGCATCCTCACCGAGTTTCTGGGACTCGGCCTGTGTTATATCGTGGAGACCCCCAGTCTTTCCAAAGGGCCCCACATCCTCACGGCCGCCGGCCGCGCGAAGGGTTTCCTCAAGGATCTTGATTTCAGCCTGGATCCCACCCACCCGGACTACGGACTGAGCGGGCTCGTCTACACCGCCGGGAAGCCCGTCATCGTCAACCGGCTCGAAGAGGAATCCCGGCTCGCCTACTGGCACGAGCGCCTCCGGATCCATGCCCTGAAAGCGGCTGCCGGCTTTCCCCTCTACCGGAGCCGGGAAGGACGGCAACCGTGGGGAACCCTCATCCTCTTCGCTTTCAAAACCGGTTGTTTTGACGCTTCCCTGGTCTCCCACCTGGCCGGCATCGCGAGTGGACTCAACCTGGCGATCGAAGAGGACTTTCAGCGTCAAAAACTCTTCCGGGTGGAACGCTTCTACTCCGCCTTGGGAGAGTTCGGCCACTATCTGGCCACGGACCCGCCGCTTTCCCCCCTCCTGCAGAAAACCTGTGAACTGACCAGCAATGCCGGTGAGATCGCCGTTGTCTACATCACCCTGCTGGACCCACTGACCCATGCGGTCCGGATCGAGGCCTTTTCCGGACCGGCCAGCGACCGCATCCGAAACGTTCCGGTGATGGTCGATCCGGCCCGTCCCGAGGGTCGCGGCGTCACAGGCACCATTTTCCATACCTGCCGTCCCGTCATCGTGAACAACCTCAACGAAAAGTCCACGATCTGGCTGTCCGATGCAGAACGGGATTCGGTCGCCTCGATCGCCGGGTTCCCCCTCCTGATCAATGGAGAGTGTCACGGCGTGCTCGGAGTGGGCGCGCTCGTCCCCGATTTCTTCGACGACGAACTGAACGGTCTGCTGGAACGGGTGGCCGACATGGTGGGAACGGCCCTCAATCATTCCTACGAAAAAATCCAACTCGATCACTTTGAAAATCTTTTCCGGGCCCTATCCGAACTGCACCGCCTGGTCGCCCGACATCCCGACCCGCGCCTCCTGTACCAGGAGGTCGGCCGGATCCTGGGCCGGGTCAACGGTGCCGCAGGCAATGCGATCGTGCCGGCACCGGATCCTGCCGGCACCGGACAGACCGACCCCACGGTGGCGGCTCTTGTGCCCACCCGGTTTTTTTCCGGAGTCTCCGGGGATTTCCCGTGCGATTTCCTCCGGCCGTTCTGCCGGCAACTCGTCACCGAGGCCACCTCCGGGCGGACCCCTATCCTGGTTCGCCGTTCCCACTCTCCGGGACTGCCACCCCGCTTCGAGGGCATCTTCCAGGAGGCGGGAATTCGGGAAATCGGCGTTTTCCCCATCCTGTTCCGGGGCCAGGCCTTCGCCGCGCTTGTGCTGCTTTCGAACGAGGACGGTTTTTTCAAGTCGGATGCGCTGATCGAGCTGTGCAAACAATTCACGGATGCCATCACGCTGGCGCTGGTGGAGCATGAGCGCGAGAACGAACTCAAGCAGATGGCCCTGATGGACAGTCTGACCGGACTGCCCAACCGGAATCTGTTTTTCGACCGGCTCGATGGCGCGCTCCGGCAGTCCGAACGGAACCGGTCCCTGGTCGGTATCGCCATTCTCGACATCGACCACTTCAAGGAGGTCAACGACCGGTTCGGACACGAGGCAGGCGACCTCCTGCTGGCCACCCAGGCCCACCGCATGGAGACCCTCCTGAACGATCAGAGTACCGTCGCCCGGCTGGCCGGCGACGAGTTCGGGCTGATCTTGGCCGGGCTGGAAACGGAGGTCGCGATGACCGGTATCCTGGAACACCTCCGTTCGGAGCTCGCCGGCCCCGTGACCTACCAGGAGCAGTCGCTGCACACGACCGTGAGCCTCGGACTGACCATCTATCCCCAGGATCACCAACCCCCCCAGACTCTCCTGCGACACGCGGATCTCGCCCTCTACCGCGCCAAATCCCGCGGCCGGAATGCCTGGGCCCTGTTCAAAGAGGACTTCGAAAAACGGCTGGAACAGCAAATGGAGATCCGGAATCGATTTCAGCAGGCTCTGGCTCGCGGCGATCTCCGTCTTGACCTGCAACCCGTGATCGACCTCCGGGACGGCCACCTGGTCTCTGCCGAAGCCTGCGCCCGGTGGCCTGGATTCAGCCCGACGTCCGAGGATCAAACCGAATGGCTGAACCTGATCGAGACCGACCCGGATCTCGTCCCCCAGACCGGGCGCTACCTGCTGGACGCCGTCGGTCTTGAGCTCGAGATCCTGGAACGGGCGGGTTTCACGATCCCGGTCAGCTTGAACACCAACCTGCGCTACCTCCTCTCCCCGTCCTTTGAATCGGACCTCCGGAACTGGTACACCCGGCACGGGGCCCATGCCGACCGTCTCGTTCTCGAGCTCAAGCCGAGTCCCCTGCTGCCGGACTGGGACCGGTTGCCGTCCCTCACCGAAAACCTGAACCGGAAGGGCATCCGGATCACCTTCGACAATTTCGGCGCCTGGCCCGTGGCACTGGGAAAGATCGACTGGATCCACGCCCAGGGAATCAAGGTCGACCGCTCGCTGATTCTCCGCCTCCGCGAGGATCCCCGGGCCCTGAGTCTGGTCGCCGGCGCGGTCCGCAGCGGAGAGATCGGGCACTTCGAAGTGACCGCCGTCGACATCGAACGGGAGGACCTGGCTGTCTTGTTTCACGCCCTGGGCGGATACCAGGCGCAGGGGTCCCTCATCAGTCCACCGCTCCACAACCAGGCCTTCATCGAGTGGAGCCGGCGCTGGACCCTGCCGGCCGGGCTGGCCCGATCACTCGCCCGCGCCAGCGACGCCCGTCTCCTCCCCTTACGGCTGAACGGGGTCTATCACCGATGGCTGCGGGGACAGGTCGATGAAGCCCTCCAGGCTTCCCCCGAGATCCGCCGTTCCCTCTTGCCCGCCCTTTCGTGCTCGAGCTGTAGCCTGACCCCCTGGCCCGGCGGCCTCCGCTCGGCGCGACAGCGGAAACTCCGCCTCTGCCATGAGGAGCTCCACACGCGGCTGCACCGCCTGGCGGCCGCCGCCCGGGACGATCGGCCAGCCCGATCGCTCGAAAAACAGGTTCTCGCGCACATGCGGGAATACGAGGAGGCACTGGATGCACTCCTCGAGGCCGCACCCCCCAGCGAAACCCGTGGGCGTGGCCCGTTCAACCCGCCCTCCCAAAAGCCCGCGGCCCTCCCCTAAAGCCAGCCCTGGTCCGCGAAGCTGACCCATTGCGTCCCGCCAATCACAAAGTGGTCGAGCAGCCGGATGTCGACCAGGGCAAGGGCTTCCTTGAGCTTTTGGGTCAGCTGGCGATCGGCCTGCGACGCTTCAGCCAGTCCCGAGGGATGGTTATGGGCGCAGAGGATGGCGGCGGCGTTGTATCCGAGTCCCTGCCGGATGACTTCACGGGGATGGACCACGCACTGGCTGAGGGTGCCGGCGAAGGGAATCTCGGTGGCGAGCACCCGGTAATGGTGGTCCAGATAGGCGACCGCAAAGACCTCCCGGCTCAGGTGGGCGAGTTTCATCCGGAAATACTCGGCGCTTTGCCGGGGGGAATCCAAGGCTGCTCCGGCCCGGCGGAACCGGCGTTCGAGAATACCCAGGGCCGCACCGAGAAGGGCTTCTTCCCGTGCATCCGGACCGGGCGGATTGCTGTCTGCCCGCGCGGGGGCTCCCCGCGCGGGCGCCGGCCCGGATTCGAAGTCCAGGATCATCTGGAGGCCATCCGATCGCCCCACCGGATCCCCGTGCTCGGGAACACTCATGACCAACCTTTCCTATTGGGATCGACCGAATCCTAAACCGGACGCGGGACCGGGGGGATTCCGAAATCGGGCAGAGCACGGCCTTATTCGTCCGGCGGCGGGGCGGGGTCTCCGCGCCGTGCCAGCACGAGGATGGCAAAGCCGCTAAAATTGCACAACAGTGGCCGGATCCGGGCCCTTTTGCCAACCTTCATGCGCAACCACCATCTCGTTTCCACTCCCCAGGTCTTTCTGACCCGCCTCGCCAACGCCATTGAAAAGAAATTCACGCCTGAAGGTCCACTGGAAGACCTCCGGCGTGTCCTCGGCCTTTATTTTCAGACGGTCACTCCAGACGATCTCGATCTCTTCAGCCTGGAAGACTGGGTGAGCCTGTTCCTGGAGCACTGGCAGCTTGGCCTCACGCGCCATCCCGGCGAGACGGCGCTCCGCCTCGTCAACCTGCCGGTCCGCCGTCACGCCAGCCAGGCCTATACGGTCGCCCTCACCGTCAATGATGACATGCCCTTCCTTGTCGATTCCCTGACACTGGCCGGCCGGCAGGAAGGACTCGGGTTGCATCTCACCGTCCATCCGGTCTTTGTCGCCGACCGCAACGGAGAGCATCGGCTGGACCGGATCGGCGGCCTCGACGGGGAGGCGCCGGGCTCCCGTGAATCCTGGATCCTCACGGTCTTCGACCGCATCCAGGGGACGGAACGGCTGGCCCGCCTGGAAAAACGCATCCGCGACAATCTTTCGGACGTCCTGCGGGTTTTCGAGGACAGCGCCGCCCTGCGGGACCGCGTGACCCTCCTCGGCGAGGACATCATCCGGTGGAAGGCTTTTCTTCCGGAACGGGAGGTCGAGGAGGCCCGCGACTTTCTGGAGTGGCTGACGCAGGACTGGTTTACCTTTCTGGGCTACCGGCGCTACGCACTCCATCACGACGGCGACGAGCTTCGTCTGGCCCCCGAACGGGAGACCGGACTGGGCATCCTGCGCACCCGGGCCGACCACCCACCGGAACCCAAGGCCCTCGCCCAACGCGCGAACGAAAAGGCCCTCTCCCAGGAACTGCTCATCATCACGAAGACCAATGCTCATTCGACCGTCCACCGGTCCGGCCCCATCGACTATATCGGCCTCCGGCGCTTCGATGCCCGGGGCCGGGTCGTGGGGGAGGACCGGATCCTCGGACTATTCAGCCCCCTGGTGTTCAAATGCCCACCCCAGGAAATCCCGGTGGTGCGCCTCAAGCGGGAGGCCGTCCTCCGGCAATCGGGACTCGCCCCCGAATCCCACGCCGGGCGCCATCTGCGGATCATCTTCGACACCTTGCCGCTCAGCGAACTGCTCGAGGCCTCGATCGACCAGCTGGTCGAGCTCACGTTCGGGGTCCTGAGGCTGCAGGAACGCCATCTCACCCGACTGTTTCTCAGGCCCGACGTGTTCGGCCGCTATCTCAGCTGCCTCATTTACCTGCCCCGGGAAAATTACACCGCACGGGCACGTGAATCCATCGAAAAGATCCTGGTGAAAGGGCTCCACGGCCACTCGATCGAATCCGACCTCTGGATCTCCGACTCGGTCCTGGCCCGCCTGCACGCCACCGTGCATACCGAGACGGGACGACTGTCCCCCAAGCATCTCGCCACCCTCGAACTGGAAATTCAGGATGCGAGCCGGAGCTGGAACGAGAAGCTCCGGCTCGCCCTCGCCGACCGGCTGGGGGAAGAACGCGGCCTGCCGCTTTTTGACCGCTACCGGGACAGTTTCCCCGAAGTCTACCGGGATGACGTCAAACCCCAGGCTGCGGTCTACGACCTCCTCGAAATCGAGCAGCTCAAACCGGCTCAGGCCCTCCGGCTTTCCCTGTACCGCCCCAAGCACGCGAGCTCCTGCTCGCTCCGGCTCAAGATTTTCAGGCTGGACCAGTCGCTGGCCATTTCCGACACGTTGCCGATCCTGGAAAGTACGGGCTTCCGGGTCGTCTCGGAACGACCCTACGAGGTCCCGGTTCCCGGGATCGGCCGCATCTGGATCCACGATTTCGAACTCGAGTTGCCCGGTTCGACCGACCGGGCGCTGGAACGGCGCGAGGCCCTCGAAGAACTGTTCCTCGCCATCTGGACGGGCCTTGCGGCCAACGACGACTTCAACCGCCTGGCCATCGACGCCGAATTGTCCTGGCGGGAAATCATGCTCCTGCGGAGCATCTGCAAATACCTCATCCAGACCGGAATCCCTTTTACGCCGGCCAATATGTCCCGCGCCCTGGCCAGTCATTTCGCCATCACCCGGCTCCTCGTCCGCTGGTTCCATGTGCGCTTCGATCCCTTCCGGGATTCCGCAACCCGAGAATCGGAAGCCCAGGCCTGCCTCGAAACCCTCCGGACGGAGCTCGAGAGCGTGGAATCGAGCGACGACGACCGGATCCTGCGCGCCTACCTCGGCGTGCTCGGTGCGATGGTGCGCACCAGCTTTTTCCAGCGCCCCTTGCGGGATCCGGAGGGCTACCGCTTTTTGAGCTACAAGCTGGACTCCAGCCGGGTTCCGGACCTGCCGCTGCCCCGCCCGCTCTACGAGATCTTCGTCTACGCGCCCCAGGTGGAAGGCATCCACCTGCGGGGCGGGCGGATCGCCCGCGGCGGGATCCGCTGGTCGGACCGGAGCGAGGATTTCCGAACCGAGGTGCTGGGCCTGATGAAGGCCCAGATGGTCAAGAACACGGTCATCGTTCCGGTGGGCGCCAAGGGCGGCTTCTACGTCAAACAACCGCCCAAGGACGGCAACCGCGACCGCCTCATCGAGGAAGCCCGGCGCTGTTACCGGACCTTCATCCAGGGGCTTTTGACCCTGACCGACAACATCGTCTCCGGACAGGTCCAACCCCCCAAGCGGGTGGTCCGCTACGACGAGGACGACCCCTACCTGGTCGTGGCGGCCGACAAGGGAACCGCCACCTTCTCCGATCTGGCCAATGCCATCGCTTCCGACTTCCACTTCTGGCTGGGCGATGCCTTTGCCTCCGGCGGCTCGATCGGCTATGACCACAAGAAGATGGCCATCACGGCCCGCGGCGTATGGGAATCGGTCCGGCGCCACTTCCGGGAACTCGGCGTCGATCCCGACCGCGAGCCGGTGACCGTCGTCGGCATCGGCGACCTCTCCGGGGACGTCTTCGGGAACGGCATGCTCCGGTCCCCGCACCTCAAGCTGATCGGGGCCTTCAACCACCAGCATATCTTCATCGATCCCCATCCCGACCCACGCACCAGTTTCGAGGAACGCCAGCGGCTGTTCGACATGCCCCGTTCGAGCTGGACCGATTACCGCAGCGACCTTTTGTCCCCCGGCGGCGGCATCTATCCGCGCAGCGCCAAGTCGATCCGGCTGAGCCCCGAGGCCCGGTCCGTGCTGGGGACCGAGGCGGCTTCCGTGACGCCGACCGAACTGATCCGCACGCTTCTGGCCGCCCCCGTCGATCTGCTTTGGAATGGCGGCATCGGCACGTACGTCAAGGCCCAGACGGAAACCCAAGCCGATGTCGGCGACCGCAGCAACGATGCCCTGCGCCTGAACGGGCACGAAATTCGCGCCCGCGTGGTGGCCGAAGGCGGCAACCTGGGATTCACCCAGCTCGGTCGTGTCGAATATGCCCTGAACGGCGGCCGGATCAATACCGACTTCATCGACAACTCGGCTGGAGTCGACACCTCCGATCACGAGGTCAACATCAAGATCCTGCTCAACGTGGCCGCCGAGGAGCGCCGGGCGATTGTCCGCCACCGCGAACGGCTTCTGCACGACATGACGAACGACATTGCGGAACATGTGCTCCGCCACAACTACGACCAGGCCCAGGCGCTGTCGGTCCTCGAGTTCACCGCACCGCAGCGGCTGGACGAACACCGTTACCTGGTCAGGAAGCTCGAACAGCGTCATCTGCTCAACCCGGCGCTCGAGGGGCTGCCCCCGAGCGCCGTCCTGGCCCAGCGCCGGAACCTGCAGCGCGGCCTGACCCGTCCCGAACTGGCCGTCCTCCTGGCCTACGGCAAGATCGCCCTCGCCCATGATCTCCAGGATTCCGATATCCACCAGGATCCGACCCTTTCACTCGAGATCGAACGCTACTTTCCCTCCGCCCTCCGCAAGCGCTACACCCCCTTCATGCGGCGCCACCCGCTGGCCCGGAACATCATCACCACCGAAATCACGAATCACCTCGTGAACCACATGGGACCGACCTTCGCCACCCGTCTTCAGGAGGAGATCGGGGCGACCTCGGCCGAGATCGTGCGTGCCTTCGTCGTGAGCCAGACCGTCACCGGAACCGAGGCCGTCTGTCGGGAGCTCGAAGCCCTCCCGGCATCCGTCCCGCCGGCCCTGAGCCTGGAGGCGTTCACCGCCAACGTCCGCCTGTTGCGGCACCTGACCCGCTGGCTCCTGCTGAACGGGCCCCGGCCGCTGAACGTGAGCGGCCTGATTGCCACCTTGGCCCCGGGGGTCGCGGCCTTCGAGACCCATCTCCTGGACTGCCTGCCGGAACCCCTCCGCAAATCCCATGATGCCCGGGTCCGCGGGCTCACCGAGGCCGGACTGCCGGAGCCCTTGGCCCAACAGCTGACCATCCGGTCATCCCTCTACCCGGTCTTCGATCTCGTCTCGATGACCGAAAACTTGGCGCAACCCCTCCCCCGCGTCGCTTCGTTCTACTTCCGAATCGGGCAGGCCCTGTCGTTGGACTGGCTGGATCAGGCCATCGAAAAACTCACGGTCCAGGATTTCTGGCAGGCCGAAGCGCGCATCAGCCTCCGCGAGAACCTGTACGGGGAGCACCGGCGCCTCACCACCCAAATCCTCGGACCGGCCGGAGAGCAGTCGTTCGAGACGGCCTTCGCGCACTGGTCCCAAGGCGCCACCGAGAGTCTCGGTCATTACCGGAAGCTCGGGGAGGATATGCGGGCGCATGCAACCCACGACTACGCGATGCTGTCGATCGCCGTCCACAGCCTGCGCAATCTCGCCGGTTCCTGAACCCCGGTCCCGGCCGGAATCCCTTACCGGCCGGCCCGATTCCCTTGGTGGCGAGAGAGCCCCGGACCCGTTCCGGCCGGGTGGATGCGTCGGTGCCGCAGGGCCGGCAGACGGCCACGAATCTGCTCCAGGCATCCCGAATCGTAGTGGCCCAGCACGATCCCGGGCCCGGGGGCCTGTCGTTCCGCCACGAGACGACCCCAGGGATCGATGAGGCAGCTGTGCCCGTAGGTCCTGCGCCCCCCTTCGTGACGCCCGGACTGCGCCGCAGCGAGAACATAGCACTGGTTCTCGATGGCCCGCGCACGCAACAGGGTCGTCCAGTGGGCCCTGCCTGTGGGAACCGTAAACGCCGCAGGAACCGTGAGAAGCCGGGCCCCGTCCGCGACGAGGCAACGATACAGTTCGGGGAATCGGACGTCATAACAAACCGAAAGGCCGACCGGAATCCCGGCAAGCCGGACGACCTGCGGGCCGTTGCCCGGACGGGTTCCGGCCGATTCCCGGTACCGCTCGCCGGGGCCCAGATCCACGTCGAACAGGTGCATTTTGTCGTAGCGCCCGATCACCCGTCCGTGGGCGTCGAAGGCCAGGCTGGCCGCATAGACGCGGGTTCCGGACCGGATCGGAAGCGTCCCGCCGATCAGGGCGATCCCGAGGCGTCGCGCGGTTTGTGACAGGTAGTCCTGGACCGGGCCCCGGCCGCCCCGTTCGGCGGCTTCCCACCGCTCCGGGTCGGATTGGGCCATCAGCGCGAAATTTTCGGGCAGGAGGGCCAGTTCGGCCCGCCGCCGTCGCGCCTCCGCGAGGAGACGGTCCGCCTGCTCGAGATTGGCGGCAACGGTACGGCCACTTCTCATCTGGATGGCTGCGAGGAGGACTTTCACGACGGGGGTTCGAGTTCGATCCAGAGCCGGTTGCGGTGGAAGGTGGCGCGCGGACGCAGCCGGAGATGGGTCCGGGGCACCCCCAGCGCAACCAGCCAGTCCGCCAGCTGGACGGCCCATAACCGGCCACCCGGACCGACCGGATAGGCCAGCACCAGCCGATCCTGCGGCGCCTCGATCCACGCGTCGACGGCCTTTCGGACCGCGGGCCAGCGGATCACCCGGCGGGCGCGGCGCACCCCCACCCACTGGGATCGGGGGAAGGGGAACCGTTCCCGGACGTGGGCCGCAACCGGCAGGCCCGCTTCCCCCACGGCCAAGGCCAAGGCCAGTACCAATCCGCCGGATCGCCGCAAGATGGGCACGGCCTCTACCCGGGCTTCTTCACGAAGCCGAGCGCCCGCGCCCGGGCCGCGCTGATCCGGTGGACGCGCGGGTCCCGCCAGGGTCCCGTGACGTGATAGTAGGTTTCGCTCATGCTTTCGATCACTCCCCGGAAGATCCGGGACAGCGCGAGGAGGATCCCCCCCCCGATCGGGCCACCGAAAATGGCCCCCGCGATCGGCAGGGTGGATCCCACATGGGGGATGACGAGTGCCACCTGATCATAACTCCGTTTGGCGAGATCGGTTTTTCCGGTGAGCCAGATGGCAATCGAGGAACCGAAAAGCGTGGCGTCATGGGTCACGGCCACTCCTCGCCGGATGGTGAACATCCCCTGCAGGCGGTCATAGCTGAGCCCGCGGGAGAAGACGTCGCTGAAGTCCAGGCCGAGCCGGCGCGGCAATGCATTCAGACTGAGGAGCGCGAGGAAGCGTCCGGCACCACCGGGCTTGATGGCGAGGACCCGGCCATCCCGGACGGAAAACCGGATGGTGCCCCCAAGCGAAGTCCGGTCGGGGTGCCAGGGAGTTCCCCGCCAGTCCAGGTTCAGGGCAACCCCGGCCTGCTGACCCGTCAGGATCCGCTTGATGTCAAGCTGGCGGAAGGCCGAACCGACCTTCGGGCTCGTGACCTTGGCGTTGAGGTCAACGCGGGATCCCGAACGATTCCAGACCCATTGCCCGCCCCCGGTGATCCGGAGATCGGGCGAAACCAGGGCGACATGGGAACAGCGGAGAGCGTGGGGGGAAGGATGGGTCCAGTCAAAAATGACGTTGCCGAGCACAATCCGCCCGTAACGGGTTTGCGTGCTGGACCAGTCCAGGGCCGGCAGGACCTCCGGCGTGAGATGACTCGTGCCGGATCCCGCCAGGTGGACGAGTGGCGCGATTTCAAAACGGCTGAAGTGCAGCTGGACCGGGCGGTGGCTGCCGGCGGGCGGAAAAAAGCCGGTCCCGGCGAGATCCGTCCCGTCCACCTGGAAATGAAACCCGGTCCGGGTTGCCGCCGCGACCGACAGGAGGAGAGGGCCGAGCTTCTGTCCCCAGCCGGTCAGGCGGGCGAGATGCAAGTCCTTGATCCGGACGGAGGGAGAGCCCGACCCTGGAAGCCGGATCTGCCGGTACAGGCGCCACCATCCGGACAGATCGGTCTCCCCAACACCCCCCGTGACCAGAATCCCGTGGGCCGGAAGGGGTGCAAGACGGCCTCCAAAATCGATCCGGCCGGCGGACAGGACCGGCCGGCCATCGACGAACCGCCCCCGGACTCCCATCCAACCGATCGACTTCCAGGTCCCCGCGATGCGGAAACGCGAGTCCCCCTGCACCAGCGCGCCGGTCAAATCCAGGGTCATGGACCGGGCGGCGGCCTTGGCCAGCGGAGCTGGCAGAAGGAGGCGCGTGCCCACGAGGTGGGTCAGAACCTTGAACCGCAGCCGGCCGGTCAGATGCGCGGGGGCATAGGCGAGCTCGGCTTGCCAGTCGGAAGCCCCTTGAACGAGCCGGGCCAAGGGGGCGGGCAACCCAAGCTTCGCCACATCCAGGGCTCCCACCATCTGGAGATGGGTTTCCTTCCGCTTCCTCCACGCATTGAAAGTGAGTCGGTGCCCATTGAGCCGGGCGGTCAGGGTCGGAGCCGTCACGGCCAGGTTGTCGAAGGTGACGTCTCCTTTGAGACGATGGAGCACGAGGGGCCAGGGCCGAAAGCGGAAGCGATCCCGGATAAACCGGACGTGCCCCCGGATCGTCGGCCGGTCCAGTGCATGGACCGGGAGGCGGATCCGGACCGAAGCCGCGAGCGGGCCGGTGAGATCGAGAGCGGTGAACAGTCCGTTCCAGCGTCGTGACAGGGGCGTCGAATCGAGATAGCTTTCAAGGGTTGCGGCCTGGCCCGCAAAGGCGCCCCGGATATGCAAGACGCCCCGCTTGAGGTGTGGAATCACGAGGCCGGATCCGGCCAGCGGGAAACCGGCTTCCATCCCGGTCGCGATCCGCACGGAGAACCCCGGTCCGGCGAAAACCCCCTCTGCCCGATCGACCACGAGATCGGGCCAGCCGGAGGCGATATGCACCTCCGCCTTCCGGAGGGCGAAGCGGACCTCGAACCGCCCGCCCCCATGCGAAAACGGGAAGTCCGAAAGTTTCCCGTCGAGGACCAGGTGGGCCTCGGGGATCCAGCCCGCGACCAACGCCCGGTGGAGCCATCGGCGCAGCCCCGGCCCGAAGATTCCGTAGGGGATGTCCCCGGCCATGAGCGGCACGCGGCCGTTCCGGAGACGGGCATCCAGCCGGATTGTCGGGGACCGGCCGACTCCGGACGGCAGACGGAGGGTCGCCTGGTGAACCGCGACCGCGAACCCAGGGGAGCGGATCCAGGTCGGGGTGAGGGCCAAAAGGCCCTTGGGACGGGCCTCATACGACAGTACGGTCCCTCCCCAGGTGAGGGTGATCGGCCGGCTGAAGATCCCGGGATCGCGGAACGTGACGGTCGAAGGCCTGAGGAAGACGGATCCGTTTCGGCCCGTCGCGGCGAAATGTCCTGAAAATCCCCCGAATCCGGGCCAGCCTCTCCAGGCCGACCAGCCCACCCGTTCAAACCGTCCCGTGGCCGAACGTACGTCCCATCCGTTCGGGGTGAGCCCGAGGCGGACATCCAGCCCGACCACCCGGCCAGTGGGGCGCAAGCGGCCCAAGAGGTTCGCCATCGGGCGGAGTGCGGTGGACGGTCCGGCCAACGGCACGAACGGCAAGAGCGTGCCCAGGAAAAACCGCTGGGCCCCGATCCGGTAGCCCACCCGGCCCCCCACGGCCCCAGACCAGCCGATCTCGAGGTCCTCGCGACGGGCCGGATGCCCGGGCCGCGCCACGACGATCGGGGACAGAACGGCCCGCCTTTTGATCCAGTTGACCCGGAATCCCCCCTGGATTCGGACCCGACCCGGATGAAGGGGGCCTGGCCGGGAGCCCCGGTCGGGCCACATTGCCGTCAATGATCCATGGAGGCGGGCGGGGTGTCGCCCCATTCCCGCGCCTGCCAGCGTGACCGACAACCGGCTCCCGTCCAGTCCCTGGACCGGCAGGACCAGGCCCAGCGGGACCAGGGCCGCCGGGGCGAGATCCAGAACCTCGCCCCGGACGCGCCAGTGCCAGAGACCGGGGTCCGTTCGGGAGCCCTGCGCTCGCACCCGGAGGTCAAGCATCCGGACCAGATGGGGCTCAGCCCGCATGCTGAGCATCATGCGGTACTGGTCGGCCCGGACCGCAATCCGGAAGCGGGAGACTTGAAGAAGGGTCGGTGGGCGGGTGGCGGACGGAATCAGCCGGATCACGGCGTCACGGAACTGCAGGCGGGCATCGTGCGCACTGACCGCGAGGAGCGTCGCAAACGGAAAGGAATGGGGTTCGCCGGGCTTCGCCCAGGGCATCTGCCAGTGCCCGGCCGCGTTTTGCCGGACCGTCAAACGGAGTCCGCGGATGGTCACGCCGCTCGGCAGCAACCGTCCGTTCTCGATCATGACCGGAATCGACAGATGCACCACGATCTGGCTGGCCCCGGCCAGGGGGGTCCGGCGGTGCGGAGCCTTCAAGACCACGGAATCCAGAACGAGTTCGGGGCCCAAGCCGCTCCAGCGCGCTTCGATGCCGCGGATCGTCAACGGCACGCCGACGGTGCGGGAAGCCCACTGCTCGACCTCGTGACGGTACGCCGGGACGGTCAGGGCGGCCAGGCGAAACAGGCCCACCCCGGCCGCCGCCCCGATGACCAGCACGGCCACGAGTCCCGCCGGAACACGAACCCAGAGGCGGCGGGGGCGCACAGGCGTTGAGTCCATTAGTCCAAGGCTCTCGCTCGGGAAACCAAAAATGCCGGATCCGCTTTCAGACCGGCTGACCGGGAGATTGTCGCACACTGGGCGAGGCCCCCAGCCGAACGTCCCTCCCCGGCGGCCGGGAACGGGGACGGACTCATCCAGCGGCCGGGTCGGATTCCTCTGGCCGACCCGGTCTCGTAGAAAGACCCACTAAAATAGTTGCACTTTAGCATCCGATTCGATGGCTTCGGAATTTTCCAGCGGCGAACGACGGGGTTCTCGTTGATCTCCTGAACCCCTTCAAGAATCCGTTCCTTGAGCTCCGCCAGGCTGCCCGCCCGGATAGGGCGAAGAAAGGCCCGGGTCTCCTGGGAGACATGGGCGGAGCGGTTGTCCAGGATCACCCGGATCTGGGCTTCCGGAGGATAATGGCGATCCAGTTCCTTCAAGAGTTCGACGAACTCCCGGCTCCGGTGGCGCTCGTGGACCTGGGCGATGACTTGGCCGTCATGGAGATCCAGGGCGGCCAGAATGGAAAGCGTTCCCATCCGGACATCTTCAGGGTCCCGGGAAACGGCCGGATGTGTTCCGGGGACCGGAGACCGATCGGGAGCCGTGACTCCCGGGGCCTGGACCCCCGGCTTCTCGTCGACGCTCACGGTGTAGACCTCCCGATCTCCTCCGGGTGGGGCGAGGGACACCTCGCGGTAGACCATGAGAACCTCCCGCATCTTCCGGTCGAACTCCGGACCGCAGCGTTCAAGGTAATACCGGACCTGATGGGGTTTCAGTTCCTGTTCGTCCAGAATCCTCTGGACGGTGCACTTGGCCACCCGGCCGGGACAGGGACGGGTGGCCCGCTTCCCCCCCGTGGAATGGGTCCGGATGTAGTGGGCCAGGGCCTGGTGGGTCCAGAGCTCGGCTGCAAGCCCCCAAAGAGACCGCCCAGGCCTTGGCTTCCGGAGTCATTGTCGGTTCTTTCGGACGGTGAAAAAGGTCCCTGAGTCCCGCCTCCCAGCCCATGGACAAGGCTTTGTCGATGCACTTGTACACCGTGGGACGGGTCGTTCCGGTTGGCATCGCAATGCTGGACAGCGAAACGCGGTCGGCATAGGCCAAAAGAATCTTCGCCCGTTGCACGTCCCGGAGCAGGGCCGTGCGGGATTGGGCAATGCCCTGGATCTTCTGTCTTTCCCGATCGTTCAGAACCAATGGAGTCCTCTGGGTCTTGTCGGCCATGGCGCCCTCCGGGGTTGACGAGTGGGGTCTGGCCGAAATGTGCGGGATCCGGATTGAAGTGTAAATACTTTGGTGGGTCTCTCTACTAGAACCCGGTTGAAGCAGGCATCAGAAACATTTATGCTGGGTCACGCCTGTTTAGCGCCAGGCAGACAGGGCTTCTGATCTCTCTGCTGATTAGGTGTACGCGCCCCAACCTCCTCCGACGGACGGCACTTTGCCGTATCACAAGATTATGATATACAATGTGGATCATTAAGTATTACGTGGCCGCCAATGGTGAGAGTTCTTTTAAGAACTGGTACGACAACCTGGGCGAAGACGTGAGAGCTGTTTTTGATGCCAGATTGTTGTATTTGAAACAGCAGCCCCGGAATGGGTGGTCGAGGCCTCATTTCAGTCTTTTGCATGGACCATGTGCTGGTCTCGGTGAGATACGCTTCAAAGCGAAGAAGATACAATATCGGCCATTAGGCTTTTTTGGACCGGGGCCGAATCAATTTACGTTATTGGTTGGGGCTATTGAGAGAGGTGACCAACTCCAACCGCCAAGTGCTTGCGCATCTGCGCTGAAATACATGTCTGCATTAAACGCACACCGAACTCAACCTAACCCGACCGGAGGGAGCGCCAATGATTGGGTCTTTTAGAGACAAGCTGTTGGCAAAATTTCAAAGCAAAAAATATCGAGACGCGTATGTGACCGCAGAGGTCACTACCGGCATTGCTTATCAGATTCGCGCGCTCCGAGAACAGCGCCACTGGACCCAGGAAGAGCTGGGTCGGAGGCTCAGGAAGGGGCAGAACGCCGTGTCCCGACTAGAGGACCCTGATTATGGGCGCCTGAGCGTAAAAACCCTCACAGAGTTGGCGAACGCATTCGACGTCGCTCTATTGGTGAAATTGGTGCCATTTACCAAGTTCTTTACTGAGATCGCCGACAAAACTCCGCAGGGCCTAGAAGCGGCGAGTTTTAGTGAAGAGTTGCTGACACTCGAGCGTTTAGTGGGTAGTGAAATGGGGAACTGGCAGAAGGAGATCATGATTGAGGCAACTATTTCTACGCCGCAGCACGCCTCCATTGTTCCATTTCCGAAACGAAATCAAAATGTACGCATGGAGACAACTAACCTTAATGATCTACCAAACGTCCTGAACGGTTAATTTCTTTATGGGTCTACTACAACTTGACCAATATGTCTTCTCCAAATTGCGTGTCGAAACGAATTTCGAGCACAAACTGGAGTCGCTTGCGCCGAGGGTCAATGTGCAAATTCAGGCGGGACTGGAACCTGTGGAGGGCGTTGAGAGTAAGTACCGTGTGACCCTCGAGATCAGTAGCCTACGGGCGCCTGACGGGGCCGGAACGCTTCCTTATGATGTGGCATTCCAGGTGGTCGGACAGTTTTCCGTTTTGGAGCCGTCAAACCCTGACAAAGAGAAACTTCTCCGTATTAATGGGACCTCAATTCTCTACTCAGCCGCGCGCGAAATGGTACTGATAGTGACTAGTCGAGGTCCCTGGGGGCCATATCTATTGCCAACGGTTAACTTTCAGGCGCTATCGAAGCAAGTGGTGGCACCCGCAGTGCCGGGCTGAGGGAGGTTGGTTAATGAAAAGGCCTCTCGCGGGGCGCGGGCGGCGGTGAGACTCGTAGAAAGACCCACTAAAATAGTTGCACTTTAGCATCCGATTCGATGGCTTCGGAATTTTCCAGCGGCGAACGACGGGGTTCTCGTTGATCTCCTGAACCCCTTCAAGAATCCGTTCCTTGAGCTCCGCCAGGCTGCCCGCCCGGATAGGGCGAAGAAAGGCCCGGGTCTCCTGGGAGACATGGGCGGAGCGGTTGTCCAGGATCACCCGGATCTGGGCTTCCGGAGGATAATGGCGATCCAGTTCCTTCAAGAGTTCGACGAACTCCCGGCTCCGGTGGCGCTCGTGGACCTGGGCGATGACTTGGCCGTCATGGAGATCCAGGGCGGCCAGAATGGAAAGCGTTCCCATCCGGACATCTTCAGGGTCCCGGGAAACGGCCGGATGTGTTCCGGGGACCGGAGACCGATCGGGAGCCGTGACTCCCGGGGCCTGGACCCCCGGCTTCTCGTCGACGCTCACGGTGTAGACCTCCCGATCTCCTCCGGGTGGGGCGAGGGACACCTCGCGGTAGACCATGAGAACCTCCCGCATCTTCCGGTCGAACTCCGGACCGCAGCGTTCAAGGTAATACCGGACCTGATGGGGTTTCAGTTCCTGTTCGTCCAGAATCCTCTGGACGGTGCACTTGGCCACCCGGCCGGGACAGGGACGGGTGGCCCGCTTCCCCCCCGTGGAATGGGTCCGGATGTAGTGGGCCAGGGCCTGGTGGGTCCAGAGCTCGGCTGCAAGCCCCCAAAGAGACCGCCCAGGCCTTGGCTTCCGGAGTCATTGTCGGTTCTTTCGGACGGTGAAAAAGGTCCCTGAGTCCCGCCTCCCAGCCCATGGACAAGGCTTTGTCGATGCACTTGTACACCGTGGGACGGGTCGTTCCGGTTGGCATCGCAATGCTGGACAGCGAAACGCGGTCGGCATAGGCCAAAAGAATCTTCGCCCGTTGCACGTCCCGGAGCAGGGCCGTGCGGGATTGGGCAATGCCCTGGATCTTCTGTCTTTCCCGATCGTTCAGAACCAATGGAGTCCTCTGGGTCTTGTCGGCCATGGCGCCCTCCGGGGTTGACGAGTGGGGTCTGGCCGAAATGTGCGGGATCCGGATTGAAGTGTAAATACTTTGGTGGGTCTCTCTACTAGCTCCACAGTTTTTCGAGTTGGTAGAACCGCCTGAGATCGGGCAGCATGAGATGGACGATCACGTCGTCGAGATCGACCAGAACCCAGCCGCCGGTGGGTTCCCCTTCGCTGCCGACAATGGGTCGCCCAGCCCCCTGGGCCGCCTCGCGGACCCGTGCGGCGAGGGTCCGGAGCTGGCGATCCGAAGTTCCGCTCGCGATCACGAAGTGGTCGGCCAAGGTTGTGAGTCCCCGGACATCCAGCCGCACGATTTCGTATCCGTGGTGGTCCCGGATGACCTGCTCGAGCGAGTCCAGCCACGGATCCGGGGGCCAGGAGGTTTTAGGGCGGGTCATAGCAATCCGCCCGCTCGAGGGTGCCCCGGATCGGTTCGGGAACGAGGTAATCGAGGCGCTGTCCCCGGCGGATCCGGGCGCGGACCGCCGTGGCGGAGATGCCGAGCGGAGTGACCGGCAGATAAAGGACGCCTCCGGCCGGATCCCGCCTCAGTTTTGCCGGATCGTCCGTCGTCCCGCTCCGGCACCAGTCGGGTGCCTGTGGGGGGGGGAGGCGGTCTTCGAACCCGGGCCTGAGAAGGACGATCCAGTGCGCGAGCCGGCCCAGGCGATCCGCCTCCCGCCACCCATGCAGCCCGCAAAAGGCATCCGAGCCGACCATCCAGTACAGGCGCGCGTCCGGCTCGGTCTCCCGGATTTCGGCCAGGGTCTCGACCGTATAGCTCACGCCCCCCCGGCGCAATTCCCGGTCGTCCACCTGCCAGCCCGGCCGATCTCCGATCGCTTGGCGAAGCCATTCCCGCCGGAGACTGCCGGACGCGTGTGGCCGGGGTTTCCCGGGCGAGACGGCACAGGGAACGAAGCGCAGCTCGTCCAGGCCCACGTGTTCCGCGGCCTCGAGCGCCGCCCGCAGATGGCCGACGTGCACGGGATCGAATGAGCCGCCGAAGAGGCCGACGTGCTTCACGTCCGCTCCCCGATCCCGCGCACCCCGCTCATGTGCAGGGCCAGGGTCAGGAGCGCATCGCCGGGGCGGCCGGGCTGGCGGCCCTTGACCACGAGATCGACCCGCGCCGCTTCCTCCAGCCTTCGGTACCAAAACGCCCGGCCCCGGCGACGCGCCTTCTCGTACACAACCTGTTTACGGGCCGGCGCCTGTGGTCCCGGGGAAGTCAGCACCGCACGGATTTCGTGAACCAGCGTGCCCAGCACGAGTGGCCATTCCGCCGCCGCCCCAAAGATCGCCTGCATCCGTTCGAACACCTGACCGGGGTTCCCGTTCAAGGCGGCCTCGGCGAGATCAAAGGGTCCGTAATGGGAAGAGGCCCCGAGAACGGAAGCCACCTGGGCTCCCGTCACGGGGCGATCCGGTTCGTTAAGCTCGAGGATCTCGAGCGCGGCTTCGAGGCCGAGCAGGTTGCCCTCGGTCAGCGAAGCCAGAAGCTCCCGGCCGTCGGCGTCGAAAACCACGCCGTGCACGCGGGCCCGTCGTTCCACCTCCGTCCCCCAGCGGGCTGTATCCGGCGGCCAGCATTCCACCACCTGGGCCCGGGAGACGAAACGTCCGTAAAACGCTCCCTGGCGGACCGTGCGGTCCAGGCTGGGCACGTGGACGGCCAGCCAGGTGGACGGCACCGCGTGCTCCAGAAGATCCCCGAGTCCGGATGCCCCGGCCGCCGACAGGGACGGGCCCGGCAGATGCAGTTCGAAAAGCCGCCGCTCCGAAAAAAGCGAGGGCGTCCGATAGTCGTCGAAAAACGCCGGATCGAGGACGCGTTCGGGCCGGAAGATCCGGCGTTCGAAAGGGCCCATCCGCTCCATCCGGTCCCGGATCCAGCGCCACGTCTCCCCGACCAGGACCGGTTCAGCGCCGGCGATGAGCCAGAACGGGCTCTCGCCGAAGCGGTCGAACGATTCGAGCTGCCGGGGCGTGTGTTTCACGGGTGCGGGCCGGGCGGCTTTGGGGTGGAGGGGGGGGGCCGGAGGAGATGCGGGGCCGAAAGGCGCAGGAGGATCAGGCGGGCCGCCTTCGCTTCCAGCGAACGGGTGAGGTTGTAGGCTTGGGAGGTCATGGCCAGCGTGGCCAGGGGCAGATAAAAGTAGGTCTGCCGGATGCGCACGGTGGTCGGGGGTAGGACGGTCCGGTTGCCCTTGAGCAGAGTAAAGCGGACGTGGTAGCTCATCAGGTATTCGGCGGGTTCGCCCTGGCCGTTAACCGCGAGGATCCGCGAGCGCATGAAGGCCTTCCGGATGACGAGTGTCGCCGGATGGGGCTTCCGGACGGTCACCACGGTGATTCCCGAACGCTCGAGCCGTTCTCTGAGCGCCAGGGCCAGATGCCCGTTGGGATTCGGAACGACCACGGCCAGGGGGTTCATTCCGCGGGGCAGGTGCAGGCGCATTCCCAAGCTGAACCCGCAGCCGGACAAGCCGAGCGCGAGAGCGATCACGAGACCTCGCCGCCGGTTCACGGGGAGGCCGGATCCTTGCGCAACACCACGTTCACGAGCCGCCCGCGCACCATCACCCAGCGCTCGACGGCATCCGGATCGATATGACGGGCCAGACCGGCGTCGGCCAGGATGCGGGAGCGGATTTCGGATTCGGGCTCGTCACGTCCCACCGACACGGTTCCCCGCCGCCGCCCGTTCACCTGGACCACGAGATCCCATTGCTCCTTCTCGAGGGCCTGGGGATCCGCCACGGGCCAGGGGTGAAGCGCGAGGAGCCCGGCTCCACCCAACCGGGTCCAAAGCGCCTCCGTGACATGCGGTGCCACGGGATGCAGCAGCACGAGGAGGGTCTCCAAGACCTGGCCGTAGAGCACCCGGTCCATCCGGCCCGCGGGTTCGAACCGGCTTGCGGCATGGGTCAGCTCCATGAGTTTGGCCATGGCCGTATTGAAGGTTTCCCGGACCCCATAATCGTGGCTGACCCCGGCAATCGTCCCATGGAGGCTCCGCCATAACCGGCGGCCTTCGGCGGACAGGGCAGCCGGATCGAGCGGAGGGGCCGCACGCTTTTCCGCCGACTCGCCGACCAGGCGCCACAGGCGCTTCAGGTAACGTTCGGCTCCCTCGACCCCCTGTTCCGACCATTCGAGCGACTGGTCCGGAGGCGCGGCAAACATCATGAAGAACCGGGCCGTATCCGCCCCGTACCGCGCGATGATCGCCTCGGGGTCCACCACGTTGCCTTTCGACTTCGACATTTTGACCCCATCCTTGAGGACCATCCCCTGGCTGAGCAGCCGCGCAAAGGGCTCGTCACCCTGGACCCAGCCGAGATCGCGAAGCAGCTTGTGAAAAAACCGGGCGTAGAGCAGGTGCAGGACCGCGTGCTCGACCCCCCCCACGTACTGGCTGACCGGCAGCCAGTGATGGACCCGCTCATCCAGGATGGCCTCCCGGCAGTCGTAGGCGGCATAGCGGGCGTAATACCAGGATGATTCCATGAAGGTGTCGAAGGTATCGGTCTCGCGCTGGGCCGGGCGTCGGCAGTTCGGGCAGGGGGTATTCAGGAAGCGCGCATCCCGCGTGAGCGGCGAACTCACGCCGGAAAACTCCACGTCCTCCGGCAAACGCACGGGCAGGGCCGAGGCCGGCACCGGCACCGTTCCGCAGACGGCACAGTGCACCATGGGGATCGGACAGCCCCAGTAGCGCTGGCGCGAGACCCCCCAGTCCCGCAGCCGGTACCGCACCACGGCGCGTGCGACCCCCCGTCCCTCCAGCCACTCCCGGACGCGCTCCCGGGCCTCGGCACTCGTCAGCCCATCGAGCCCGCCGGAAGCGAAGACCACCCCCTCCTCGGTCAGGGCCCGCACCTGGGTCTCCGGTCTTTCGGCTCCGGGTGGGCGGATGACCGGGCGGATCGGCAAGCCATAGCGGAGGGCGAACTCGTGGTCGCGCGCGTCATGGGCCGGAACCGCCATGATGGCGCCGGTCCCGTAGCTCGCCAGAACGAAACTCGCGGTCCACACGGGCAAGGCCTCGCCGGTCAGCGGATGCCTCACCAAAAGCGGCAGCGGCATCCCCCGCCGGTCGGCGACCTCCACGGCGGCCTCGCGCATCTCCCGTTGCTGCATCGTCCGCACGAAATCAGCGAGAGCCCGATCCCGCCCAGCCGTCTCCCGCACCACGGGGTGCTCGGGAGCGAGGGCCAGATAGGTCGCCCCGAAAATCGTGTCCGCCCGGGTCGTGAACACCCGGATGGATCCGGCCCCGTCCATTCTCTCGAAGTCGATTTCGAGTCCGGGGGAGCGGCCGATCCAGTTGCGCTGCATCTGGCGCACCTCCTCCGGCCAGCCGGTCAGGGATTCGAGACCCGTGAGGAGCTCTTCGGCGTACGCCGTGATCCGGATGAACCATTGCGCCACCTCACGCCGCACGACCGGTGCCCCGGAACGCCAACCGCGTCCGTCGATGACCTGCTCGTTGGCCAGCACCGTCTGGTCCACCGGGTCCCAGTTGACCCAGGCCTTCTCGCGGTAGGCCAGTCCCCGGCGGTACAACTCGGTGAAGAGCCACTGCTCCCACCGGTAATAGTCCGGGCGACAGGTCACGATTTCGCGCCGCCAGTCATACCCGAAGCCCAGGCGGTTGAGCTGAATCCGCATGGTGGCGATGTTGCTTTCGGTCCAGCGGGCGGGAGAGGTCCGGTTCTGGATGGCCGCATTCTCCGCCGGCAGCCCGAACGCATCGAAACCCATCGGCTGCAGGACGGCAAACCCGTTCATGCGCCGGTAGCGGGCCATGACATCCCCGATCGTATAGTTGCGGACATGCCCCATGTGCAGCCGTCCGCTCGGATAGGGAAACATGGACAGGACGTAATACGGAGGGCGGGGATCGCCCTCGTCGATCTCGAAAATCCCCTCCTCAAGCCAGCGCGACTGTGCCCAGGCCTCGACGGTCTCGGGATCGTATCGGTTTTCGTTCATCACGCCTTCTGCCAGGATGCGGACGCGCCCTGGAGGCGCGGGTCCGGGCCGGGATCCGTGATCATAAAGCATCCCCGCCGGGCCTGTGGCGAGGATCCTGCGGGCGCCTGCGCCCGGTTCCCCAAAACGCCCCCACCCACAAAAGCACACCAGCCAGAATCACGATCGGCCGATCCCCCCATCGGTCATAGGGCGTAAGCCCGGCCTCCGGCTGGACGGATCCGGTCAGGACGAGCGGCAGGAAGGGCGGTAGCTGGCCGATGAGACGGCCCCGTGCATCGATCAGGCCGGAAATGGCCGTATTGTCGGCCCGCACGAGCGGCCGCCCGGTTTCGAGAGCGCGCATCCGGGCCATCTGAAACTGCTGGTCGGGCCCGATGGTCCGTCCGAACCAGGCATCATCACTCACGTTGACCAGCCAGTTGGCCTTCGGCAGGGCACGCCGGATGTCGCGTCCGAAGGCATCCTCATAACAGATCGAGATTCCAGCCCACCTTCCGTCCACCCGGAAGGGCGGCTGCACGGCGGGCCCCTTCGTGAAACTCGAGTGGGGCAGCTTCCAGTCACGGAGCCAGGCACGAACGAACGCCGGCACCGGAAAGTATTCGCCGTACGGGACCAGGTGGTGCTTGTCGTAAAAGCGGACCGGCCCGGATCCGATCCGGACGGCGGCGTTGTAGCGGCCGCCGTTCCGGAAGTCATAGTGGAAAATCCCCGTCATGAGCGTGGCGCCGTGCGCCCGGATCCGGCGTCGAAGTCTCCGGAGCGGGCGAATCGCCTCCTCGTACCAGGTGGAGACGGCCGACTCGGGCCAGACCACCACCCGTCCCGGATGCCAGAGCATCCGGCTCATGGCCTCGTACCGGGCGAGTCCGGACCGCCAGGCACCCGGGCGGAACTTCATCCGTTGCGGAATGTCGCCCTGGACCACGCTCACCGTAATCGGGGGTCCATCCGGCCGGATCCAGTGAATCGCCGAAAGGGCCGGGGACAGGAGCCAGACCGCGCTCAGCAAAGCCAGCGCCCCCCAGCGATGGGCCGGGGCCGGCAGGCGGACGGAGGCCACGATCAGGCCTGCGGTCAGGGCCAGGACGAAACTCACGCCGAGCGTTCCCAGGACCGGGGCATAGCCCTGGGCCAGGACCTGACCCACTGCGCTGTAGCCCAAATCGAGCCAGGGAAATCCGGTCAGGATCCAGCCCCGCACCCATTCGGCCAGAACCCAGAGGGCGGGCAGGACGAGCGCATAGCGCGAAAACCCGGGACGGGGGGCGAGACGGGCGGCCGCCCAGCCGACCCCCGCGGTGAAGACGGCACACGCGAGAGTCAGGGAAGAAACCAGACCCCAGGCGAGGAGTGGGGGTTCATGCCCGACCACCGCGATGCTGTGGACGATCCAGTCGATGCCGAAGCCGAACAGACCGATTCCGAAGCAGAGACCGAAAAGGGCCGCCCGCGGCGGGGGAGCCCCCTCCCAGACCAGGAACAGGAGGGCCGGGGCCAGAAAGCCCAGTTCCCACTGATCGAAGGGCGCGAAGGCCAGAACGAGGAGCGCTCCCGCGGCCAGGGCGAGCCCGGAGCGGACGAGCGGGGCCTGCCACAACCGGACTCCCCGGTTCATGCCGGGGGGGAATCCGTGGGAGCGACCGGCGGGCGGGGCTTCGGACGCCGGACCTCGAGCAGCTGGATGCGGCGCCGGTCGGCCCGGAGCACCCGGAAATGGAGAGAGGCGGTCTCGAGCGTTTCCCCCCGTCCGGGCACCCGCCCCCACTGGTCGACCAGGAACCCGCCAATCGTGTCGAACTCATCCTCCGGCAGGGTGGTCCTGAAATGCCGGTTGAACTCCGGCAGACCCGTGAGCCCACGGACGGTATAGCGCTGACGGCTGTGCTCGAGAATGTTGCCTTCCGTCTCGAGGTCGTACTCGTCCCGGATCTCGCCCACGATTTCCTCGAGCACGTCCTCGAGCGTCACGAGTCCGGCCACTCCGCCAAACTCGTCGATGACCACCGCCATGTGGTTGCGCGTGCTGCGAAACTCACGGAGCAGGAGGTTCAACGCCTTGGTTTCGGGCACGAACAGCATGGGCCGGAGGTGGTCCCGCAGGCTGAAATGGCGGGACCGCTGCTCATAGTGCGCCAAAAGATCCTTCGCGAGCAGAAGTCCCACGACCTGGTCCCGGCTCTCGCCGATCACCGGGAACCGCGAGTGCCCGGATCCGACCACGGTGGCCAGCACCTGGCCCATGGATTCCGTTTCCTGGATCACGATCATCTGTCCGTGCGGGATCATGACCTCGCTGACCCGGCGTTCGCTGACCTTGAGCACGCCCATGAGCATGTCGCGGGCATCCTGGTCCAGGACCCCGTTCGCGAAGGCCTCTTCGACCACCTCGAGGAAGGCCTCGCGGTCGCGCACCTCGCGCCCGAGCATCTGCCCCAGCCGTTCGATCCAGCCGGGGGAGGACGCGGTCGGTGGTTCGTCCACGGACTTCACCGGCTTCCCGAACAACGGCCGGGTGGCCGCTCTTCGTAGGGATCGGGGATCCCCAAGCCGCCGAGCAGGCGGATTTCGAGGGTTTCCATCAGGCGGCGGGATTCCGGGCGTTCGTGATCGTAGCCCAAAAGATGCAGGAAGCCGTGCACGGTGAGGTGGGCGAAATGATGGCGGGGGGGGCGGCCGAAGCTCTTGGCCTCCGCCGTGACGACCGGCCCACAGAGGACGATGTCGCCCCAGAACCGTTCCCCACGGCCGGGGGGGGCGGCCGGAAACGACAGGACATTGGTGGGCCCACTAAGGTGGCGGAACCGCCGGTTCAGCGCCGCGCCTTCCACCGCTCCCGCCACGCGAATGCTCACCACGCCGTCCACGTCGAGGATGCGACCGGTCCGGTCGATCCAGCACCCGAACGCGAGTGGCGCCGGCAACCCGCGACGGGCAAGCCCATAACTCACTTCGACCCGCATCAATGCTCTCCCGGCCCGGAGTCCTCGTAGGCCTGGATGATGCGCTTGACGAGCGGGTGACGGCGCACGTCCCGCCGGTCGAACCGGACCACGCCCACTTCGGACAGGTTTTCGAGAATCCGGAGCGCGTGGGGCAGACCCGACCGGTCGGGGCGGGGCAGATCGATCTGGGTGAGATCGCCGGTCACGACCGCCCTGGAACCGAAACCGATCCGGGTCAGGAACATTTTCATCTGCTCGACCGTCGTGTTCTGCGCCTCGTCGAGCAGGATGTAGGACCGGTTGAGCGTCCGCCCCCGCATGTAGGCCAGCGGGGCAATTTCGATCACGCCCCGTTCGAGGTACCGCATGACCTTTTCGTAGCCCAGAAACTCGTGGAGCGCGTCGTAGATGGGCTTGAGGTAGGGATCGATCTTCTGGCTCAGGTCCCCGGGGAGGAAGCCCAGCCGTTCCCCCGCCTCGACCGCGGGTCGAACCAGGACCAGCCGTTCGCACGCACCCCGTTCGAGAAACCCTGCCCCCTCCGCGACCGCCAGATAGGTCTTGCCGGTTCCGGCCGGCCCGACTCCGAACGTGAGATCGTGGCGGCGGATCAGCCACAGGTACTCCGCCTGGTGTCGCCCATGGGGCTCGACGTTCAGCCGGCCGGTGCCGGCCCGCACCGGCCGTCCCTCCTCCCGGTCCGCGCGCGGACCGCTTTCGACGGACTCCAGCGCCTCCTCGATCCGGTGGGCTTCGAACGGTTCGTCCTCCTCGCGCGCGTAGAGCCCGCGCAGGAGGCGACCTGCGGCTTCCACGGCCTGGGCCTCGCCCAAAAGACGGAACCGGTTCCCCCGGTTTTTGATCTCGACCCCGAGTTCGGCCTCAATCTGGCGCAAGTGGCCGTCCAGGGGACCGCACAGCCGGGCCAGCCGGTCGTTGTCCGGAGGTTCGAGGACCACCTCGGTGCCGGCCATCCGGCGGCCGGGGTTAAGCCGCCGGTTGCCGGATTCGGTCATGGCCGCGCGGGCGCACGGGTTCGGTGCCAACCCACCGCCCCTTGAGACAGTTGGGGAGTCCCTGGGTCACCTCGACCCTGGTCATCGTCCCCACGAGATCGGAGGGCCCCGTGAAATGGACCCAATGGTTGGTTCCAGAGCGTCCGGAGAGGGCTATGGGATCCGACTCCCCCCTCCGTTCCACGAGGACGGAGACGGTCTCGCCGACCCGCTGGCGGCTGAAGTCCAGGGCCTGGCGGTCGAGCAACGCCTTGAGGCGGCCGAACCGCTCGTGCCGGACCGCCTCCGGTACCGGATCCGGCAGCGCGGCGGCCGGAGTGCCGGGTCGCGGGCTATAGAGAAAGAGGAAGGACTGGTCGAAGCCCAGGTCCCGGACGAGGTCGCAAGTCGCCTCGAAATCGCTTTCCGTCTCGCCCGGGAATCCCACGATGAGATCCGTCGTGAGCGCGAGGTCGGGCCGCGCCTCGCGCAGGCGTCTGGCTTTGGAGCGGTACTCCAAGGTCGTGTAACCGCGTCTCATGGCCGTGAGGATCCGGTCGGAACCGCTCTGGACGGGCAGATGCAGATGGGGGGCCAGTTTGGGTTCCTCCCGGAAGGTTCGGATCAGGCGGTCGCCGAACTCGATCGGGTGGGAGGTGGTGAAGCGGATGCGCTGGATGGACTCGATGGCCGCCGTGTACCGGATGAGATCGGCCAGGTCGCGCAGCTCCCCTCCCCACTCGGCCTGGTAGGCGTTCACGTTCTGTCCGAGGAAGGTGACCTCGCGCACCCCGGATTCCGCCAGCGTCCAGACCTCGGCCAGAATGTCGGCAAAAGGCCGGTTCGCCTCTTCTCCCCGGGTATAGGGGACAATGCAGAAACTGCAATACTTGCTGCAGCCTTCCATGATCGACACGAAGGCGCACGGTCCCGTCCGCTGCGGGGGCGGCAGGGCGTCGAACTTCTCGATGGCGGGGAAGCGGATATCCACCTGCGCCCGTCCCGTGGTTTCCCGTTCGTCCAAAAGCGCCGGCAGGCGCTGCAGGGTCTGGGGGCCGAAAACCACGTCGACAAACGGGGCGCGGGCCAAAAGATGCCGACCTTCCTGGCTCGCGACACAGCCGCCCACCGCAATCCGGAGGTCGGGCCGATCCGCCTTGAGCTGCCGCCAGCGGCCCAGCCTGGACAACGCCTTGTCGAAGGCCTTTTCCCGGACGGAACAGGTATTGAGCACGAGCAGATCGGCTTCCTCGGCCCGGTCGGCCGCAAGGTAACCCGAAGCTTCGCGCAGGATTTCGAGCATCTGGCCCGAATCATAGACGTTCATCTGGCATCCCTGCGTCTCGATGTACACCCGTTTCGGCTGCCGGCTCCGCATAGACGTCATGGCTTATTCTAGCAAAGGGGGGGTGCCGGGGTGTTTGACTACGATTTCGGGGAGGTGCCCCCGCCCCCGATATAGCCCAGATGCTCGAGTTTGAGCATGATCTTCTGGCAGGCCTCCTCCGGGGTCAAATCCGTCGTGTCGATCGCGAGATCCGGGGCGGTCGGGACCTCGTAGGGATCGCTGATTCCGGTAAAGTCGGCAATCAATCCGGCCCGGGCCCGTGCATAGAGTCCCTTGCGGTCACGTCCCTCGCAGACCTCGAGCGGGGTCGAAATGTAGATCTCGACAAACCCGCCGCCCTTGGATTCCACCAGTTCGCGGACCTCCTCGCGGGTCCGGGCGTAGGGCGCGATGGGCGCGCAAATCGCGCATCCCCCGCTCTTGCTGATTTCGGAGGCCACGAAACCGAGGCGGCGGATGTGGAGATCGCGATGTTCCCGGGAAAACCCGAGTTCGCTGGAAAGCGTCCGCCGCACGGGATCGCCATCCAGAAGGGTCACGGACCGTCCCCCCTCCTCGAGCATTTTCTCGGCCAGCGCATGGGCAATCGTCGATTTCCCGGCTCCGGAAAATCCGGTGAGGAAGACGGTGAGCCCGCGCCGGGCGAGCGGCGGCTGGCTTTTCCGGAGTTCGCCCAGGACCTCGGGAAAGGAAAACCATTCCGGGATCTCGAGTCCCAGGGCCAGTCGGCGCCGGAGTTCGGTGCCGGACAGGGTCAACGATTCCTCGCCGGGCGCCAGTTCGTCCACCGGCAGGTACTGACCGCGTCTTGGGGCATAGACCATCTCGTCAAACGTCACGACCCCGATTCCGATTTCATCGGCATGGGCCAGGGCGGCCTCGCGGGCGGCACCGGGCGGATAAAACGGGTGGCCCGCGCGGTCGCGTCCGGGCCCGGCGTGATCCCGGCCCACGATGAAGTCGCTGGCCCCGCAGTTTTTCCGGATGATCATGTGCAAGAGGACCTCGCGCGGGCCTCCCATGCGCATGGCCAGCGGCAGGAGCGCCAGCAGGGTCGTCGCCGCCGGGTAGTGCCTGAGGACCTTCTGGTAACAGCGGACCCGGGTATAGACATCGACATCGCCGGGCCGGGTCAGTCCGACCGACGGGTGGATCAGGAGATTGGCCTCCCGTTCGCGAGCGGCGCGGAAGGTGAGTTCGACATGGGCCCGGTGGAGGGGATTCCTCGTCTGGAAGGCGATGACCCGCCGCCAGCCCAGGGCCCTGAAGCGCGCCCGGAGTTCGTTCGGAGTGAGCCTCAGGGCCTGGAAATCGTAATGGGGAGGCGGGGTGAGCCCCGCAAGACGGCCCGCGACATAGACCGGATGAGTGGCCTCGAGGAGGTGGCGGACCCCTGGATGGACCGGATCCTCGCTGCCGAAAACCGCCCGCGCTTCCGCCCGGCGGTCGGGCCGGTACTGCCCGGTCACCTCGAGAGCAGCCAGCGGAATCCCTTCCGGATCACAAAGCTCGAGGAGACTCCCGCGATCCAGCCGCTCGGCCAGGCGGTCCGGCACATCGAGCGTGACCGGCAGGGGCCAGAGCGCCCCGTCGGCGAGCCGGCCCACGGCCACCACCTTCGCGTAGTCGGCCTCGTCGAGGAAACCCGCGAGGGGATGGAAGGCGCCGCTCAGGAGGAGCTCGAGATCGCAGAGCTGCCGTCGCGTGAGAACCCACGAGGGGGCCCGGCTCTTCCGGATCTCCTCCATGAGCCGGGCCCTTCCCTCGGGGGAGACGTAGTGTTCGGGGATCGGATCCATCATCGGGGAGAGGTCCTAGAGCTTAAGGGCCCCATTATAGACAGGTCGCCTGGAGGAACTGGCATCAAACCTGCAGGATTGGTTGATGAGTTGGCCGGAATTCCGAAGTCACCATGCGCCCAAACCGCGGATTCACCCTGATCGAACTCATGATCGTGATCCTGATCGTGGGAGTTCTCGCGACCATCGCGATCCCGGCCTACGAAAGCGACATCGCCCGGGCGGAGGCGACGGAAGCGCTTTCGATCGCGGGCGGCCTCAAGCCGACGATCGCCTCGCTCTGGTGGAGCAACGGCAGTTTCGTCGGCATCACCTCGGGCGAGAACGGAATTCCGGAGCCGGCCAGCCTGGCCGGCCGTTATGTGGCCCAAGTCGGGGTCAAGGACGGGGTCATCCAGGCGGTCTTCAAAACTCACGGAGTCGTGCCCGGGCTGTCCGGGAAAACGCTCAGCCTCGCGCCCAAATCCACAGGCTTTGGCGGGGCGATCCGGTGGATCTGCAGCAGCTCGACCATCGATCCGACCCTCCTCCCCCAGTCATGCAATGGTTCCTGACAATTTGGGTCAGCAAGTGACGAAAAATGTCACCTACTGACACTAAGTGTCACTTTAGATCCGGGACCTGGACGATCGACCCTTCACGGGATCCGCGTTCGGGCTGGATTCGGCGGCCCGGAAGGAATGGGGATCCAGTCTGGCATGCATCCTGCAGGTCTACCTATTGCGGAACTTCCTTCGCGTAATGGCTTGGGGCCGCGACGAGGAACCAGTCCATCGTTCATCTACGAGGTATCAAGCTATGAAAACGAATCGTCAAAAGGGGTTCACCCTGATCGAACTCATGATCGTGGTCGCGATCATCGGCATCTTGGCCGCCATTGCGATCCCGGCCTATGAGAACTACATTGCGAAAGCCCAGTTCACGGAGGCGATTTCGCTGATCAGCGGCCAGAAGATTCCGGTCGCGAACTATTACATGCAGAACGACACCTGCCCGATCAGCGGCACGACGACCGGTTTTCCGGCAGCCGATTTGATCGTTGGAAAATACGTCGCGTCGGTGGATGACGCCGGCACAGCATCTTCTCTCGGCGGCTGCACGATCACTGCGGCTTTCAAGACTACCGGCGTCAATGCGGGACTCGCAGGCAACAGCGTCCAGTTCATCATGAGCATGGCCTCCCCGGGTGCCCCGATGATCTGGACCTGCAGCAGCACCACCATCTCCCAGTCGCTGATGCCGAGGAGTTGCACAGGCACCTGACCATCGATCGGATCTCCTCTGGAAGAAATCTAGCCCCGCGCAAGCGGGGCTTTTTTTGGCCAGGACTCCCCGGGGCGGCGGGGTCCGGATCGTGTCCTTTCGGTGAAATCGTCCGATCGGGTGGGCCTGCCCCGCCCGAGACCCGGACCGGATTCGTTACAATGACGGAAACCCGAGGGAGCGCCATGTTCCACGCCTTTTCCGCACACCCGGTCTCGTGGCTTGTCGGTTTTTTGTGGCTCCTCTGGGCCACCGTCTGGCTCGCCGCCGCCGTCTGGACCGCAGGCATCAAACGGCGGCCGGTCGAGCGGCGCGAGTGGCGCACCACCCGCTTGTCCGTGCTCCTCCTCGCGATTCCAGCAGTCCTCATCTGGAACCTCCGCCCGGTCCTCGGCTGGTGGGATCGCCCGCTCCTTCCTCACGCCCTCGCCCTCCCCGGCCTTCTCGTCTCTGCCACCGGCTTTGCTTTCTCGATCTGGGCCCGCATCGCGCTCAACCGGAACTGGAGCGGGATGGCCGTCCTCCGGAGCGGACACGAACTCGTGCGGAAGGGGCCCTACCGGATGGTCCGCCACCCCATCTACACGGGCCTGCTTCTGGCCCTGGCCGGGACCGTGATCGCGCTGGGGCTCCCGCCGCGCTGGATTGCACTCTGGCTCCTGATCCTGGCCGCCCTCTGGCTCAAAATCACCGGAGAGGAGAAACTCTTGGCTGAGCGTTTCGGGCCGGATTTCGAGAGTTTTCGCCGGTCGACCCCCGCCCTCGTGCCGCATCTCGTCCACAACCCCGACCGAAGCCCGGAACCGTGAGACGGCCCTCCGTCCCGACCGTTGCCGGGGGAGCCCGCCTCTGGACCGTGGCCATCCGCCGCCATCTCTGGGGAATCCTCGCGTTTCTGGCCTTCGGTCTTACGGCTCTGGTCTACGCGCCGGGACTTTCCGGCGGCTGGGTTCTGGACGACCTCACGAACATCGTCCAGAACCCGGCACTTTTCATCCACCCCTGGAGTTACGGGGCGGTCATGCATGCGGCTTTCTCCTTCGATGCCGGGCCGCTTCGCCGTCCGATCAGCATGCTCACCTTTGCGCTCGACCGGACGTTTTTCGGACAGGGGCCCCTTTCCTTCAAGATCACCAACCTCGCACTCGAGCTCGTCAACGGGCTCCTGCTGCTCGGATTCACCCGGAAGCTCCTCAGAATCGGACGGAGGCGCTGGTCCACCGACTGGACGGATTGCGAGATCGACTACACGGCTCTGGCCGTGGTGGCCGCCTGGCTCCTCCTGCCGCTCAACCTCACCTCCGTGCTCTATGTCGTCCAGCGCGAAGCGGCCCTGGCAGCTGCTTTCACGATTGCAGGCGCCTGGTTCTACATCAGCGCCCGCGAACGCCAGCTCGAACGCGGCGGCGGCGGGGGGCGACTGGTCGCCGGTTTTGCCGCCTTCCTCGTGCTCGCGACCCTGTCCAAGGAATCCGGCGCCCTGCTTCCCGTCTATACCCTCCTCCTCGAGGCCCTGCTGTTTCGTTTCAAGGACCCGTCGGGGCGAACGAGCCGGGGGATCCTCTTCTTCTATCTCGGCTTCCTCGTCCTGCCCGGACTCGCCGGACTCGCCTGGACGTACGAAACCGGTCTTTTGAGCTATGCCGGCCGGCCCTTCACCCTCGCAGAGCGGCTGCTCAGCGAAAACCGCGTGGTTCTCCACTATATCGGTTGGGCGCTTCTGCCCTCGCTGGCCGACTTTACGGTTTTTCACCACCTGACCCCATCCTCGGGCTGGCTCACCCCGCCCTCGACCTTCTTGTCCGCCCTCGCTCTCGCGCTCCTGCTCGTCCTGGCCTTTCTCCTGCGCCGGAAAAACCCGCTCGCCGCCCTCGGCATCGGCTGGTTCTTTGCCGGCCAGCTCATGGAATCGACGATCTTCCCCCTCGAGCTCGTCTTCGAGCAGCGCAACTACCTGGCGGACTGGGGGCTCGTCCTCGTCGTCTTCTCGCTGCTCCTTCTGGCCGCACCGCGCGGCCGTCACCGAATCGCACGGAGGGCCGTGTCCGTCCTGCTGATTGCCTTCTACGCTTCCGTGACCGCCCAGTGGGCCTGGGCTTGGCGCAACAACATCACCCTGGCGATCGACCAGGCGGTATTCCACCCGCATTCGCCGAGAGCGGCCTATTTCCTCGGAGAGGAACTGAGCGACCTCACGATCGGTGGCGATGCCAAGCTCTATCCGGCCGCCGTGGTCGCCCTCGACCGGGCGGGCCGGCTGCCCAACGCCGATCTCCTGCCCGATGCCGCCAAGGTGATCCTGAGCCAGGAAACCGGGCACCCGACCGAAGCCCGCTGGTTTTCCACGATGGAGGCGAAACTCCGGTCCCGGGTGCTCACGGTGAGCGACCTCGAAGCGCTCCAGGGGATCGTCATCTGCGAAACCAACCACCACTGTCATCTCCCCCCTCCCTGGATGAAGGCCCTGTTCCAGGCCGCACTCGACAGTCCGCGAATCGACCGGCTCCCCTTCATCAAAGGGAACCTGCTCGTCCTGGACGGCAACTGGAGGTTCGATGACCACCTGCCCCTGGCCCCGATCCGCCGGCTCAATGCCGAGGCCGCCCACCTCAACCCCGGGGTTCCCCAGTACCGGATCAACCTGGCTTCGATCGATCTCGCCATGGGCAACGTGAAAGCCGCCCGCCGCGATCTCGCCCTGCTCAAATCCATGAACTGGATGGGCCGGCTGGGCCCGGACATCCATGCGCTGGCGGCGAAAATCCGCTCCGCCCGGAAACCCCCTTCGGGGAAAACCCGGACAACCGCCTCCCCCCACCCCCGGCGGTCGTCTCCTTTCGCCGTGACCCGGCCACCTCGGAAAACGAAAGTTGCGCATTGAAGGTTTCAGGCCCAACTGACCGTCAGGCGGGATCCGGTGATTGCTGGCCCTCCCGCGAGCGTCCGGAAAACCGGATCCGTCGTCCAGATCCGGGGCGCGCTACCGGTTGCGGAAGGCCTCGAGGGATTCCGGGTTGGCCAACGCACCCGTGTTGGTCACCTCCTCCCCGCAAACCACTTGGCGCACGGCCATCTCGCTGATCTTTCCGCTCCTCGTTCGGGGGATGTCCGGAACGGCCAGGATGCGGGCCGGCACGTGCCGGGACGTGAGCGCAGAGCGGATCCGCTCGCGGATGCGCCGCGCAAGCTCCTCGTCGAGGGCGGCACCCGGCCTGAGGACGACGAACAACAGGATCCGTTCGGAACCTTCCCCGTCGGGTTCTCCCACGACCACGGCTTCCGCAATCTCGTCGAACGCCTCGACCTGCCGGTAGATTTCGGCAGTGCCGATGCGCACGCCGCCGGGATTGAGGACGGTGTCGGAGCGACCGTAAATGACCACTCCTCCCTGGGCGGTGAGCGCGGCAAAATCCCCATGGCACCAGATGCCGGGAAAGCGCGCGAAATAGGCGGCCCGGTAGCGCTCCCCCTCCGGATCGTTCCAGAACCCGAGCGGGAGGGTCGGGAACGGACGCGTGCAGACGAGCTCGCCCCGTTCGCCCACGACGGGGCGGCCCGAGGGGTCGTCAACCTCGACCGCCATGCCGAGTCCGCGGCACTGGATCTCGCCACGGCGGATGGGCAGCGTCGGGGTTCCCAGGACGAAGCAGGAGACGATATCGGTCCCGCCGGAGATCGAGTTCAGCCGGACATCCGGCTTGAGATCGCGGTAGACATAGTCGAACTGGTCGGCGAGGAGCGGAGATCCCGTCGAAAGAATCGTCCGGAGACGAGCCAGATCCCCATCGGCACGACGTTTCACGCGGCTTTTTTCCAGGGTCCGGAGGAAACGGGCACTCGTCCCGAAGGTTCCGATCTCCTCCTCGTCGATCAGGTCGAGAAGGGCGTCCGTGCGGGGATGGACGGGGGAGCCGTCATAGAGCAGAAGGGTCGCACCGAGGGCGAGGGCGCTCGCCATCCAGTTCCACATCATCCAGCCCGTGGTCGTGAAATAGAACAGGCGATCGCCCGCCCCCACGTCGGTATGAAGCCCCACTTCCTTGAGATGCTGGAGGAGCACTCCTCCCTGCCGGTGGATCATGCACTTGGGTTGGCCGGTCGTCCCGGAGGAATAGAGGATATAGAGAGGGTGGTCGAAGGGGAGATCGGCGTACGGGAGAGTTCCGGGCGATCGTTTCAGGAGATCGGGATAGGCGACGGCGTTGGGAAGCCCCGAAAGATCGGCCCCCGCCATGAGGTACGGCACCACGACCGTGCGGACCAGCGTGGGCAGGCGCGCGGCGATGGACCGGACCCGTCCCCGGACGTCATAGCGCACCCCGGCATAGGGGTAACCGTCGACGGCCACCAGGACCTTGGGGGCCACCTGGCCAAAGCGGTCCAGGACCCCGTCGACGCCGAAATCGGGTGAAGCGCTCGTGAACACCGCGCCGAGGCTCGAGGAGGCGAGCATCGTCACGAGCGCCGCCGGATGATTCGGAAGGTAGGCGGCCACCCGGTCGCCCGGCCCGACCCCGGCGGCCCTGAAATCGGAGGCGAGGGCGGCCACGGCGTCCCGGAGCCCGCCATCGGTCAGCGTGCTCCGCGCCCCCTCCTCGTTGCGGAAGATGAGCGCCAGTCCTCCGGGGCGCGGCGTCTCGACCAGGTGCCGTGCATAGTTGAGCCGCACCCCCTCAAACCAGCGGGTCTCGGGCATGGGTCCCCCGAGGACGGCTTGGGCCCGGCCTTCGAACCGGACCCGGAAAAAGTCCGCCACCGCCGGCCAGAAGCGTTCCGGATGATCGATCGACCATTGCCAGAGGGTGCCGTAGTCGTCCCCGACGGCTTCGCCACGCCGGTTCAGGTTTTTCTGGAAACGGGCGAGCGCGCTTCGGGCCCGCTCGGCCGGCCCCGGGCTCCACAGGATTTCGCTCAACGAGCGATCCCCTGCCGTTCGAGCTCGGCCAGAAGGGCCGGGATCACCTCGAAGAGATCGCCCACGAGCCCGAAATCGGCCACCTTGAAGATCGGAGCCTCGGGATCCTTGTTCACGGCCACGATGGTTCCGGCATCGCGGATGCCGGTCAGGTGCTGGATCGCTCCCGAAATGCCAAAGGCCATGTAAAGCTCGGGGGCGATGATCTTGCCGGTCTGGCCCACCTGGAGGTCGTTCGGCGCATAGCCCGCATCGACGGCCGCCCGCGAGGCACCGATGGCGGCGTTGAGACGGTCGGCCAGCCCCTCGAGCAGGGCGAAGTTCTCGCGGCTGCCAAACGATCGCCCTCCGGAGACCACCCGCCGCGCCGACTGAAGATCGGGCCGCGCGCTGGCGTCGCGTTCGAGCCCCACGAACCGGGCCTCCGTGGGGAGGTCAGCGGGCACCTCCCGCTTCTCGATCCCGGCTGGCTGGGCCTCTTTCTCGGCAGTGACGGGTCGCCAGGAGGCCAGGCGGACCGTGAGCAGAACCGGCACTCCGTCCGGGACGCGGACGACCGCGTGGACGTTGCCGGCATAGAGGCCACGCTTGAAGCGTCTCGGATCGAGCACCTCGAGCACATCGCTGACGGCGGGCGCGCCCACGCGGCCCGCGAGACGCGGCAGGACATCACGGCCGAAACTGGTTCCCGGCATGAGGACGTGGCTGTAATCCCTGACGAGATCCCCGACGAGGGCGGCCATGACGTCGGCTGTGGGGTGCGTGAGGCGCGGGTCATCGAAGACGAGGTGCCGCCGGATGCCGGCCAGGGTCCGCGCCTGGCCGAGCAGGGGATCCAGGCTCGTGCCAGTCCAGGCGATGTCGAGTGGACCGGCCCCGATCTTCCGGGCGACGGCCAGCGTCTTGAGCGTCGCCTCGGCGAGGGGCACCGTTCCCTCTTGCGCCTCGGCCATGACCAGGGTCGCGTCCATCAGAGCACCCCCCGATCGTGGAGACGAGTCACGAGTTCCGCCACCGACTCGAGACGGAGGCCCGCCTCGCGCTCGGGCGGCGGCAGATAGGCTTCCACCGTCAGGCGCGGGAGGTCGAGCCCGAAGCCGTCGAACGGTCGTTTTTCGAGCGGCTTCTGGCGGGCCTTCATGATGTCGGGCATCTTGATGAAACGGGGGGTATTGAGCCTGAGGTCGGTCGTGATCACGGCGGGCAGGACGAGTTCCACGGTTTCCAGTCCGTGATCCACCTCGCGGACCGCCTGCACCCGGCCCTCCGAGAGCGTGAGCTTCGAAACATACGTGGCCTGGGGGCGGTCCCAGAGTGCCGCCAGCATGGGACCGGTCTGGCCGCAATCGTCGTCGATCGCCTGCTTGCCCAGGATGACCAGTCCCGGTCCGATTTCCTGGACCAGGCGAAACAGGACATGGGCCACCTCGAGCGGGGCGGTCTCCCGGCCGGTCTCGACGTGGATGCCCCGGTCAGCTCCCATGGCCAAGAGGCTCCGGATCTGGGACTCGGCCTCGGGCGGACCCACCGTTGCGACCACGACTTGGGTGGCCTCTCCCCGCTCACGGATGCGGAGCGCTTCCTCGAGGGCGATCTCATCGAAGGGATTGACCGACATCTTGACGCCGTCACTCGCAATGCCCGTCCGGTCGGGGGTGAGGCGGACGCGCACGCTGTAGTCGACCACTCGCTTGGCAGCGACCAGGATCTTCATGGGGGCCATGGCATTCCTCAGAGGTTGGCGTAGTTCGGCCCCGACCCTCCCTCGGGCGGGACCCAGGTGATGAGTTCGTACGGATCCTTGATGTCGCAGGCCTTGCAGTGGACGCAGTTCGCGGCATTGATCTGGAGGCGCGATCCGCCGGCGTCGGTCACGATCTCGTAGACGCCGGCCGGACAGAACCGGGTACAGGGATTTCCGAAACGGGCACTGCATTGGCTCACGCAGAGCGCGGGATCGGCGACCTGCAAGTGGACCGGCTGGTTTTCCTCATGGTGGAGCGCGGCCAGGTCGACGAAGGCGAGGCGGTCGGCCGGAGGCAGGATCCGGGTCCGGTAGCGGCGGTGCGGGCGGGGGACCGGACCGCGCGGCTTGAGACTCCGCCAGTCGTCGGCATTCGTGAGCGTCCAGGGCACCCGTCCCCCCGTCACGGTCTCGACGGCGGCATTGGCGAGCCCAACCCAGAGTCCCGCCCGGAATCCCGGCCGGATGTTGCGGACCCGCCAAAGTTCCCGGCCCGCCTCCGAGTGCCGGAAGTTTTGGTCGAAGCCCTCGGGGCCGCCGTTTTGGATGAGATGCAAGGCCGCCCGGATTCCCGAGCCCAACGCCATGTGGACCCCCTTGATCTTGGGAACGTTCAGGGTTCCGGCGGCATCGCCCACGAGGAGTCCTCCCGGCATCTCGAGTGTGGGGAGCGCCGGATAGCCGCCCTCGATGAGGGTCCGGGCCCCGGCGGACAGGATCTCGCCGCCTTCGAAGAGGCCCACGAGACCCGGATGGTGCTTGAACTGCTGGAAGGCCTCGAAGGGGGAGAAATCCGGATCTTCGTAATCGAGTCCCACAACGAATCCGATCGCGAGCCGGTCCCGGTCCAGGTGATAGACGAACCCGCCCCCGTAGAGGTCGGTGGGAAGCGGCCAGCCCACGGTATGGAGGACGGATCCGGGAACGGTCCGGCCGGGCGGCAGTTGCCAGAGTTCCTTGAGACCGAGCGCGTAGGTCTGCGGGCTTTTCCCCTGATCGAGCCCGAAATGGCGGATGAGCGTCCGGGAAAGACTGCCGCGGCAGCCCTCGGCGAGGACGGTGACACCGGCCCGGACCTCGACTCCCGGGGAGAAGTTCGGTCCCGGGGCTCCCTCGCGGGTCCGCCCGAGATCGCCCACGCGGACCCCCGCAAGAGCTCCCGCCCGGTCCCAGAGGGGCTGGGTGGCGGCAAAGCCGGGAAAGATTTCGACACCGGCGCTCTCGGCCGCCGCGCCAAGCCGTCGCACGAGCGCACCGAGCGAGACGATCCAGTTGCCGGCGTTGTGCATCTGGGGCGGGGTGGGAAGCCGGAAGGCGCGGCCATGGCTGAGCCAGGCGAAACGGTCGCGGGAAACCGGCACTTGGATGTCGAGCGGATCGTCGCGCCAGCCGGGCAGGAGGCGGTCGACCCAGGCGGGCTCGATCACGGCACCCGACAGGCTATGGGCACCCAGGCTTGCCGCCTTTTCGAGCACGGCGACCGAAAGCTCGGGCTTCTCGCGCTTGAGCGTGAGTGCACAGGCCAGGCCCGCCGGGCCCGCACCGATGACGAGCACATCGTAGCGGAGGCGGTCAGCTTCGGTCACGAGATCCCGGCCGGATCACTTGGGCTGCATGCGGACGGCGCCGTCCAACCGGATCGTGGTGCCGTTCAGCATGGGATTTTCGACGATGGCGCGGACCAAGTCGGCGTATTCGGAGGCCCGGCCGAGCCGCGGCGGGAAAGGGATCTGGGCGGCGAGCGAGGCCTGGAGCTCCGGAGTCATCCCGCCAACCATGGGGGTCTCGAAAATGCCGGGAGCAATGGTCACGACCCGGATGCCCAACCGGGCCAACTCGCGGGCCAAGGGCAGCGTCATGCCAACCACCCCTCCTTTCGAGGCCGAATAGGCCGCCTGGCCGATCTGACCCTCAAAGGCCGCCACCGAAGCCGTCAGCACGCAGACGCCCCGCTCCCCCTCTCCGTTCGGATCCTGCGCCTGCATGAGGCCGGCCGCCGCCCGGACCAGATGGAAGGTACCGACGAGATTGATGCCGATCGTCCGCTGGAACGCTTCCGAGGGCATCGGCCCCTCCCGTCCCAGCACCCGTCCCGCACCGATCACGCCAGCACAGGCAACGGCCAGATCGATCCGCCCGAGAAACTCCCGAGCACGGACCAGTGCCGCATCCACCTGGGCTCCCTCGCGCACGTCCGTCGGGACGAAGAGCACCCGCCCCGGAACCTCGGAGGCGAAACGCTCGCCAGCCTCCCGCGCCACATCCAGGAGGGTCACCCGCCCACCCGCCTCCAGCACGCGGTCGGCCACGGCACGTCCCAGTCCGGATGCACCTCCACTCACCACGGCCGTGATCTTTTCGAATCGCATGGCTCAGAGACTCCCCTCATCGATCCGAACGGACCGGTTCCTGAATTATCCCCCATTGCGCCGGATTATTCAGGCCGGGCCGATGCAGGGGACGACCCGCATGCGGATCCGCCCACGGTTGGGGCCCTTTGCAATCTGCGCCCGAAACCGGGTGCATGAACATTTGCAGCGCGACTCGGATCACCGATTTTAGATCGCGGACGGTTCCATGCCCCTTGCCCTCACGCCACGACGATTGCCGGGATCGTGGTGGGGAACAGGCCTCGATCCGCGATCCCAAGTCCCCGGGGCTGTATCTGGAGCGCCTGCCCGCCCATGCTCCCCAGCCCAACCCCATCGCGGCCGCATGGCCGGCCAGAAGGGAACCAGGAAAACGGACCCTGGTTTTGGCGTGACCCGTTGGAGCCTGACGTGATGAGCCCTCCAAACGGATCCGGGGACCGTCCAAGACCATGCAGCAAGGACGGTTTTCATTCCGATCGCGTTTGTTGGCTTGAGGGGTTTCCACCGGCCGGGAAACCCACTACCATGAGGCCCAAGGGTTCCCGGAGAGTTCAACTGGTCGGATGATCGTTCTCCCCATGCGCCAATTTGCCCGATGAACAATCCAGTGCCCTGGCCGGGTTTCTTCATCGTCGGGGCCGCCAAGGCCGGTACCACCTTTGTCTGGGCGCGTCTCCGGCAACACCCGGATCTGTTTCTTCCCGAAAAAAAGGAGTTCCATTATTTTTCCCGGGTCACGCCGGCTGCCGGCCAACGGCTTACGATCCAGGCGGTTCCGGATGAGGGGAAATATCTCCGGCATTTCCAGCCGGCCCCCCGTACCGCCCTGACCGGCGAGGCCAGCACCTCCTATCTCTGGGAGCCTGGAACGGCGCGGCGGATCCGGGAATGCGTTCCGGAGGCCCGCATCCTGATCGTTCTCCGCAATGCGGTCGACCGGGCCTTCTCGCACTACCGGATGGACGTCGCGCTGGGGATCCAGCCGCTCGATTTCCAGGCCGCCATTCTCGAGGACCGGGCGAAAGACGAAAAGGGTTGGGGGATCTCGCATCTCTATTTCGAGCTGGGTCTGTATGCGGAGCAGATCGAACGTTACCTGGCCGTCTTCCCGAAATCCCAGATCCAGGTTCTCTACGCGCCCGACCTCGCGATGCAACCGGAGGAGGTGCTGTCCTCGGTCTGCACCTTTCTGGGCGTCGATCCTGCTCGGCTTTCGCCGGGCGGGCCCTCCGGCGAGGACAACGCCTACCGGATCGGGCGCAATATGCTCGTGCGCTGGCTCTGGAGGCAACAGGCCCTGAGATATGCGGGACTCCGGCTGGTCCCCAAACCCCTGCGGCTGGCGCTCAAAAGGCGCTGGATGGACCCGTCCCACGAGGCCCCGGCGATCGATTCCAGAACGTCGGCCTGGCTCGCCGGGCTCTACGAACCCTCCCAGAAGAGGCTCGAGACCCTGCTGGGTCCGGAGGCCCACTGCCTCCGGAAATCCCGCTTTGCTCCCGTCTGAACCCCGTCCGACGGGAGACCCCCCCCGGTTTCTGGCAGAATACCCGGACCCAGGATCTGGAATCC
>JAJZIH010000010.1 GCA_021810635.1 Pseudomonadota bacterium | reverse complement strand
AGCGATAATGAAGCGGCCAGACAGGTACAGGAGGAAAGAAAAAAGCTGTTCCAGTTCATCAACCGTCGATCCAGGTCCGCAGCATGACTGCTACGATTTCAGCCTCATCTTACGATTGGAAAATACTAAGGGGGCTATCGTCCTCTGCGGCGCTGAGAGTTTTTTGAACGCACCCGGTCACACAGGATTTTCGACCGCTGGTAAAAAAATGGGGAGCCCCGTTAAGGGGCCCCCCATATCGTAGCGGGCTTTCAGCGTCAGTTCAGTGAAGGTTATCCGTCTTCTCAATAAACCGGGTCACGTTGGCATGGATCGTAATCAGCGAATGGTGGTTGACGTACACCATGTGCCCGGAATGGTACCAGTAGAACGAGATGTTCTTCTCGAGCCGGCGGGAGATGGGGAGCTGTTCAAACTGATACCAAGCCGCATAAAACGGCGTAGCGAGGTCGTAGTAGCCTCCGTTCACCATCACCTTGAGATCCGGGTTGTACTTCATCGCTGCCGCCAGGTTGAGCATCACGTTGGGCACAAACTGCGGGAAATGGGTGAACGGCGCTACGTTCTTGAAGTTCCAATGCAGGTGCCCGTAGTAAACCGGCCGGTAATAATGTCCCGCACCAAACTTGAGCACGTTCTCGGTATACCAGTTGAAGGCCGCGACATAGGCCTGGCTGATCGCCGAGGACTGCGGGTCATAGTAGGCCTGGGCGGCCAGGGGATTCATGGTCGGACCCAAAAACCGGGTGTCCAGCCGGCCGGTCGTTTCGCCAAAGGGCAACATGAGCTCCTGCTCATAGTTTCCCCCGCTCACCCGCAGGTCGGCCCGAATGAGGTAGCGGACGGGAAGGCCGGTGAAGTAGTGCAGTTTTTCCGCAACCGCCCGCTCGGCCGCACGCGACAGCGTATCCCCCTTGTTCAACGCCGCAAAGTATCCGTGCATGGCAAAGGCTTCCGATCGCTTGAGCAGCACGTGGAGCGGCAGATCCTGGGCTGGCGTGGGCAGGCGCTTGTGATACCAGGAGGTCGCCGTATAAGTCGGGAGGCCCAGCGCATAAGGCATGTTATTGCCGGGATTCATCTGGGGGCCATCGATGCTGGTATCGAAGCTGAGGATGGTGGACTGCATGATCACGCCGTTCAGATCGACGTTCTTGTCGTTTTCGAGGATCCAGGCCAAAACGGCGTTGCGGGTGGTGCCGTAGCTTTCTCCATACAGGTATTTCGGCGAGTTCCAGCGGTTGAACTTGGTGAGGAACTGCACGATGAAATTGGCAAACGCATGGCCGTCCTGGTCAACCCCGAAATAGTCCTTGGGTTTGCCGTCGGGCAGAAGACGGCTAAACCCGGTCGCCGGGGCATCGATGAAAACCTCGTCAGTCGCATTGAGGAGGCTGTAGTGGTTCTGAACGAGCCGGTAGGGCGCGGCCGGCGTATGGTTCGGCGCGGGCGCGGTCACCACCCGGATCGGCCCGTACGCACCGATATGCAGCCAGATGGTCGAGGAACCGGGGCCGCCATTGTAAAAGAAAGTGACCGGGCGGGCGGCTGGGTTGACGCCCCGCTTGAAGTAGGCCACATAGAACATGCTCATGGCCGGCTGGTGTTTATGGTTCTTGAGGATGAGAGTGCCGGCGACGGCCTTGTACTTGATGCGTTTGCCCCCGATGACGACACTGCCATAGGTGACGCTTTCATGGGGTTTGAGCCAGTAACTGTAACCATGCAATGGTTTCGGGGGATGATGGGGGCCCGCCGCCCAAGCCGGAACGGCGACGGCGGTAGCCAGAAACGCGACGAGGAGCTTGAGGGAGTGTTTGCGATCAGTCATTTTTAAATACCTCAACAGGCCAGCCCGGGTGCGTACTGCACGGGAGCTGCCCATAAAGTAGAGACACGCGCTTGCCAATCCAGCAAGCGGACACGAGGCGATCCCGACCGTCAAACGGTCCGGCAGGTTCCGCCACTTGGGAGGCTTTGCCCGCAGGACCGATTCCAGGCGAGACCGCCCGATTATACTCTCCCCCACTCCACGGGAGCCCACTTGGCGTGTGCTGGTGTTTCTGCAACATTAGCCGGGCCTGAATCCACACCCGGGCTCCGGATATAACAGCCGGTTTTTCCTAAAAAAACCCCTCCTCGGCGACGGGGGTGGGTTGCCGTTCCCCAGCGCAGAAGTTCAAACCGCCTTGGAGGCTCCCGATGTCCTGATCTGAGAGACCGGGATTCGCACGGAAAAAGGGTCCGGATGGGACGGGTTGTACACGATGGGAACTTCAGGTGCCATGGGGCCAGCAGTCCGCGGTCCGCGCAGGAAAACCAGAAGTGCCTTGATGGGATGGCTGAACGTATCGTTCACGGCCGTCCCCTCGAATCCGCAATGGGCCATGCAGTTATCGCACTTCGGGTTGCGCCCGACCCCGTAGTTTTCCCACGGCGTGTCCTCGAGGAGGGACTGGAACGTCGGGGCATACCCCTCCCCCACCAGAAGATAGCACGGACGCTGCCAGCCGAAGACGTTGTAGGTGGGATTGCTCCACGGAGTGCACTGGTAGGTCTGGTTGCCGGCCAAGAAATCCAGAAACAGGCTGGACTGGTTGAAGGTCCACCGGCGTTTGCGTTCCCGGCCGATCCGGAAGACCTCGCGAAAGAGGGTCTTACTTTGCTGCCGGGGCATGAACACCTCCTGGTTGGGTGCCCGTTCGTAGCTATAGCCCGGAGAGACGGTTATGCCTTCGACCCCGAGACTCATGGCGCTATCAAAGAAACTAGCAATCTCCTCCGGGCCCTCTCCCTGGAACAAAGTCGAGTTCACGGTCACGCGGAAGCCCCTTTCACGGGCCATGCGGATGGCTGCGACCGCCTTGTCATACACTCCGTCCAGACAGACCGAGGCATCATGGCGCTCCCGGTTGCCATCCAGGTGAATGGAAAAGGTGAGATAAACCGAAGGCTTGAAACGGTCGATGTGCTTGGGCAGGAGAATGGCATTGGTGCAAAGGTAGACGAACTTCTTGCGGCTCACGATGCCGTCGACGATGGCCGGAAGTTCCTTGTGGACCAAGGGCTCGCCACCCGCAATCGAGACCATCGGCGCACCGCATTCATCGACCGCCTGCAGGGCTTCCGCGACACTCATGCGCCGCTTGAGGACCTCTTCCGGGTAATCGATTTTCCCGCATCCGGCACAGGCCAGATTGCACTGGAAAAGCGGTTCGAGCATCAGGACCAGGGGGTAGCGGCGGATTCCTCTCAGGCGGTTGCCGAGAATGTAGCGGGCGACACGGTACTGCTGGATCAGGGGAACACTCATGAAATCAACCTCAATAAAACTCTGCCGTCCGTCAGGGCCCGGGAACCTCTGCCGCTCGCGCCGGGCCTGCGATCCGTTCCGTTAGGATAGACCAATAATCGTGGCGGAGTGATTTCCATTCCATGTGAAACCACGGGGTGAAGGAGGCCGGGCGGACGGCCATCTCCCGGTCCAGGACCTCCGGTTCGACGTAGCGGCAATCGTCGACCTCATTGACATTGGGGCGGATGGTCTGGTCACCCGCGAAGCCCGCAAAAACCCAGCAGAGCTCGTTTTCAGACCCAATCGACAAATACTCTGCATGATACTGAAATTTATAAATATAGCGAAGCTCGCAAACCAGTCCAAGCTCCTCCTCCAGCCGCCTCTTCGCCGCCGTGGCCGTATTTTCTCCCCGGCGGGGGTGGCTACAGCAGCTGTTGGACCAAAAGGCAGGCCACAACCGCTTCTGGCGGCTCCGTCGCTGCAGGAGCAGTGCCCCTTCGCTGTTGAAAACAAACAAAGAAAAGGCCCGATGGAGAACCCCCCTCCCCTCGTGGCACTGGGCTTTATTCAAGGACCCGATTTCCCGGTCCTGGGCATCGACCAAGATGAGCGGATCGCTGTCAAAAGAAACCGTCGGGTGGGCGGAGACATCCTCGCGCATCGATTCAGCCAATTTGCACCTCCATCGCCTGATAGCCCGCGTCCTGCATCGCTTTCATGACCGGCTCGGTCTTGCCGGGGCAGAGGGCAATGATCGACCCCCCTCCCCCACCCCCGGTGAGTTTGGCCCCCAAGGCCCCGTTTTCGCGCGCGATTTCGACGAGCAACCCGATTTCCGGACTCGAAACCTGGAGTGCGTCCAACAAGCCCTGGCAGACGTTCATGAGGTCCCCCAATTGCTCGAAATCGGCTTTCTCGATGGCCCGGACCCCTTCCAGGACCAGACGGTCGATTCCCTTGAAAATCTCCTCGTAGAGGGCGTTGTTTTTCTTCCAGGCCTGCCGGACCCGCCGCACGGTCTTGGCCGTCAGGCTCTCAACGTGGGTCATCCCAACCACCAGCGGGATGGGCTGCGCGGGACGAATGATCCGCATCTTGGCTGGCTGTCCCGGGCGATACAGGAGGAGTTTCCCGTAGGTCGCGACCGTGTTGTCCACTCCGGAGGGAGTGCCATGGGCAATTTTCTCGCATTCGAACGCCAGAGTGTTGATTTCATCATCCTTGAGTCCCAGCGCGAAGTGCTGAGACATGGCCCGGATGGTTGCCACGGCCGTTGCCGCCGACCCCCCCAATCCCATGGCTTTCGGGACGTTGGAGAAGATTTCGATCTGGAGGGGACGGTTCTCCAGGCCGAGCTTCTGGATGATGAGCTGGATGGAGTGATGGAAGGAATCGGGCTCATTTTGATTGGGGTGCAACCGTTGTTCAATGCCCCAGCGGGGAATGATCAAGGTCACCCCTTCCTCGGCCTCCTTGATCTTGCATTTGACGGCCAAGGGGATCGGGGCGGTGATGGCGTGACTGCCATAAACCACCGCATGTTCCCCGAGCAGGATGACCTTTCCGTGCCCGATCCCGTATTCCGCCGAATCCGGCTGTTTCTGCCCCGGATCGCTGCATTCTTCGCGCGGCTGTGATTCATTTCTGACGACTTCGATGATTTCACGCGCTTTCCAGACCTTGATATCGCCGTCGTCGATCAGGCGATCCACGACCGTTTCAAAGATGGCCGGGTCGGCACCCGCGGCCAGGGCGACGCTGCGGGCATGCAGCGTCATGTGCCCCTGCTGGATCCCGTCCGTCACGAGCGCCCTCAGGGCCGAAAAATTCTGCCCCAGACCGACCGCGCCCATGACCTCTGCCAGTTCGCGGGCGGACTGGGCACCCAGAAGCCGCTGGTTGACTGCCACGGTCGGGTTCGACTGCTGCTGCCCGCCGACCGTTCCCACCTTGATGGGGATCTCGAGTACGCCCACCAAGTTCTCCCGCTGGTTTTTATACCAGCGCGTCAGCGCCGTATAGGAATGCCCGCGCGCAGCATAGGCATGCGCTGCCGCCTCGAGCGCCCTCCAGTCATTGCCGGTCGCCAGTGCCACGGCATCAATGCCGTTCATGATGCCCTTGTTGTGGGTGGCCGCCCGATAGGGATCCACAAGGGCAAGATCGTTGGCCAAAATGATGCCGTCGCGCACCTGCTCGGGATCATGCCCGGAGCGTGCCAGGGCCGTGAGGGTAATCTCGCAGGTCGTCCGAACCACCGCGCGATCGGTCAGATTGGACAGAATCCGCAGCAGCACGCGGCCGCCCGTCAGATTTTCCAGGAGGGAGGCGACCCCCTCGCACATCGTATTGACCAGATTGGCGCCCATCGCATCACAAGTATCGACGAGCAGGTGTACGACGAGCATGTCCCGGCCCGTACTAGGCGATACATACTTCCAAACCTCGATATCACGGGCTCCGCCGCCTCTCGCCACAAGGTTGGGGTGGAAACTGTTCGCGAGGTTGACAATCTCCTCTTTCCGGTTCAGCAGCGTGCACTGGGCCTCCTGGGCACGCGGAAGATCGATGATCTGGACCTGTCCGATGAGGATGGTCCCATGGCTCACGCTTTGGAATCCGCCGCCCTCGCGAACAATTTTTGCGGCCGCACACAAAGCGGCAACGATCGACGGTTCCTCCACAACCAGCGGGATGACATAGTCCTTTCCGTTGATCAAGAAATTGAGCGCCAGACCGATCGGCAGGCCCATGACGCCGATCACATTCTCGATCATCTTGTCGGCATGATGAACCTTGAGGAGGTGTTTCCCAGCCGCCAGCGCCAGATAATCCTCGTCGCTGAGGAACCCCTTTTCGTGGATGATCCGGACGCGCTCGGGAACCGAAAGCTTGTAAAAGTTGGGAATACGTGCTCGACTCATACGCTCGCCCACTCCGGAAGCGGCTGGACCTCTAACCCTTGGGCTTCTTGATCCAACTCCATCACATGATAACCGATTGCCTCGGCCTGGTGCCGGAAAACCACTAGCGGGCCGGGCTTTTCGGCGGCTGCGAGACCCACGTCACCCGCTCCGGCACCTGAAGGCTTGTAGCTGACATTGAGCTTCAGGGCCAGCGATCGGAGCCGCCGGTGGTCTTCGGACATGATCTCAAGCCCGCTGGCACGACCCAGGTTTTGCAAAGCCTCTGCATATTGGTCGATCGTCAGCCGGAAGCGATTGACATCGCAAGTCCGCAAGGCCTCGCTTCCCGCCTCGCTGATTCTCGTCAAAGCATCCACCTCCCGCCGGAAGGCGTCCGGTTCCCGTTCTTCCCAGCGGAAAAACCGCTCCAGCATGCCCCCCGTCGAAGTGGAATGGCCGGTCCACACGATCAGCAAAGGACAGCGGAGAGGTGGCGAAAACGGCTCCAGAAGGGGGAGATCCCCGGCAGGATGTTTCTGGAACCGGACCCAGTGCCCGAAACAACTCGCCGCAATATCCACGCCGCTGCCCCGCTGCCCCGGCTGCCCGCGGTACATCCGCCAGAGCGCGGGCCAGATCGCCCGGGCGTGCGGGGAGCCGCGCCGGGTGCCCACGAAGGTATGGACCGCGCCGAACAAGGCAACGGCCAGGGCCGCGCTTGACCCCAGTCCCAGTTTCCGGGACGCTTCGCCGGATCCGGAATAAAAATCTCGGGTATCGAGTTTCAGATCGATCGCCCCCCGCTCCCCCAGGCACGCCTCGAAATCCGACCTGAATCCGGCCAGGACATGCTGGACCAGGGACAGCGCTTGGCGGGTTTCCGCCTCCTCACGCTCGAAGAGTCGGACGGTCGCGGGGCGGAAACGGAGTTTCCGGCCGGGCCAGAGACTCGATTCGAGAATCGAGTCGGGCCCCTCAATCCGGCGAAGGGTCACCCGGGCTCTCTGCCCGACCGCGAGGACCAGCGCCGGTGCACCGTGAAGGACGGCGTACTCGCCCAGAACCACCAGTTTCCCGGGTGCCGAAGCCTCAATCCCGCAAGGTGGCGAGATGGTCATGAAGGGAACATGAGTGGGGCTTGGGCTCCGGAAATCACCCGCGCCCCCGGTCCCAGGCGGCTGGTCATGACCTCGAGAACCCCTGGTATCTGGCGCATCACCCCCGCGACCTGCCGAATGGCACCCGGCTCACAGATGGCCTTGACCTGGGGCCCCGCATCGACCGTGAAAAAGACCGGGATCCCCCGTGCCCTGAGGTCCCTGATAACTGTGAGGCAGGTGACCGTCGTGCCATTCCAGTAGATCAATCCCGGTTTCGCGGCCAAGGCCAGACCATGCATTTTGAGACAGCTGTGTTCGCTGACGAGCGCCAGCTTTTCGAAGTCTCTGGCCTGGACTGCACTCCGTGCCTCATCGAGGTCAGCAGGCTGAGCCTCGATCCAGCGATCATAAAAAGGCGAGGTTTCCGCCGTCCGGTCCATGCCGGCGGTGGATCCCACCGGTTTGGCGGAAAGACTGGTAATGGCCACCACGACCTCAAGCGGCCAATGGTCGGGGGGAGCCAGTGGGACCAGTTCCGTGCGTCCGGGAGCGGGGGTTTCATGCAACCGCAGTTCGACGAACCCGCCATAAAGGGATCGGGGCGCGGAACCGGAAGCCCCACGGGCCCACTCGCTTTTCTCTTCGGCCGTGACTTTGAGGCCCAAGGCCGTAGTGGCGGCCGTAACCAGCGCTGCAAAACCGGATGCCGAAGAGGCCAGCCCGGCCGATGTCGGAAAATTATTGTGGGTCTGGATGCGGGCCCGGTGGGTGCAGGACGCCCGTTGACGGATGGGATCCAGGCAACGGCTCACCCGTACGAGGCTGGCCGGGTCCGGGATCCCATTCAACAGGAAAAGATCTTCCGGCAAGTCGGGATCAAACTCGATCTCGGTCTGGGTCCAGAGGGACTCCAGGGTGACGGAAAGGGAGCCCACCGCCGGCAGGTTGCTGCTCCGGTGACGCTTTCCCCAGTATTTGACCAATGCGATATTGGGCTGGGCTTGGGCTTTGATCATGACGTCCCCGTTTCCAGGTTGAATTTTAAGGGATCGGGACCGATACCGCCCGAATGGGTTTCAGGCCCGCACCCAGCCCAGTTTGCGGGCAAACTTCTCGAGAGCACTACGCGCCTGTCGGTCGTTTCCCATAAGCGCCCATAATCCGGCATAGTCGCGCCCTCTCATCCGGGCGAGGCCGGATACCAATCGGGATGGAACCACACGACCCCAGGGGTCGAGAGCTCCCATCAGGGGCCGCGGCAGGTTTTGCTGCGCCCCATCCAAGGGTGCCTTGATGGCCGCAAAAGGAACTCCCTGTCCCAAAGCCACCTGGGCCACGGCAAAAGCTTCGAGATCAACGATGGCCGCCGGAAAATGGTCGCGCAAAGAGGCTTTTTCGATGGGCTCCGTCACGAGATGATCCATGGTCAGAAGATCCTCGCAGGCCAGCGGAACCGGACCGCGGATTTTCTCAAGCTGGGATCGCCATTCTGAATCCACCCGATGGGAGGCTCCAGCCGGACTCAGGATCTTGGCCGGCAGGAGAATCATGCCGGGCCGGACTTCTTCCGTGAGTGCACCCACCACTCCCCAGGAAAGGAGCCTGCGGCAGCCGGAGTCGAGAAGACCCTGTGCCGCCTGTCCGGCCCTCCCCGCACCCATGCCGGATACCCAGAAATAGTTTCCACCCCCGAGGGGAACGGGTCTCCCAATGGGAAAACGACCTTGAATCAAGGATTTCGCCTCGCGGACCAGGGCCACCACGATCCCGGTGGACGGAGGCGAAGCGTGCTGCACGCGGTCTCCGCCCGGATTCATGGGATTTGCATTTCCACCCAGTCTCCGAAGGGCCTAATCCAGGACGACCGCGGTGCCGTAGGCCGTCACCTCGTTCATGGCCTGTCCCGGGCCGGAATCAAATTCTCCCGAGTCAAAACGCATGGCCAGAACGGCATTGGCCCCGACAGCCTTCGCCGCCTGGGCCAGCTGAACCAGCGCATCGCTACGGCTCCTCGAAATCATCTTGGTATACCCTTTCTGGCGTCCGCCAAAAATCGCCCGCAGTCCGCCGAACCAATTGCCAGCAAAGTTTCTCGAACGGACGCTTGTGCCATAGACCGGGCCAATCACCCGTCGAATGGTTCGTCCCGGGCAATCATTCAAGGTCAGAATGAGAACGTCACTCTCAGGATGAGATGCGGCCACGGGGCCTCCTTAAATCAAGGAACCGCACTCAGGATACCATCCCAGTGTAGTGCTTCATGCTGTTTAAGCCATTTTGGTGAGGGTTGCTTGGGCGCGGGAGCCTGGTGAAGAAGGCCTCGATTTTGGCACTGGTCGTTTCTTCGAGGATGAGCGGGGCCAGAAAGCTGGTGTCGAAGTAGAGCATCAAAGCCCCTCGTCGCGCATTTCACGCAGCAGCTCGGCGCTGGATTTGCGCCAGCGGGGCATGCGACTGCGAAATTCGGCGAGAGATTTGACGGCGTGCTTGGGCTTTTTGACCGGGGTAATGCGAGCGATTGGCCGGCCGCGACGGGTGATGACCACTTCCTTGCCCGCTTCGACTTACCGCCCCTGTCCCGCAGGCCGGGGTCCCCGTTTGCCGAAATGCAGCGCCTTGACGAGGTGCCCCTTGTGGATGATCCATTCAGAGACGATCCGCCCATGGTGGGTGACCTCGAGGGTATAGCTCGTCCCGGGCGGCGGCAGTTTCGCAAACAGCTGTTTCAGCCGGTTCGGATCGACATAGAGGCCCCCGGGCTGGAACTGGGCGACGTCCATGGGGATCATCCCCGTGTCCTGGGCCAGGAAAAACTCCTCATTGGTTTCGCACCAAAGACCTTGGCGGTCCAGAACGTGCGAACCGAGCATGGGTCCAAACCGGCAGACCATCCGGTTCTGGTCTTTCATGGCGGTCTCCCATGGCCGGGACAAAGCCGTACGCAGGAGCTCCAAGGCAATTGGGAGGGGGATCCGATTGCCCGCAACGGTGATCTTCCGGAGGCGGGTCGAGTGGGACTTGCCGCGGGCTGGGTGCCTGACCGGCAGCGCCTTCGAAGCCCGGACCCGGATGATAGGTGGGGTCGTCCGTGCATGGGCTGGGTGGATTCCCACGAGGAAGGCGGCTGGAACCAGAATCAGCAGAACCCAGTTGAATCCAAGTGGGGCTCCCTCCCCGCATCGGCTCCCCATGCGATCCCGTCTGCAATCCAGCATGTCGATCCCGCGCATGGAACATCCTCCTGCCACCTCCACGGGTGACGTTCCGTCACAAATTCATGCTATCAGTGCCGGTTCTATGCGTCAAACCGGTAATTGTCAAGCAATCTGTCGCATGCTTCTAGAGTTGCCTCCGTCAAATTGTAGCCCGTTTCCAGTCGACTCTCGCTGAGGGTTGAGGAAGTAGTTAAGCTGAAGTTCTTCCCACCAGAAACTGCAGAAACCGCTTTCCCTTGATATTTCAATTCCCTGTCTGGAAAACGCGGTTCATCTCCGGTAAGGCCCGTCCGCACCGTTCATCAAACCATAGGAATCGATTCCCATGACGTCGCCCGAACGATGAGGGCGGCGATTCGCGTGCCGGAATCCCACCGGCAAGCGCATAGAGCAGCCTAAGCTGCCGCCCCAACCGGAGTATCATCAGGCCGTGCGGCCCGCTTCCGTTCCGGAGGGTCGGATTTCTCCGCCACACGCTGCGCTGCAAGCGCCTCTTTCATTCTCCGGGAAACCTGGCCCAACAGAGTCCACACCGGCTTCCGCGTATTCCACACGGGATACGGGAAGGTGACCTGCGCACCGGAAGGATCCGGTGCGGTGATGACGTTGACGCCATCACGCCCGGTTCGACCAATCGGGGTCTCCCGAAGTCCGAATACTTTCTGCGCCTTGCCGGTGCGCGGGTTGGGGTTGTAAGCCCAAACCGCCGAAAATTCCGTCAGCCCAAGCTCACCCGAAAAGCTCGCTGTGCGAGCCAAGCCGGGCCAGTCTCAGGGTGTCGGTATCTGACTTGCGATAAATCTGCAGCAGGTCTGGCTTGACGTGGCATTCGCGGTAACCCGCCCAATCGCCGCTCAGATCATGGTCGCGGTATCTGGCATCGAGCGGCTGATCGGTCGCCAAGGCCACGAGAACAGGTTTCAGCTCGCTATCGAGCACGGCCCGCTATTGCCCCTTGGCCTCACGTTTGTAATCGCGTTTGAAGGATGAGGCGAGATCAATCGTCCGCATGCAGGTCTGCCATCAGATCATCGACGTTGGCGAACTTCTTGCCCTTGCCTGCTTCCAGCTCGGCAATGGCTTTGCGCGTGGTCGAGTTGGGGACCTTCACGTCGAATGGCAAACGGCGCTCCTCTGCCACGCGCAGCATCAGTAAACGGATAGCGTCCGAGATGGATAGTCCCATTGCTTCGAGCGCGTCAGCAGCGCGTACCTTGGTGTTGGTGTTGGTGTTGGTGTCGATGCGAGCGCGGACATAGGTATCGGCGCAGATCACGCAGATTTCACCTACGGCGTGGCGGCATATCCTGCTGAACGGGCACTACACCTTTCACAGCGATGGGAAGTTGATCGACCTGGATGCCATTGTCGCCGGGCTGGACTTGAGCTGACGGAATTTTCGGCGGTTTTGGCTTACAACCCCCTACACGGCCTTTGACACGGGCCGGTCCCCGGCTTTTTCGGTCCCGTCATTCACCGGCGGAGGCTGTCACACGAAATACAACCCGAATCCCACCGGGTCCAATTGGCTCCCCGGGACGGACTCGAACCGCCGACCCGGTGATTAACAGTCACCTGCTCTACCAGCTGAGCTACCGGGGAACCACGTGGGGCATTTTACAAGGGGAAGGTAGACGCGTCAAAAAATCTCGACCTTCCGCGACCCTCAGGCTCCACTTCCTGATTTCCGTTGCGTCTCTTGGAGTCTCCGGACCCGACTCATGAGATAGTCCGCAAAATCGGCACTGAGATCCGGATGGCGCAAGGCGTATTCCACGCAGGCCTGGAGGTAACCCAGCTTGTCGCCACAGTCATAGCGGATCCCTTCGAAAGCGCAGCCATAAACCGGTTCAAGGGTGAGGAGCCGGCTGAGTGCGTCGGTCAGCTGGATCTCCCCTCCCCGACCCTGTTCGGTTTCGCGAAGGCAGTTGAGAATTTCTGGCGTGAGGAGGTAGCGTCCGATCACGGCCAAATCGGAGGGGGCTTCGGCGATCTCGGGTTTTTCGACAAACGATTCGATCCGGAAAAGCCGGGGTGAGACCGGCTCGGGCTTGACGATCCCATAGCGGGAGACATGGTCCACGGGAACCCGTTCCAGGGCCACGACACTCGCGGCATGCGCTTCATAGACGGCATGCAGCTGTTCGAGCACGTTGCCGGATTGTGGATTCGGGTACTGGATGAGATCATCGGCCAGGATCACGTAAAAGGGACTGTTCCCAAGGATGGAGGCGGCACAAAGAACGGCATGGCCGAGCCCCAGTGCGGCCGGCTGCCGAAGATAAACCGTTGTCGCATGTTCTGGTACTATATTAATGATTTTATTCAATAATGACTGCTTCTCACGTAACCGAAGCTCGCTCTCCAGCTCATGGACGCGGTCGAAATGATCCTCGATCGCCCGTTTGTTCCGGCTCGTCACGAAAACCAGGGTCTCCACTCCGGCCTCGAGCGCTTCCTCCACGGCATACTGGATCAAGGGCTTGTCGACGACCGGCAGCATTTCCTTCGGGCTGGCCTTGGTCGCGGGTAGAAACCGGGTCCCCAGGCCAGCAACCGGAAAAACAGCCGTCCGGATCCGGTCCTTCTTTTTGATGGGCTTCATCAGCAGTCTCTCTCCGTTCGATGGATCATTTCCAGGATCGGGGGTTCGCCAGCCGGGCCGGCCGGAAAGGAAGTCGCGGGTAGTTAACGAGAGCCGTGGGCGGGCTCTTTTCGAGACCGCTCAGCTGTTCCCCCAGAATCTCGTGGGGCAAAAAGGAATCCCAACAGTGGCAGCCGGGACATTTCCACACATGGGCCTGCAGGCTGTACCCACATTCCTCGCAGTAAAACCGCAAGGTCAGTCGGAAGATCGGGGCCAATGACTCGCGGACCCGAAGGGCCCAGGCTTCTCCGTTACCGGCGGACGGGCAGAACGGCTTCAGGACGGCATGCCGATCGAGGAAGTCCTGCAGCTGGGATACGTAGTCGATCACGGGACTCGAAGAATCGAGGATCAGGGCCTGGGCCACGGCGTCCTGGGCCCGGTCATCAAGCGCCGCCTTGCGCAGCACCTTCTGGAATCCTCCCTTGGGCTGGATGCCGGAGGTGGCCTGCCACAACTCCCGGAGGGTCACCGGAGCCAGCAGGGGTTTCAACAGGAAGGCCTGCTCGAACAGTGGATAGGCCTCGGCCGGCCGGTCCTCCAGCCAAAGGACCTGCCCCATCATCCAGTAGGCCCGGACCGAACCGGGATCACGGTGCAGTGCGCGGCCAAACCGTTCACGTGCTTCCCTGAGATCACGGGTGTCGAGCGCAATTTGCCCCATTTCGCACTCGTAATGGGCCATGGCACGGCCGTAGCTCATCCCACTGGCCTGTTCAAGAGCGTGGGCGAACCGGAGCGCGTCATCCCAGTCCTTTTGATTCTCGTGGATCTGGATCAGCTGGGTCAATGCCGGACGGCGCCAGGGTTTGTCCTCCAACAGTTCGTTAAACAGACGCTCCGCCCGGTCGTATAGCCCGCCCGAAAGATAATCACAGGCCAGTTCGTAAAGGGCCATCAGCCGGTCCTTGCGGTCGAGCTGGGTCCGGGCCACAAGATTCTGGTGAATGCGGATCGAGCGCTCGAGCTCACCTTTGCGCCGGAACAGGCGGGCCACGGCCAACTGGATTTCAATGATTTCCGGATTTTCGTCAGCCAGTTTCAAAAAGACCGTCAGCGCCTCATCCGGTTGTTCGTCCAGCAGGTACTGGAGTCCCTTGAAGTAACCCAGACTGGTCGGGGAACGGGCCCGCCGCCGCCGGACCCGCCACTTCAGGTGGGCACCAACGGCAGCCGCCAGGAGGAGGCCGAGCAGGAACCAGGCGACCGACCGGATCATGAACCCTGCGTCTCCCGTGTCCGGTCCGGTGTTCGCACCAAGGGATTCGGGATCGGTTGGTTTCCCGGGATTCCGCCACCGGGGAGGGGCTCTGCACGCCGGAGGCGACGGAGTCTCCAGGACAGCCGGATCCGGGCGGGCAAGAGAAACAGGAACATGAGTACCCCACCGGATACAAACCCCACGAGGAAAGGCACGAAAAGCGGAGTCACCCACCGCCATCCCAGGAGATGAAGAACCACCGGCTGCGGGTTCTCGAGTGCGATGATGAAAAGCACGACGAGCACACCGATGGCCGTGATCGAAAACAATCCTCTTTTCATGTCTGACCCGCTGCCGTCAAATGCCGAGAAATCGTCCACCTGCTAGTTTAAGCTGCTTCCGCAGCAGGTGCTATCCGCGACTTCTTAGTGGGACTGGATCGACACGGCGGATTTTTCGATCTCGGTCCGCAGCGACTTTCCTGGTTTGAAATGCGGAACAAACCGGCCGGCCAGAGCAACCGGTTCCCCGGTTTTTGGATTACGCCCCATGCGCGGTTTGTGATAGTGCAGGGAAAAACTGCCGAACCCCCGGATCTCGATCCGCCGGCCCTGCGCCAAGGCCGTCCCCAGGTGTTCCAGCAGGGTTTTGACGGCCAGCTCGATGTCCTGTTGAGGAAGATGCCGATAGCGCTGGCTGATGTACTCAATGAGTTGTGATCGCGTCACGAACATGCCCTCCCCTTTCTCGCCCGGTACTCGCTCGGATCAAGAATGCATCCCCCTATGGATTGGTTTCCTGGTTTTTTTCCTTGAACAGATCACCGATCGTGGGGATCGGTCCGGTGGAACGGCGGGTGTAGGTATCGAGCGCCTTGGCCTCCTCTTCGAGTTCCAGCGCCCGGACCGACAGGGCCACGACCCGTGACTTCCGGTCGTAGGCCATGACATGGGCTTCGACTTCCTCTCCCGGGTGGAGAACCGTCCGGGCATCACTCACCCGGTCGCGATTGAGATCACCGGCGGCCAAGTAGCCATCGATCCCCTCCTCCAGCTGAATCGTGGCGCCCTTCTCCTCCACCTCCTTGACCACCCCTCGCACGGCGGTTCCGCGCGGGTGGGCCGTCAGAAAAGCCGTGAAGGGATCTCGTGCCAACTGCTTGATTCCCAGTGAAATCCGTTCCCGTTCCGAATCGATCGCCAAAAGAACCGTGTCCACCTCGTCCCCTTTCTTGTAGTTGCGGATGGCCTCTTCCCCAGGAAGGTCCCAGGAGATATCGGAGACGTGGACCAGGCCGTCAATCCCTCCTTCCAGGCCGACGAAAATGCCGAAGTCGGTAATGGACTTGACCTTGCCCTGGATCTGCTCTCCCTTCTTGTGGTTCTGGGCAAAATCTTCCCACGGGTTGGATGTGCATTGCTTGATTCCGAGCGAGATCCTCCGTCTTTCGGTATCGATCTCAAGAATCATCACTTCCTTCTCGTCTCCGACGTGAACCACTTTGGCCGGGTTGACATTGCGAGACGACCAGTCCATTTCCGAGAGATGCACCAGGCCTTCAACCCCGGGCTCGATTTCGACAAAACAGCCGTATTCGGTCACATTGGTCACGCGCCCGAAAGTCCGGCTCGCCACCGGGTGACGGCGGTCGATGTCGGTCCAGGGATCCTCCCCGAGCTGTTTGATCCCCAAAGACACCCGATTGCGTTCGCGGTCGAACCGGAGAACCTTGACGTCGATTTCCTGGCCGACCGTGACGATTTCGGACGGGTTGCGGACGCGGCGCCAGGCCATGTCCGTGATGTGGAGAAGCCCGTCGATGCCACCCAGGTCGACAAAGGCACCGTACTCGGTCAGATTCTTCACAATCCCCTTGAGCAGGGCGCCTTCCTTGATCTTCTCAAGCAGGGATTCCCGTTCACCCTGGTTTTCCGCCTCGACCACGGCCCGGCGGGAGACCACCACGTTGTTCCGTTTCTGGTCCAGCTTGATGATCTTGAATTGGAGCGGCCGTCCCTCGAGATAGGATGAATCGCGCACGGGACGGATGTCGACCAGCGAACCCGGCAGGAAGGCACGGATCTCTCTCAGGTTGACGGTAAACCCGCCTTTCACTTTGCCGGTGATGGTTCCGGTGACGATGGACTCCTTTTCAAAGGCGTCCTCCAGTTCCTTCCAGGTCCTGAGCCGGCGGGCCCGCTCCCGGGACAGGTGGGTTTCCCCCATCCCGTCTTCCAGGGTTTCGATCGCCACTTCCACCTCGTCCCCGACCTGGATGGGAATCCCGCCCGATTCATCCCGGAACTGGTCGATCGGAATGACCCCCTCGGACTTGAGTCCCGCATTGACGATCACCACATCGGGGTTGATGAAGATGACCTTGGCCTTGATGATGCTGCCCGGATTGAGTTGGGTCTTGGACAGGCTTTCTTCGAGAAGATCAGCGAACGATTCCGACATTCAAAAAACCCGTGCCACTGGCACTCTGACCTGATGAAGTCTCATCCGTCCCCAACCGGGCCGGCATGAGAATGGACAAACGGGGCGCCTCCTGGCTGCCCCTGCAGATGAAAAACCCTGACTCATGAGCCGGCCTGCCAAGCCTCCCAGATCCGCTGCACGACCGCGTCGGCAGTGAGCCCGGTACTGTCGAGAATCCAGGCACCGGGCGCAGACCTGAGGGGTGATACGGATCGACGCCGATCCCTTTCATCCCGCTCTTCGATCTCCTGAGTCAAGTGGTTAAGGCTACCATAAAGCCCTAATGCATTCAACTGTTTAAGACGCCTCAGGGCCCGCGCTTCCACACTGGCCGTGAGAAACACCTTGAGCCGGGCATCGGGGAAAACCACCGTTCCCATATCGCGGCCATCGGCCACAAGGCCGGGCGGCAGCCGGCAGGCGTGCTGGACCGGCAGAAGGGCCGAGCGCACGGCCGGCAGGGCCGCAAGCCGCGACGCCCAATCCGCGGCGGCCTCGTCCGCGAGCACCTCGAAAGCCGGGGATCCCACGATTTCGAGCCGCCTGCTTCCCGCCGCGCAACGCAGCTGGATGCCAGCGATGAGACCGCAGAGGGCCTCCTCGTCACCCGCGTCCAGATGTTCCCGAGCCGCACGCCAGCCGAGCCAACGGTAGAGACGGCCACTTTCCAGCCAGTTCCAGGACAGCCGTTCCGCCAGGCGCGAAGACACGGTTCCCTTTCCCGCCCCTCCCGGTCCATCGATGGTGATGACCGGTGGCAGTGATTCCTGGATCACCCCAAAACAGCCTCCAGGGCCTTCCCCAAGGCTTGATTTTGGGTGGGCAGGCCCACACTGACCCGGACATGGTCCGGCAGGCCCATGCCGGCCAGGGGGCGGATGATGATGCCGACCTTGAGCAGCGCTTCAAATAGTTGCCGGGCTGGAACCGGCGTTTCGGCCGTCACGAAATTGCCTTGCGAGGGCAGGATCCTGACCAGGCGTTTCTCAAGGAGGGCGGCCAGGCGGGGTCTTTCCGACAAAACGAGCTGGCGAGTCCTGACCAAGTGTTCCGTATCCGCGAGGGCGGCCTCCGCCGCAGCCAGGGCCAGATGGCTGATGCTGAAGGGCAGCCTGACGCGCTGGAGCAGCCGGACCAAGGCCGGATCCGCCAGTCCATATCCGATCCGGAACCCTGCCAGGCCATAGGCCTTGGAGAAGGTTCTCGTGACCATCAAATTGGGATAACGGGCGAGGTATTCGAGCCCCGAGATGTAATCGGGGGCATCGACAAACTCATAGTACGCCTCATCGAGGACGACCAGCGTCTCGCGGGGGACCGCGTCCATCAGGCGGACGATTGCGGATCGGGAAAGATAGCTTCCGATCGGATTGTTGGGATTGTCGATGAAAATCACCCGCGTGGCCGAGTCGATGGCGGCCAAGAGGTGATCCACCTCCTGGCCGAGCCCCGCTCCGGAGCGGGCGACCCTGAGTTCGGCCCCCACGGAATGGACCGCAATGGCGTAGGTGGGAAAGGTGAACTCGGAAATCACCGCGTTGGTTTGCGGATTGAGCAGGACCAGGGCGAGCAGCATGAACAGGTGGTCGGATCCGGTCCCGATGACCAAACAGTCGGGCGGCAATCCATGTTTTTCCGCCAGTTTCCGCGTCAGCGTGTAAGACCCGCTGTCCGGGTAGAGAGCCGCCCGCGAGAGGGCCTTTTCGGCGGCCCGCACGGCATAGGGACTCGGTCCCAGCGGATTTTCATTCGAGGCCAGTTTCACGACGGAGTGCAGCCCGTACTCGCGCTCGACCTCCTCGACCGGCTTGCCGGGCTCGTAGGGACGGATGGTTTCGATGTAGGGGTTATGGGGCATGGCCATCCGGATCCGGCCCCTACCCGGCCGTCCGCTGGTATTCGCGCATGAACTCACACAGTTGCCGGACGCCGGCTTCCGGCATGGCATTGTAGATGCTGGCCCGGCAGCCGCCGACCGAGTGGTGCCCGGCAATCTGAACCAGGCCGGCACCACGCGCCGCTTCGAGGAACTGCGGCGTCCGGCGCTCGTCCGCCAGCCGAAAAGGCACATTCATCCGCGAGCGGCAGGCGGGTGCAACCCGGTTCCGGTAGAACCCGCCGCTCTGGTCAATCGCCGCATACAGGAGATCCGCCTTTTTCCGGTTACGGGCGGCCAGAACCGCGAGTCCACCCTCCTTTTCCATCCACCGGGCCATGAGGTCAGCCATGTAGAGGTTGAAGGTTGGGGGGGTGTTGACCATCGATCGGCAGGCGATCCAGTCCCGGTACTGGAGGTAACGGGGCCAGCCCTCGAGAGACCCCGCGAGCGCTTCCTTTCTGACCATCACGATCGCCAGCCCGGTAATTCCCAGGTTTTTCTGGGCACCCGCAAAAATCAGATCGAAGACATCGGGATCGGGGATCGGCCGGGAAAACAGGTTGGCCGTCATGTCCGCGACGAGCGGGAGCCCTCCAACGACCGGCGGACTTCCAAACTCCACGCCGTCGATGCTCTCATTGTCGGTGTAATAGAGATAGTCCACGGGTTCCCGGAGGTTCCAGCGGGCCGGGTCCGGGATGGCCACCGGATCCCCTTCCAGGATTTCGGCCGCCACCTCCGTCTGCACCAGAACCGCCGCATCACTCCGCGCGAGACGCGACCAGTAACCCGTGAGGGCGTAGGCGGTCCGCCCCCGCCGCGGCTTGGAGAGGTTCAAGGGAACCAGGCTGAAATGGGGTCTCGCGCCTCCCGCCATGAAGAGGACCGCATGTGAGGCCGGCAGCGCGAGCAGCCGTCGAACCCGGGCCTCGAGCCCTTCGACGAGTTCGAGAAACAGGGGATCCCGATGGCTGATCTCGGCCACCCCCATCCCGGTTTCGCCAAACCGCCAGAGCGCCTCCTGTGCCTCGCGCACCACCTCATCCGGCAGATAGGCCGGACCGGGCCCGAAGTTCCAGCTCCGTTCGCCGGGTCCGGGCACCCGTCCCGGGAGCGGATCCGGCCGGACGGCCTTGGGGTTCATGGCGCCGTTTCGTCCGGGGGAACCGGAGCGGGGTTTCGGTCCTCATCGGCCGGCTCCGCCGGTATGCGTTCCAGGTTGACGACGGTATCCCCGTCGTCGAGCCGGATGAGCCGAACCCCCTGCGTGTTGCGGCCCACGCGGGAAATCGAATCCACCGCAATCCGCACGAGCGTCCCGTTCTGGGTCACCAGCATGGCCTCGTCCGCCGATCGGACCGGGGCGGCGCCGATGACCGCCCCGTTACGGGGTCCGGTCTGGATCGAGATCACCCCTTTGCCCCCCCGCGTCTGGGCGAGATATTCCTGGAGTGCGGTCCGTTTCCCGAACCCATGCGCCGTGACCGTGAGGATGTCCTCCACCCCCTCCCCGATCACGGCCACGGCCACGACATGGGCACCGGCGGCCAGCCGGATCCCGCGCACCCCCGTCGCCTGACGTCCCATGGTGCGCACATCGGTTTCCGGGAACCGGATGGCCTTTCCGTTCGAGGCAAAAAGCATGAGGTCCCGATAACCGTCGGTGCGCTCCGCACTGATCAGCACGTCCTCTTCGGGCAGGTCGATCGCCAGGATGCCGCTGGACCGGGGACGCGAAAAGTCGCCCAGGGCCACCTTCTTGACAACCCCACACCGGGTGGCCATGAAAACGAATTGTTCCCGGTCGAAGCGGTCCACGTCGAGAATCGCGGTGATGCGTTCGCCTTCGCCCAGCTGGAGAAGGTTGACGAGGGGCTTGCCCTTGGCCGTGCTCCCACCCTCCGGCAGCTCGAAAACCCGGGTCCAGTAGACCCGACCGCGGGTCGAAAAACAAAGCAGTGTGTCGTGGGTCCGGGTGAGAAAGAGTTTCTCGATGAAATCGGATTCCTTGACGGCGGTCGCCGTCCGTCCGCGCCCTCCCCGCCGCTGCAGGCGGTAGGTGTCGAGCGTCTGGTACTTGATATAGCCTTCATGGGACAGCGTGACCACCACGTCCTCCTGGGCGATCAGGTCCTCGGTCCTCAGGATCTCGCTGCCCGGAGCGATCTCCGTCCGCCGCGCGTCGCCGAACTCGTCCCGGATCTCGACGAGCTCGCGCTGGATCTCCTCGACCAGACGGGCTTCCCGGCCCACAATGTCCTCGTAATCGCGGATCCGGTTCAAGAGGTCCAAGTACTCAGCTGTGATCTTGTCCCGTTCGAGGCCCGTGAGCCGCTGCAGGCGAAGCTCCAAAATGGCCTGGGCCTGGTTTTCCGTCAGTTGATACCGCTCCAAGAGATCCGCGGGCCCCGTCCGTTCCACGCCCGCCCGGGCCAAAAGCTCGACCAGGAAGACTCCGGACCAGGGCCGGCGGATCAAAGCCTCCCGCGCCTCGCTCGGCTGTCCGGCCCGCTTGATCACCTGGATCATCTCGTCGATGTTGGAAACCGCGAGCGCCAGGCCTTCCAGGAGGTGGGCGCGTTCCCTCGCCTTCTCGAGATCGAACAGAGTCCTGCGGGTCACGACCTCGCGGCGGTGCTCCAAAAAGGCCTGGAGCATCGAGCGCAGATCGAAAAGACGCGGCTGCCCGTCTTTCAGGGCCACCATGTTGACCACGAAGGAACCCTGGAGCGCCGTGTGCTGGTACAGGTTGTTGAGGATGACGTCGGGATTCTCGCCCCGCTTGAGCTCGATCACCACGCGCATGCCGTCGCGGTCCGATTCGTCGCGGAGCTCGCTGATCCCCTCGATTTTCCGCTCCCGGACCAGGGTCGCGATCTGTTCGATGAAGGACGCCTTGTTGACCTGGTACGGCAACTCGTAAACGATGAGGGCTTCCCGGTTTCCGGGCCGGGACTCGAGTCTCGTCCGCCCGCGGACCTTGAGGCGCCCGCGCCCGGTGGCGTACGCCTGCCGGATCCCCTCATCGCCGAGGATCACCCCGCCGGTCGGAAAATCCGGTCCCGGAAGGTATCGCCGGAGTTCCTCGAGGCCCAGATCCGGTTGCCCCAGAAGGGCCAGAACGGCGTCGATGGTTTCCCGGAGGTTGTGCGGCGGGATCGTGGTCGCCATCCCCACCGCAATGCCGCTGCTGCCGTTCACCAGCAGGTTGGGAAGTCGGGTGGGCAGGACGGTCGGTTCGGTCTCGGCCCCGTCGTAGTTGGGCAGGAAATCGACCGTGGCTTTTTCAAGGTCGGCGAGAAGCGCGTGGGCCAGCTTGGCTAGGCGGATCTCGGTATAACGCATGGCCGCCGGCGCATCGCCATCGATCGAGCCGAAGTTGCCCTGCCCGTCCACCAGCACGTAGCGCATCGCGAAGGGCTGGGCCATGCGAACGATCGTATCGTAAACGGCCGCATCCCCATGGGGGTGGTATTTGCCGATCACATCCCCCACCACCCGGGCGGATTTCTTGTACGGCTTGTTCCAGTCGTTGCCCAGAACCTGCATGGCGTAGAGAACCCGGCGGTGGACCGGCTTCAGGCCGTCCCGGATGTCCGGCAGGGCCCGTCCGACGATCACGCTCATGGCGTAGTCGAGATAGGAACGCTTGAGCTCGTCTTCGAGCGTAATCGAGGTGATTTCGTTGACGTTATCGGTCATGCGGAGGCAGGTCCCTGGAGGGCGGGCTCGAAGCGGCTCGGGCAAATTTTACCTGATTTCCCCCTCCGGCCACCGGAGACCGGTTCCAGGCCCCTTCCAGGCCGGAGGCAAAGCGGTGGGGGTCAAAACCCTCCCCGCCGGCGGGTGCGATCACCCCCTTCTCGGTCACGATCCAGTCGATGAGGTCGGGCGGAGTGAGGTCGAAAACCGGGTTGTCGACCTGGATTCCCGGCGGGATTTCCGGGCACCCCGTGGCCGCCCAGAGTTCCTCGCCGCTGCGGCGTTCGAGGATGGCGGGGTGAGCGGGGTCCCACTCCCAGTCGATGGTCGTGGTGGGCGCGACCACCATGGTCCGGGCCCCTCCGGTGCGGGCCAGCTGAGCCAGCATGTGGGTCCCCACCTTGTTCACCACCCGTCCGTCCGGACTCATGCGATCGGCTCCCACGATGAAGTAGTCGATCGCATGATCAAGCAGGCGGTCGCCGGCAGCCGATTCCGTGACCAGGTCGACGGGGATCCCCTCGCGGGACAGTTCGTAGGCGGTGAGCCGAGCCCCCTGGAGCCAGGGGCGGGTCTCGGTGCAGGTCACTCGGCAGGCCGGATCGCGGCGCACGGCTTCGCGAACCACCGCGAGCGCGGTCCCGGTACCGACGGTGGCCAGGCGGCCCGTATTGCAGTGGGTGAGGATCCGGCCCGCAGCCTTCAGGCAGTCCGCGCCCAGCCGACCCATGGCATCGCAGGCTTCCGCTTCCATCCGGGCCAGACCGTGAGCCCATTCCTCGCAGCGGGCCGCAAAATCCCCCGGATCCCGTCCCTCCTCGAGCCACCGGGCGGGAGGCGCGAGCGCACGCATCAGGTTGACCGCGGTGGGACGACAGCCCAACAAATGGGAGATCGTCTGCTTCATCCGGTCGTAGAACTCGGCCGAACGATGCCCGTCAAGCAACCGCCGCGCTTCGAGGGCGACCCCATACGCCGCGGCGACCCCGATGAGCGGAGCGCCCCGGAGCCGCATCTGGATGATGGCATCGGCCACGGCTCCGGCATCCCGGGCTTCCACGTACTGTTCCCGTCCGGGGAGGAGACGCTGGTCGAGAATGCGCACCCGCCCCTCCTCCCAGACGAGAGGCACGAGAGGCGGCCGCTGACCGGCGTTTTCCGGCGGGTTCATGCGGTCCCCGGCCCAGGGGAGGGATTCAAATCCGTCATAATGGTCTCCGTTGTCGAGCCAGGGGGAGTCATGGCCCCGAAAGACCGGATCGTTTCGGCACGATGGATTATACCCGTTGTCCCCGAGGGAGCCGTGTTCGAAAACCACGCCCTCGTGGTCCGTGCCGGGCGGATTCAGGACCTATTGCCCGAAGCGCTCGCCATCCAGCGTTACCCGGACGCGGAGCGGCAACACCTGCCCACCCATGCCCTCCTGCCCGGTTTGGTCAACGCGCATACCCACGCGGCGATGGCCCTCCTGCGCGGCATCGGGACCGATCAACCCTTGGACCGCTGGCTCCGGCAGTTCATCTGGCCGCTCGAAAAACGGTGGATGGACCGGGACTTCGTGATGGAAGGCTCCCGCCTGGCCATTGCGGAAATGCTCCTGTCCGGAACCACCTGCTTCAATGACATGTATTTTTTCCCCGATGCGACCATCGAAACCGCGCAGGACATGGGCATCCGCCTGGTGGCCGGGCTCCCCGTGATCGGCTTCCCCACGCGGTGGGCCGAAACTCCCGTCGACTACCTGCGCCGTGGGCTTGAGTTGCGCGACCGCTACGCACACGATCCCCAGATCCGGTTCGCCCTCGCTCCGCATGCCGTGTACTCCGTTGACGAGGCCACCCTGAAACTTCTCTCCACCCTGGCCAGCGAACTCGACCTTCCGGTGCACATGCATCTCCACGAGACGCAAACGGAAGTTGCCGAGTCGATGCGGACCCAGGGAATGTCCCCGATTGCCTACCTGGACCGGTTGGGTCTGCTCAACGCGCGTCTCATTGCGGTCCATCTGACGGCGGTGAGCCCGCAAGAAATCGAGCGTCTCGCCACCACCGGCGCCGCCGCCGTCCATTGCCCGGAATCCAACCTCAAGCTGGGCAGCGGGATCTCTCCGGTCGCCGAGCTCCGACGCGCGGGGATCCGGGTCGCCTTGGGAACCGACGGAGCGGCCAGCAACGACGATCTGGATCTTTTGGGAGAGATGAAGACGGCAGCACTCGTAGCCAAGGGATTCAGCGGCGATCCCACGGCGCTTCCCGCAGGCGACCTCATCCGGATGGCCACCCTGGAAGGGGCCCGGGTGCTCGGACTGGATTCCGAAATCGGTTCGCTCGAAACCGGCAAAAGTGCGGATTTCATCGCGATTGACCTTTCTGGACCCGCCACGACTCCCTGCCATGATCCCATCGTGCAGATCGTCTACGCCGCAACCCGCAGCCAGGTGTCGCATGTCTGGGTGGCTGGCCGTCCGAAGGTCGCCTGGGGCCGACTCGTGCCGGACCGGCTGGCGGACATCATCCGAGCGGCCCGCGGCTGGGAAGGACGGCTGTCGCGGAGCGGAGCGGAGGACAAAACGGCCGAGGGGTCGGCCTGAGACCGGATGGCCGCCGGTTCCCGTCCGGCGCATAATGGAACCCAACCCGAACGAGATTTCGAGATGGTTTCCGATGCCGAAGACCCGGGGGCGCCTGCGGAGGACTCCGGATGGGCCTCCGACTGGTGGGACCCGGACGGTTCCTACGCCACCCTGCACCACATCAACCCGCTCCGGCTGCGCTTCATCGACCGGCGGATTCCGCTGCGTGCGCTCAAGGTCGCCGATATCGGGTGCGGGGGGGGGCTTCTTGCGGAAGGACTCGCCCGGGCCGGCGCCCGGGTGGTCGGCATCGACACGTCAGAGGCGGCCCTCGAAACCGCTCAAGCGCATGCCTTGGCCTCCGGACTCACCATCGACTACCGGCTGGCCGATGCCGCTCGACTGCGCCAATCCGACCCGGGGGGCTTTGACCTCGTGACCTGTATGGAGGTGCTGGAACACGTGGCGGATCCCGCGGCGATCGTGAACGACTGTGCCGGTCTCGTCCGGCCGGGCGGCGCGGTGGTCTGTTCGACGATCAACCGTACGCTGGCCAGTTGGGTCCTCGCGATCGGTGTCGCCGAATACCTGTTGGGGCTGACGCGGAAGGGCCTGCACCGCTATGAGCGTTTCATCCGACCGGAAGAGATCGTCGGATGGATGCGTGACGCCGGATTCGAGCTCACCGACCAGCGGGGTCTCTGGTATCTGCCCGGACTCAAAACAGCCATCCTGTCAGGCAACCTGTCGGTCAACTACCTGCTCGCCTTCAGGTCCCCCTGACCTTGTCCAGGGCCCCTGATTTGGTCCTCTTGGATCTAGACGGCACACTCGCGGATACGCTCAAGGATCTCTATGCCGCCTTGGGCCGGGTCTCCCGGGCCCATGGCCGGCCCCCCCCCTCCCTAGACCAAACTCGGGAAGTGGCTTCACAGGGGATCCGCTCCATGCTGGAACTGAGCTGGGGAAGCCTCTCAGACACCCGCCTCCTTGCGGCACTGAGAGGCGAGTTCCTGGATTGCTACGCGGCCCATCTCGTCGAGGAAACGGTCCTCATGCCCGGAGTTTCAGCGCTTCTCGAGAGCTGGCGGAAGGAAGGGCGGCCCTGGGGCATCGTGACCAACAAGCCCGCCTTCCTGACCACCCCGCTCCTTGCGGCGCTTCCCCTCCCCCATCCGCCCGCAGTCGTCATCTCCGGGGATTCGGCCAGTCCGCCGAAGCCCGATCCGGCCCCGGTCCTCCGGGCGCTCGCACAGGCGGGGGCATCACCCCACCGGGCCTGTTTCGTGGGCGATGCAAGACGAGACATCCAGGCCGGTCAAGCGGCCGGAGTCGTTTCGCTGGCTGCGCTCTGGGGCTACCTGTCTCCCGCCGACCCCCCCGAGCGCTGGCAGGCGGATGGACTGCTCCGGTCTCCGTCAGATCTCGCGGCCTGGCTGGGCCAGACCGGTTCCTAACGGGGGGGGCCTCCCGGAAAATCGCGCCGCGAATAGCTGCGTCCTTTCCACCGGGTCCGGATCCCCAACCCATAGCGGAATGCCGAGTGCCAGGTCATGGCGAGAAACAGCAGGGCGGCAACGGGCAGAAAAAATCCGGCGAAGCGCCACTGGCCGTAAAAGCGTGCAATCGGGATCTCGCTCGTCATCATGAGCAACCAGGCCACACCGGCCACCAGCGAGGCCGGCGGCGGAGCAATCAAGAACAGGACGGGGGGGGCCAGAAAAACCACGGCCAAGGCCAGGGTGCAGGCACCCAGGAGGAGTGGGGAGTAGGCCAGCTGGGCATAGGCCGTACGCACCACCATCTGCCAGATCTGCGAGAAACGATGCGCCCGTTGCATGCGCACATCACGGCTCACCCCAATCCAGGTCCGAAACCCCCGTTTCTTGACCGCACGGGCCAGGGTACAGTCGTCGATGACCGCACCCCGGAAGGGGTCGAAGCCCCCGATGTCTTCGATGACCTGTCGTCGGGTGAGCACGCACCCCCCTGCGGCAGCGGCCACTCCCGAGCGGGGACAGTTGGACAGGCGGAACGGGTAGACCCATTTGAAAAAATAGATGAAAACCGGCATGAGCCAGCAGTCCCAGAATCCCCGGCCGTAGGGCGAGGCCATGACCGACAGAAAATCCAGATTTTCCGCACGGGCCTTGTTCAGGAGGACCGGCAGCGTGCCCGGCTCAAGGGCGATATCGGCATCCAGCAAGAGGAGCCATTCGGTTTCGACCCGGCGCAAACCCCATTGGAGGGCCCAGAGCTTGCCCATCCATCCGGCAGGGGGTTCGGGAACCCTCTCCACAACCAGGCTCAAGCCGGGCACGGCGGCGGCCACCGCGCAGGTTCCATCCGTCGAACCATCATCGAGCACCCGGATCGCCAGAGGAAGTTTCTGCCGGGAGAGGGCATCCAGGGTCGTCGGCAGCGTATCGGCCTCGTTGCGCGCGGGAATCAGGACCGTCATGGCATCGTCCGACGTTTTCCCCGGATCGGCGGTCAACCTCTCGTTCATACGCCACGCCTGCGCCGGCCACAACAGCATGAGCAGCCAAATCAGGGTTGAAAGCGAGGCAAGGATCATGGGGATTCCGGTCTGCGACCGGATTGTAACCAATGCCGGGCAACCCGGGGGGACCGGGCCTCCTATACTGGGTGGCGGACCCTGACTGGATCGAGCGTTGGCTGTCTTTCCAAACGACCTCATGTACTGCCGGGAGCGGGTGCGACCGTGGGGCAGCCGCGCGTCGCTGATCGTGCACCTGGCTCCAGCCGCCCGGAAGAACCCCCTCCTCGCGATTTTCGCGCTGGAATCCGAATGGGAGACCCTGTCCCGCCCGGGGCGGAGTCCGGAGATCGCGCCCCAGCGCTTCACCTGGTGGGCCGACGAACTCCGCCATCTGGCGGCGGGTTCGCCGACCCATCCCGTCACCCGGCTTTGGGCCGGTCTGGATCTGCTCGAAACCGTGACCCCGACGCGATTGGAGACGGCCCTCGAAGGCTTTTTCGCAACCCGGGCCATTTTCAATCCCCCCGGTTCCCTCAGGGAATCGGGCCTCCGGATTCTCGGGGAGTCACGCGGGTTCTTCCTCGAGGCCAGCCTTTTGGGCTCCGGTCCGGAAATTCCCGGCGAGACTTTCACGGCAACGGCTCTCGCGGACTGGATGGCGACCTCGGGACTTTCGGGCGCGCAGCCGGACACGGAGACTCTCATCCGCCGGGCGCGTCTCGCTCTGGCCACCGGAGCGGCCGGATTGGCTGCGGTCCGCTCCGCCCCGTCGGCTTTGCCGCTCCGCGTGACTTTCGCGCTCACCCGACTCCATCTGGATGTTGCGGATCTGGCCCTGCAGGGACCGGCAACCCGCCACCGGCGGACCCGGCCGGGGATTGCTGCTAAACTATGGACCGCATGGAAAGCCGCGCGTGACTAAGACCGAAAACCCGAACACCCTCCCGCTCGCGGCAGCCTACAAGCCGCCTTCGGGACACTTCCGCGACCGCAGGATCGTCATCACCGGTGCTGGGCACGGAATCGGGGCGGCCGTCGCCCGGGCACTGGCCCGAGAGGGTGCGTGGCTGGTTCTTCTCGGTCCCGATCCGCAGGAATTGTCGGTGCTGCATGACGAGATCGTGCGGGCGGGAGCTCGCCCTCCCCTCCTCCAGGCCATCGATTTCCGGGGGGCGACGGTCGCGGATTTTGAGGATCTGGCACTCGCGCTCGAAACCCAGTGCGGGCACTTGGATGGCCTGCTCCACAATGCCGGGATCCTGGGTTATCACGGCCCCCTACAAACCCATCCGCCTGAGGCCTGGCTCGAGGTCCTGCAGATCAACCTCCAGGCCCCGTTTGTGCTGACCCGGGCCTGCCTGCCGCTTTTGGTCGACTCGGACGACGCCTCCGTCGTGTTCACGACGTCGGAATGGGCCCGGCTCCCACGGGCCTACGCCGCGGCGCATGGCGTCATGGCCGCCGGGATCGAAAACCTGATGCGCATCCTGGCTGATGAAATGGAATTCCGTCCCAACCTGCGTTTCAACGCCGTTGATCCGGGCTGGATTGCGAGTGAGTTTACGGCCATGCTCTTCCCGGGACTCCCGCCCTCCGCCTGGCCCCAGCCGGAAGACGTGAGCGGAGGCTATCTTTATCTCCTGGGTCCTGCGAGCCGGGGCCACACCGGCAAGGTCTTCGTGATGGAGAGGCCAGACCGGTCCCCTCTCCCTCCGCCCGGCCCAGGGGACGGGGGGGCGTCTTCCGTAAAAAAACCGTAAAAAACCGGTGGGAGGGTCCTCGACCCGGGATCCAGGACCCTTAAAGTACTGATAATATCGATCACGGCTGCCAGATCCTACTTCACCCTGCGGCGCGCTCAGGGACGAGCACCTTGACTGGAGGACCGACCATGAAGCCTAGATCCTGGACCGGGTGGACCGTGCTGCTCCTGATCGCCCCCTTGTGGATCATCACGGCCCGGGGCCAGGGATTCGGTGCCCGTCTGCCAGGCCAGTCCGGCGGAGGGGTCGTGAGGTCGGAGCGCGCGGCCCTCACGCGACTCTGGTTTCCCCTGCGCGGGCATTTTCCGGAATGGAAACCGCTGCTGGTCAGTTCGCTCGGGATGGCCCGCGATGCGGGGATCCCGAGTTATCCGCGGCAACCGTGGGGGCAGGCAGCCAACTGGTCCGGCCGCAAATCCGATCCTCCCCGGAAACCCTCCTTCCTCTGGGTCCATTCGAGAAAAAGCGCGACCCATCTCGTGGAATGGACGATTGCGCTGTCTCCACTGTTTGCCCTGTCGGCCAGCTCCTTCCTGGATCACCGCTACCCGCCCAACGATGCTCAAGGCATCTGGCAGCGCTCCTACCAGCTTGACCTCGAGCATGGAGTGATGGCGATTGAGGGGGCGGGTGCGCTCTGGCTGGGCGGGCGGAGCCGGCTGGGCCGCACCTTCTGGCAGGCCCTCGACTCCTCCCTGTTCACCGCCATCACGACAACCGCCCTCAAATACGCCTTCAGCCGGGCCCGGCCCTTTCAGTCATCGAACCCCCATGACTTTTTCCAGGGCAACTGCTGCCAAAGTTTCCCGAGCGGAGAGGTGGCCTTTCAGGCCAGCTTTGTCACCCCCTTCATCGCCGAATACTATCGTCAAAATCCCTGGGTCTGGGGCCTTGAAGTCCTGCCTTTGTATGATGCCCTGGGCCGGATGCGGGCGCGTGGCCACTGGCAGACGGACGTGATCGCCGGCTGGGCCATCGGCACCGCGTGGGGCATCTATGCACACGAGGAAAAAGAGCCTTTCGTTCTCGGGTTGCTGCCGGGAGGCTTTATGGTCGGCCTCCACGAGAGCTTTTGAGGAGGTGCCATGAAGCGCAAGACACGACTCCATCGCACGGAATGGGCCTGCCTGATCCTCCTGTTTTCCATCGGGTGCCTGTCTCCGGCATGGGCGAGCGCACCGGTCACGAACCTCAATCTCGACGAATCGGGCTGGTCACTCGGCCTCGGTTTCCTGAGTCTTTCGATGCCCTACAAGGGGGCACCGAAATGGAGCCGTTTCGTCCCGCTCTTCAACGTCACCACAAAGGACGGATTCTACCTGCACGGTCTCACGATCGGATGGAACCTCTGGCACCCGGGACGGGGCTGGGCGGTCGACCTCGTGGCCGAACCGGAATTCCTGCACTATGACGGCTACGCGAGCCCCCAGTTTTATGGATTGTCCCCGCGGCTGGCCTCGGCCATGGGAGGGGTGGACCTCGTCTATCGTCAGCCGGATTTCGGGGTCCGGACCACGGTGCTCACCGATCTTTTGGCCCGCAACCACGGGCAGAAGATCCGGGCCACGCTGTTTACCCGCCTGACCGGGCATTTGCCGGCGCTGCCCGCCATCCGCTTCTTCGTCGTTCCGAAAGCGGGCATCGAATGGGAGAGCGGTAACCTGATCAGCTACTATTTCGGCATCCCCCGCAGTGAAGCGAGTGCGCGCAACCCCTACTACGCTCCCGGATCGACCGTGAACGAACTCGTGGGCATAGCGGGTGGACTCGAGCTCGGCTCCCATTGGACTCTGGTGGATGCCATCGAGTACGAATGGTACGGACCGGCCATCCGTCACAGCCCGCTCGTCGATCAGTCCGCGGGTTTTAATGAGCTCGTGGGTCTCTACTTCCGCTTCCGCTAAACCAGGATCCGGAGCCGCCAGAGGGTGGCGGCTCCGGGCGGACAGTGGATCCTATCCCGAGGCTTTCTTGGCTCCCATGGGAAGACAGCCCTTGCCGCAGAGGGCGTGGAGAGCCGATCCCGCCGAGAGGTAGAGCGCGATGAGCGCCCAGATCAACTGGAGATACCCCCCCAGGGTGAGAAATCCCCGGGCGCCCGAGTACTCGAAGATGGCGATCGCGAACATGGACAGCCAGCCCAGAAGGAGAAACAGCATGTGCATCAAGGGGTGGCTCTTCAAGGTACCGATCCAGAGGTAAAACCAGAAGAGGGCCCACAGGAGGTAAAACCAGCCGACCAGGACCGGCGCATTCATCATCGAGTCCGTCTCATGGGAATAGTTCGGCAGTGAAAAAACCAGGGCCAGAACGGCGAAGGCAAAAAAGACCAATCCGTCAAACGCATGTTCCCCGCTCTGCAGACTGAGAATGGCGAGCACCAGAAGCACGATTCCGGCGGCCAAAATGAGTCCGCCGAAGACCATGTCAAAATCGGTACTCGTCCAGCCCACCGACCGCAGGGCTGTGGTCCAAAGCGTGAGCCCAATCACAAAAAAACCAATCGACGAAATTACGGAGTTTCTGCTGTTCATCAAATTTATCCTCCAGTTAGGTGTCGCGCCCAAAGACCGACCGGAATCGGACTCCAAGCCGTCTGACTGTAGTCCAGAAAGTACACGAACGCAATTTTGGTTTCTTCAAATAAGATCACTATTACTTTTAATAAGTTATATCGATATCATGATGTTTGACATCATCGATGGACTTTGGTAAACGAAAAAAAGATTCTACTGTTTTATCAAGCAAATAGCCTCTACATGCGAGACTCTATCTAGCTTTGGCGGACTGGATCCTCAGGAGTTCTTCGTACAGTTTCCGTTCCCGGTCGGAATGCGGTTTTTCAACCACGATTTTGGCCCGCACCCAGAGGTCGCCCAGGGTCCCCGTCGGTTTCATCATGCCTTTCTTTTCGAGCCGGAAACTGCGTCCGGAACTGGTCGCGGGCGGGACCCTCAGGCGGACGCGTCCCGCAAAGGTCGGGATCTCGACTTCCGTGCCCAAAACCGCTTCGGCTGGCGTGAGCGGAAGATCCATCTCGAGATGGTCGCCCACCGGCCGGAACAGGGGATGGGGCAACAGGCGGACGGTGATCTGGAGGTCGCCGCCTCCCGTCCGGCCCCACCCCCGGCGGGCCCGGACGGGAACCCGCAGTTTCTGGCCATCCTGGGCTCCCTTGGGAATCCTGATCCTGATCTTCCGGCCATCGATTTCGAAAATCCTCTCGGCACCGGCCGAGGCTTCCTCCAGGCTGATCTCCACCTCGGCCTGGAACGCCGGGACGCCTCCCCTGCGGGTCGGGTCGTCCGGCGGGAAACCGGACCCCCTCTGGGTGGAGCCCAAACCCGAAAAAATCTGCTCGAACAGCTCGGAAAACGACATGCCGCTGAAATCCCCAGCCACCCCGTAGCGCTGTTCCCAGTCGGGAGGTGGCTTGAAATTCTGTCCCGGCTGATAGCTGCCAAGCTGGTCATAGGCTTTCCTTTTCTCCGGATTCCCGAGCACCTCGTAGGCCATGGAGATGCTCTTGAAGCGCTCCTCGGCACCGGGTTCTTTCGAAACATCCGGGTGATATTTTCTCGCCAGTTTCCGGTAGGCTCGTTTGACCTCATCGGTCGAGGCCCCCCGCTTGACTCCGAGAATCTGGTAGTAATCCTGGTATTCCATGAACGAACCGGTCTCAGCGGGCCGCCGGGGCGGTCCGTGCCCGGAGCTGCGGCACCCTGAACCGCAGAGCAAAGACCGGCCGGCCCTTGAGGGCTTTTCCGGTGACGGTTCGGGAAACGGTATAGCGGACCCCGCGAAGTGCCCCCGCACCGCTCAGGGGCGACCAGCGGACTTCGAGGCGGTAGCGCAACCCCGATCCAAAGCGCACCTTCCCCCGCATGGCATCGGATGGGTTGAGCCGGACGGTTTCCGGCAGGTGATGCAGAGGAACCTGCCGCACCCAGAGCGGGGGACTGTGCGGGTTGTCGATCCGGACGAGAACAAACAGGGTGCCGCCCCGGATCTTCCGGGCCAGGCCGGGTGCCCGGCTGATCCGGAATCCGAGGGAGTGGGGGACCCAAAGGACCGGAAGATGTCCTCCCAGTCCGACAATTCGTTCCTCCACGAGAAGGGCAAAAGCAGGCGGGAGCCCGCCCAGCTCCAACAGATGGCGGAACCGGCGGAGGGCCAGATCCCGGTCATGGTCCACCGCGAGCGCCAAAAGCCCTCCATACCACAGGGCTTTCGAATTGTCGGGGCGACGTTTCAAGACGCGGTCGAAGATCGCGTTTTCGGAGGCATTGAGGAGATCCGGATGCTGGAGGACGAGGCATTCCCCATAATCCGCGAGAACGGAGGGGGAGCCTGCGGTTCCCGGCAGTTTCAGGATCGTGGCATAGGCCCGAGCCGCCTTGGCATAGTGCCCCGTCATGATCTGGGCTCGGGCGTAGAGTTCCCAGCCGGCAAGATCCGCCGGGTGTCGCTTCAGATGGGCAGCAAAACGGTTGATGGCCCGATCAAGCTCGGTGCGGCTGGCCGAACGCACCCCCAAAACCGCGCTCCTCCAGTTTCCCCAGGCCAAAAACAGCAAGGGAGCGGCGACGAGAAACAGGAGAAGAAACGGCCAAACCCGAGTGCGGGCCGTCCGGAAGGGCCGGGTGGATTCCGGGTGGGGGCCGCCCCCCCCGGAATCGATGTTCCGGACGGCGTCCTGCCGAGCCAGCTCCAGCTCGGCCGCATCGAGATCCCCGCCGGTCACCTCATCGGCCAGTTCGTGCAGCGTTTGCTTCCGGAGTGACCGCTTGAAATCCGCATCCGCCGTTCCCGATACCCGCCGTGCCCGACGGAGCGGCCAGGCCACGATGCCGGCCGCAACCGCGGTCATGAGGACCGCCCACACCAGAAACATCATGGGACCCGCCCCTCCCCGTGTTCGCGCTCGTAGAGCCTGCTTTTCCTGCGCACCAGAAACCCGACCGTGATCATGCCGGTGAGGAGCAGCGCAAAGGGGCCGAACCAGAGCAGCCAGGTATCCGGCTGCACGGGGGGCTTGTAGAGGACGAAGTCCCCGTAGCGCCGGGTCAGGTAGCGTTTGATCGCTGAATTGCTGGCCCCGGTGAAAAGCAGGCGACGCACTTCATACCGCAGGTTGGCCGCGAGGGGGGCCGGCGAATTGGCGATATTCTGATCCTGGCAGACGAGGCAGCGGATTTCCTCGGTGAGATGCTGATAGCGCCGTTCCAGCACGGGATTGGCCAGAGGGGGATGGTTCTCGATGGCTTTGGCAACCTTGACGTCGGCCAGAACCGCCGGTAAGAGCAAGAGAATGAGCATGAGGGTCCGGGCCCTGATCATGACACCGGTTCTGAAATCCGCAGGTGCTGCACCAGAGGAAGAATGGTCCGGCGGGCAACGGAGAGGGGGATCGGGCCCACATACTTGTAGCGGATGCGGCCCCGGGGTCCCAGCACAAAGGTTTCTGGCACGCCGTAGACCCCCCAGTTGATCGTGGCGAGTCCCTTCCGATCATAGGCCACCTCGACATAGGGGTCGCCGTGTTGCCTGAGGTAGTCCAGGGCAGGCTTGTGGCGATCCTTGTAATCCACGCCGATGATCCGGACGCCGTGGCGCTGGAGCCAGAGCAGGGTCGGATATTCGTACTGGCAAGAAACGCACCAGCTCGCCCAGACATTGAGCAGGGTGACGTGATTGCGGAAAACCGCGCGGGTCACCTGCTGGTCAGGGTGAGCCAGGCGGGGCAGGATCAATGCCGGCGCGGGTTTTCCGATCAGGGGAGAGGGAATGATCGAAGGGTGATGCAAAAGACCCGCCCAGAAGGTCACGACCAGACCGGCCAGGATGACGAAAGGGATGCCCAGAATCGCGTAGCGGGCCCTTTTCATCGTTCAGAGAGCCTCCTCATCGTCCGGGGACTGGCTGGCTTCATCAATCGGCAGGAACGGCCGGACCTCCAGGGCAATCCGGTAGCGGCGGTCCAACATGGCCACAAGACCGCCCAGCGCCATGAGGAGCCCACCCAGCCAGACAAAAATGACCATCGGCTCATAGCGGAACCTGAGGCTCCATTTTCCCTTGCCCAAGGGGTTGCCCAGCGAAACGAAAAGATCGTGGACCGGCCCCCCGACGATGGCGGCGTTGGTCGTGGTCCCTCCATCCGGGAAGAAATGCCGTTTCTCCGGGTGCACCACGGCAAACCGCCGGCCCTGGTGGAAGATGGAAAAGGTGGCCCGCACGCCGGTCCAGTTGCGTCCGTGAGCCGGACGGATGGCATCAAACCGGTACCGGAAACCCGCCATCCGGTACGACTGCCCCGCCCGCATGGGCATGTCGCGCCAGACTCCCAAAGTCGTGCTCATCGTAATGCCCAAAATGACGACACCGACTCCAAAGTGGGCCAGGCTCATCCCCAACACCCCACTGGGAAGACGGACCGGCTCTCCCCGAAAACGCAGCCACAGTCGTCTCACCGGTTCGGTAAAGGCGGTCAGAAACACCCAGGATCCGAAAAACGCACCGAGCCACGTCATGAGCGGCCATCGTGAATCCAGCGCCACAAACAGAAGGACACAGCTGGCCAGCAGCCACAGGAGGAAAGGAATCCACAGGCGCCGGCGCAGCGCCTTCAGCGAACCGCTTTTCCAGCTCACGTAGGGCCCAATTCCCATCAGGAGGAACAGAGGGAACATGATCGGGATAAACACATGATCGAAGTAGGGAGGGCCCACCGAAAGCCGGCCCAGCCCAAAGACTTCGATGAACAGGGGATAGATGGTGCCGATGAACACGGCACCCGCTCCGGCCACGAGCAGGATGTTGTTCAACAGGATGAACGTTTCGCGCGAAAAAAACCGGAACCCCCCACCGGTCTCCCAGAGCAGCGGGGCGCGCCAGATGTAGACCGCAAGCGCCAAAGCCGACATGATGCCGAGCAGCACCAGGATGAACATCCCGCGTCGGGGATCCATGGCAAAGGCGTGGATGGAAATCAGGACACCGGACCGGACGAGGAAGGTTCCGAGCAGGCTCAGTGAAAATCCGGCAATCGCCAGAAGGGCCGTCCAGCTCTTGAAGGCACCCCGTTTCTCGGTCACCGCGAGGGAGTGGATCAGGGCGGTGGCGATGAGCCACGGCATGAACGAGGCGTTTTCGACCGGATCCCAGAACCACCATCCGCCCCATCCCAGTTCGTAATAGGACCAGAAACTGCCCAGCACGATGCCGACGGTGAGAAAAATCCAGGCGGCCAGCGTCCAGGGACGAGTCCAGCGCGCCCAGGCTGCGTCCATTCGGCCCCCGATGAGTGCCGCGACCGCAAAGGAAAAGGCAACCGACAGCCCGACGTAGCCCATGTAGAGCATTGGCGGATGGATGACCAGGAGGGGGTCCTCGAGAATCGGATTCAGGGTTCCGCCATGCAGTGCCGGCGGCAGCAGGCGGACAAACGGATTGGAGGTGATCAGGGTGAACAGGAAGAACCCGCAGGCAATGGCGCCCAGCACGCCCAGGACACGGTTGGCAAAAACCACCGGCAGCTTCCGGCTGAAGACGGCGACCAAAGCGGTCCAGACGGCCAGTACCAGCATCCAGAGCATCATGGAGCCTTCGTGGGCACCCCAGACTCCGGCAACGCGGTAGAAAAGCGGCATCAGCGCGTTGGAATATTTCGCCACGTAACGGACCGAGTAGTTGCTCGTGACGAACAGCTCCGTGAGGCAACCATAGGAGAGCGCCATGAAAAACAGCTGGCCGAAGGCAGCGGGACGGGTCACGGCCATCCAGCGAAGACGCTGGGTGCCCGCCCCGGCCAGGCCGAAAAAGGTCTGAGCCGCCGCCATGAGAAAGGCCAGGACCAGAGCGTAAAGACCGATTTCGGCAATCATAGGCCGGGGGCTTCCCGCAAGGAGCGTCGCAGCGCGAGCATTTTGAGGTGTGCGGGGCGTGCTCGGGGCTGGTGGATGCCGGGCGGCATGTACTTGGCCCCATGCTTGGCCAGAACCTGGCTGGCCAGAAAGACGCCATGGGTCAGACGCCCCTTGACCACGATCCCCTGCCCCACACGGAATAGGTCCGGCAGGATGCCCGTATAGACGACAGGAACCGAATGGTGGTAGTCGGTCAGGACAAAATGGACCGTCATGCTTCCATTCCGACGATGGACACTGCCGCGGGCGACAATTCCGCCCAGGCGGAAGGCGCCGTGGGCGGGTGCCTTTCCTTCGGCCAGCTGGGTCGGCGTGATGTAGTACAGCAAATCGCCGTTGAATGCGCGCAGAGCAAAACCCACGGCTGCCGAAATGCACGCCAGCATGAGAAGGACCATGACGAGGCGCTGGTGTCTGCGGGTCATTGCGGGGATTCCTCCTCGGCCTGCCTGGCTTGGCGAACTTCCCGCCGGGCGGTTTTTTCACGGAGCCGGGCCCAGTAGATGTTGAGCAGCATAACGATCAGGCCAAACCCGAACGCCGGCCAGACGAAAAGGCCGAACCGGCCCATCGTCACGAACTCGTGCCAGGACGTCATGGCTCGACCACCCGTTGGGCCCACTCGCGGTCCATCTCCCGCAGGAGGATCTCGGAGCGGGTGCGCCACAGGACGAGCCAAGCGTAATAAAACATGAAACCGGCCATCATGACCAGGAGCGGCCACAGCATGGAGGGGGCAATTTCGGACGTGAGGCCCTTGAAACTGGACCCCTGGTGCAGGGTTTGCCACCAATCGACGGAGTAATGCACGATCGGCACGTCGATGGCCCCGATCAGGGCCAGGATGGCGGCCGCCTTGTCGCCGGTTTTCTGGTCCTCGAAGGAGCGGTTCAGCGTTATGATCCCGAGATAGAGGAAGAACAGGATGAGTTCCGAGGTGAGCCGGGCATCCCAGACCCAGTAGGTTCCCCACATCGGCTTTCCCCAGAGGGAGCCCGTGACCAGTGCAACGGCCGTAAAGGCGGCCCCCAGCGGCGCGGACGCGGCCGCCACTGCATCGGCCAAGCGCATGCGCCAGACCAGCCCGATGAAGCTCGCAACGGCAATCACCATGAAGACGAAAAGGGACATCCAGGCGCTCGGAACATGCACGTACATGATACGAAAGCCGTTCCCCTGCTGGTAGTCCGGCGGAGCCAGCCACAGGCCGCCGTAGAGCCCGACCAGGATCAGGCCCAAGCCGATCCAGGCGAACGCACGACCCCAGGGCTTGGAAATCTGGTAAAAATACGGGGGTGACCCCAGACGGTGCAAGAAGGTTTTGAGCGTCATGGCGGGTCAGGTCTCGTAACTGATGCGAAGTGCGGCGGAAATGGCCTTGGGCACGATCCCCACGGTCAGGAAGAAGAGTGTGGCCAAAAGATAAAGGGCCGGGCGCGGATCCAGATCACGGGCCGCCAAAATCGCACTATGGGCGCCGAAAATCAGAATCGGGGTGGCGATCGGCAGGAACAGGACGGCGATCAGCATGCTGGACTGGCGCAGAGTCAAAGTCAAGGCCGCCCCGAGCGCACCCAGGAAACAGAGGGTGACCGTCCCGAGGAAAAGACCGACGAGCAAAATCCCGAGCTCTTGGACGGGGAACGAGAGCCAAAGCACGAGGAGGGGACTCATCAGCAGAAGGGGCAAGGAAGTGACCGTCCAGAAGGATGCGACCTTGAAAAGCACCCGGAGTTCCAGCGAAGTCGGGCTGAGGACCCATTGTTCGAGAATGCCCTCCTCATGATCGTGCCGAAACAGCGACTCGAGTCCGAGAAAGATCGCCAGCATGGCATCGACCCAGATGATCCCCGGGGCCATCCGGGCCAAGAGACCGGCCTTGGGATTCATCGTCAGGGGAAACAGGAAAGCCACGATCGCGAAAAAAACCAGGGGGAGCATCACCCGGCGACGTTCTCGCCAGGAGACCCCGAGTTCGGTCCGGAAAAAGAAAAGCCAGGGATTCAACGGGGTCGTCCCAGCATGACTTCACCTGCAGGAGCCATCCAGCGGGCGAGGCTTTGGTGGGTCGCGACCAGCGCCATGCCCCCTTGCTCCAAGTGAAGCCGGAAATGCCTGAAAAAGCGCTCCACCCCGTCCCGGTCGAGAGCGGTTGTCGGTTCATCGAGGAGCCAGAGAGAGGCCGGAAAAGCACGCAGCCGCGCCAGAGCCGCCCGCCGTCGCTGTCCTTGTGAAAGGCGTTCACAGGCGACCTGCCTCAGGTGCCCGAGGCCGTAGAAACCGATCCCCTCCTCGACCTCCTTTCCCGGGTCGCGACATCCGCGGAGTGCGCCGAAAAGACGCAGGTTCTCGCCGATGCTGAGCAGGCCCTTGAGGCCGTCGGCATGGCCCAGGTACAGCGTACGCGCATGATGCGCAACCTCCTTCTGGGGATTGAAGGCGGTGCCGTTCCAGAAGAGTTCTCCGATCTCCATGCGGCCCAACCCCGCAATCAGCCGCAACAGCGTGCTTTTCCCGGATCCGTTGGGCCCGGTGAGTTCCAGATAGTCTCCCGGTCGCACGCCAAAACTGAGCGACCGGGCCAGCAGACGACGGCCCCGGCGGAGTTCGACAGCGCGCACTTCCAAACCCTGACCGCCCCCCGTCTCCATTCAAGACCGGCTCGTCTGCACGTTCGGAAAGGCCATTGGGGTGGGTCCCGTTGTCCCGGTTGCCACTCAATTATAGCCGAGTCTCCCTATCCGGTTTGATTCGACTCAAGAGCGCCCTCTTTCGGCCCGACCGGAATCTCCCCACCACTCCTAGAACTCGGAGGACTCCATTGTCATGATATTTTTATCCGGAGCCTGAATAGCCGCGGCGTAGGCATCGGCACGGGGAAGAATACTGGAAATGTAGAACCCAGCGACCCCCCTCTTGTGCTTTTGCCAGCGGACATCGATGGAGGCGTGGGGCCCGGCGGGCCGCGCCGCGCACGTTTCGAGAAGGAGCCAACCTCCCAGAACCGTTCCCGTCATCATCAGGAGGGGATAGGCGGCTGCGCCCGCCAAGTAGGGATCTGAGGCGGTGTTCCGGAGTACGCGTTCCACGCAATCCCGCAACCGCTCGAGCCGGTCCATCAGCGGTTGAGTGAGCGCCCCCCACGTGGCGAACCGTTCTCCGGCCAAGGACTGCCGGATCCGGCGATCCAGGGCGGCAAAGGTCTGGCCACGGTCCTTGAGGATTTTCCGCCCGACAAAATCCATCGCCTGGATGCCCGACGTGCCCTCGTAGATGGTCAGAATCCGGGCATCCCGGTACAGTTGTGCGACGCCTGTTTCCTCGACGTAACCCATGCCACCATGAACCTGGATGGCGAGGGAAGTCACCTCCTGGGCACTTTCCGTGGCGAAACCCTTGACGACCGGCGTTAAAAAAGCCATCAGCCGATCGTGTTCGTCCCGGACCTCGGGATCGGCCGCGTGGCGAGAGAAATCGAGCGAATAGAAAGCCCAAAAGGAAAGGGCACGGGCGGCCTCGGTGAGCCCTGCCATGGTGAGCAGCATGCGCCTGACGTCCGGATGAGAGAGGATGGGCACCGGGTCGTCGCCGGTCACGAGGTCCCGGCCCTGCAGGCGCGTCCGGGCAAAATCCAACGCTGCCTGATAGGCACACTCGGATATCCCCACCCCCTGCTGGCCCACGGCGAGACGGGCCCGGTTCATCATGATGAACATGTGCTCGATGCCTCGATGCAACTCCCCGATCTGCTCCGCCCTCGCCCCCTTCCCGCCCCCATACTGCATGACGCAGGTGGGGGAGGCATGGATCCCCAGCTTGCGTTCGATGGACAATGCCCGGACCTCATTCTTCGTGCCGGGCGGGTCCGGGGGGACCCCAAACCGGGGGACGACAAACAGGGTCAGCCCACGGGTCCCGGCTGGTGCGCCCGGAGTCCGGGCCAAAACCATGTGGACGATGTTCGAGGTCAGGTCGTGTTCGCCGTAGGTGATGAAGATTTTCTGTCCCTGCAGCCGGAAATGGGGGCCTTCCGGAGTTGCCAGGCTTTCAATGCGCCCGAGGTCGGAACCCGCCTGGGGTTCGGTGAGGTTCATGGTGCCACTCCATTCGCCGCTCACCATCCGGGGGAGATACCGGCTTTTCTGCTCCTCGCTGCCACACAGAAGCAGGGTCTCGATTGCCCCCTGGGTCAGTAGCGGACAAAGAGCGAAAGAAAGATTCGCGCCTTGCCACATCTCGCTCAACGCGGCGGCCACGACTTCCGGCAGCCCCTGTCCACCATAACGGGGATCCGCCGAAACCGCATTCCAACCTCCCGCGACGAAGCCTTGGTAGGCTTCGCGAAAGCGAGGTGACAAGCTGACACCTTCCGCGGTCATTCGGGCTGGTTCGCGGTCCCCAACGGGATTGAGCGGTGCCAGAACTTCACGGGCAAAACGGCTACCCTCCTCGAGGACGGCATCCGTCACGGGAAAATCGAGTTCATGAAAATCAGGCAGCGCAAAAAGACGGTCCAAAGAACAGATCGTCGTCAGCAGGAGCCGATAGTCCTCAAGCGGAGGCTGGTAATTCATGGCAGCAATCCTTGGGGGGTTGTTGAACTGTTCTGGATCGGACGGTTCAAGGACCCTTATATTATAAGGAGAACGGCCGGCCCTCCTCCGGTTCGTGTATTCGGGTCCCAAAACCGGTAATCTAGACGGGTCATCTGCCGCATCACCGGAGGGCTGCCATGGGGAATCGATGTGCCGCTTGGGGATGCGACCGCCGTCTTCCGGCCGGGATCGTGGCAGTCTGCCTGCTCGCCTGCGGCACCTTCCTGCCGCACCCGGTGTTCGGTGCCACTCCATCCTGTCGAGCCCGGTTCCCGCTCCGGCTCTTCACTGGCCGGCCCCCGCTGGGCGGATACCAGCCCCACAGCTTTTCCTGGAGCCCGAATGGCGGGGCGCTGGCTTACCTGAGACATGCCCGGAGGCGGGGGTACGAGCGGCTCCGGGTGGTCAATGCACGGACCGGCCAGGTCATTTTCCAGGCGGGCCCTGCGCTTCTCGGCCGGGCACTGCGTTCAGATGCCTCGATTCCGAACGAGCGCCTCAAGGAATGGAGTTCGCGCTACGGTCGCGTCAACTACCGATGGTCACCGCACGGTCGTCACCTGTTGCTGATCAACGGCCGGGGCATCGAGGAACTCGACCTCAGGACCCGGAAACTCCACACCCTGGTCCGGACGAACGGCTGGGTCACCCAGTATGCGCTGTCTCCCCACGACCACTGGCTGAGTTACGTTCAGAACCGCGGGATCCGGCTGGTCGATCTCGCGGGGAAAATCCACCGACCCCGGACGATCCAGCCCCCCCGCAGGGGGTTCCGCGTCGGAGCCTTGGACTGGACCTACCGGGAAGAACTCGGCCTGAGGTCAGGTTATGCCTGGTCACCCCAAGGCCGGAAACTGGCGTTCATCCGCTTCGACGAACGGGGCGTGTTGCGTTTCCCGCTGGTCAACTACCTCAAACAGCGTCCGACTCTCTACTGGCAACGTTACCCGGAACCAGGCGCCCGCAATCCGCGGGCCCGGCTCGGCGTCTACGATATTCGGACCGGGCGCACCCGATGGTTCCGCCTGCCCGGCCTCAGAACCGGATACCTGGCCCGCTTCGGCTGGTATGCACATGGCCACGCCCTCTATGCCGAAGTACTCAACCGGCCACAAACGCGGCTTTCACTCATCCGGATCAACCCGGCGAACGGCCGGCTCAAAGTTCTTCTCCGACTCCATGATCCCGAATGGATCAATGTCCACAACGACCTTGTTTTCCTGCCTCACGGAGGATTCATCTTCGGCACCGACCAAAGCGGCTGGCACCACCTCTACCGCTTCGACCGGGACGGGCGCGAAGTGGCCCATCTCACTCCCGGCCCGCAAAACGTCACCCGTCTCCTCGCGGTCTCCAAAAGGCGGCACGAGGTTTACTACTTAGTCTCTCCGGGAACCGGCCCCCGTACCGAACGCATCGAATCCGTTTCCTTCGACGGCACCGACCACCGGGTCCGTTTCAGGACAAAGGGGACGGAAAGCGCGATCTTTTCCCCAAAAACCCGCTATGTGCTGGTCACCTCTTCCTCAATGAAGACCCCTCCCCTCTATGTCGTGCGTTCCGTGACCGGCCGGACTCGTTGGATTCTTGCCCGGAGCCATGTCCCGCCAAGCCTTCATCTGACCCCTCCCCGTTTCCTCAAGATTCCATCCGCCGATCCCGCGATCTCCATTAATGCGGAAATCCTCTACCCGCCCGGCTTCAACCCCGCAAACCGCTCTCCAGTCATCATGTACCAGTACGGAGGCCCCGACGTACCCGCTCTGGTCAGCCAAGGCTGGAATCCCTGGATCGTCTATGACGACCGCCTCGCCTGCGAGGGGTTCATCGTTTTTGCAGCGGATAACCGCGCCGCCAGTACCTTCAGTCACATCGCCCAGGGTGCGATCAAGGATCGTCTGGGTCATCTTGAACTCGCCGACCAGGAGGCGGCCGTCCGCTGGCTGCGCCGCCAGGCCGGGGTGGATCCGGACCGGATTGGAATCTGGGGTTGGAGTTATGGCGGTTACATGACCCTTTACGAGCTGACGCACGCACCGAACGTCTGGCATGCAGGAATCGCCGTGGCCCCCGTAACCCGCTGGCAGGACTATGACTCAATTTATACCGAGCGTTACATGGGAACCCCACAAACCAACCCGGATGGCTACCGGCAAAGCTCAACCGTTGCGCAGGCTTCCCGGCTGCGCGCCAAACTGCTGATCGTGGCCGGGACCGGTGACGACAACGTGCACTGGCAAAACACACTCCAGTTCATCGAAGCCCTGGTCAGGGCAGATCGGCCCTACCATCTGCTCGTGTTCCCGAACAATACGCATGTACTGGCCGGGACCCACACCCGGCTCGAACTGTTCCGGACCATGAACCGGTTCTGGGAGCGCAATCTCAAACCCGTGTCGGCCGGGCCGGGGGCCGCACCCGCCCGCCGCCACTAGTCAGGGGGGAACAGGGGGGTTCCGTTCGCCTCGTGCCAGGCCTGGATTCCCGACCAGATCTCGGCAGCAGATTCGGCATACCAGAAGAGTTCCCGATCCTCCGGATCGATCACGCCTTCCTCGACCAGGAAATCGAAATCGACGGCGCGGCTCCAGTATGATTCCCCGACCAGGATGACCGGGACGGGCGCCATCACCCGCGTCTGGATCAGAGTCAGCGTTTCAAAAAGTTCGTCCAACGTTCCATACCCGCCGGGGAACGCCACCAGTGCCTTCGCCCGCAGCAGAAAGTGCAGCTTACGGATCGCAAAATAGTGAAAGCGGAAGCAGAGGTTCGGGCTGATATAGGGGTTGGGATACTGTTCATGGGGAAGGCGGATGTTGAGTCCGATGGATTCGGCCTGGACCTCGCAGGCGCCACGATTGGCCGCCTCCATGATGCCGGGGCCACCGCCGGTCATGATCCAGAGCCGGGTGGGGTTGCGATTCTGCGGACACGTTCCGACTGCGTGGGCAAAAGCCCGCGCGATCTCATAGAAGCGGCTCTTGTCCAGGAGGCGCTCGGCAACCGCAAGTTGCTGCCGTGAACCGGGATCATCCGGCTGGTGATCCGGATGGCACTTGAGTGCCTTCAACTTTTCCCGGGCAAGATCCGGTTCACAAAGACGGGTACTTCCGAAAACCACGATGGTAGCTTCGATGCCACGATGGGCCAAAACCGATTCCGTTTTTTGGTAATCCAGCTGAAGGCGGACTCCCCGGGTTTCGCGCTGGTCTAAAAATGCAGGGTCGCGGGTCGCTTCCAGGTAATTCGGGTTTTTCCGGAGCGCGCCGGTCTGGTCGGCCAGGGCCGGCTGCGCGGGTGTGGTTCTGGGGATTTCATCGGGCAGAGGAACACTGCGGGTTTTCGGATTTGGAGGTTTTGGAACTCGGGTCACGAGGTTCTCGGGTCCTGGATCATTCGGGGGCATCTCTCAACGGTACTGTCCGGCATTATAGTGCTTCGTCCGGAGGCCGCTTTCGACCCCGGCCGGGAAGACAGGTGAGGTTTTGGTGTGGCCGGATTCTATCCGGCCGATGGGCGACAGAAAAATGATTGCGGCTCCCGGCCGCTTTTGCTATGATCCGGACCAGGCGGGAATAGCTCAGTTGGTAGAGCGCAACCTTGCCAAGGTTGAGGTCGCGAGTTCGAGCCTCGTTTCCCGCTCCACCTCCTCCTTGCGGAATTTCTCGAGTCAAGTCATCCAGGCCAGGTGGCAGAGTGGTCATGCAGCGGCCTGCAAAGCCGTCAACGCCGGTTCGATCCCGACCCTGGCCTCCAAAAATTTCCCCGCCAGAGAGGTGCAATCCCGATGCCCAGGTGGCGAAATCGGTAGACGCAAGGGACTTAAAATCCTTTGGCCGGAAACGGCCATGCCGGTTCGAGTCCGGCCCTGGGCACTATATAAAAATCAATCAGTTACACCGCGATTTTGAGCGACTGCCGTTTGAACGATTTCTTGTGGATACCACTCAGTTGTACTGTGCGACTCAACATGTTTAGGGCTTCGGTACGCCCTGCCGCACGGGGGGAGCACGGACAGCGTGACCGATGTCATGCGATGACGCGGGCAAGGTGGAAGCGTGTGATGGCGATCGGCCACGGAGCCATGCTCCAAAGTTGTGCATGTCCGCTGGGAACGCCGATCCCTCAAGGGCCGCCAGTCCGTCGACCTCTGGGTCGACGGGATCCACTTCGGCGTGCGCTTGGAGGAGGCCAATCAGTGCCTCCTCGTCGTGATCGGCGCCACCGCGGACCGGAAGAAGGAACTCGTGGCGCTCGGCGACGAATTCCGGGAATCTGAAGAATTCTGGAAGGATCTGCTTTAGGACCTCAAGTGCCGGGACTTGACCGTCGACCCGCAGCTTGCCGTTGGCGATGGCGCGCTTGATTTCTGGAAGGCGTTCCCACGGGTCTCCGGCGAGACGCGCACCCAGAGGGGTTGAGTCCATCAGACCGCCAACCTCCTGAACCAGCTGCCCCAACGCCTGCAGCCCAAAGCGAAGTCCGACCTGCATGCCATCCAGATGGCGGCTCCTGCCAAACTGTCCGATCGCACCGGTATCCAGGTGGACTTCGCCGACCCGCACAGCCCCTGGCCGCGCGGCATCAACGAGAACACCAACGGACTGCTGCGCCAGTATCTACCCAAGGGCGCAGACCTCTCCGTGCTCCCCCCGAGCCCATGGATGTCGCGCAGGCCATCAAGCCATTGAACATAGATATCTGTCTTGCGGATTTCGATCATGAACCATGTGTAGCCTGTAGGCTACAAATTGTCAATGTGTGTGCTGTAGCTTTTCAAGGGAGGCTCAACGACAAAAACTCACCGGCGCGCTGCTTTTGCTTCCCCGATGGCGCAGCGTAGCGCCCCGGTGCCAGCAAGCTGCTGTTCATGGTGTTCCAGTCCGGCTTCACCGCCCGGGTATTCCGGGAGTTCCTCACCCGACTGCTGGAGCGGCAGGTCGGGCGTCCGGTGTTCCTGATCGTCGACGGCCATCCGGTGCACAAGGCACGTGCGATCCAGGTCTGGCTGGCGCGTCCCGGTTGCCGGATCACCCTCTACTTCCTCCCCGGTTACAGCCCGGAGCTCAATCCCGACGAGCTTCTGAATCACGACGTCAAAAGCCACATCGGCCGGCACCGTCCGCGTACCCGCAGCGAACTCCTCCGCACCGTGCGCGGGTCACCTGCGCCGCCGCCAGCGGCAACCCCATATCGTCCGCCGCTTCTTCCAGGAAGAACACGTGCGTTATGCGGCCGCCTGAACTGCCTACAATTTATCGCTCCCCATAATAATCGGGTCATGGCCTTCTGTGGCTTCCTCGAACAGGGCTTCCGATACGGTCAAGCGTATATTGCTTTTATATACGCTGTAGCGTATAAAGTTAAGGAAATATGGAGCTACCCCCGATGACTGACCCAATCGCCCGAACCTCAAAACAGGTCGGCGCTGCGATACGCCGCCGCCGCCGCGCCCTCGGCATGAATCAAAAGCAAGTGGGTAAAAAAACCCACCTGCGGCAAGCCACGATTTCCGGGCTGGAAGCCGGGGAAGACGGTACCCAACTCCGCACGCTCTTTGGCGTACTTACGGCGCTCAACATGGAACTTGTGATCCGCCCGCGGACTAAATCCTCGACTGACAAGATGGAGGAGATGTTCTGATGGCGCGGCAACGCACACGCATCCCCCTCAATGTTTTCCTGAATGGCAGGCTGGTTGGCCGCCTTCAACGACTGTCAAGTGGGGCAACCGATTTTGTGTATGACCGCAGTTGGCTCGACTGGGAACATGTGTTGCCAATCTCTCTCTCACTACCTCTTCGCGAGGACCGGTTTATTGGCGATCCGGTGATTGCGGTCTTCGATAACCTCCTTCCGGACAACGATCAAATCCGCCGCTGCCTGGCTGAACGGGTGGGAGCTGCCGGCAACGATGCCTATAGCCTTCTTGCTGCTGTCGGCCGTGATTGCGTCGGCGCCCTCCAGTTCCTGCCCGATGGCGAGGAGCCCGATCCAGCTAGCGGCATCTCTGGGCGTCCTCTGGACGACAAGGACATCGCCGGCATCCTCGGCGATCTGAAGCGCACCCCCCTCGGCATCGATGAAAAGAAGGAACTCCGCATTTCCCTCGCTGGAACTCAGGAAAAGACCGCGCTGCTCCACTGGCAGGGCAAGTGGCAACTGCCTCATGGCACTACGGCGACAACACACATCCTGAAACCGGAAATCGGCAAACGATCGAACGGCATTGACCTCACGCAAAGCATCGAGAATGAGCCTCTTTGCATGCGTTTGACCGCGGCGTTTAAATAGCCGACGGCGCAGACACAGATACTGGAATTCAGTGGAAAACGTGCGCTGGTGATTGAGCGGTTCGATCGCCTCTGGACAACAAACGGACGGCTCCTGCGTCTCCCCCAGGAAGATTTCTGCCAGGCGCTATCCGTGCCACCGACCCGTAAATATGAGCCCGAGGGCGGCCCCGGTATCCGTGAGATCCTGGAATTGTTGAAAGCGAGCGACGAACCCGAGATTGATCAACGGCACTTCCTGAAAGCGCAGATCGTCTTCTGGCTGATTGGGGCAACGGACGGCCACGCCAAGAACTTCAGCATCCACCTACTACCTGGTGGCCGGTTCCACATGACGCCACTCTACGACATCAAGTCCACACAGCCCAATGTGGATGCGGGACAGATCGAGCACAACCGCATGAAGCTTACGATGGCAGTCGGTGACGGACGACATTACACGATAAATTCGATCATGCCACGACACTTTCTGCAGACCGCGGTGCGGTGTGGCCTTTCGGCTGAATTCGCCCAGGGCATTCTGGATGAAGTCCAAGCAGGCGCGGATTGGGCCATTGATGCCACCTTGGTCGGATTACCCGCCGAGTTCCCAGAATCCGTCAGTGCATCCATCATTAACGGTATTCGCCGACGTCTTCCGTTGATTGATCGAGAAAAAAATGCCGGGTGAATGACCTGAGCTCCGACCTGGACTGTGGTCCATCGAGGTTCGGGAGCCAAATAAAAACACCTTGGTTTTGGGGTATCAAAAACGGCCCAGATTCCCGGAACCCCTTGTCCGATCGGGTGTGCTCCTGGGGCCCCACGATCCGTTTTGAGGCCATCCCAGGAGAAGACGGATCCCTGCAGCGACACCCCGCGTCCCGGTCCGCGAGCGCCAGCGGGGGTACGTTCGCATCAGCCCGGGGTTAACGGCCTGAGTGGTACTGCAAACTGCCCGGCCCAGATCAAAACAGCACCGGCAGGCGGACCCTCTGACCGATCCGGGAAGGGGCAAGCGGCCGGGCTTCAGGCTGTGCAACGCCCCTTTGGGGTAGCTGGAGATAGGCCACGACCCAGCGCTCGATGGCACGGTAATACAGTTCGAGCTGCACCGGGTCTTGCGGCATGTGGTAGGCACCGGGGATGCCGATGAACTTCACCGGAACATGGCGACTGGCCAAGGCGTGGTACAGGGCAAAAGACTCGGTGATCGGCACGGTGATGTCGGATGTGCCGGAGAGGATCAGCGTGGGCGTGGTAATTTGCCCGGCATAGGTGATCGGTGAGCCGCTGACGTACAGCGCCGCGCTCCGGGGATCCCATGGACTGCCGCCCAGCGAATCGCGGACCCAAGCCAGGTTGCCGTCACCGGAAAGCTCGTATTCTTCGGTCCAGTCCACCGCACCGTCGGCCACCACCGCACAGCGCCAGAAGTGCTGATGGGCAATCAGCCACGCGGTCATATAGCCGCCATAGGAGTGGCCCACCGCTGCGATTCGGCTGGGGTCAACCAGTCCCCGTTTCTCCAGCAGATGGATACCGGAAATGACGTCGCGGTCAGGGCCAACACCCGGATCGCGATAGATGGCGTGCTCATGGGCATTACCCAGATTGTCGCTGCCACGGTAGTTGGGCTCGAACACCAGAAAGCCATGCGCGGCGAACAGATCCCGCAACGGCCCGATCTCGCCGGCGTCGAAAAACTCGGTGGACGCTGCCTCGGGCCCGCCGTGGCTGTAGACGACCAGGGGATAAGGGCGACCGGGGTGGTAATCGTCCGGATAGGTGAGGATGCCATCATTGATCTGGCCATCCGGCGCACGCCAAGTGACTTCGACGCTGCGCGGATAGGTAAAGCCGGCAAAGTAGCGGTTGAAGTCAGTCAGGGCCACGGGACGGCTGTCCAAGGTGCGCAACAGATAGAGCTCCGGCGGTTGCGTGGCATTGTCGGCAACGAACGCCACCAGGCCCTGCGCCGAGACGGCCAGGTGGGTGGGGTTGAGATGGCCGAGGGCCAGCGCACGCCCGGTCCCCCGCAGCGGCTGCAGGTAGATCCGGGTCCCGACGTGGTTATTGGCCAGCGCCAGCAGGCCCTGGCCTCCGGGCAGCCAAGCATAGGTGGTAGACACGTCGCGGTCGAGGTCGGCACTGACATCGCGCCCATTTCCGGCGGTGAGCGATGTGACGAAAACATCCATATCACTGACCGGGCCAGGGCCGTGCGGATAGAGATAGGCGATCGCATGACCACGCGGCGCAAAAGCCGGGGTGTATTCATAGCTGAGGTGACCGGTGAGTCGGTGGACCTTGCCCGTGGCCACATTGACCGCCACAATCGTGGTGCGGTCCGTATCGGCATCATCGTCGTCGGCCTGCCGGGTGTAGACCAGCCAGCGGCCGTTGGCCGACCAAGACGGCGCGCTGATGGAACCGGCGAAGGGCGGCGGATTCTCCAGCACGCTGGTCGAACCGAAGGTCAACTGGCGCGCTTTTCCGGTGGCCAGCGACAGCAGCCAGATCTGGGAGGGAACGGGCGCATGGGTGATCTGGTAATCGTCGTCGTGGATGGTGAACAGGTCATGATCCGTGCGGCGGTCCTTGGCGGTGAGCACGGGGTGATCCGGCGTGACATAGGCGATCGTGCGTCCATCCGGGTTCCAGGCAAACTGCTGAACACCATTCGGAGCGTCGGTCAGACAATGCGGTGTCGCGTACGCAAAGGCCACGTCAAAGATCTGGGGCTTCTGCCGGCCGACTTCGGCAATGAAGGCAATGCGGTGGCCATCCGGTGACCAACGCGGCATGCGGAGGTTTCTCATGCCACGCACCCAAACCGTTGACGGGCCGCCGGTGGTGGAGATCACTCTCAGCGTGACGTCATAACGGTTATGTACGAAATCGGCCCGTCGCGTGAGGAAGGCAATCTGCCTGCCGTCAGGCGAAAACTGGGGTGAAGTCAGGTTCACCAACTGACGGTAGGCGCGAAGATCAATCGGCCCGGCCGCCCACGCCCCAGGGGCGACCAGCACAAGAAAAGCCGTCAGCACACGGATCCGGTAACGATTCATCGTCAGGGCCCCCGTCGATTCACTCCGCGTATTCTACGGCGGACACACCAGCACGGGGGCCGGCCCGCCATTCCATGGTTTGGGGCATCCGCCCCCGGAGTCACGGGAAGCGCACTCCACTCATCCCGGCGCAGTTCGCCCCGATCCGTCAGCGGCCAGACGCCGAGGTCAACGCCCGGACCGCTCTTTATAAAAAGAATAATAATCAATATGTTATAAACGATACCTGCATACGATATGACCTCCAGGCGGCCCCAGGACGCCCGTCACGGATGCGATCCCAAGGATCCGGGCGAGCCTAAAACCCCTTGCGAATCGTGGGCCAGGCCGCCCAGAGGTACTGCAGGCCCGAGAGGATGGTGAGCATGGAGGCCAGATAAAGCAGGCTGAGTCCCACGGGGAGGCTCACGGAACGCCAGCCGGGAAAGATGGCCAGAAGAATCAGGAGGGCCAGCATCTGCAGCACCGTTTTGATCTTCCCAAGCGGACGGACCGGGATCTGGACCGGCTCCTGTCCTGCCGCCAGCCATTCGCGCAGGCCGGAAACCGTAATCTCCCGACCGATGATGACCAGGGCCGGGATGACCAGCCACCAGGAGGGAAACTCCTGGACCAGAAGCAGAAGCGCTGCGGAAACCATCATCTTGTCGGCAATGGGGTCGAAGAGCACGCCAAAACGGCTGTTTTGACCCAGGCGCCTCGCGAGATATCCGTCCAGCCAATCGGTCAGCGCCGCCAAGGCAAAAATCAGTGCTCCCCAAAGATGGGCAAACGGAACGGGCAGCCAGAAGGCCGCCACAAAGGCCGGAATGAGGACCACCCGCAACAGGGTCAGAAAATTAGGTAATTTCATGATTCGGCACAGCATGGAAGTGAAGGAAAATCCGGTGGGCCAGTGGGCTTCCAATACCGGGGACCCGGGCAATCTCGGATTCACTGGCCGCCTCCAGGCTCGAGAGCCCCCCGAAGGCAGCCAACAGCAAACCCCGTCTTTTGGGTCCCAGGCCGGGGATGCCCGCCAGTGACGAACGCATCCCTTTCGCGGTCCGCCGGCGCCGGTGTCCCCCGATCGCAAAGCGGTGGGACTCGTCACGAATCTGCTGGAGAAGGTGAAAAGCCGGGTCATGGGCTTCCCATCGCTCTGCCGGCTGTCCCCCCTGCCGGAGAATCCGTTCCGCGCCCACCCGCCGCTCGGGACCTTTGGCGATGGCCAGTACCGTGAGGTTGGGCACCCCAAGGCCAGAAAGACGCTGTTCGGCAACCCGCCACTGGCCGATGCCGCCGTCAATCAAAACCACGTCGGGCCAGGGACCCGATTCGCGGACCAGGCGCTTAAAATATCGGGTGATGGCCTCATCCAGCGCCGCGTAGTCATCCCCGGCCGTCCGCGCCCGGATCACAAACCGCCGGTAATCCGCTTTCACCGGGCCCGTGGGTTCGAAGACCACGCAACTCGCGACCGTTTCCTCACCGAGCGTGTGGCTGACGTCGAAACCCACAATCCGCTGGATCGGTTCCGACGATTCCAGCCGCTCACTCAGAGCCTGGAACCGTTCCTGCAGGAGGACATGGCCCGCGACCCGGCGGTCCAGCGCCATCTTCAGGTTCTGCCGGGTCATTTCAGTCCAGAGTTGGGCGGCATGGGTCCTGGGCCCACCCAAACGCACTGGATGCCCCGATCGCTTTTCAAGCGCCGTCTCCAGTACCCGGGCTTCGTCCAGTTCAAAAGCGATTTCCAGCAGGATGTGTGCGGGGATCTCCTCCTCATAAAACTGGATCAAAAAACCCGCCAGGAGATCACCCGTTTCGACGAGATCCTCGACCACGGGGAAGAAACACCAGGTGCCAAGGTTCTTCCCTTCCCGGATCCGGGTCACTCCGACACCGTGCAAACCTTTCCGGGATTCGGCCAGGATCACGTCGACATCACCCGTGTCCGTCACGATCGAATCCTGTTCGCGGACCTGGCGCAGACGGGTGATCAGATCACGGAATGCGGAAGCGCCCTCATAGTCCAGTGCCTCCGCACACTCCTGCATGCGGACATAAAGGCGGTCCACAAGGGCCCGACCCCGTCCTTCGAGGACTTCCAGTGCATCGTTGAAGTCCCGCCGGTAATCGGCCTCGCTGATCCGGCCCACGCACGGAGCTGAGCAGCGGCCGATCTGATGCTGCAGGCAAGGCCGTTCCCGGTTCCTGAAAAACAGGTCCGAACAGTTCCGGAAGTGAAAAAGCTTCTGGAGGTCCAGGAGCGTCTTCCGGACCGTTCCGGCATCCGGATAGGGGCCCAACAGCCGCCCGTCAGCGGAGTGCCGCCCCCGGTGGAAAACCAGGCGCGGGAAACCCAGTGAGTCATCGATCCGGATGTACGGATAACTTTTGTCGTCGCGGAGGACAATGTTGTAACGCGGGCGCGCGTGCTTGATGAGATTGCTTTCCAGCAACAGGGCATCGACCTCGGTCGGCGTCACCGTGAAATCGATTTCCACCACCTGCTCGAGCATTCTCCGGGTTTTGATTCCCGAACGGACAGGATCCAGGTAACTCCTGAGGCGTTGCCGCAGGCTCTTGGCCTTCCCCACGTACAGGAGAACCCCGTTGCGGCCATACATCCGATACACTCCCGGGGTTTCGGGGGCGTAGGCCATCGCTTCCCGCAGGGGATCGATGCGGTTTTTCCCAAGGGGGTTGGCGGGATCGGGGCGGCTCCGTTCAGCCATAAAAAAGCTGGGCCGATTCCCGTTCCGGATCGATGCGCAGAATACGGTGGTGATTCGTGTCCGCTACGAAAATCCCCCATGGGGTGGCGAGAATTGCTTCGGGTTCGTTCAGTGCCTCACCGATGGACAAACTGCGGATTTTCCCTTTCCCGGGGTCCAGGATCTTGATTTTCGAATTGTAGGAGTCGGCGATCCAGATCTTGTCGCCGATCTGCGCAACGCCCATGGGATGCTGCAGCCGGGCGGTCCGGAGTCCCCCGTTGCGGTCGCCGAAGTCAAAAAGTCCCCGCCCCATGAGGGTCGTCACGCGGCGGTTCACAGTATCCAGGCACCGAATCGCGGAACTCTCCGAATCGGCCACATAGAGTTCAGGCTTGGCACCCCCGCCCAATCCCGAGGGCTGAGCAAATGCGGCTTCTTCGTAAGAACCGTCGGTGAGTGCTTCCTGTCCCGTCCCGGCCAGTACTCCTCCCGTTCCGTGATCCGGATGGAAACTCCAGATCTGATGGGACCCCGCCATGGCCATGTAAAGCATCCGCTCCCGGATCACGAGATCCCATGGAGAGTTGAGGCGCGTCCCTGACGGGATGGGCCTGGGCGCATCGGGGCTCAGCCGGTCCCCGGCCTGGGTCCCGTCGCCCAGAACGGTCCGGATCTCTCCTTTTTTCAGGTCGAGGACGCGCAACGCGTGATTGCCGGTATCCGCGATCCAAACCAGCTGGTGGTCGATGGCGAGACCCCGGGGTTCGTTGAAACAGGCGGAATCCCCGGTTCCGTCCGAAAAACCCGCCTGGCCTCTCCCCCACCGCCGGGTTTCGCAACCTCTGGAATCGACCCCCACGATCTGATGATGTCCCGTGTCGGCAATCCACAGCTGATCCTCTCCCCAAGCCAGCTTGGCAGGGAAGCGCAGCCGGCCGGTCTGCGGAGCGGTTTCCGGCTCGAGGAAACCCGTGGCCCGGGGCTCTTTCACCTCGGCCAGAAGCTGGTCGATGGCGGCCTTGAGGACACCGCGCTGCCCCTCGCCGGAGGTTGCAAAGGCCAAGCGACCCTGGTCGTCCAGTAACACCAGGGTCGGCCAGGCATGTACCCCGTAGGCCTGCCAAAGATGCATGGACGCGTCGTGAAAGACCGCATGCCGGATGTCATGGCGGTGGATCGCCAAACCCACCTGCTCATTCTTTTTTTCCTGGGTGAACTTGGGAGAATGGATGCCGATGATAAGCAGGCGATCCCCATACGCGGCTTCCAGGAAGCGAAGGTCGGGAAGAATATGCAAGCAGTTGATGCAGCAATACGTCCAGAAATCGAGGAGGACGATCCGCCCCCGGCAATCCTCGAGGCGGACTGGCCGTGGCACATTGAACCAAACGCCATCCGAAGGGAAATCCGGTGCCCGAGTACGGTTCTGGAGAAAAGGCACGTCAGCGGGCCAACGGCGGTTCGGTACCCGGTTCGTCCGGAATCAGCCCGTGGTTCCAGGCCTCGCGCAAAAGCTCCACGGAAGTCCGGACGCCCAGTTTTCCGTAGATCCGATGCCGATAGGTACGGACCGTGGCCGGGCTGATATGCAGGAGATTGCCGATATCCTTGGTGTTCCGACCCTGGCAGGTCAGGGTGAGAATCTCCGTTTCCCGACAGCTCAAGCTCAGTGTCGAGGCACCTGCCGGGGCCGCCACCGCATGGGAGAGCGCATAATCCTGTGCCACATCCCGGCTGATGTAGCGCTTTCCCGACCGAACCGCCAGGACCGCCTCCACCACCTCGTCCGAGGCACAGTCCTTGCTGAGATACCCTTCGGCCCCGGCCGCGAACAGGTGACTCGGATAAGGCTCCTGTCCGGAAACGGAAAGCGCGATCACCGCGGGAGGGGGGTTGAGCGTTTTGAGTCTCCGGGTGGCCTCGAGCCCACCGATGCCCGGCATATGAATGTCCATCAGGACCACATCGCACCGGAGCCGTCTCGCCTGGGCCAGCCCCTCCTCACCCGTGGCGGCCTCCCCCACGACCTCGATCTCACGGCATTCCCCGAGGATCCGGCGGACGCCGGCCCGGATGAGCTGTTGATCGTCAATCAGGAGAACACGGATGGGGACCATTCGCACGTCACTTCGCTGACACCGGCTCGCCTTCTACCTTACCTGAGGTTTTCTTCAACGTCCATATAGAGGCAGACGGCTTCTCCCATCCCCCGGGTTCCCACGGGATGGATCGGGAAACCGGTCTCCGACTGGCTGACCAAACCCGGTGTGACCCCCTGTCCATGCAGGGCCCGGGCGCCATGAATCAGGTCCGGCGTCCAGAAACCATGGGAAAGGGCACCGCGGATGCCCCGCATCAGGCCGTCGGCTGCCTCAATCCAGCCGATATACCGCAACAGCATCTCGGCGGACAGCAAAAGCGAGCAGGGATTAGCCGTATCGGTCCCGGCCAGATCCGGCGCGGTGCCATGGGTGGCCTCAAAAACAGCCACGCCGTCCCCGATGTTGGCACCGGGCGCAATTCCGATCCCGCCGACCTGGGCGGCGAGCGCATCGGACAGGTAATCCCCATTCAGGTTGAGCGTGGCAATGACATCGTACTGCCCCGGATTCAGGAGGGCCTGCTGAAAAAAATTATCGGCAATGAGGTCCTCCAGATGAACGGCGGTTCCACCCGCCGGACGGGGAATCCAGACTCCCCGGGCCCCCTGACGCGGCTCCGCCCCGAACTCGCGCACGGCCAGATCGTACCCCCAGCGGCAAAACCCACCCTCCGTGTATTTCATGATGTTCCCCTTGTGCACGAGGGTCACCGACCGTCGTCCTCGAAGGAGTGCCTCCTGGATCGCTTTCCGGATCAATCGTTCGGATCCCTGCCGGGAGACGGGCTTGAGGCCCAGGGCCATGGTTTCCGCAAACTGCGGCTTGGGAATCCCCATGTCTTTCTCCAGGAAACCCAAGACCTTCCTGACCGAATCGCTTCCCGCCGGCCATTCAATGCCGGTATAGATATCCTCCGTATTTTCCCGAAACACGATCATGTCGACGGATTCCGGATGGCGCACCGGACTGGTCACTCCCGGAAAATAACGGATGGGCCTCACACAGGCATAAAGATCGAGTGCCTGCCGGATGGTGACATTGAGGGACCGCCAGCCCTCCCCGACCGGGGTGGCGAGTGGCCCTTTGAGGGATACGACCTCATCCCGCAAGGCATCGAGCGTAGCCGGAGGCAGGAGGTCCCCTCCGGGATCGCGGCTGCGGGCCCTTCCTCCGGCCAGAACCTCATGCCAAAGGAGCCGACGGGAGTTCCCATAGGCCCGGTGGACGGCCGTATCGACCGTCTTGCGGCAAACGGGTCCAATATCCGCCCCAATGCCATCTCCCTCAATGAATGGAATGAGCGGGAATGCGGGAACCTGAAGTCCATGCCCAGGACGGACACGGATTCTTTCTCCGTTCGGGTTTTGGTGCATGGCAAACCCCGTCGAGCGGTGGGGATGGCAATCGGGATCGGGCTTCACCGGAATTTTACCTGATGACGCGGATTGAGGAGCGCCGATCCCGTCTGCAGCGGTCTTTACCGAATCGGCTAGAATGTCTCATGACCGTGGGCCATGAAAGCAGCGAAGCCGCCCAGCGAGCCATCGGCTCGGTGCTTCCCGCTCGCGAAACCTGGGATGGAGCGGGCGTCAAAATCCGCCGCAGCATCGGTCAGCGCGCCGGGCTCTACGCAGATCCCTTTCTGATGCTTGATGAGTTCGGCACCGACCAACCCCAGGAATACATCGCGGGATTTCCCTCGCATCCGCACTGCGGCTTTGAGACCGTCACCTATCTCCTGGAAGGAAAACTCCGCCATGAGGATCATCTCGGGCACCAGGGAACCCTCGAGTCGGGTGGCGCCCAATGGATGACCGCGGGACGGGGCATTGTGCATTCCGAAATGCCCCTGCAGCAGGAAGGCAGACTGCGCGGGTTCCAGCTCTGGATCAACCTGCCGCGATCCAGAAAACAGGTGATGGCCAGCTACCGGGACCTTGGCAAACGGGAGATTCCGGACGGAGACTGGGGCCCCGGCTGCCGGGTCCGCATTCTCTCCGGGAAGGTCATCTGGCGCGACCGGGTCCTCCGAGGACCTCTGACCTCCCCGGTGACGGAACCTTGTTTCGCGGATCTGGAACTCCAGCCCGGAGCGGTCTTTGCCTGTACGGTCGGGCCGGATGAACAGGCGGTGCTGTACCCCTATGAAGGGAGTCTCGCGATCGGATCTGTACCGCCCTTCCGGTGGGTGCCGTCATCCGTGCTGATCATCACCACCCCGGGCCCGACTGTGACCTGTCTCGCGGGGCCCGATGGGGCCCGGGCCCTGTTTCTGGCCGCCCACCCACTGGGGGAGCCCATCGTCCAGTACGGGCCCTTTGTCACGAACAGCCAAGAGGAAATGGAGACGGTCCTCACGGACTACCAAAACGGGCACTTCCCCGGACCCTGAGGAACGCGCGGCACGCGCCTGATGGCGCCATCCAGGTCAGTGGACCTCGCGCGACTTGGCCGTCGCCAGGTAGGAATAAAAAACGGGGACGACGTAAAGTGAAAACAGGGCCCCGATGGAGAGTCCGGCCGCAATCACCAATCCCATGTCGAAGCGACTGACAGCGCCCGGGCCGACCGCGAGAATCAGCGGGACCGCACCAAAGACCATTGCACCCGTGGTCATCAGAATCGGACGTAGGCGGATGCTCGATGCCTGGACAACCGCCCGGCTGCGGTCGAGCCCCTCGTTTTCCTGGATCGTATTGGCGAACTGGACGATCAGAATCCCTTGTTTCGTGATCAGGCCGATCAGGGTGACGAGCCCTACTTCCGTATAGATGTTGATCGTGGCCGCCCCGTAATACATGAAGACGAGTGCACCCGAAATGGCCATGGGAACGGTGATCATGACAACCAGCGGATCCCGGAAACTCTCGAACTGCATGGCCAGCAGGAGGTATACCAGAATCACCGCGAGAAGAAAGGTCACCAGGAAGGCATTGCCCTCCTGCATGAATTGTCTGGACAATCCGGCGTAATCGTAGCTGAACCCCCGCGGCAGGATCTGGTGGGCAAGGGTCCGGAGGTAGGACAGGGCCTGGCCCAGAGTCACCCCTGGGGCCATGACGCCTTCCACAGTCGTGGAATTCAGCTGCTGGAACTGGGGTAGAAACTCAGGTTCGGTCACCCTATGGACCGAAACCAGTGTCGACAGGGGGACCAGTGCTCCCGACCCGGTGGGGACGTAGTAGCGTTTCAGCATGTTCGGATACGCCCGGTAGCGGTCCGGCACCTGGGGAATGACCTTGTAACTGCGTCCGTTCAGGTTGAAACGGTTGACATAGTTGCCACTGAGCAACGGGCTCAGGTTATCGCTCAGATCAGCCATGGTGATTCCCATGCTGGCCGCCAAGTTGCGGTGGATCCTGAGCTGGATCTGCGGATTGTCATACCGCAGATCCTTGGTCAAAAACAGGAACAGGTGGCTTTGCATGGCCCGGCCGATCATTTCCGAGGCTAGGTGGTCGAGCGTCAGGTACGACCCGCTCGAGGTCAAAACAAACTGAACCGGAAAGCCGGTCGGCGAGCCCGGGAGCGTCGGTTTTTGGAAGGCCGCCGCCTGAACGCCCGTCAACCGGTTGAGTTTGGCCTGCAGGGGGGCCAGAAGCTGCATCTGTGTTTTCGAGCGATCCTGCCAGCTGACCAGTTTCATGCCATTGACACTGGCGTTGTTGCCGGCCCCGCCGGTCAGGGAGATGCCATTGATCTGAAAAACCTGCTTGGTTTCTGGAAACGACTGGAAAACGGCCCGGATCTGGGCGGCATAGTGATTGAGGTAATGCAAAGTCGCGGTCGGCGGGGCCGTGGCCGCGACCAGCAAGAGACCCTGGTCTTCGGTCGGCGCCAATTCAGACGGGATATTCAGGAAAAAAACCGGGATCGCGACCAGGATGGCCACAATCACGATCAGAAGCGCGGCCCGATACTCGATGACGATTTCCAGTGAACGGACATAGGTCTTGCGGAACCGCTCAAAGGTGGCGTCCGTCCAGTGGGCGAAACCATGGCTTTTGGCCGGGCGCAGGACTTTCGACGACAGCACCGGCGAAAGCGTGAGGGCCACCAGAGCGGAAACCGCCACGGCAAAAACCAGGGTAAAGGCAAACTGCGAAAACAGGGTACCCGTAAGTCCCCCGGTCAGCCCGATCGGCGCGAAAACCGCCGCCAGCGTTGTGGCCATGACGAGGATCGGTGAGGACAGTTCGCGCGCGCCCTGCAGGGCGGCTTCCCGTGCCGATAGGCCGGTTTCCATCAGCCGATGAATGTTCTCCACGACAATGATGGCATCGTCGACAACGAGGCCGATCGCGAGCACGACGGCCAGAAGGGTGAGCAGGTTGACCGAATATCCAGCGAGGGACATGAAAATGCCCGCACCGATGATCGAAAGCGGAATGGCGACCGCCGGGATGGTCAGGGAGCGGAGCGACCCTAAAAACAGGAAGATCACCACAACGACAATGGCGAGCGTGATGGCGATCGTGACCATCACCTCGTGGACGGATTCGACGATAAAACGACTGCCATCATAGGGAATGGCCACATGGATCCCCGGAGGCAAGTTTCTTTTCATGCGGGCAAACGCCCGGTGAACCCCATCGGCAACGGTCAGGCTGTTGGCGCCAGGCGACGGGAAGACGCCGATGAAGACGGCCGGCGTACCGTTGTAAAAGACCGCCTGATTGTAATTTTGGGCACCCAGGGTGACCCGGGCAATGTCCGACAGATGGATCAGCGTGCTGCCCACTTGGGCGACAACCAGCTGTTTGAAGGCATTCACATTGTTGATCGAGGTCTCGGCACTGATGATCTGTGCAACCCCGCCGGACTTGGTTCTCCCGACCGTACTGATGAAATTGTTGCTCGCCAGGGCAGCCGAAACCATGGCCGGAGAGATGCCGAGCGCTGCCATGCGGTTCGGATTGAGCCAGGCCCGCAACACGAAACTGTTCCCGCTCGGTCCGGTCCCGGCTGGGACGATCTGGGCCTCGCCCACTCCCGGCACCCCCTGAATCATCGGCTGGGCCACGCGCAGGACATAGTCATTGACTTTCTGCTGATTGAGCGTCCGGCTGTAGAAGGACAGGTAGATCAGGGCGGTCTGGTCCCCGACCGTCTCATTGATGACCGGAGACAGGGTCCCTGGAGGAAGCTGGTTTTGTACCTGCTGAACCTTGGAGAGGATCTGGGCCACCGCCGCATTGGGGTTGTAGTTGAGCTTCATGTAGACGGTTTCGGTCGAAAGCCCTTCGGCACTGACCGCCGTCATGTAGTCAATGCCCGGTGCCTGGGCGATGGCTTGTTCCAGACGTGCTGTCACGAAACCCTGGATCGTCCGGGGATCGGCACCGGGATAGGCGGTGGTCACGGTGATGAGCGTGCTGGTGACGGGCGGATACTCCTCGACGGTCATGCCCGTCCAAGCTCGCAACCCCAGGATCAGAACAACAAGGTTGAGGGCGGTCGCGAGGACCGGCCGGCGGATGAACAGATCGGTAAACCGCACAGGCGCTCCTCGGGGTCAGTGCGAAGCCGGATGGAAAACGACCGGCATTCCGCTTCTCAGCTTGACTTGTCCAGCCACGACGACCTGCTCTCCCAGTTTCAGTCCGCTGAGGACCGAAGTCCGGACACCCCGTGTGGCACCGGTCCGGACCGAGGTTGCAATGGCCACGGGCAGCCGCTGGCCGTCCGGGAACTTCCGGTGGTGGATGACGTAGACGTAGTCGCCAAACGTACTGTACGTGATCGCCTCACGCGGAACCACGAGCCGCATCTGGGGTTTCCCCAGGCGGATCGTCACCTCTCCAAACATGCCGGGGCGCAAAAGATCGTGTGCGTTCGCCAGATCCGCATCCACGGTGATATTGCGGGTGGCCGGATTAACCCGGGAACTCAGGGCAATCACCCGGGCCTTGAAAACCTGATCCGGATATGAATCGACGGTCAGCCGGACGGTTTGACCCGGGTGAAGCAGCGGCATCTGGTTTTGCGGAACCGTAAACTGGACCCTCAGCGGATTCCAGACGTTCAGTGCTGCAATCGTGGTGCTGGGCGTCAGGTACTGTCCCAGACTGACGTCTCGAACGCCAATCCAGCCTGAGAACGGAGCCCGAAAGGCTAGTTTTCGCAGGGTGGCCTCGTCATTGGCCACGGCGGCTCGCGCGCTGTTTCGGTCGGCGATCGCGGTATCCAGGACCGAGCGGCTGACCGCCTTTGCCTGGTACAGGCGCTGATCCCTTCGATAATTCACTTCCGCGAGTTGTTGGGCCGCGTGGTCGCTGGCCAGCTGGGCCAGCTGGTTTGAATTGTCGATTTCCAGCAGCAACTGGCCCCGATGCACATATTCCCCGGAATGAAAATCAAGGGACGTAATCTCTCCGGAAAGCTGGGGTGTGAGTTCGACCCCGGAAACCGCCAGGAGATCCGCCACGGCATGAAACTCGGTTCGCCAGGACATGGAACTGACGGAAGCCACGGTCACACTGACCGGCATGGGTCCGCGCCGGGCCATTGCCTGGTATTGCTCGTAACCGAGCCAAAACTTGATCCCCAAGAGCAGGACCAAAGCAACCAGGACCACGATCCCGGTGCGCACAAGAATCCTTTTCTTTGACTTGATCATGGGGTGTCTCTCGGAACGGTGTGGGTTGCGAGTGAAGACGGGGCGCGGCGATCGGACAGCCCACCGCCGCCCAGTGCGACATAAAGGGCGACCGTATCGGCATAACGCTGCAGATGCGCGCTGATTTCGGCAATTCGAGCCTGTTCCAGTTGGGTTTCCGTGGTCAGCACGCTGAGGTAGTCAACCGCTCCCGCTGCATATTCCACACGGACGAGGGAAAAAGCCCGCCGGGCCGCCAAGAGTGCCCGCCGGTCGGCATCGTCGGTGCTTGAATCATGTTCCAGGGCGCGCAGCACGTTGGCGACCTCGCCAAAGGCATTGAGAACGGTTGACTGGTAGTTCGCAAAAATGGACTGGTAGGACGCCTCGGCTTCATTCTTTTCAGCAACGAGTGTCCCCCCCTCGAATATCGGAAGCGTGAGAGTGGCGGCCACGTTCCAGATCCGGCTCGCCGACAGGAAGAGATCGGACCAGGAGTTGCTTTCCACTCCCGCGCTAGCGGTTAACTGGATCAGCGGATACATGCGAGCCACCGCCTGTCCAACCGCTGCATTCGCCGCAACGAGCTGGGCCTCGGCGGCGCGGATGTCAGGACGGGCCAGGACCAGACGGGAGGGCAGCGTCAGGGGCAGGTGGCCGGGGAGGTGAATCGCGCTGAAACCGGTCATCGGGAGGTGCTGGAGTTGTGCCGGAAACCGGCCGAGGTAAATGGCCAGCAAGTGCGCCTCGTCGGCCCGGTCGGTTTCGAGTGGTGGCAGGACGGCCTCGGCCGTCGCCAGGGCGCTCTTCTGATTCTCGACGTCCAGCAGGGAGTCGGCGCCCAACCGGTAACTTTTCTGGACCAAGGATAGGAGCCGATGCTGGTCCGAGATGCTTTTTTCCTGTGCACGGATTTCGCTGTTCAGGGCGACCCAGTCGAAATACGTATCCAGAACGTTACCCTCAAGCGTCAGTCGCGCCGCATCCAGTTCATCACGGGCCAACGCTTCCTGCGCCCTGGCCTGATTGGTCAGAAGACGATTGAGGCCGAAAATATCCGGGTAATAACTGACCGACACCCCCCCGTTGTACAGGTCGAAAAGCGGGGGGCTGAAAACCCCGCCGGAAGTGGCTCCCGAGCCACGATTTCTCTCTCCGCTGAGCCCCAGCGAAACCTGGGGAAAGAAAATCCCCTGGTCGGCACGCAAGGCATAATGGGCCTCCGCCAAAACGGCAGTCGCGGAATGCAGCCCCGGATTGTTCCGTAGAGCGTCCGCCACTAGGTCATTGAGCCGGGCGTTTCGGAAATGTCGCCACCACCGGGATCCGGCCGGTTTTCCTTTGATGAAGGACTGACGGGCAACTCCCGGATAGTTCCGGCTTCCGGCAGGAGTGGCGCCTGCGGTATACCGGCTCACCGGTGGCGGGGGTGGCCGATGGAACCGGGGACCGATCGTGCAACCGGACAGGAGCAACAATCCCCCGATCCCCAAAATCCACCAGAATGAGCGCACTCGAGACATCCGGTTCAGCCCGGTTTCCCAGGCAGGGTGGCGGTTCCCGGCCGAGTGACACTCATCACGAGACCCACCGCGTGGTCGATATAGCGCTCGCGCTCGTCCGGGTTCATTTCCGGTTTGATGCCGAGTTCAGCCTTCATCAGGCACACGGACAGCATGCCGACGAACTGGTCGGCCATCAGCTGGGGATCCGCCACCACGAGAAAACCGTTCCGATCCTGTTTTTCTAGGTATTCGGCCAGCTGGCCTCGCAAAAACGCCGGTCCGGAACGGTAATAGATCTGGCCGAGCTCCGGGAACTGGGCAATCTCACCCAGAAGGACCCGGCGCAATGCAAGCTTTTCCGGCTGAAGTGCCATTTCCAAAAATCGCCGTCCCATGCTGCGCAGCGTCTGCTCCGGGTCTCCCCGGTCCGCGCCCATCTGGAGCACAGTCAGAATCTCCTTGCAACCGGACCTGACCATGGAAGCAAAGAGTTCCTCCTTTGAGCCAAAGTGGTTGTAGACGGTTTGCTTGGAAACTCCAGCCATGTCTGCGATGGCATCCATGGTGGCACTGACAAAGCCCAGTTCCAGGAAAACACGCCGTGCTGCGCTCAAAATGAGAGTTTCCCGCTCAAGGATCGCTGGTCTTTTGGCGCACTCCGGACTCACGGGTGGAAGGATCCTCGATGGATTGCCAGGTCATGTTGGGCTCAAGACGAACCCGGCCGAATCAAAGACTAGACAGTCTAGTCTATATCCAACGGGCTTTTAAAACAACAAGCGGTACCGCTCCCTGATGAGACCGCTCCCAAGTGACCGACAGACAGGCGCGCTATAGGCTAGAGGAGGGCTGCAACCAAGAACAGGATCCCAACGATGGAGACCAGCCACAGAAGCGTACGCAGAACGGGTATTCCCATGGCATAAACCGGCACATAAAACAAACGTGCCCAGAAATACAACTCAGCGCCGAGGACGGTCAACGCATTGGTCCGGCCAATGGCGAGAACCGCCAGCAGACTGGCGGCAAACAAGGGGAAAGTCTCGAGAAAATTGCGCAAAGCCCGATCCAGGCGGCCCCAGACCCCGGCCGCCGGCGGGTAGATGGTGTCCCGTGGACCCAGCGCCCAACGCAGTCCACGGTCCGAAACAGGACCCAGCGTGGGAACCAGGACTTGCAGGATGCCCAACAAAACCGACAATCCGAGCATCAAAGTTTCAGTTTTCATGATTTTTGCATCTCCTCGGTCTCTGCTGACCGGTGGCGCGAGGAACGGCATCCCATCGTATCGGGAGCGCCGTCCTGGCAATCTCTGAGATCAGTCCATGGCCCCCTTATTTGACCTGGGGCACTGGAGTGACTTGGAATCGTAGAGAAAGACTGGCAGAATTACAAGTAAGCCACGGAGTTCAGGACCTGCCCCATCAAGGCGGATTCCTGTCTGGATGTTGATCCGCCGTCTGGCTGGGCGGAGGCCTGTTGGCATCAACGATGGGGTCAAACCATGAAAAATGTACTGGTATTGGGGGCCGGCAAAATCGGCGCGCTATTGGCGGGGTTGCTGGTCCGCTCGGGGGAGTATCAGGTTCACCTGGCCGACCAGGATGAACCGGCTGCCCAGCGCGCGGCCGCAACATTCCCGGGATACGCCATCCATCCCCTGGTGCTGGACGCCACACAGGCCAAGTCCGTGGCTGAAACCGCGGCCCGACTCAAGGTTTCCGCTCTGGTCTCGAGCCTTCCGTTTTACTGCAACGTCAATGTGGCGAGAGCGGCCCGGCAACTCGGCTGCCACTACTTTGACCTGACCGAGGACGTTTCCGTAACCGACGCGGTGATGGAGATCAGCCAGGGCGCGACCTCGGCATTCGTCCCCCAGTGTGGGCTGGCCCCGGGCTTCATCAGCATTGTGGCCAACGACCTCATGTCCCATTTCGACCGGCTCGAGGAGGCCAAGCTCCGCGTCGGTGCTCTGCCCCAATTCCCCTCCAACACGCTGAAATACGCCCTCACCTGGTCGTCTGATGGTCTGATCAATGAATATGGGAACGGCTGCCGGGGGATCATCGACGGGAGGGAAAGCGCCCTGCTTCCGCTGGAAGGCATCGAGAGCATTGAGCTCGAGGGACGCCGTTATGAAGCCTTCAACACCTCGGGTGGTCTGGGCTCGCTGTCGCAGACCTACCGTGGAAAGATTAATGCACTGACCTACAAAACCATCCGCTACCCCGGGCACTGTGAACTGGTCCGTTTCCTCATGAACGACCTCGGGCTAAACCACGACCGCGCGATCCTCAAGTCGATTTTGGAAAAAGCCATCCCGCGGACCGAACAGGACGTGGTGCTGATCTACGTCAATGTCACCGGCTACCGCGGGGATGCCTTCTACGAGGAAACCTATGTCAACTCCATCTATCCGGATCGCGTGGGCGATCAGCTGTGGTCCGCGATTCAGATCACCACGGCGGCCGGCATTTGCGCGGTCATTGACCTGGTCATGGCCTCGGACCACCGGGGACTGGTCCTTCAGGAACATTTTTCACTGGAAGAATTCCTGAAAAACCGGTTTGGCGCTTATTACCGGCAGGGCCAGAGGCCCCCTGCGCATGGCTAAAACGGTTCCCCCGTCACCAGGAGCCCCCATGGATCCGCTGGTCCGACAGGTTTTCTCAGAACTCCATCTCTCCCCTGGGCAAGTCATCCAGGGCACCTTTGCCAGTCGCAGCGGATGGCTCCCCGGTGCCGGATCCCTCACCCTCCCGGTCCACAACCCGGCCACCGGCGAGATCATCGCCCAGGTCGAGCCCACGGACCCGGATGATTATGAACGCCTTCTGGAAGAAAGCCGGGCCATCGGCGAAAAATGGCGGTCCATCCCGGCTCCCCGCCGAGGAGAGGCCATCCGCCTCATCGGTGAGGCCCTGCGCACGCACAAGGAGGCGCTGGGCAGCCTGGTCAGCCTTGAGGTCGGCAAGATCAAAGCCGAAGGGAGCGGCGAAGTCCAGGAGATGATCGACATGGCCGATTTTTCGCTTGGGCAGTCACGCATGCTGTACGGGCGAACCCTGGTTTCGGAGCGGCCCGAGCACCGCATGATGGAACAGTGGCATCCTCTGGGCGTCGTGGGAATCGTCACCGCATTCAACTTCCCGGTGGCCGTCTACTCTTGGAATGCATTCCTCGCGGCCATCTGCGGCAATACCGTGATCTGGAAGCCATCTCCGAAAGGCATGCTCTCGGCGATTGCGGTGCAGAAAATCGTGATTGATGTCCTTTCCAAAAACCAGTTTCCCCAGTTCTCCAGTCTGATGATTGATCATGAAAACCGTCTGGCTGAACGGTTTTGTGCGGATCCGCGCCTTGGGCTCCTGTCGTTTACCGGATCCACAGCGGTCGGGCGGAAGGTTTCCGAAATCCGTGCGGCCCAGCTGGGCCGGTCGCTTATGGAGCTCGGCGGTAACAATGCCGTTTTAGTCGATGAAACGGCCGATCTCGATTTGGCCGTACCTTCAATCGTCTTTGGGGCCGTCGGTACCGCCGGCCAGCGGTGCACGACGACGCGGCGCCTGATTGTCGCGGAAGAGATCGCGAAACCCCTCCTCGACCGGCTGGTTCTGGCCTACCGCCAGATCCGCATCGGCCATCCCCTGGATCCCGCAACCCTCATGGGGCCCCTGATCGACGAGCCGGCAGTGGAACGATATCTGGCGGTCATCGAAGAGCTCAAGCGGCTGGGTGCCAAGATCCTGTACGGGGGGCGCCGGATCGAGGGCCCCGGCCATTTTGTCGAACCGACTCTAGTTGAGGCTTCCCCGGACTGGCCTTTGGTCCGTCGCGAAACCTTTGCCCCGATCCTCTATGTCCTGACGTTCCGCCAGTTCGAAGAGGCCATCCGGCTCCAGAATGCCGTTCCACAAGGTCTGTCCTCGGCGCTGTTCACGACGAATCTTCGCCGGGCCGAGCTATTCCTGTCATCTCGGGGCAGCGATTGCGGAATTGCCAATATCAACATCGGCACTTCGGGGGCGGAAATCGGCGGCGCTTTCGGCGGTGAGAAGGAAACAGGGGGCGGACGAGAGGCCGGAACGGATGCCTGGAAAAACTACATGCGACGCCAGACCAATACCATCAACTGGAGCCGCGAACTTCCCCTGGCCCAGGGGATCCGGTTCCGTGTAGACAGGAATCAGCCGGATTGATGATGGTGAGCCCATTATTTCTGCTGGCGATTCTCCAGGGCTTCACCGAACTTTTCCCCGTATCCAGCCTGGGCCACAGCATTCTGGTCCCGGCCCTCCTGCACCTTGAAATCAACCGCGCCGCCCCCTGGTTTCTCCCGTTCATCGTGGTCCTTCATGTCGGAACGGCAACGGCTCTCCTGCTTTACTTCTGGAGGGACTGGTGGAGCATCCTGAAAAGCCTGGTGCGGACCCGGGGGCAGCCTCTCGAACCGGAAACTCGCCTGTTTTGGCGCCTCGTCATCGGGACCGTTCCGGCCGGGCTTCTGGGGCTGGCCTTGGAAAAATGGGTTCGTAGCTTGTTCGCGGGTTTCGTCGTCGCAGCGATTTTCCTCATCATCAACGGCGTGATCCTCGGGTTGGGGGATCGGCTGAAAAGGCGCACCGCAAAGCAAGAATTGGACGATCTCACTCTTCGGCAAGCCCTTTTCATTGGTCTGGCCCAGGCCACGGCCCTCCTTCCCGGAATCTCCCGGTCGGGCGCCACCCTGGTTTCCGGACTCGCCACCGGATTGAACTACGAAGCTTCCGCCCGCTTCTCCTTCCTGCTCGCGACCCCGATTATTGCGGCCGCCGGGCTCCTCGAAATTCCGAAGCTGTTTTTATCCCATACCGGAGCGGGACACCTGCTCGGCAGCATTCTGGTGGCCGGAGTCTTGGCGGGTGCCTGTGCCTGGTTCAGCACCTGGTTCCTCATGCGCTACTTCCGAAAGCGGGAAGTCACCGCGCTCAGGCCCTTTGCCCTCTATTGCATCCTGGCCGGAACCGCTGCCCTCATCCTCCATGGAATCTCCTTGCATTAGGCATGAGGCTGAAGTTCTTCCCGCCTAATCTGCGCTCGGATTGCTAAAAACCCTTGAATTTCAGGTTTCAATGAGAGTTTTCCAGCGTTTCGGGATGCAGAATGTAGCCATATCGAATAGCTGACCAGGATTGTTCTTGTCGGCGAGTGATGGTCGTCTGTCGCTCTGCAGATCGATGGCCTAATCTACAGAGCAATCACTCCATCGGGCGAGAAGCACTTCCGGCCAGGCGAGACTCCACCACTTCACGGTGCCACGTACGAAAGCGAAAACCCGCCCCGGCCCACGTAGATTCCCGCCGTAATGCTCATCAGGGCCAGTGAGGTTGCGATTTTGTTCTGATGGGCAAAGGCAACGAACTCCTGATACCGGGGCTCGCTTTTGATTTCCTCGAGATCCCCCCCATAGCTCATGCACACCATCTTGACGGGAAGCCCCTGCCCGATGTCGTTCCGGACCTTCTGGAACAGCCACTCGAGCCCTCCTTCAAATTTCCTGACCTTGGCCACGATTTCCGTCTCCCCATGAACCATCTGGATCACCGGCTTGACATTGAGAAAGTTGCCAACCTGTAAGGTGAGCCAGCCGACGCTCTCCTCTCCCCGTAACCGGGCCCGGTTATGGACGTAATAGACATCCTGGGGCAAGAGGTAGGTCCGGACCTTGGGCTGGATCACTTCAAGCTGGCGGCGGATGGCATCGAAACCCTGGCGGCCGACATCCCGCAGGCGCAAGGCTTCAAACACCATCGTGGCCTGACCGGTGAACAGGGTATGCGTGTCAAACACACGCATCAGAAAAGGTTCCGCAATGCCGGCTGCCGCCCGGATTTTCTTGTATTCCCGGAGGATCGTATAGGACGCCTCGCTCGTATTCTTGTAGATCTCGCTGCGGGTCGAGGCGACCGTCAACACCAGGATCCGGTCATACCGCGTGACCCATTGGGAAAGGAAAAGATTGGCAATTTCCTTGGGTGGCAATGGTTTGGTAATCGCCCGGTGTTCATGAGAACCCAGGTAGATCTGGTAAAACCGCAAGGTCTGGGCTTCGTCACGTGCGTCCGTGAACATCTGGGTTCCCACATAAAGGCTGATCGGCAGAATCTCCACACGGCCTGACCCGATGAAGTTTGCAGGCAGGTCACAGGCCGCATCAGTTACGATCCCCACTCTCATGTTGTTCTCCACTGGGTGTCTTGAATAATCGCAAAACAAAATCAGGACAACGGACTGGCGATAAGCCAGGGGTCCGGCAGGCCGAACCCCTGTTTCTACAGCAAAAGCAATGTCCTGCTTTTATGGATGGGCATGATGGACGAGATTAACGGATTCTCAACGCCCCCCGGAAAGCTTTTTTTTCATAATCAGAAAAGGCTTCCAGGTGGATGCTTCACTATGTTCCACTTTTGCCCCGAAAAAATACTCCCACCCCTGCCTGAAGTTCAGGGTGATGCTCCGGCGGTGCTCCGGCCCACCCCTCCCGGACGGCCAAATACCCGGCCCGCCGGTCAGGCTATTCATGGTGACCTGGAAGCTGATGGTATGGCGCCCGGGCGAGATCCAATAGTCCATGCGATTCGCGTGCAAAGGCATCAGTTGGCCGTCGATCGACAGGACCTTGACGGCGTACCAGTGGGTGCTGGCCGGCAGGCCAGTCGAAATGACGGCATGGGGTTGGGATGGGCTGACCAAGGCGGAGTGGGCGAAGGCCAAACCACCCCATCCCCAAAATCCGATCAGGGAGACAATAATCAAAGCTCGCTTCATCATGGCAACCTCCAATCGAAGCTCTCCACGCGGGGCACCCCCGGGAGGGCATCGGCTTCAGTATAGACCCAACTTGCGGAAGAATGCACTCTCCATCTTCATCCCCGGATGGCGATCGTCTGGGCCTTTTAAAATACCGAAAGGAAATCATCCATGAACCGGTCGGTCTCGATTTTCTGGCCAGTCAAGTACATCGCCAGGACCCGTCCACCCATGACCTGGGGCGCCAGCAGGACATCCGGGTGGACGCGTTTCAGGCGGCTCAGGTTTTTGGAGTTATGCACCACGGCAACCGTTTTGACGGGGGGATCGAGCTCTTTGGCGGCCAGCACGACAAAGGCGTTCTCGGAATCATCATCACTGAGGGCCAACAGGGCTTTGGCATCGCTGGCCTGCACGTTGCGCAGCACCTCCAGATCGGTTGCATCGCCGAGCACGATGTCCAGCTTGGATTCGCCGGCGATTTCGAAGGGCTCATTTACGATGAAGGTGACCTTCTGCTTGCGCTGGTTGAGCTCCCGATAGGCGTTTCGGGCCAGCGATGAGTTGCCCGCAATCAGGAAATGGTTGCGGCGGGGGCGGATAACACGGTTTGGCATGATCAGGGACTCCAGACGGCGCTGCAGCACCGGCAAAATGATCGCACTGAGCGAAACGGTCAGGACCGTCAGGCCCAGCAGGATGACGGAACTCACAAACAGACGGGCTTCAAAACCATGCGGCGTGATATCCCCGTAGCCGACCGTGGAGAGCGTCACGACCGAAAAATAAAAGGCCGTCAGCAGGGAGTGGACGGGGGGGGTGAAATGACTGCCCAAAAGATAGGTGCCGAAAACCGAATAGCCAAAAAGGAAAATCAGGAGAATGGTGGCCAGAAGCGCCCCGCTCCCGAGGCTGCTGCGGCGGAACCTCTGGTTCAGCCGGATCAGAGCCGCCACCGCCACCGCAATCCCGATGGTCAGCACGGGATCACTCCAAAGCTCACCCAGCCGCGCCAGCCAGGCCACGCGAACAAAGAACAGCATCACGGTCAGGAACCAGATCAGCCGGGATCGAGAAAAGAGTCCAATCCCGAGCAGCATGAACGAAACCGTCCAGAACAGCGACTGCAGCCAGGTGCCAAACCCGGGACCGGGAAATGGCAGATGCCCCAGGATGACGGATCTCCAGAATCCATCATCGATGCCGCTAATCACTCCAAGCGTGATGACCCAGAACCCCAAAATCAGGTGGATCGTGGACGACTCGTGCATTTCCCGGAAAGGCCGGGTGAGTTGCCCCCACCAGGGCCAACGGCCGTTCATGAATCAGGACCCGAACGGGCCCGCGTGTGATGGAACCCGGGTCCGGATCCGTCTGCGATCCGAACGAGGTCGGTGACCCCAAACACCCGGCCCGGGGCCGCTTCTTCAAGACACCGGGTGCTTTGTCGCGCGCCGTCATGGAATGGGCGGCGACATCGAGACCCACGAATCCCTGCCAGCGACCCGGCGGGTTTCCGCCCAATCCGGGGCGGGCTCAGCCCATCCTTCCGACAGCTCCGGAAGCAACTCCAGCCCGAGGCCAAGCGGTCAGCCACGAAACCCACTTCGCCAGCCTGGAGGGTCCCGGCATTACCCAGGGCGATTCCAGAGGGGGTTCTCCGCCCGTCAGTCATCGGCACGCCCGGTCTGAGATTTCGGGTTCTGGGGCTGGATATCCGGCGTGACGGCAAGTTTTCGCTTGACCTCCTGCCAGAGGGAATCCAGTTCAGAGGGAGAAAGTTCGAACAGTTTCCGACCTTGGATGGCTGCCGCATCCTGAAGCGCATCGAATCTTTTGCGGAACTTGAGCCGGGTGGCATCCAGAGCCTGATCCAGAGCGATTCCGGTCCACCAGGCATAGTGAATCAGGACAAACAGGATATCGCCGAGCTCTTCCATCAGGGCAGTCCGGGAACCCTCCTGATCCGCAACCCGGAGCTCAGCCAGTTCTTCGGCCAGTTTGTCGAGTATCCCTGAACGGGTCTTCCAGTCAAAACCGGCCCGCGAGGCCGCCTCCTGGATTTGCTGCGCGGCCTCCCACAACGCGCCGAAGCCGGCCCGGGCATCGGGCGACGGGAAAAGCGGGGATCCCGGGTCCGGACCAAAGTCTTTCATGGGTTGAGTGTAACCGGAGGGGTCTCATCCCGTCCGTCGACGTCGGGCGCCCCTTCGATCGCGGACATCAGGATGCGGGCCGTCGCTCCCCAGACCGGGGGCCCGTCTTCCCAGTCCAGGATCGGGACCATTGAGCGACTGCCCGGGACGGTCTTGAAGACGTAACGCGTCCGGTCCAGTGCGATTTCCAAAGGCAGCAGGAAGACACGGGAAACCTCAAAGTTTGGCACTTGGATGGACCTCTCCCAATCTCCCTCAAACCGAGCGACAACCGGGATCACGCCATAGCCGCTGGAGAAGATCGGAATAACATGTAAATAACCAATGAAATGAATATCATGCGATTTAATCCCAACTTCCTCGTTAAGTTCCCTCAGGCCCGTTTCCAGGGGGCTCGCATCCCCTGGATCCACGCGGCCCCCCGGGAACGCGGTTTCACCGGGGTGCTCACGCAAGCCTTCCCCCCTCACGGTCATCAAAAACGCCGGACGGGCTTGGCCCACGACCAGCATGAGGACCGCGGCTGGGACCAGACGGGTCTCGGGCCAGGGTGGCGGGTCAGGGGCCAGATGGAGAAGCAACTCGGCATAGGCCTGCCGGGCCCTTGCCGGGTTGCCTGTCCCCGACTTCATTTCCCCGCACTCCTTTCATTTCCTGCCGGGCGCAGCGTCCGGGGTCGCCGTGAGCAACAAAGGGTCCAGCAACCTGAACAGCTCGGCTTCGCTGAGCCCGCTCTGCTCCCGTGCCACTGCAATGACCGGGCGGCCGGTCTGGTAGGCTTCTTTTGCAATCCGGGCGGCTTTCTCATAGCCGATGATGGGGTTCAAGGCGGTGACCAGAATCGGATTCAGAGACAGTTTCTCACGCAGGTGCTCCTCATGCACCTCAAAGTCGGCGATCGCTCGGTCCGCGAGCAAGCGGCTCGCCTCCGCCAACAGGGAGGCGCCAACCAGAACGTTCCGGGCAATGAGCGGCAACATGACATTGAGTTCGAAACTGCCGGACTGCCCCGCGATCGTCACCGCCACATCCTGACCGATGACCTGAGCCGCTACCATGGCCACGGCTTCCGGGATCACGGGATTGACCTTCCCCGGCATGATGCTGCTGCCGGGCTGAAGATCCCGAAGATGGATCTCGGACAGTCCGGTCAGCGGTCCACTGTTCATCCACCGCAGATCATTGGCGATCTTCATGAGGCTGACCGCGAGCGTCCGCAAGGCGCCCGAGCACTCGACCGCATCGTCCTGGCTGGCCAGAGCGGCAAACAAATTGTCGGCCGGAAGCAGTGCGAGGCCCGTGATCTTGCCGAGCTCGCGGATCGCTTGAGCGGCAAAGCCGGGCGGAGCATTGATGCCGGTGCCGACCGCGGTCCCACCCAGCGCCAGTCTCCGGAGTCGGCCGACCGCATCCTCGAGACGCTCCCGATCATGGCGAATCTGCGCCGCCCACCCACCGAGTTCCTGCCCCAGCGTGACCGGCATGGCATCCATGAGATGGGTTCTCCCGGTTTTGACGACCTGGGCCAGCTCCCGGCTTCGCTTCCCGATGGTTTCCTCAAGATGCAAGAGAGCCGGCGCCAACTGGTCGCGCCAGACCAGGAGCGCACTGAGGTGAATGGCCGTTGGAATCACATCATTGCTGCTCTGGCTCATGTTGACATGGTCATTGGGGTGGACCGCCGTGCCCAAACGCCGGGTGGCGAGATGCGCGATCACCTCGTTGACATTCATGTTGGTACTGGTTCCCGAACCCGTCTGAAACACGTCAAGCGGGAACTGGTCGCGATGCTCCCCCTCGGCGATGGTGGAGGCGGCCTGCGCGATGGCTTCGGACATGTCGGGGTCCATGCGCCCGATGCTGGCATTGGCACGCGCCGAAGCTTCCTTGATCAGTGCCAAAGCCCGGATGAATGGAAAGGGCATGCGTTCCCCGCTGATCGGGAAGTTCAGGATTGCCCGTTGGGTCTGGGCCCCCCAGAGGGCGTGGGCGGGGACACGCAATTCCCCCATGGTGTCATGCTCAATCCGCTCCGGATCCGAAATGGAAGGTTTCTTCATCGGTTCTCCCAGTATTTTCCAATCCTTAAATGAGTCTGAAGAGTGAGTGTCAGGGATCATTCTCAGCCGGATTTGAGATCCTGTTCACGAATGGTGTGGAACAGCTTGTGGCGGGCCTTCTGAAGGCGGTCCGCC
>JAJZIH010000022.1 GCA_021810635.1 Pseudomonadota bacterium | reverse complement strand
TGTAGGGTGCGGGTCACCGTCGTCATTGCAAAATCTCCTTGGGCTCTTTCATTGGAAACTCCGGATAATCCTCGCGCAATTGTTTCTGGTACTTCCGCATGCCGGACAACCGACAACTGAAGGTCTGTACAATGGAAAACAGATCTTCAACCATTTCTTGCTGCGGAGACAGGGAGTTTTGATTGACGACCACGATCTCGCAACCGTTTTCAGAGGCCAGATGCGCAATGAGATCATATCCGAAGCGCGCCAGCCGATCCCGGTGCGCGACCAGCAGCTTTTCGATTTCCCCACGTTGCATGCGGTCCAGGATATTAAGAAATCGCTTGCGCTTGAAGTTCAGGCCGCCGCCAATCTCCTGGACCCATTCGTTCACGGCGACACCGGCGTTACGGCACCAGGTTTCCATGGCCGCAACCTGTGAGGCCAGATCGTCTTTTTGCCCGGCACGGCTCACGCGGCAATAAACAACGGTCAGCCGGTTTTCCGGTGCGCCACCCATCAGGCGTCGCACGTCTGATTCGTCAAAATAGCGATGCCCGGAGGGAAGCCGTTTGGCCACCAGTTTGCCTTCGCGTTCCCATCGACGCACCGTCTGAACCGACCGGCCAATGCGCTTTGCAAACTCACCAATGCTGTATGCTTGGCTCATCATGGGCAATTATAGACATATATGGACAGAAATCAAGCATCAGTTATTTGCTCCAGCCGGTTCTGATGCCGCTTCCGGCTTATCGGGAGCCGTCAGGGCGGCCTCCGGCATTCCTCCGAGACGGAAAGAAGCCCTTGAAGCAGTCCTCTAAATCCCATCCGGGAGCCTTTAGGCATCTTAAAAGTGGTAAACCGCGCTGAGACTCAAGCCGTGGAAGTTTCCTCCCAGTCCAGAATGACCCGATGCGAATAGCATGAAATACTGGAATCGCGCACTGATCGTGCGGTTGAACCGGTACGAGATTCCGGCTCCCACAAGCGGTGCGACCCCGGAGGACACGATGGATGCCTGGGTTCCAAGGGGGCTCTCGTACCAATTCGAGATTCCGATCCGGCCGAGGATGTGAAGCCGGGACACGATCGGGTACCGGCCGATGGCCGCTAAAGTCGCGATCGTCATCTCGTAGTGCGGGATCGAGGAATAGTTGAGGGCCAGCTCAAAATCGCGCTTGAGGCGATATCCGAACGATGCGCCGAAACTGATACTGCTGCCACGGACCGTATAGGCTTGTCCACCATTGATGCCGATGAGAAAGCGGTTATGGGCCAGGGCCGAGGGAAGGGTGAACGCGAAGATGATGACGAGGAAAAGAGGTATCAACCGGGATTTGATTGACATCGGTTAGGGATCCTTAAACGTAGGGCTGACGGACGACTGGATGGCGGGGATTCCCCAGACCGATGACCGAGCCGCGCACCCTCATAATAGCCGATTGCGAAACCAAAGGGGGAATTCCCGCAGCCTCCGGGCACCACAGCGTACCCGGTTGCAGGGCTCTTCCTCCGTGGGATCGAGGGTTTGCACTGGGCTTCCGACAACCGGTATTGCACGGGTCTTCCCGCGCACCGCCGTCACGCCGTCCGATATGACTGACCGGTTAGAATAATCTAGGGTCCCAGGAGCCTCAACATGGTCGAATCGATTTCTCCTCCGGCTCAGCGTGGTTTTGCTGACGGGGCCGGTTTTCCGAGAACCCGCCTGAGACGGACGCGGAACCAGGCCTTTTCCCGCGCACTCGTCCGCGAGACCGGACTGGAGGCGGGGCATCTGGTCTGCCCGGCTTTTGTCGTGGAAGGCAACCACCTGCGGATTCCCATTCCCAGTCTCCCGGGTATTGAGCGTCTGAGCATTGACGAACTGCTTCGGGAGGCAACCGTCTGGTTCGATTCAGGCATTCGGGCGGTCGCCCTTTTCCCTTACATTGAACCGGAGCTCAAGACCCTCGACGGACGGGAAGCATGGAATCCCGATGGACTGATTCCGCGTGCGGTCCAGGCCCTCAAACACCGACTGCCAGATCTGGGCGTCATCGCCGATGTGGCGTTGGATCCGTATCATCCGGCTGGACAGGACGGGATTGTCGACGATCAGGGACGGGTTCTCAATGATGAAACAGTGGATGCCCTAGTCCGGCAGTCGCTCTGTCTGGCAGAGTGCGGGACCGATATCGTGGCCCCCTCAGACATGATGGATGGCCGGATTGGTGTGATCCGGGAAGCCCTGGAACGGGCCGGAAAAACGGAAGTCCAGATTCTCGCCTATGCGGCCAAGTATGCTTCCTGCTTTTATGGACCCTTCCGGGAAGCGATCGGAAGTGCCCGAGCGCTGGGGCAGGCCGATAAGAAAACCTACCAGCTGGACCCGGCGAACCGCGAGGAAGCACTGCGGGAAGTGGCGCTCGATATCGCTGAGGGGGCGGACTACGTCATGGTAAAACCCGCACTGCCCTATCTCGACATCATCCGGGAAATCCGCGACCGTTTCGCGTTCCCCACCCTGGCCTACCAAGTGAGCGGAGAGTACGCATGGCTCATGGCCGCCATCGAAAAAGGCTGGATCCCCGAACGGCCGGCAGTTCTCGAGTCGTTGATCTGCATCCGGAGAGCCGGCGCCCATGCGATCCTGACCTACTTCGCTCCCCGAGTGGCGGCTTGGCTGGAACAGGATCACCGTGGAGCATGATCCCGTAGCGGGGCTGCGGTTGGGTCTATTGGGCCAGCCGGTCGCGGGGAGCCTTTCGCCGTTCATCCATCAGGCATTTGCCGAACAGCATCATCTGAAGCTGGAGTACCAAGTGGCCGAGACCGGTGTCGCGGAACTCGCTGGACGGCTGGCCGAATGGGCGGCTGCCGGGGCTTCTGGGATCAATCTGACGCTTCCGCTCAAGGAAGAAGGGTTCAGACTGTGCAATGGGCAGACACGTGCAGCGGCACGCTCCCGGGCGGTCAATGTCCTGATCCGGGCGGGCCAGGGATGGATCGGTGACAATACGGATGGTATCGGATTCTGGAAGGATCTCACGAGGCGGCACCGGTTTTTGAGCCAAGGGCGCCCGATTCTGGTTGTCGGCTCGGGAGGAGCGGCGCGCGGTATTCTCCAGACGCTGATCGAGGCCGGTGAGGTTGTCTGTCTTGCGGTGCGCGACCGGGGGCGGGGAATGCGTCTGGTCGATGATTTCGCCTGGATGGGCGCGCAGCGGATTCTCGTGACGGATCTCAGGACCCCTCCGGCTGGCACTCGGTGGAGTCTCATCGTGAATGCCACTTCTGCCGGCCACTCGGGCCAGATTCCGGATCTCGATCCCGGGATCTTTGAGGGGCGTCCTTGGGCTTACGATCTGGGATATGGCGAGGCTGGACGGCCATTCACCCGTTGGGCCATGGAACGAGGTGCCGCCCGGGCCATCGATGGTCTCGGCATGCTGGTTGAACAGGCTGCAGCGTCCTTCGAAAAATGGACAGGCCGGATACCGCTTACCGATCCGGTTTACGATGCGCTGAGGTTACAGAGTCCGTGAATCTGCAGCCACCATCGCCTCCGCCTCGGGAACCCGGAGCTTCGAACGATCCTACCGGAACGGACCCCGGGTTCCCGGGCAACTCTTCCAGCCGCTCGACCGTCTGGCTGATGGTTGGCCTCGGCCTGCTGGTCGTTTTTTTCTTCTGGGGCGTTCGGGAACGGATTTCCTGGGTGATCCGGATTCTTGAGTGGTCAGCAACGGTGTTTTGACCTCTGGCTGGATTCCTCGTGCACGCTGTCGATCAGGAATCCCACCTTTTCACAGTCGACGTCCGGTGGGATCCCGTGGCCCAGATTGACAATGTACCCGGACTCTTCTTTCATTTCATTGAGCATCCGGCAAACCTCGGCGCGGATGTTTTCGGTGGATCCGTAGAGGGCAGAAGGATCGAGATTGCCCTGAAGCACATGTGAGCCAGACAGACATGCGCGGGCTTGCCCGAGAGGGACGGCGCTGTCCAGTCCCAGGCACCGGGCCGGCAGATCCCTGAGCCATTCGAGTCGACTGCCAGCACCCCGGGCGAAAAAGATGGAAGGGATCTCAGGCTGGTAGGTACGGATCCGTTCAAGCACGACGCTCGCCGGCCCGAGGCTGAACTCCCGGTAGCGAGATGCCGGCAGAAGCCCTCCCCAGCTGTCAAAAAGCATGACGATATCGACGCCGGCCTCGATCTGACGGATGAGGTAGTTGGCGATATGCTCCGCAAGCAGCAACAGGAGTTCATTCAGGCTTTCAGGGCTGGTGTAAAGCCAGCGGCAGGCATCGCCGAACTCCCGGGCACGCCCCTGTCCGATCATGTAGCAAGCCAGGGTCCAAGGGCTTCCTGAGAAGCCGATCAGAGGCTTGTTGCGCGGGAGCTCTCTCCGGATCCGTTCGATGGTTGCCGGAACGTAGTCCAGGCGCGCGTCAGGGAACTCCCGATCCATACGGGCCAGATCGCCGGGGTTCTCGATCGGGTGGCGGAACCAGGGCCCTTCCCCGGGGGCAAAGTCGAGTTCCAGTCCCAGGGCATCGGGGATGGTCAGAATATCGGAGAAGAGGATGGCCGCGTCGAGATCAAAGCGGGACAGGGGTTGCAGGGTCACTTTGGCGGCGAGTTCGGGGGTCTTGAGCAGGGTGAGAAAGCTCCCGGCCCGGCTTCGGATGTCTCGATATTCGGGCAGATAACGCCCTGCCTGGCGCATGAGCCAGACCGGACGGTGAGACGCTGGTTTCCCGGCCAGCGCCAACCGCATGACGTCCGTGCTTTCGGTGGCTGTCATTCAAGAACATCCCGGATCTCGTTCTGCAGATCCTGGGCGGCCTGTCGCGGATCGGCGGCATCCCGGATCGGACGCCCGACGACCAGGTAATCGGCTCCGCCGGCCAATGCCTCCCGCGCCGTAGCCATTCGTTTCTGGTCATCGAGAGGCGCATTGGTCAGCGGCCGGATGCCCGGGGTAACGACGAGAAAGCGGGATCCCAAGGCCTCGCGCAAGGCCCTGGTTTCAAGTCCGGAACAGATCACTCCATCCAGCCCGGCTTCAATGGCACGCCGGGTGCGCGAGAGGACCAGTTCTTCCGGGTTGCACGCGAAGCCGAGATCCCTGAGGTCGTTCTGGTCGAGACTCGTGAGAGCGGTGACGGCCAAAAGGTGCATGGTGCCTTTCTCCCGGTTGGCCGCTTCCATCATGGCCTGGTTGCCGTGGACAGTCGCAAAGTCCACCCCCCAGCGGGCGAGATTGCGGACCGCTCGGGCGACGGTGGCCGGGACGTCGAAGAACTTGATGTCGGCAAAAACCTGTTTCCCATGGCCCTGTAACCACTTCACCAGCTCAAAGTAACTGCCGCTCATCAGAAGCTCAAGTCCGATTTTGTAAATCGAGACGGTATCGCCCAGAGTTTCAACGAGCTGCCGGGCCTGGTTGCCATCGCTGACATCCAGTGCGACGATCAGGTGTTCGTTCCGGGTGGGGTGTCGGCGGGTTATGTCCATGCCGGCGGCATCCTAACATGAACGTTACTGCAGGTCGATAGGGGTGATGACTGCATTTCTCCCACGGTCGGAGTCAGTCGCGAGGCCAGGCAGAACGGGGCCATTCATCAAGGATCCGCACCATCTCTTCGATGGGAAAATCCCGGGTGATCATGGCATGGCCGAGCGATCGAAACAGGATAAGAACCAGATGGTCTCCTTGGTTTTTCTTGTCCCGGAACAGGTAGGGCAGAAGTTCCGTGGTTTTTAGGGGGGGTAAACTGACGGGCAGCCCGCACTGCTTGACCACGCGATGAATCCGATCGGCAGCCTCCTGCGACAACTGGCCTAGCTGGCAAGACAGTTTGGCGGCCAGCAGGAGCCCGACCGCGACACCTTCCCCGTGACGGACACGGTAACCGGTCGCCGCTTCTATCGCATGGCCGAAAGTGTGGCCGAGATTGAGGAGTGCCCGCCGGGAACCCGTTTCGCGGGGGTCACTGCTCACGATTTCAGCCTTGAGTGCGAGACAGCGGTGCACCAGTTCATTGAGCGTGGATGCCTCTTTGGCCAACAGGTGATCCAGGTGGATTTCAATCCAGTCGAAGAAATCTCCATCGAGCCCGGCCCCGTATTTGATGGCTTCCGCCAGTCCGGACCGGAACTCGGGCCAGGCCAGCGTCTCCAGCGCCAACGGGTCGACGGCAATGGCTTTGGGGTAGTGGAACGAGCCGATCAGATTCTTCCCTTTCGGGAGGTCAATCGCAGTCTTCCCACCGAGTGACGCATCAATCTGGGCAATCAAAGTAGTCGGGCACAAGAGATAATCGACCCCACGCTGGTAGGTTGCAGCCACGAAACCACCCAGATCGCCGATCACGCCCCCGCCAAGGCCGATCAGAAGCATGTCCCGTCCGAAGCGGTTTTCCAAAAGCCGGTCAATCACCTCAAGGAACGTCTCAATGTTCTTGGATCGTTCTCCAGGAGCAACCGGGTGGCAAACCAGACGGGCCGCACCCAGGCCCTTCCGGAACGGTTCGAGATAGAGCCCGGCAACTGTTTCGTCGGTGAGGATCAGGACGTCCCGGCCCTGGACCCAGGGGGCCAACCACCCGGTTTGCTGCAGCCCTCCGTTTTCAAAGAGGACCCGGGTCGCCGGTTTCCCGTCAATCAGAAGATCCCAACTCGACTGTGCCGGGTTCATGACCTAGGGCTGAATTCCATTCTGGAGATAGGGGAGAAGCGATGCCGCCAGGGTCCGGGGATGTCCACGTGAACTGTCGAGAATGAGATCCGCGAGCGCATGGTACAGGATTCTCCGCTCAAGCCACAACTGCCGCAGGATGGCGTCGTGGTCTCCTGATTCCAAAACCGGCCGTTTCGACTGGAATCGGGTCCGCTCCAGCTGCCTGTCGGGATCCACAAGAACCAAAACAACCCGGCTGCGAAGGGTCAGGAGAGTGCGGTTTTCCGGCAGAAGCACAGTTCCACCCCCGGTTGCAATGACGGTCCGGGTATGGTTCACGGCGCGCGCCAGGATCGTGTGCTCATGTCGCCGGAATCCCGTTTCGCCTTCAATCGAAAAAATCGTCGGAATATCGGTCCCGAGTTCGGCTTCAATCATGTGGTCGGTGTCAAGGAAAGCCCAACCCATCTGGCTGGCCAGATACCGGCCGATCACCGTCTTTCCGCCCGCCATGGGTCCGATCAAGACAACACGCTCAAAGGGGGCGTCGCCAGTGGTTCGCGGCATGGCACCCGATCCGTGACCTACTCCGCCCAGATAGAGTCCGGCTGCCTTCTGCTCCCCAGTATGGTTCCGGCGTCCCGGCCCCCGGAGACGGTCCCGGGCCGGGGGTACGGTCCGGATGGAATCACCGGGTCAAGGCCTGGTTCATGATCTTCGGTGTTACGAAAACAATGACCTGATCCTTGTTGTTTGTAATCGCCGTATTACGGAACAGCCAGCCGAGAAGCGGAAGATCCCCGAGAAGGGGAACCTTGTTCACTGTCTTGGTCCGGGTGGTTTCATAGATTCCGCCAAGGACAATCGTATCTCCGTTATTGACGAGCACGTTGGTTTTGATCGACCGGGTATCGATCGAGGGCACTTCACCCCCGGATCCGGTCGGGACTTCCTGACCGATCGTGTCGTTACGGACCTCAAGATTCATGATGATTCGGTTATCTGGGGTGATTTGCGGAGTCACTTCGAGCCGAAGCACGGCCTTTTTGAATGCGACGGAGGTAGCTCCACTGGATGCAGCCTCCTGATAGGGGATTTCGACGCCCTGTTCGATCGTGGCCTTCTGCTCGTCGGCCGTGATAACCCGTGGGCTCGAGACCACTTCTCCCAGTCCCTCCGATTGAAGAGCGGAAAGCTCCAGATTGATGAGATAGTTGGAATTGAGAATGCCGACGGCCAGAGTGCCGACCGAGCCGATCGAACTGGTGGCCGGATTGTTGACGGCCAGCTGGTCACCCAACGCCGGAAACGTGACGGGCTGGAATTGTCCGGTCGTATTGTAGTTGGTCAGCGCCGACTGCTGGATGGTATTGTTGCCTGTGGCGTCGCCGGTCACGCTGACCAGGCTGTCCGGCCCGGTCTGGCCCACGCCAACCAGACCCAGCTGAGTGCCCAGGTTTTTCGAGAAGTCGTTGGTGGCCACCACGATCCTCGAGGAAATTAGGACTTGACGGACCGGGATGTCCAGTGTTTCCACGAGCCGACGGATTTCCCCGAGCCGGGCACTCGTGTCCTCCACAATCAGCATATTCGTGCGCGGATCAACACTGACGCTCCCACGCGGCCCGAGGAGATGCTTTTGCTGCTGGATCAGAAGCTCCAGGCTGGCTGCCTGGGCATAGTTGATCATGATGTAGGCCGTATGCAGCGGTGACAGGACCTGAAGCTGCCGGCGTGCGGCCGCCTGTTGGCGTTCCTCGGCGGCCAGTTGCGCAATCGGTGCAATCATCATCACGTTGCCCTGCTTGCGCATCCCGAGTCCTTCGGTCACGAGGATGATATGCAGTGCCTGGTCCCACGGTACATCATGCAGTCGCAGGGTGATGTTCCCGTGCACGTCATTGGCCACCACCAAATTGGTCTTGCTGAAGTCCGCCAGTATCTGCAGGACTGCGCGGACGGGGATGTGCTGGAAGTTGAGCGTCAGCGGGGTGCCGACGAAAACCCGCCGGGCCTGCAACCGCTGCTGGAACGGGGTCAGGGGGTGCAACTCAACTGAAAACCGCCGGTTGCTCTGGTACGCGATCTGTGAAAAGTGGCCATGGCCCCGGATCACGAGCCGGACGTCACGCCCGATCTGCTGGGCCGTGAACTCCTCCACCGGCGTTGCGAACTCCTTGACGACATACCGCTTTTCGAGTTGGGGGGGAAGTCGGGTGTCCCGGAACGTCACCGTAATGCGATGCCCGACTTGATGGACGTTCCCGATAATCGACTGGGTGTTGAGCCGGATGTTGATCTGACCGGCCCCATTCGTGCTTCTCGAAAAATGAATGGCCGTAATGCCTGGAGTAAAGGTCCGGTGGGCTACCCCTGCCGGTGCTTTTGCAAACCGACTGACGGGTCCAAAGACCTTTTGCCGGGGGGCTGCCTGCCCGACAATCACAAACAGTGTGTTCCGCTTGCGAAGCATGTGGAAGGGTTCAATCGTTTTGAGGCTTAAGACGACCCGCGTCCGGCCGTCGGCTTGGGCCAGACTCACGTTGCGAACGGGCCCGATATCGATCCGCTGTCGCTGGGAAAGGGTGCCGAGCTTGGTATGAAGGAGGTCGATCGCAATATAGGGGGGGACACTCACGGTGAAGCTGAGTGTGCGCGGAACGGGGCCATTGAGGTGCAAGGCCAGTTGGACCCGGTTGCCGGGCAGTCCGACTGTCGTCACGGACTTCAGCGTATTGGCCCCGGCCATGGAAGAGAGCATTCCTGCCAAGAGACCGCTGGTCAAAAGAACAACCGCAGGGTGCGGTCGGAGGGTGGGATGCAAGGAGCGTTTGCTTTGAATCATGGCTGTTGGCCCCCCGAGGCCAGGGAGAGAGGAAGATACGCGCGTTCCGAGGCCCAGCCGCCGGTACCGTTGGGCATGAGTTCGCGCAATTGGATCCCCCCCGTCGATATGGAAATGATCTTGCCATCATTCTGGCCCAGGTAATTTCCTTTGGTGACCCGGTGCACGAGCCCATTGGGATCCTTGATCAGGGCGTACCAGATGCCGTGGGAACGAATGGTCCCCACCATGCTCAGGCTGTCCAAGGGAAACCGTTCGAGGTATTGCCGGGGCCGATTCTGGTTAGGGATGGCATGGCCGATCGTCCCCGTCGGCATGAACGGTGAGCGCAGGCTGGAATCGGCGAACTGGAATGGGTGATAGGGCGGCACGACAGGTAACGGCGGGAGCGGACCGGATTTTTCGGCATCCACGTGAGCGACCCAGGCACGCAGCCGCTCGTTGGAGTTCGAACATCCGACGAGGGTGATGCATCCGGCAGCGACGACCACCAGGATCCAGAGGTGGGAGCGGAGCACGTTCATGGGTGCTCTGTTCATGGGTGTCCTCCTGGCTGGCGTACAAAGCCCCGGCTGGTTTTTTCGAAATAACGGTAGGTGAACCCAATGACCCGCATCAACAGGAGGTTCGGCGCATGCGCCAATGGCTCGATGGAAAATTGGGACAGGGTGACGATGCGGGGAAGCGCACCGACATCACTGACAAACTTGCCCAGCTGGTGGTAGGTTCCTACGTATTCCATCACGATCGGTTGCTCGACATAAAAATGTTTCCGGATCGCGCCCACCGGTTTGAAGAGCCGCTGTTTCAAGCCGTCGAGCTGCGCAGTCGTTGAGATATCCCGCAGGAGGGATGGAATTTCATCGCGGCTCGGTAACTGGTGCAGCATGACCCCATACAGTTGCTGCATTTTCTTGAACTGGATCTGGTAGGCTGGCAGGGCGGCCGCCAGAAGGGCTTTGGTCTTGAAAACCTGTTTCAGACTGGTTTCCTGACGTTCCGCTTGATGCAGGGTGCTGATTTCCTCCCGGATCACGAGAAAGTAACCGACGAGGATTGTGAAGGCGACGATCAGGCCGCAAAAGATGATTTTGACCGGCACCGGCCAGATGGCCGATTCCTTCAGGCTCAGGTTTCTGAGTTCTAAGTCTTTGAGCTCGCTCCACTTCATGGTCGCATGCTCCGGGAGGGGCGGTGCACCATGTGGGCACTTTTGTCAACGACTTGGGTCTGGACGATAAATGTGCTGCGGCGGAGTGGGCCGACGCTATGGGTCCGGACAATGTTCAGCAGCGGGTCAGCCAGCCAGGGGGATGCGGCAATGCGGCGCATGTAATTTGAAACCTTGGCCGGGGACTGGGCAACCCCCTTGAGGACGATGGCGCCCTTCGCGTTCTGGGAGAAATTGGTGAGATACACTCCCGAAGGGATGGTCCGGGTCAGTTGGTCGAACAGGTGGGCCGGGATGGAGCGGCGGGTCTGCAGACGTTTGATGACCCGGATCCGGTCCAGCAGGTGGCTGCGGAGCATGCGGAGCCGATTGACTTTCCCGATTTCCTTGGTTACCTGCTGGATCTCGGATTCGAGATAGCGGTTTCTGATCCGTTGACTGCTCACCAGGTCGTGGACCTGGATGTCGATCAGGGCGACCAGGAGGATCGATACCATGAAGATGCCGGCCAGGATCCGGTTAAAACGTTCCTGGCGAGCCCGAAGCTCCAGTTCACGGTGCGGCAGTAGATTGATGTGAGGCATGGCTAGTTAAAGCTCCTCATGGCGAGTCCCATGGCAACCATCAGGGTGGAGATATCCTGATCGATATGCGCAGCCTTGGGCTGGTTGGCCAGGGTGACGGACAGGAGGGGATTTACGGTCAGGGTCGGGATGCCGATCTGGTGTTCGATGTACCGCGCGACGCCGGGGATCTGGCTGCAGCCGCCACCGATCTGGATCTGGTCCAGCTTCTGGTTGTTGCTGTTGGTTTCCTGATACTGCCGGTAGAAGTTCTTGACGTGTTTGACCATTTGGTCCATGAACGGTTCGAGCACCTCTTTTTGATACGAACTGGGCAAGCTCCCCCGCTGCTTGGACAGCCCGGCCTCTTCGAAGCTGAGACCGTAGTAGCGCATGATTTCCTCGGTCAGGAGCTTACCGCCAAATGCTTGATCCCGAGAGTAGACCAGTTGGTGGTCGTAGCGGAGGCAGAGGGTCGAGTGCGTCGCTCCGAAATCCGCAATGGCCACGAGTTTCTGGGTGCCCTGGTTGGGCATCTGTCTTTCAAGCAACTGGGAGGCTAGATCCAGCGCATGGGCCTCCACATCGACGATGGTTGAGGTGAGGCCTGCGATCTCGAGTACCGCCTGCCGCTTGTCGACGTATTCCCGACGGGTGGCCACCAGCAGGACGTCGACCTGTGTGGGATCACTCCGGTTGGGACCGCGCACCTCAAAATCGTAGTTGACCTCCTCCGGCGGGAGGGCAATGTGCTGGTCGAGCTGGAGAGCAATCTGGTCATTCATCTCCTGTTCATCAAGCTCGCGCGGGAGTACAATGGTGGACGTGATGATCTGGGCCCCGCCGACGGCAATTGCCGCCTTTTTCAGCTTGGAGCCGCTTTTTTTGACGGCACGACGGATGGTCTCACCAGTACTTTCGACATCCAGCGTGTCGAAATCCAGCGTGAGTTTGTCGCCGAGGGCATTGCTGGGCAACGGTTCGACGCCATAGTGCTCGATCTTGTAACCTTGGTTGGAAAGGGACATTTCGACGACCTTGACGGCCGAGGAACTCAGGTCGATGCCCAACAGGAGCGGCAGCTTACGGGAGTTGAGGAACACTTTTTTCCCTTTAGTAATCCGGCTTTGTGAAGGTAATATACTCTTCAACCTGAAGTTTGAGTTCCACTATAGCGCATCCCATGACTCTGTCAACCGACCAACCCCGGGCCACGGGCCGCCGACTCCCGCCTTCGGGGGATGGAGAGAGGCCTCCCGGTCGCTGGGAACGCCTGTTCCGTCTTGCCTTTTGGGGTTGGGTGGTCTTTGTCTCGGCAGCGGGCTTCGGGGTCCTTGTGGTTGGTGGAGTCTACCTCTACGTGGCACCGAGCCTTCCGTCGGTCCAGTTGCTAAGGACCATCCAGCTCCAGACCCCCCTCAAGATCTACACTCGGAACGGAGATCTGATCGGGGAATATGGGGATGAACGAAGAAAGCCCCTGGCCTTCCGGGATACCCCGCCGTTACTGATCGACGCCTTTCTCGCAGCGGAGGATAGTCATTATTTCTCCCACCCCGGAATCAGCATCAAGGGCTTGGTCCGGGCCAGCATCCATCTGCTTCTGACCGGGCGCAAGACCCAGGGCGGTGGAACCATTACGATGCAAGTCGCGCGCAACTTCTTCCTGGGCCACCAAAAAACCTATTTGCGCAAAATCCGTGAGGTTTTCCTGTCGTTGCGGATTGCGCATGAGCTCAGCAAGGAACGGATTCTCACGCTCTACCTCAACAAGATCTATTTCGGGAATCGGGCCTATGGGGTGGCGGCGGCTGCCCATGTGTATTTCGGGGTCCCGGTCCAAAAACTGACCCTCGCCGAGATGGCCCTGCTCGCCGGCCTGCCGGAGGCACCTTCGATCGACAACCCGATCGCGAGTGTGAAGCGTGCTCGGGCTCGGCGTGCTTACGTCCTGAAGCGGATGTTGACCTTGAGATACATCAACCCGCTCCTTTACCGACAAGCGCTGCAGGCGCCGATTCACACCCATCTCCACCGTCCGCCGGCAGCGTTGTCTGCCGGATACGTGGCCGAGCTGGTGAGGCAATACATGGTGGCGCATTTCGGCCGCTCGGCTTATACCGCCGGATTCAGCGTGACGACCGCGATCAGCAGCCGTTTGCAGATCCTGGCTGAAAGGGCTCTGCGCCGCGCACTCGAAGCCTACTGCCGGCGTTACGGATACCAGGGTCCGGCGGGCCGGATCCCGGATTTTTCCCGCTGGCGGCCTAAAGTTCGGCGAGCACTCGCTGCGGTCAGGCAGGTCAATGGTCTCCATCGGGCCTTGGTTACCCGGGTCGGGGAACGGACGGCGATGGTCCGCCGACTGGATGGCCAGGACATCCATTTGGCCTGGCCTGCCCTGTCCTGGGCGCGGCCATTTCACGGTGTCTCCCAGTTTGCGCCACTGCCGAGAACGGCCTCGAACGTGCTCAGGGTCGGGGATGAAATCTATGTGATGCGCCGGGGTGATGGCCAATGGGTGCTGGCCCAGTTGCCATGGGCCAATGGAGCGATCGTGGTCCTGGATCCGGAGACGGATGCCATTCGTGCCTTGGTCGGCGGCTTTTCCTTCGCGTTGTCGAATTTTGACCGTGTGACGGAAGCCCACCGCCAGCCGGGGTCGGCCTTCAAGCCGTTTCTCTACTCAGCCGCCCTTCACAAGGGGATGACGCCCGCCACCATCATCAATGACGCACCGATCGTGATCGGCAATCCCGCCTTGGGAAATGTCTGGCGGCCTGGCAACTATTCGGATCGCTTTTTCGGTCCGACCCGTTTGCGGGTTGCCCTGGCCCACTCCCGCAATCTGGTTTCGGTCCGGGTGCTTGCCGATATTGGCATTTCTTATGGGCTCCGCTATCTCAGGCGGTTTGGGTTTCATCCCCGGCTTCTGCCCCACGATTTGACCCTGATTCTCGGTAGTGCGGACGTGACGCCGCTGCAAATGGCGCGCGGATATGCGGTGTTCGCCAACGGCGGCTACTACGCTAAACCGTACCTGATTCACAGCGTCCGGGACAGCGCAGGTCAGCAGATTCTCAGGGCTGACCCGTATCGGGTCTGCCGGCACTGCAGCACTCAGCGGACGAGTCCGGCAACGTTACAGGTGGCGGCCACGATCCCGCTGGGGGGGCTCCATTCGTCCGCAACGCGGAGTGCCAAAACGGTCACGGTGGATCCCCCCGCACTCGGCCCGGTGCTTCTGCCCACGCACAATCAGCCGAGACGCCGGGCCTTCCGGGTGATCACGGCACAGAATGCCTTTCTTACAACCAGCCTCATGCAATCGGTGATTCAGTTCGGGACCGGGGTGGCTGCCCAGGTTCTGCATCGAGTTGATCTGGCAGGAAAAACTGGAACCACCAATAGCTACATCAATGCGTGGTTCGGCGGATTCGATCCTCATCTCGTCACGATGACCTACGTCGGGCGAGACGATAACAAAAGCTTGGGCTATGGAGAGGTTGGAGCCCGTGCCGCACTCCCCATGTGGATCGACTTCATGGGGCCTGCCTTGAAGCGCTACCCGGACCGGCCCTACATTCCCCCGCCTGGTATCGTGACCGCCCGTATCGACGCCCGGACGGGTCTGCGGTGCGGGCCGTCCGATCCGGATACCCTGTTTGAGGTTTTTGAGGTGAACAAGTTGCCGGCACACTGTGTGAATAGCCAGCATCCCAAGCGCAAGCGGCATATCTTCTGATCGTGTAATGCCACGTAACCTTTCGTTTCGTGCCGCCAACGCCCGACGCGTACGTATCGCTGAGGAGGCCGCGCGCATTCTCATGGAGGAGGGGGTCACTGACTATGGAAGCGCCAAACGGAAGGCGGCTCTCCGCATAGGGGAGAAAAGCCACGGGCAACATCTGCCCAGCAACCAGGAGATTGAATCCGTGCTGTCCAGGCGGCAACGGCTGTATGCTCCGGGCGAAATGGAGGGTCGGGTCCAAAGGATGCGGGAAGCCGCCTGGCGCTTCATGGCCCTTCTTGAGCCACTCGAGATGCGGCTTGCGGGGGGGGCCTTGACGTCGGTGGGGCCGAACGCCATGGAGGTGGACCTGCACGTCTTCGCCGATGCCCCCGAAATCGTCGCCTTTCGTCTGCTCGAAGCTGGAATCGATTACCGTCTGGCGGAGCGGCGGCTACGGTTCAAGGGGGGAGAAGGGGTTTTCCCGGTTTACCGTGTGGAACAGGAAAGCCCACCGATCCATCTCACCGTTTTTGATGCGGACGATATCCGGCAGGCTCCGTTGTCACCGATCGACGGTCGGCCCATGCGGAGAGTCGGCCGCCATGAACTCGGCCGGTTGCTGCGACGCTCGATAGTAGACGGGATTCCCGGAGAGTTTCAGGATTTTCCCGAGCGCTGAGCCCGCGCAACATAGTCGCGCCGCCCGGTTCCGACGTAGAGTTGCCGGGGCCGACCCAGTCGCTGTTCGGGGTCGTTGACCATCTCGCACCAATGAGCCACCCAGCCCACCGAGCGGGCGATCGCAAACATGACGGTGAACATGCTGGTCGGAATGCCAAGCGCGCGATAAATGATCCCGGAGTAGAAATCCACGTTCGGGTACAGTTTACGTTCAATGAAGTAGTCGTCGCGGAGTGCAATTTCCTCGAGCTTCATGGCCAGATCCAGCAGAGGGTCCGGGCGGTGGCCGAGGTTTTCGAGAACCTTGTAAGTCATGCTCCGAATGATTTTGGCGCGGGGATCATAATTTTTGTAGACTCGATGTCCAAAACCCATGAGCCGGAAGGAGTCATCCTTGTTCTTTGCCCGCGCCACGTACCGCGGAATGTTTTTGACGTCCTGAATTTCCATCAGCATGTTAATGACGGCCTCGTTGGCTCCGCCGTGCGCCGGGCCCCAAAGACAGCCAATGCCGGCCGTGATGGCGGCGTAGGGATTCGTCCCCGAGCTGCCGGCCAGGCGGACCGTTGAGGTGCTGGCATTCTGCTCGTGATCCGCATGCAGGATGAACAGCAGGTCCAGTGCCTGAGCGGCCACTGGATTGACCGTATATTCTTCGGTTGGCAGCGCAAACAGCATGTGCAGCAGGTTGTTGGCGTACCCCAGTTCGTTTCGGGGGTACACGAAAGGATGTCCTACGGAATGCTTATAGGCTGCCGCGGCGAGGGTTGGCAGTTTGGCGATGATCCGCTGGGCAAAGAGGGTCTGACGCGCGGGATCCCGGAAATCCTGCGTATCGGCCGGATAGAATGCGGCAAGTGACCCCACGACCCCGGTCAACATGGCCATCGGGTGCGCGTCGTAGTGGAAGCCGTTGAAAAAACGCAGGAGCGATTCGTTGATCAGGGTGTGGTGCCAGATGGCGTCGGAAAAGCGATCCAGTTCTCCCTGGGTGGGCAGTTCTCCGTTCAGGATCAGGTAGGCCACTTCGAGAAAGGAGCTTTTTTCGGCCAGTTGCTCGATGGGATATCCCCGGTACAGGAGGATGCCCTGTTCGCCGTCGATGTAGGTGATGGCACTCTCGCAACTGGCGGTGACCGCATATCCCGGATCATAGGTGAAGTAACCGTGTTCGCTATAGAGTTTGTTGATGTCGAGCACGGCAGGGCCGACCGTTCCCCGGCGTACCGGGAGGGTCAGCGTGCAGGTCTCGGGGACTTGGGATTTGGGGTTCGGCATGACACTTCAACTCCGTACATAGAGAACAACAATGACGGGAACGCGTCCTTCCCTGGCGGCTGCGCCCTCGGAGTCAGAGCGGATCAGCGATCCGACCGAACCGCATATTTGCGTCTGAACTTGTCAACCCGTCCGGCCGTATCGACGAGTTTTTGTTTGCCGGAATAAAAAGGGTGGCATTGGGCGCACACCTCAACGTGCAGGTCGTGCTCCAAGGTTGAGCGCGTGCGGAACTGGTTGCCGCAGCTGCAGGTCACGGTGATTTCGGCGTACTTCGGATGGATGCCCGCTTTCATGGGTCGGTCTCGGTCAGCACTGGTTCACGTCTCCATTTTAGACCAGAGGGGCGGGGGGTTGCAATTCTGCGGGTCGGTCTGCCGCGCCGTGGCATGGTTGAAAGGCCTGAATCCCGGCTCAAGCGGCAGGCCCAATCCGTTCAGGTAAGCCGTCATGGCGCTCGGGCAGAAAGTGGGCGATGACTTCATTGAGTAGGACGTAGCCACGGGGAGTGGGACGGATCCAGCACGGATTTGCTGTCAAAAGTCCACGATCCTCCAGGGATTTTAGGAGACCTCTCACGGCCGAAGCGGGTTCACCCGTCTGTTGGGCATAGAGCGCGGGAGGGAAACCATCAGCCAGACGCAAGGCGTTCAGGAAAAACTCGAAACGCACTTCGCCTGGAGACGGCCACCACTCGTCTTCAAATGGTTCCCCATTTTCGACGCAGTCGATGTAGTGCATGGGATGGCGGACACGGACCTTCCGCTGGACCCTTCCGTTCCAGGTGAGCTTGGTGTGCGCTCCCGCACCAAGACCCAGGTAGTCGCCGTACTGCCAATACATGAAGTTGTGCCGGCAGATGAACTCCGGCCGACGGGCATAGGCGGAGACCTCGTAGCGCCGGTAGCCATGTCTGGCGAGTTGTTCATGGGCCATGTTTTCGATTTCCTCCATCGTCTCATCCCCGGGGCGGCGGGGAGGATTCCGGGCAAAAGCCGTCCCGGCCTCGATTGTGAGTTCGTAGTAGGAGATATGGTCTGGCTCGAGGGCAAAGGCTTGGGTGAGGTCGTCGACCGCCATCCCGAATGTCTGGTTGGGGAGACCATACATGAGATCAAGGTTGATCGAGTCAAAACCGGCTGCGCGGGCCATTGCGAAGGCCGCCCGGGCGGTCTCTCCGTCGTGGATACGGCCGAGTGCCGCAAGCGCGCGATCGGAAAAGCTCTGCACCCCGAGGGATAGGCGCGTGACTCCCGCTGTGCGGTAGCCCGCAAAGCGGTCTGCCTCGGCCGTTCCCGGGTTGGCTTCCAGGGTGATTTCGACTCCGGGTGCCAGCCTAAAGGTATCCTGGGCCCGTTCCAGGAGCCGGCCGATACCTGATGGGCTGAACAGGCTGGGTGTTCCTCCACCCATAAAAATGGAGGTGACGGTGCGGTCTTGGAGCCCGTGTGCCGCATGGACCATATCTCGGCACAGGGCATCGAGATAACGCGACTCTGGCAGATCCCCCTTCTGTGCATAGGAGTTGAAATCGCAATAGGGACACTTTCGCACGCACCAGGGCAGGTGCAGGTAAAGGGCAAGGGCGGATGCTGGCGCAAACGATGCCGGCAGCACGGACTGCTGGAGTTCGGGTGCGGGAGTCGCACTTCCGGGGTTTGTTTGGCGGAGATGATCGTGCATGCGAACGTTCCGGGGATCGACATGGGCCGTGTCCCCGTTCCCCCCCATCATTATAGAGGGCTGCAGACGGTCCCGGCCTGGGGCCAGTCCTACGGACTGACCCCCTATAATGCGCCAATGTCTGAAACCAGACTCTGTGATTACGAGCCACCCGCCTTCCGGGTTCCGGAGGTGGATCTCCACTTTGAACTGGACCCAGCCGAGACCATCGTGGCGAGCCGTCTCCGGATCGAGCGGGCGGGCCGCCGGGTTCGTTCTTCCCTTGTCCTCGATGGAGTCGGACTGGAACTCCTTTCCCTGCAGGTTGACGGGAAACCGGTTCCCCGCACGGCCTACGAACGGACCTCCTCGCAGCTGATCCTGCATGAGGTGCCTGATTCCTTTGAGCTGACACTCCGGGTGCGTGTCTCGCCCGACCGGAACGAGATCCTCTCCGGGCTCTATGTTTCACGGGGAATTTTGTGCACCCAGTGCGAAGCGGAAGGTTTCCGCCGCATCACCTATTTCCCGGACCGGCCGGATGTCCGTTCGCGTTTCCGCGTCCGTCTCGAGGCGGACCGGGCCCGGTTCCCGACCCTGCTTTCGAATGGCAACCGGGTCGCCGAGGGCGGACTCCCGGGAGATCGGCATTATGCCGTCTATGACGACCCTTTCCCGAAGCCGGCTTACCTGTTTGCGCTGGTGGCCGGCCTCTTTGATCTGGAACGCTCATCCTTTACGACCCAATCGGGTCTCCCGGTCGAGCTGTTCGTGTACCTGCCGGTCGGCCAGGGGGGGCGTGGACATTTTGCACTGGAGTGCTTGGCCCAGGCCATGCGGTTCGACGAGAAGCGGTTTGGTCGCGAATATGAACTCGGGCAGTACCACCTGGTCGCAATCGACGACTTCAACATGGGCGCAATGGAAAACAGGTCGCTCAACATTTTCAATGCCAAATATATCCTTGCCGATGCTGAGATTGCGACCGACCAGGACCATGAAAATATCCTGGCGGTCGTGGCTCACGAATACTTCCATCACTGGACGGGGAACCGCATTACGCTCCGTGACTGGTTCCAGCTATCGCTCAAGGAAGGGCTCACGGTCTACCGCGAACAGTGCTTCATGCAAAACCAGGGGCTATCCACGGTTCGCCGCATCCGGGATGTGCGGGTCCTGCGGGCGACGCAGTTTCCGGAGGACGCGGGACCTCTCGCCCACCCGGTCCGTCCGGAATCGTACCAGGAAATCGACAATTTCTACACTCCGACGGTTTATGAAAAGGGGGCGGAGGTCATCCGGCTGATTGCCGTCGTTCTGGGCCCTGCTGTTTTTGATCGTGGGCTTGCTCTGTACTTCGAACGTTTCGATGGTCATGCGGTGACACTGGAAGATTTTTTTGCAGTGATGGTGGAGGCTTCCGGCCGACCACTTCATCCACTCGAACGCTGGTTTGACCATGCCGGGACCCCGCGAGTGGAACTCCGGTGGCGCTATGACGGCGAGGCATCGCGGTTGCAGTTATTTCTGGCCCAGTCCCGGTCGGACCGTGTTGCCCGCGCAGAGGAGCCGCTTTGGATTCCGGTCAAGATCGGGCTTCTGTCGCCAACGGGGGCTTCTCTGGGTTTCCGGGTCGAAGGCGGGGATTCCCCATGCCAGGAAACCGTGCTTCATCTCGTGGACACCCGGCAGGCGTTCGTGCTTGAAGAGGTGAAGGAACCGCCGGTGATTTCCGTCCTGAGGGGATTTTCGGCGCCGGTCATCCTAGACTGCGAGATGCCGGATTCCGATCTCCTTCTCCGGGTGCGCTCGGATCCTGATGGATTCAACCAGTGGGAGGCCGGCCAGGAAATGGCAACCCGTCTCCTGCGGGCTCTCGTTCTGGCTCTGCAGCGGGAGGAACTGCTCCCTTCGGTGGACGCCCTTCTGGAGGCGTGGCGCGGGGCCTTGGGCCAGGCTCCCCGGGACCCCGGACTGACGGCGGAGCTCTGTATCCTGCCCGATGAAGCTTGGCTTTGCGAGCGGATCGAGCCGTTTGATCCCCAGGGCATCCGTGCGGCCCGTGATTTTTTGCAGGGCCAACTGGCCTGCGGGCTGGATGATTGCTGGCGTGCAATTTATGCCGACTTTGGACCCCAGGGTCCTTACCGCTACGATGTGGAAGCTGCCGCCCGCCGGCGGTTGCGGCTATTGGCCCTGAACTATCTCGTCCGGTCCGATCCCGAAAGGGGCCTTGCCTGGGCCCGCGAGAACTACGAACGGGCGGATAATCTCACGGAGCGATTCGGATCGCTGGTGGCGGTCAATGATTCGGCTGATCCGGCCCGTGAAAGGATGCTGGCCGACTACCGGCTGCGGTATGCGGATCACCCTCTGGTTCTCGATAAAAGCAACCTGCTCGAAGCCACTTCCCACCTGCCCGCTGCAACCCGCCGGATGGCCGCGCGGGCGGAAGACCCGGGCTTCAACCGGCACAACCCTAACCGGGTCGATGCTCTGGTCGGGTCGTTCGTTCGACTTAATCTGTCCGCGTTCCATGACCCCAGCGGATCCGGGTACGCGTTTCTGGCCGGGGAAATCCGCCGGATTGACCCTTTCAACCCCAAAGTCGCGGCACGGCTCGCCAAGGCTTTTTCAACACCCGCGGTCTGGCAGCGGCCGGAGGGTCAGACCCGCATGCGGGAGGTGATACGAACGCTGGCCGCAGAGGAAGGCCGGTCGCCTGATGTGCAGGAGATCCTGACCCGTTGTCTTCATTAACGGCTTGGCCCGTTTTCCGGCGGCCAGCCCGCGCTGGCGAGCAGGTTCTGTAGCGCCTTCAGGGCCTGGCCCCGATGGCTGTACCTGGATTTGAGATCTCGGTCGATTTCCGCCATGCTCTTTCCAAGCTCTGGAATTTCGAACACCGGATCGTAGCCAAACCCCCCGGTCCCTCGGGGAGCCGCAAGGATCCGGCCGGAACACACTCCTTCCGCCACAAAGGGGGATCTCCGACCGGCGGGCCAGAGGACCAGTATGCAGCGGAAGCGGGCTGTCCGTCGGTCGGAAGGCAGCCCGGCCAGGGCAATGAGAAGTTTCCGGATGTTGTCCTCGGCACGGGCGCCCGGACCCGCGTAATCGGCCGTCGCGACCCCGGGGGCCCCCTCGAGGGCATCCACTTCGAGCCCTGAATCGTCGGCCAGCACGGCAAGGGAGCAGTGGTTTCGTGCGTGCCCGGCCTTGAGCAGGGCGTTGGCCTTGAGGGTTGATCCGGTCTCTTCGGGGCCCGGAATCCCGAACTCGTCGAGGGTGTGCGGTTCGAGTCCCAAGGACGAGACCCAAGGAGCGAGTTCGCGGAGCTTGCCCGCGTTATGGGTGGCCAGGACGAGAGGGGTCCGGCGTTTCGGAGAGGCAATCACGCTGAATCCGGATGAGCGCTTGAATCCCCTGTTCCGCGAGATCCACGAGCCGGTCGAACTCCTCACGCCGAAGCGCGTGCCCCTCGGCCGTTCCCTGAATTTCGATCAATGCGCCGAGCTCGTTCATGACCACGTTGAGGTCGCTTTCCGCCTCGGTATCCTCGGCATAATCGAGATCCAGGACGGCCTCTCCCCGATACAGTCCCGTCGACACGGCCGCGACAGCGC
>JAJZIH010000031.1 GCA_021810635.1 Pseudomonadota bacterium | reverse complement strand
GCAGCCGCGCCAAGTCATAGCGACGACGCCCGCCCGGCGTGCGTTCGTCGGGGGTGAGTTTGCCCTCGCGCTCCCAGCGCCGCAGCGTTTGCGCCGCGACTCCAAGGAACTCGGCAGCTTCGTGAATACTGACCATCTTGCGTGACATGCTCAAAATATGCATGATTGCGCAAAAACACGCAACTATTGCGTCTGCAGTTCAAAACCCTCTTCCAAAAACTCTCGCCCCCACGACTGCCAGAGGCCAGCCACCGTCGCCGCGGAAAATCCCCGTCTCAGGAGAAAGCGCGCCTGGACTCCCTGCGCGGCCCCATCGTCCGGCAGGTCGTTGCCAAAACGGGCGCGGCGTGCCGCCTCGGCGGCCTGGATCCATGAGCCCTCTCCCCGGTCGAGATGACGGGCGATCAGGGCCCGTCCGATCCCACGGGCTTCGAGCGCCCGCGTGATCCTGAGCGGCCCCTCTCCCCGGTCCCGGTGGATGCGGATGAACTCCTCCGTGAAGCGTTCGTCGCTTTGGGCCCCCCCGTTCCGCAGACGGTCAAGAAGGGGGCCGATCTCTCCCTCCGGACAGCCGGCATGGGCGAGCTTGGCCCGGAGTTCGAAGGCCGAGTATTCACGCCGGGCCAGCCAGGCAAGCGCCCGGTCGCGGGGCGTGGATTCAGTCCGCCTCACCCTTGGGTCGATCCGTGGCGCCGAGGCGTCCGGTCGCGGCCGGGGCCCGCGCCCGGATTTCGGCCTCGAGTGTCGAACCGACCTCCGCATGGTCGGCCAGATACTGGCGGGCGTTGTCCCGCCCCTGGCCGATCCGCTCGCCCTTCAGGCTGAACCAGGACCCCGATTTCTCGATGAGGCCGGCCGCCACGGCGAGATCCAGAATCTCCCCCTCGCGCGAAATCCCCCGGTCATAGAGGATTTCGAACTCCGCCTGGCGGAACGGCGGCGCCACCTTGTTTTTCACGACCTTGACGCGGGTCTCGCTGCCGATCACTTCCTCTCCCCGCTTGACCGTGCCGATGCGGCGGATGTCGAGCCGGACCGACGCATAGAATTTGAGGGCATTGCCGCCGGTCGTGGTTTCCGGGTTGCCGAACATGATGCCGATCTTCATGCGGATCTGGTTGATGAAGACGACGAGCGTATTGGAGCGCTTGATGTTGCCGGTCAGCTTGCGAAGGGCCTGCGACATGAGCCGGGCCTGCAGCCCCACGTGCGAATCTCCCATCTCGCCCTCGATCTCGGCGCGCGGCGTGAGGGCCGCCACCGAATCCACGACGACAATGTCGACCGCCCCTGAGCGCACCAGCATGTCGGCGATCTCAAGCGCCTGTTCCCCGTTGTCGGGCTGGGAAATGAGGAGATCCTCCACCTTGACCCCGAGTTTCCGGGCATAGCCCGGATCGAGCGCGTGCTCGGCATCGATAAAGGCGGCCACCCCGCCCCGCTTCTGGGCCTCGGCGATAACATGGAGGGTGAGGGTGGTCTTGCCCGAGGACTCGGGACCGTAGATCTCGACGACCCGTCCGCGGGGAAGGCCACCGATGCCCAAGGCCAGGTCGAGCCCGACCGAACCCGTCGGGATCACCTCCACGTCGCGCGGTTCGACATCGTCCCCGAGCCGCATGACGGCTCCCTTGCCGAACTGCTTCTCGATCTGCCCGAGCGCCTGGATCAGGGCTTTCTTGCGGTTGTCGTCGGTCATGGGACGCCTTGAAGCCGTTTGAACCCCCTGATTATTCCATACTCCGGATGCGGCTCCAACCCGGAAAACGGCCTGGAACGCCCGCCGGGGCGCCCCAGACCGTCGAGCAACCCGGCCCCTACGGCCGTTTGGTCATTTTTTCGAGGCCGATATTCCCGCTGAGCGTCCGGATCCGGACCCGCGCCCCGCCGGGTCCGCTCACGAAACGGAGGGCCTCACCCGGTCCGAAACGGCTGCGGCGGTGGGCCGGAGGTCCGATCGCGTCCACGATGTCGCCGCTCAGGGTCACCACCTGGAAACGCGCCCCGGGCCTCGGCGCGGGGGCAAAGCCGATATTCCCGCTCACGCTGCCCAGGACATAGCGTCCCTTCGGAGTCAGGCGGCCCACAAACTGGATCGGCCCCGAAACGGTTCTCAGGAAGGCGCGCCTGAGGGCCTGGGCTCCAACCCAGACCGATCCGCTCACGCTGCCGGCACGGACCCTTCCGCCCACGCCCTGGATCGTGATCCCTCCGCTCACCGTGTGGGCGAGGATTCGTGCGGGTCTGGCTGAATCATCAATGGAAACGGTCCCGCTCACCGATTTGGCCACGATCCGATGCGAGATCGACTGGAGCTTGATGGACCCGCTCACCGTCTTGAGGTGGACGGGTCCATCCAGGTTGCGCGCGAGAACCCACGCACTCACCGTGCGGACGGTGAGCCGGCTTGCAACCGGAATGTGGATGAAGAGTCGGGCCCCATGGATTTTCTCGCCAGAGCGGCCGGGATGCCGCCTCACGATCCGGATGGCCAGCCCGTGCTTCAAGTCTCGGACCACCAGCCGGTCGCGGGGATCCATCGTCCCCGTGAGCTGGAGAGCGGGATGCGTCCAGCCGGTCACGACGACCCGGCCCGCGACATTCACGATCAGGACCCGGGCATGAGGGGCGAGCGGATTCGACAGATGAAGCGGGCGGAGCGGAGCGGCCCAGACGCCGGCGGTGCAGGAGAGGGCCAGAGCGGATGCCACGATGCCCGCGACGGCCAGGATGCGGTTTTTTAGGGGTTGAGGTGTCATTGCCAGTTCCTCGCGTGAAGTTGGGCGTTTTCAACGGTTGTCAAAAAAATGGCCCGCTTGGTTTCGACCCACACGAGAAGCCCCCGCACGACGGGTGCGCCCGGATGGCGGACCAGGCGGCGCTCGATTGCCGCCCGGGCCTGATCGAGAACCCGGAGATCGGCCGGGAGCGACTCCCGAACCGGTAGGGGCAGGGCCGGATCACGGGCCGCCCGACCCACAAAGCCGGCAGCCAGGGCAAATGGACGGGCCCCGTGGGCGAAGGTGGTTTTTTCCGGGGAGCGACCGGAGACGAGCGGCCGGAGCGAGACGGCCAGGATTCCGGCCAAGACCAGGACCGCACCCGACCCGATGACCCGCCGGATGCGCTGGCGGCGGCGGATCGCCCGGGCGATTCCCGGCCACAGATCGGTTGCCGGTGCACGGCCCTTGGGCAGCGCGGAAAGAGCCCGTCCGAGCGGAGAATCGGGTTCTTCGTTCATGGGCCGAGATGGTCCTGAAGTAACCGGCGGGCACGGTGGAGATGGGCTTTCGACGTCCCGACCGCAAGATGGAGGAGGGAGGCGATCTCCGGGTGCTCATACCCCTCGACATCGTGGAGGACGAAGACGAGCCGCGCCATCGGCGGAAGGTTGTGGATTGCGCACTCAAGGTCGAGGGCGAGTTCGTCCGGAACCGGTGGCTGGGCGACGGATTCGATTTCCTCAAGGGTCGACTCGCGGGAGAGCGACCGCTCGAGCCGTCCCGTCCGGAAGCGCTCGAAGACGACACGGAGGGCGATCCTGTGCAACCACGAGGAAAAGGCCGCCTCTCCCCGAAAGCGGCCGAGCCCTCTCCACGCCCGGATGAAGCATTCCTGGGTCGCCTCCTCCGCATCGCCGGCATGGCTGGTGATGCGGAGGCAAAGCGCGTAGATGCGACCCACATGCATCCGATAGAGGGCCTCGAACGCCGGGAGTTGCCCCCGCCGGGCTCGCTCCACGAGAGCGGCCTCGGGTGGCCCGGCCGACCAGAGGCCGTCCTCTGTCACGGCTTTGGCCGGAAAGGAAATCGTCATTTCCATGGTCGCTCCATAATGCATTAGATGCGGGGCGGAACCCAAGGGTTTAGATCCGGGCCGGATTCCTGACGGCACGACTTCTGCGGCCTGCCCGTTGCCCAAGGGTCCATACTATCGTGACCTCAATCGCCCCCTGACCCATAGCCTCTTCCAATGGCATATGAGGCTGAACGGGTTCCGTATTTCCAACGGCATATGAGGCTGAAATAGGGATTTGGGTCGATCATCTACCGACTATGGTGATCGACATGAATGACTCAAGGCTCAAC
>JAJZIH010000003.1 GCA_021810635.1 Pseudomonadota bacterium | reverse complement strand
CGGAATGCGTAAAGAGCGCGCTGCCGAAAACCCCCTTCACTTCCCAATCCGGCAAAAGCACTTCGCGTAGGGTCTATCCGGAGGCCCTGAGTCCGCTGTCCTGGCGGTTGATCCGGGACGAGAAAGGCTGGCGGGTCCTGGTCAGTTTCGAGGAGCCGAAATCCGTACTGCGCTTCGACACGCGCGCCGGTGTACTGGCGGTGGACCTGAATGTGGATCATCTGGCGTGGGCGGAGCTGGACCGTTTCGGGAATCCGGTGGAAACGGGAAATCTTCCCTGCGTCACCTACGGCAAAACGAGGGAACAGGCTCAGGCCATCATCGAGGCCGCCGCACTCGTACTCGTAGATCGTGCCGTGCGGATCCAAAAGCCGCTCGTGCTGGAGAAACTGGATTTTTCCAAAAAGAAAACGCAACTGACGGAAATGGACGGTGCGCGTTATGCGCGGATGCTGTCCAGTCTGCCCTACAAAAAGATTCACGACGCCATTCAGTCCCGCGCCAGGAAGGATGGAATAGCGCTCAGGCGGGTCAATCCCGCACTGACCTCCGTGCTGGGGCGCATCAACTACGCCAATCGTTACGGCCTGACCGTGCATCAGGGTGCGGCGGTGGCGATTGGGCGCAGGGCTTTTGACCGGTTCGCGACCAACCCGCGCACCGGCAAGGCGCAGAAAGGATTCGGACTTCGGGAGACCCCGATTGGTCGAACCGGGCGTGATGGCGTCAACGTCATCACCGCACCGGATCCTTCCGGTGCGCAGGTCACCTTCCCGTATCCCGTGTGGAATACGCGGAAGCCGGTGTGGACTCTGTTGGGCCAGGTTTCCCGGAGAATGAAAGAGGCGCTTGCAGCGCAGCGTGTGGCGGAGAAATCCGACCCTCCGGAACGGAAGCGGGCCGCACGGCCTGATGATACTCCGGTTGGGGCGGCAGCTTAGGCTGCTCTATGCGCTTGCCGGTGGGATTCCGGCACGCGAATCGCCGCCCTCATCGTTCGGGCGACGTCATGGGAATCGATTCCTATGGTTTGATGAACGGTTCGGGTAGAATGAACCGGGTCAATTCCTGCATCAATGCGACACGCCCGGGCTGGTGCTTTTGATTTGGGAGGAAGAAGGTTTGGGCCGTTAGCTCAGCTGGTAGAGCACTGGACTTTTAATCCATTGGTCGCAGGTTCGACTCCTGCACGGCCCATCATTTTTCGTTTTCGCCGGTTTCGGCCGCGCGCGGCGCGGCCCGAAAGCCTGAGGTTCGAGCCGATCCGTTTCAGGGAAATCCTTGAGCGATTCGAGATCGTGGCCGGAGGCCACGATCTCGGCTTGGTGAGCCGCATTGATGAAGGTTTCGAGCGGTTCGAGCCAGTGATTTCCGTTTCGCCGAGAGGCGCGCTTCTTGCGCCTCGGCGAAACCAACCGAGGCCTGAGCCGCCTCCGCCTTTCACTCCCCGATCTTCCCCCGCATCTTCTGTACCGGTGTGTACAGGTTTATAGGAACAGACTGAACTTTCAACCCGGATTCCAGTCAAACGCGAGTATCGGAGCTTCCTCCCATCCGGTCGTATTTCCGGGGTCTCGATTGTCAACAAACCTCGACCCGGTCCGTATGCGCTTGGGGAAGGTGCGCGGGGAGGCTGCCCCACTCGTCCCGGGCCTGTGTGAAAACGACGAACGGGGCGACCTTAAGTTTTTACTTTTTGAACCAGGAGAGTTATACTTAGATATAACAGCAACCCCGTGGAGCGAGAAACCGGGAAATCCGGAGTTCTTCATGGAGACCTTGAAGCAGTTCCAGCTTTTTCAGAGAATGCGAGCCCGTCTCCCGGGTGATCGGCTCTCGCCGAGAGATGGCCGGGGGAAGACCGGCCGCGGAGCAGGTCAACCGGGGAGACTTGAAATTATGCCAGCCCGTCGGGAGGATCTCGGCGGTTGTCTGCCCCCCCAGGAGTGCTGGCGCCCTGGCCCGATCATGGCGGGGTTCTTTTGCCCCAAACCTTGAGGAGCCTGACCCTTTGACGAGACGATTCAAGTGGCTGGTGGTTTTCGGAGTGGTGGCTCTGCTCGCCGTGGGGATCTTTCTTGGCTTCGGAAGCTCCCGGACGGCACCGTTCGGCAAGACCCAGCTGCCGGTTCCGGTTGAAGTGGCAGCGTCCCGTCTCGCCACCGTCCCGGTCTACATCCACGCGCTGGGGACGGTTACGGCCTATCGGACGGTCACGGTCGAGCCGATGGTCACAGGTCCCCTGGAACGGGTCAACTTCCATGAAGGGCAATATGTCCGCAAAGGACAACTCATCGCCCAGATCGACCCGCAGCCCTACGAGGCCGCACTGGCCCAGGCCATGGCCAAACTGGCCCAGGACCGGGCCACGCGGACCAGCGACCATCTGCAGGCCCAGCAGAATGCCGCGCTCGTGAAGAAAGGGTTCGTCTCCAAGCAGCAATGGATCTCCGCCTGGACGACCTATCTCGCGGCCAAGGCGCTGGTCAAACAGGACCGGGCGAATATCCTGACCAGCCGCATCAATCTGGACTACACGAATATCCGGGCACCGATCTCGGGGCGCACAGGCATCCTCCAGGTGGATCCGGGCAATCTCGTGAGCCCGGGCCTGGCCAACGGGATCGTCACCATCAACCGGCTCCAGCCGATCTATGTGCAGTTCAGCCTGCCCCAGCAGGATTTGCCGGAGATCAACCAGGCACTCAGCCGTGGGCCCCTGCCAGTGCTGGCCACGATTGCGTCCCGGAGCGGCGGGCGGGTCGATGCCCCTGATGCCGGCGTGGTGACGGTCCTGGACAACCAGATCAACACCAGCACGGGCACCCTCACCCTGAGGGCCCGCTTTCCCAATCCACGTCTGAATCTCTGGCCGGGCTCCTATGTCGATGTGGATGTCGAGGTCCGGGTCCTGCCGCGGGCGGTGACCGTCCCGACGGTGGCGGTCCAGAAGGGGCCGGCGGGTGACTTCGTCTATCAGGTGAAACAGGAGAAAACCGGGCAGAAGCTCGCGTCGGTGCGGATCCGGCCGGTCACGGTGGATTATGAGAACGGCACTCTGGCCGTGATCGGCAGTGGGCTCCGCGTGGGGGAAGAGGTGGTGACGGAGGGGACCTCCCGGCTCAAGTCCGGTACGGCCATCCGGATCGCCGCCCGCATGAAACCCGGAAAATGAACATCTCGGGGCCCTTTATCGCCCGCCCGGTCGCCACCTCGCTCCTCGCGATCGCCCTCTTTTTGATCGGTCTTCTGGGCTATTCGGCGCTGCCCGTCTCATCGCTGCCGGAAGTCGCCTTTCCCACGATCCAGGTGGTGACGAAGCTCCCCGGCGCATCCCCCAACACCGTCTCCAAACTGATCACGGCCCCCCTCGAGCGCCAGTTCGGAGAGATTGCCGGTCTCGCGGCCATGAGTTCGGTCTCGAGTGAGGGCACGAGCGCCATCACGCTGCGCTTTGACCTGAGTCTCTCTCTTTCCACGGCGGCCCAGGACGTCCAGGCGGCGATCAACGCCGCATCCGGAGAACTACCCCCCAATCTCCAGTACCCCCCGGTGTACCGGGAGATCAATCCGGCCGATGCGCCGATCATGACCCTGGCCATGACTTCGAAGACGGTTCCGCTCGAGGCGGTGGCCAACGACGCGGCGACCCTGTTCCTGCAAAAACTGTCGGAGATCCGGGGGGTGGGCCAGGTGACCATTGCCGGCGGCCTGCGCAAGGCCATCCGCCTCGATGTCAACCCGCTCGAGCTGGCCGCCTACGGGCTCTCACTCGAGGACGTTCGCAACGCTGTGACGAACGCGAACCAGGCAGGGGCCACCGGCGGGCTTCAGGGCGAGCACCAGGCCTACGCGATTGCGACCAACGACCAACTGGTCCTTCTCCGCCAGTACCGTCACTTGGTTGTGTCGTACCGGAACAATGCGCCGGTTCTGCTCTCTTCGGTCGGCACCGTGAAGGCCGGGCTCGAGAACCAGCAGGAACTGGCCAGCGTCAACGGCCGGCCGGCTGTGGTGATGAACATTCACCGCCGCCCCGGTTCCAACATCGTGAGCACGGTGTCCCGCATCGAGCAGGCGCTCACCCGGCTCCGCAAGAACCTGCCGGCGGGCATCAACCTCCGGATCGTGGCCAACCGCACCGGACCGATCCAGGCCTCCGTCGAAGATGTCGAGATCACGCTCCTTCTGGCCATGCTGCTGGTCATCCTCGTGATTTATCTCTTTCTGCCGGACCCACGGGCCATGCTCATCCCGGCGACCGCCCTGCCGCTCTCGATCGTGGGGACCTTTGCGGTCATGGACGCGCTCGGTTACCATCTCGACACGCTGTCGCTGATGGCGCTCACGGTGGCGACCGGATTCGTGATCGATGATGCCATCGTCATGATCGAAAACATCGTCCGCTTCATCGAAGGGGGGGAACCTCCCCTGCGGGCCGCCTACCTGGGGGCCCGGCAGATCGGCTTTACGATCGTCTCCCTCACGGTGTCGCTGGTCGCGGTCTTCATCCCACTTCTCTTCATGTCCGGCGTGATCGGGCGGCTCTTTTCCGAGTTTGCCGTTACGCTTTCGGTGGCGGTCATCATTTCGGCCGTCGTCTCGCTGACGCTCACGCCCATGATGGGGGCCCGCCTGCTCAAACCCTCGTCCGAGAGGCATCCCGGCCGGCTGGCCCATGCCGCCGAGTCCCTCCTGGCGCGCACGCGGGAGGTCTACCGGGTGGGCTTGGGCTGGTGCCTCGAGCACTCGCGTTTCATGCTCCTGGTGTTCGGAGCGACGGTGGCGATCACCATCTATCTCTTCCTGATCATCCCGAAGGCGCTCCTGCCGACCGTGGATACCGGTGAACTCGTTGCCGTCACCGAAGGGCGGCAGAGCATTTCGCTCCCGGCCATGCAGCGCCTCCAGGATCGGGCGATCCGGGCGGTTCTCCGCAACCCGGGGGTCTCCCAGGTGATCTCGCTGATCGGCACCGGTGTGACCAACCCGACCCCCAACACCGGTCGCCTCACGATCGTGCTCAAGCCGATCGGATCCCGTCCCGCCATGGACACGGTCGAGGCCGAGCTCAGCCGGTCGCTCATGAAGATCCCCGGCCTGCATTTCTACATGCAGCCGGTCCAGGACATCACGCTGTCGTCCCGTCTTTCTCCCGCCGAATACCAGTACACGCTGATCGACACCGATCAGGCGCAGCTGAACCGCTGGTCGCCGAAGATCGCCGCGGCCATGGCGCGCCTGCCCCAGCTGCGGGACGTGTCGAGCAACCTCGAGGATCGCGGGCTCGAGGTTGATGTGCGAGTCCGGCGCGATGCCGCCGCCCGTCTCGGAGTGAGCATGGTCGCGATCGAGAACGTCCTCTACGATGCATTCGGCCAGCGCCAGATCTCGACGATCTACACGCAGAACGCCCAGTACCGGGTGGTTCTCGGGGTGGATCCGGCCTTTGCCCGGTCGCCCCGGGCACTGGCCTCCATCTATGTCCCGGCCGGTGCCCAGATCAGTACGGCCCGCCTGGGGCCGGCCTCCGGGGTGAGCGGCACTTCGACGCTCACGCCCACGGCGTCGACCGGAGCGACCGCGGAGGTCCCGCTCACGGACGTCGCGAACGTGACGATCCGCCAGGGACCGCTCCTCGTCACCCGCGAGAACCAGTTCCCCTCGGTGACCCTGAGTTTCAACCTCGCGTCGGGCGTGAGCCTGGGCAGCGCCGAGACGGCCATCGTCCGGGCCGAAGCCCGCCTCGCGGTTCCCCCTTCCGTGGACGGAACGTTCTCCGGCGCCGCCGCCCAGTTCCAGACCTCGCTGGCCGAGGAACCGTGGCTGATCCTCGCCGCCATCATCGTGATCTACATCGTGCTCGGGGTGCTCTACGAGAGCCCCATCCATCCGGTCACCATCCTTTCGACTTTGCCCTCCGCCGGTATCGGCGCCCTGCTGGCCCTGCTCCTTACGGGGACGCCGTTCACGATCGTGGCCCTGGTCGGCGTGGTCCTGCTCATGGGCATCGTGAAGAAGAACGGCATCATCATGGTTGATTTTGCGATTGAGGCGGAGCGCACCCGCGGACTGGCGCCGGCCGAGGCGATCACGGAGGCGGCACTGCTCCGCTTCCGGCCGATCATGATGACCACCATGGCCGCCCTGTTCGGGGCGGTTCCCCTGGTTTTCGAGGGGGGGGCCGGCTCCGAACTCCGCGTTCCGCTCGGGATGACGATCATCGGCGGGCTCCTTTTGAGCCAGGTCCTCACCCTGTTTACCACCCCGGTCATCTATCTGGCCATGGACCGGTTGCACCATCACCGGACCCACCTGGCCATCGCGGCACCGAGTCCGTCCTGAGCGCGCATGGGTTTCTCTGACCCGTTCATCCGCCGTCCCGTCGGCACGACGCTGCTGGCGCTGGGCGTCCTCGCGGCCGGCGTGCTCGCCTACCGCCTGCTGCCGGTCGCCCCCGTCCCCAGCATTCCCATCCCCGGGATCGTGGTCTTCGCCTCGGACCCGGGCGCTACCCCCGTCACCATGGCCAATACCGTGGCCGCGCCGCTCGAGCACGATCTCGGACTCATTCCCGGTCTTGAGGAGGTCCGGTCGATCAGTTCGACCGGGGCGGTTTCCATCATCCTGCTTTTCAGCACGGACAGTGACATCAACTCGGATGCCCATGCGGTCCAGGCCGCGATCGATGCGGCCCTGCCCAATCTTCCCTCGGGCATGCCGGCCCTGCCCTACTACCGCGAGTTCAATCCCGCCTCCCGGCCGATCCTCACGATGTTCCTGTCCTCGCGGACGCGCTCCCTGCGTAGCGTCTATGATTTCGGCGACACCGTCCTGTTGCAGAAGCTGTCCCAGGTCAAGGGCGTGGCCCAGGTCACGCTCTACGGGGGACAATCCCCGGCCGTCCGCATCCGGTTCCAGCCTTCGGCCCTGGCCGCCGCCGGCCTCGCGCCCAACGACATCTACAACGCGGTGCGTTCGGCCAACGTGCTGGCCCCGCTCGGGATGCTCCAGGGCCGCCACCATGGATACATTCTCGCCATCAACGGCCAGCTCCGGACGGCGGCCCAGTACCGCCGGATCGTTCTCCGGGCGGCCAACGGCAGCCTCCTCGAACTGGGGGACGTGGCCTCGGTCGTGAACAGCGTTTCCAATACCGACATGGCGGCGACCAACGGCCGGGAACCCGGCATCGTGGTGGCGGTCACCAAGACGCCCACGGCCAACATCATCAAGACCGTTCACGGAGTGAAGTTGCAGCTCCCGGAAATCCGCCGGCTCATGCCATCGGGCATCCATCTCGCCATCCAGACCAACCGGACGACCGTGATCCGCGCCGGCATCGACGATCTCGAGATCACCCTGCTGATCACCCTGATCCTGGTCCTGATGGTGGTGGCGGCCTTCATGCGGCACGGGGCCGCGACGCTCGCCGCCGGCGTGACCATTCCGCTCGCAATCGCCGGAACCCTGGCGGTCATGTGGGCCCTCGGCTTTTCCCTCGACAATTTTTCGCTGTTGGCGCTCACCATCGCGATCACGTTCGTCGTGGACGATGCCATCGTCATGATCGAGAACATCGTGGCCCACCACGAACGGGGCCTGCCGGTCCTCGAGGCCAGCCTGCGCGGTGCACGCCAAATCGGCTTTACCGTACTGTCGATCACGGCATCGCTCATGGTGGTGTTCCTCCCGCTGGCGCTTCTGGGCGGGATCGTGGGCGGCTTGTTCCATGAATTCTCCGTGACCCTGATCGTGGCCATTGCCATTTCCGGAGTGGCCTCTCTCACGGTGACGCCCATGATCTGCGCGCACCTCATGAAGGACCGGCCGGCCCCGAGTCTCCCCCCCGGCCGCTGGCAGGGGGGGGCGGAACGCCTGTCCCGGTCGGTTTTCGCAGCCTATGCCCGGAGTCTTGACTGGGCGCTGGCCCACCGCCGCCTGATGCTGGCCCTCTTCGGGCTCACCGTGGCGCTCACGGTCTTCCTTTACATCCGCATTCCGAAGACCTTTCTCCCGGAGGAGGATACCGGGATTGTGCTGGGGCAGACGCTGGCCGCTCCGGACGTCTCCTTCCAGCGGATGAAGAAGCTCCAGACCGAGGTGGTCCGGATCATCCGAAAGGATCCCGCGATCGCCACGATCAGCTCGTCGGTGGGAGTCACCAACGGATTTTCGACGGCCAACCGGGGCAGGATATTCATCGGCCTCAAGCCGCATTCGGAACGACACGAATCCGGGAAGGCGGTCATCCTGGGTCTCGAGCACCAGCTGGCCCGGATCCCCGGCGTCCGGGTTTTCCTCCATATTGCCGGCGATTTCTTTTTCGGCGGTCAGAACACGGGCGGATCCTACAGTTTTTCCGTCCTGGACCCATCGCTCACCGTGCTCAACCGGTCGACGGAGCAGATCGAGCATCGCCTGCGGAAGCTTTCCATCATCAATACGGTCTCTTCGAGCCTGAACCGGGCCCAGACCGAGATCCTGGTCCGGATCAACCGCGCGCGGGCGGCCCGCCTGGGCGTGTCGGTGGCGGCGATCGACGCGGCGCTCGGCGAGGCCTTCGGCCAACGGCCGATCTCGCGCATCTACCGGGCCCAGAACCAGTATGAGGTCATCCTGACCGTGGGGGCGGCGCGGGCCCGGTCGCCTCTGGCCCTGGGGCGGATTTTCGTCTCCGGAACGAGTGGGCCGGTCCCCCTGCTTCAAGTGGCGGAGCTCACCCGCTCGAAGACGCCCCTCCAGGTGGTCCACTTCGACGGGGTTCCGGAAAACACCATCAGTTTCAACATCAAGCCCGGGGTCGGGCTGGGTCCGGCGATCACCGCCGTGGAGCGGGACATCGGGCAGATGCGTCTGCCCGGCGGCCTGCACATCCGCTTCGGGGGCAATGCCAAGTACTTTCTCCGTTCGCTCGAGGAGGAACCGCTCCTGATCCTGGCCGCACTCCTCGGGATTTACATCGTTCTGGGCGTGCTCTACGAAAGCCTGTCCCAGCCGCTCACGATCCTCTCCACCCTGCCCTCGGCCGGCGTGGGGGCCCTTCTGGCCTATGAGCTCACGGGCACGCCGATGTCGGTGATCGGGGTGATCGGAATTTTTCTCCTGATGGGGATCGTCAAGAAGAACGGCATCATGCTGGTCGATTTCGCCCTCGAGGCCGAGCGGACAAAGGGCGCGACTCCGCTCGAGGCCATCCGCGAGGCCTGCCTGGTCCGTTTCCGCCCCATCCTGATGACGACGCTGGCGGCCATCCTGGGGGCGCTCCCGCTCGCCCTCTCGGTCGGAACCGGCTACCAGATGCGGCGTCCGCTCGGGATCGCGGTGATCGGGGGCCTCATCGTGAGCCAGGCGCTCACGCTCTACTCCACGCCCGTGATTTACCTGGCCTTGACCGGCTTCGGCAAGAGGCATGCACGGTCCATTGCCGTGTTCTCGACCCAGTGAGCTCGCGGGGGCCCGCTCGCGGGATTCGTGCTATCGGGGTGCCCGGTAACCGCCTGGAACCCCGTTGGGGGACAGGACGAGTTGCCAGAGCTGGAGCTTGCGGAGTTTGAACTCAGCCGCGCTGGCCAGGAGATAGAGGCGCCACATGCGATGGAAGCGTTCGTCGTGGCGTCCGCCCAGCGTGGGCCAGGCGGTCTCGAAACGCCGGTGCCAGGCCCTCAGGGTTTTCTCGTAGTCGGCCCCGAAATTATGCCAGTCCTCGAGAACGAAACGCCCCTCGAAACTCCGGGTGATCTGGGATGCCGAGGGGACCAGGCTGTTCGGGAAGATGTAGCGCTCGATCCAGGGGTCCGTCCGGCGCTGTGACCGGTTGCCGCCGATGGAGTGCAGCAGAAACAGACCGTCCGGGCGGAGCACCCGCCGGACGGTCTCAAAAAAAAGGCGGTAGTTCCTGGCCCCGACGTGCTCGAACATCCCGACCGAGACGACGCGGTCGTAAGTTCCCTCGAGCCTGCGGTAATCCTTGAGCTCGAAATGGAGGGGCAGATCCCCCACGCGCTGGCGCGCGTATTCGTACTGGTCCTGCGAAACGGTGATGCCATGCACGCTCGCGCCGTGGCGTTCGGCCGCGTAGCGCGCGAGTCCTCCGAACCCGCAGCCGATATCGAGGAGGCGGAGTCCGGGTTTGAGGCCGAGCTTCCGGCAGATGAGGTCGCATTTGGCCTCCTGGGCCTCCTCGAGGGTTTCGGCCGTCTTCCAGTAACCAGAGCTGTAGAGGAGGCGGGAATCCAGCATGGCCTCGAAGAGCTCGACGCTCCGATCGTAATGACGGCGGCCGATCACGAACGCCCGGCGGGGCGACTGGCGGTTGATGAGGCTGTCCTGAATCGCCCGGATACCCTTGGAGAAGCGGCCATCGGTCTCGTCGAGGTCGTGGGCGACGAGCTTTTCCAGACACCGGTCGAGCGCCTGGCTGTCCCATCCGCCCTCCATGTATGATTCGCCGAAGCCGAGCGTTCCCCGGAAGGCAACCTGGCTAAAGAACGACGGGTGGTGGACCGTGATGTCGGCCGGATCGGGACCGTTCACGGTGACCCCGGCTCTGGCGAGACGGTGGCCGACCCAGCGTGCCCAAGGGCTTTGGAGGCGGCGCGGAGCGGGTTCGTGCCGGGATTCCATGCCGGGGCTCAGTCCCCCGTCTCTTCGGGGATCCAGGAGGCCAGGGAGGCGCGAAGGGGTTCGAGTTCCTCCCGGTAGCGCTTCCAGACGCCCACCGACTCCGCGTGGACCGGGGCCCGGACCTGGACGGCGCTCGCCGTGCGGACCGGACGGTTGCGGGTGCCGGTCGCGAGACCGGCGGGATCGAACGGTAGGTCGAGGAAATCGAAAAGCGGCCGGAGTGCGGCTTCCGGATCGGCCACGAGTGTCTCGTAGGACAGGTCGTAGAGGATCTCCCCCACGACCGACTGCCAGTGGGTCATGAGCCGGCGGTAGGCGATGTAATAACGGCCGAACTCGGCGAGATCGTAGGTATAGGGGTGTCCGTAGGTGAAGAGTTGGCGGTAGGCCGAAAGCGCCTGGTCGAGCGGATGCCTCCGGGTATGGATGATCCGGGCGTCCGGAAAGGCCATCCGGATGAGCCCCGCGAACAGGAAGTTGCCGAGGTGCTTGTCCGTGAAGACCGGCCCGGGCACTTCTCCCTGGCTGCCCCGGAGCGACTCGAAGTAACGCCGGGCGAGCGACCGGAGGTCGTTTTCCGCCCGACCCTCGGTCAGTGCGGCGGGGAAGCCCGGCAGGCGGCCCCAGGACAGGCTGAGGTCGGTTGCGAGACGCGGCAGGACGGGAAACTCGCCCGCCGGGGTGATCTCCGGGTGCCCGGCCAGCAGCTGCTCGAGGAGCGTCGAACCCGACCGGGGCAGCCCCACGATGAAAACCGGGCACGAGGGGGGGGCATCCCTGTGGAGCCGGAAGCGCTCGATGAAGTCCCGGGTGAAGAGGGAGGCGATCCGTTCGAGGCGCTCTTCCTCCCGTCCGACATCGAAGAGGAAAAGAGCCCGCCGCCGCCGAGAGGCTTGGGCGAGACGGGAGAAGGCGCTTGCGGTCCGGCCGAGATCGTGATCGGCCTTGGCGAGCGCATAATCGAGGTCGATCCGGACGATCTCCGGCACCCGCGTCCAAACCGGCTCGGCCTGCCGCTTCTCGAAGAGGACCAGGCGGGGGTCGTCATCGGTCGCGAAGGGCCGGAGCGAGGCCAGCCCGAAGGCGCCCATCTGTTCGGGGTGCTCCCCGAGCAGGCGGAGAAGCCGGGCTTCGGCCGCCTCGAGCCGTCCCTCGAGTTGGTCGATCAGCGCGAGCCCGTTTTCCGCCTCCGGCTGTCCGGGTGCCATCGCGAGGGCGCTCTCGAGCGCGCGTCGGCCTTCGGCGATCCGGCCCAGGTCGATCTCGCAGAGGCCGGCTCCGATCCGCGCTTCGGCCGAATCCGGCTCGATGGCGAGTGCGGTCGTGAAGGCTTCCAGAGCGCGGGCGGCCTCCCCGAGACTCTTGCGGACCGCGCCGAGGTCGATCCAGGGGTTGGGGTCGTCCGGAGCGAGTCTGGCGGCCTCCGCGAGCGCCGCCTCGGCCAGTTCGAGCCTGAGGAGCGTCCAGTGGGATTTGCCGAGTGCCTGAAGGACCGCCGCCCGCGCCTGGCGGTTCGGGGCCTGCGCCAAGGCGCGCTCGAAACGCGCGATGGCCTCCTCGATCCGGTCCGCGCGGGACGCGGTGAGCCCGGCCAGGTAGAGGAGCTCGAAATCCCCGGGATTCTGCGCGAGGAGGTCTTGGGCGAGGCTTTCCGCCGCCGCGAAGTCGGCCCGTTCGAGATGGGCCCTCAGGGTCTCGCGGTCCTTCTCTCGGGAGAGGGGACTCGGTCCGGTGTTCACGGTGGAGACGGCGGGGATGTCGCGTAACGGTCGCGGGCGTGGGCCATCTCCTCCTTGAGGTAGTCCACGGCCTCGGGTCCGATCCGGAATGAAGGCGCCTGGTTGGGATTGATGATGATGCCCGCCCCGGCGGGGACCGCGAGGACCGCAAACGGACCCTCGACGGGGATGACATGGGGTGCCCCGCCGTGATCCGCGAGGAAACGGCCGGCCCGTTCGGGCGAGGAAAAAACGGCCAGCATGGCCTGCTTTTGGTTGGGCCCGTCCGAAACCAGGGACAACTGGGCCGCCTTGAGCGTTTCGGGGTCGGGACCCGGGTCGCGGTCCGAAAGCACCCAGACCCGGGCCTTCACGAAGGCCACGAGCGCCCGCCCGCGCGACTCGGCCTCCTCGCCCACCTGGCTCAGGGCCGTTTCGAGTGCGAGCGGGTCGGTATCATCCACGGCGGGAATCGTCACCTGAAGGTCTCGGAGCGCTTGGATTATACCGGCCCCGCCGGAGGATTGTCCGGACCGGGATCGGCGAGCGGATGCTCGAGCGCGAGCGCCGCCTCGAGGGGACCCAGATGCGGGGCGAAGCGCCGCCAACGGGCGACCGAGCCGGTGCGGATGGGCTGGCGCGCCTGGTAGATGCTGGCCGTCCGGATCCGGTGGGTGGAGCGTTCGGGATGGAGACAGTCCTCGTGCCAGGGGAGTCCCGCGAAGGCCAGGACCCGCTCCAGAACCTCCCTCGGGCTCGCGACCAGTTCCTCGTAGCGAATCTCGAGGAGTTGGGTGGGAGGAAGAACGCTCCGCCAGGATTCCATCACCGCTTCGTACATGCGGTAGTAGTGTCCCAGATGGGTCAGGTTCGAGGAAAACTTCTGGCTGCTTCTGAACAGCGTCGTATAACAGGAGACGCAGGTGTCACGCGGGTCGCGCTGGATGTTGAGGAAGCGGGCGTCGGGGAAGAGCGCGGCGAGCCAACCCACGTTCATGAAGTTGCTGGGCATCTTGTCCGTGAGGACGGGCCGCCCCGCGCTCCGCGCCGCATACAGCCGGTCCACCTCGGCGCGGAGCTGCTGCCAGGCGGCGGGTTTCAGGGGATTCAGGGCAAACGGCAACTGGCTGAGGTCGACGATGTCGAGGCCGCGCCGCACGCTGTTCTGGAGGGCGATCATCTCGCCCGCGGTCGTGACGGCCGGATGGACCGAGAGCATCTGCTCGATCAGGGTGGTTCCCGAACGGGGCATGCCCACGATGTAGAGGGGCCGGACCGGGCCGGATTCCCGGATACGGTTGCGTTCGATGAAGGCAGCATCCGTCGCCGCGAGGAGCAGGCGCACGTACTGCCGTTGCACGCGCTCCGAATAGGCCTTGTCGAACGGCTTGCGCGCCTGCCCCTCCTCGTAGGCTTGCCATGCGGCCTCGTAGTCGCCCAAGTCTTCGAGGATCTTGCCCCAAGCGAAAAAGACCGGGTGGGCGAGGGAGTTTTGGGGCTCCTTTCGGGCCTGCGCCACGATCTGCTCGATGCGCGGCAAATCCGGATCGCCGGCCCGGAAGCTTTTGAAACGGGCCAGAAGCCAGGTGGCGGGATAGGAGGGGGGGGTTGCCCCGAGTAGCCGCCGCAGCCGCTCCAGAGCCTGGTCGAACTGGCCATCCTGGGCTTCCAAACTGGCGAGACCGGCCTCCGCCGGCTCGAACCCCGGGCGCAGCCGGAGCGCCTCCTCGTAGAGCGCGCGGGCCCGCTTGAGTTCCGCGGGGTTCGAGTCGTCGTGGGTCAGGACGTCGGCCCGGGCGGTCCGGAGCAGGGGATCGGCCGGCCGGAACGTTTGGGCCCGCTCGTAGGATTTTTCGGCGCCCTCGATGTCTCCCAGTTCCACCAGGGTCTCCCCCAGCCCCATCCAGACCTGGGGCCAGTCGGGCGCGGCTTCCAGGCAGGTTTTCCAGTAGGCGGTGGCTTCCCCGTCCCGTCCGGTCAGGTGGAGGAGGTTGGCCATGGCAAAGAGCAGTTTGGGGTTTTTGGGGTTTTGGTTGAGGAGTGGCCGGATCAGCTCTTCCGCCTCCTCCCAGCGCTTGAGGCGGGTCAGGGCGTTGGCGAGATTGTCTTGGAACGCGAAATCGTTGGGGGCGAGCTCGATCGAGCGGCGCAAGAGGCGCAGCCCCTCCTCGGCCTGGCCGCGTTCGATGGCATTGAGTCCGGCGAAGTGGAGGAGGGGCGGCCACGGGAGGCCGGTGGCGAGCAGAGCGGAAAAGCGCTCGTGGGCGGCCTCATGGCGTCCCTGCTGCATGAGGGCGACCGCTTCGCGCAATCCGGTCGCGACCGGCCCTGCCGGGGGCATCACGGTTTCAGGCCGGCTCATCGGAGAACCCCCAGTGAGCGAGTTCCGGATGCCGCTGTCGAAGCAGCTGGGCGTAGGGTTTCCACCGCCCGACCGAATGCGGATGGACGGGCTGCCGGGCCTGGAAGGCACTCGCCGTGCGGATGGCCCGCATGGCTTGGCGGCCCGGATCCGGGTCGGCGGGAGCGAGGCCGAGCCAGGAAACCAGTTCATCGACGACCAGGGCCGGCTCCGTGACCAGGGTTTCGTAGCGGACGGTCCGCAGGGTGGTTCCCAGGCAGCGCTTCCAGTGCGCCATGAGCCTTTCATGGGCGCGGAGGTAGAACAGGAGATCCTCGATGGCATAGGAGAAGTCGAGCGCGGGGTGGTCGAAGTTCTGGAAATAGAGGGAAATCAGGACATCGCGGGGGTCGCGCTCCACGGCCAGGATCCGCGCTTGGGGCAGGAGTTTGCGGATGGCGCCGGCATGCCAGAAGTTGAGCGGGTTCTTGTCGATCACGTAGCGCACCTCGTCCCTCCGGTGGGGGGCGAGGGCGGCCGCGTAGGATTCGGCCACCTCGCGTTCGGTGTCGGCCAAGACGTCCGGAACGGTCTCGGCGTCGAGGGCGGCCCGCCAGCGCTCGACCAGGCGGGTTCCGTCGACGAGCTCTCCCAGGGCATCCAGTTCGCCGGCCGTGGCTATCCCCGGGTGGCCGAGAAGCAGGCTCTCGAGGAGCGTGGTCCCTGCCCTCGGCAGGCCCACGATGAACAAGGGGAGGGGATCCGCGGCCAGGGTTGATCCCGGAGTCCAGGCCCCGGGAGGGAGGGCCAGGTTAAGGTCCAGACGGGCTTGCCAGTCCGTTTTCCGGAAGCGGGTCATGTCGCGCCGGATCCGGTTGGCCTCCTCGATTTCGGCCAGGGCCCGCTCCCACACGCCGAGATCGTCGTATATCTTGCCCAGGGCAAAATGCAGGCAGGCCCGGGTGGAGGCGGGGGCCGGGGTCCGGGCGGCCTGGGATTCGAGGAAGGCGATCAGGGGATCGCCCGCGGCAAAGCGCCGGGTCTGGACGATGAGGAGATGGGCCGCATCGTGGTCGGGGTCGAGCTCGAGCGTCCGGCCGAGGCTGTGTGCGGCCTCCTCGAAGCGCCCGAGAGCGAGCTCGAGGCGCCCCCGTTCGAACCAGGCGCGGGCCAGGGTCGGGTCGGCCTGGACGGCCGCATCGAGACAGGCGAGTGCCCGCCCGGGATCATTCAGAGTCTCGAGAAAACGCGCGACTTGGCCGCAGAGGACGGCATCGGCCGGTTGCATGGGCCAATCGTCGAAGAGACGGACCGCTTCTTGCATCCGCCCCTGGTCCCGGTACAGGAACGCCAGGCTCAGCCGGGCATCGAAAAGCCCGGGATCCCGCGAAAGGGCGCTCCGGAGAGCGCGTTCGGCCGCCGGGAAATCACCCTGGCGGCGGTATTCATTGCCCCAGAGATAGTCGTCGGTGGCGGTCGATGCGAGCGCACCCTCTTCCTCGCCGGAATAGGTATAGGGGGGGAGAGGCAGGTCGGATGCGGCCATGTTGTCCTTTCATTTCAATGTCCTTTCATTGTAGCAAAGGAGATCGTTTCATTTCGGCAACGGGCACTTGTTGTATTCAAGACACACGAATGGCTCGTTTTTCCACGAATCGGCCTTCCATCCGCGCAATGGCTTGGGATGGCTGGTCGGGTGGGGGCTTGACAGTCGTTTCCCACGTGGTATGCTCACCACATCCTTGGTCGCGCCAAGGGATTTCAACCTCATCACATGTGGAGGAGTCATCAAAATGAAACAGCGAAATCTTGTGCGGCAGGCGGTACGCGGGGCTCTCGTCGCCAGCGCATCCGCCGCAGTCATCGCCGCACCGTCCGCGCTGGCGCAGGCGAAGAAAACCACGAAACTCCAGAAAATCGAGGTCGTGGGTTCGCGCATTCTGCGCACCAGTACAGTCACAGCGCAGCCGGTCGTGGTGCTCACGCGCCAGCAACTCAACCTGACCGGCGAGGTCACCATTGGGAACATTCTCCAGTCGATCTCGCAGTCGGGGGCGGCCATCAACGCCCAGACCAACAACGGCAATGACGGCGACACCTTCGTCGATCTGCACAACCTGGGGGCGGAGCGGGTTTTGGTCCTGGTGAACGGTCACCGCTGGATTCCGACCCTGGGCGGACCGGTCGACCTCAACACGATCCCGTCGGCGATCATCTCGCGGGTTGAAATCCTCTTGGATGGTGCCTCGCCGATTTACGGATCGGATGCGATTGCGGGCGTGATCAACGTCATCACCATGCAGAACTTCAACGGGGCGGAAGCCCATGCCTACATGGGGATCTACGAGAACAGCAATGCCTCGGTCGCCGCCAATCCCACGTTGGGGATCACGACGCCGATTGCGGGCGCCACCCACTGGGACGGCAAGGTCCAGGAGTACGACTTCACGGTCGGGTCGAGCAACAGCAAGGAAGGCGTCCTGTTGAGCGTGGGCTACCGGGAACAGGATCCGATCTGGGCGGGCAATACCACCCTGGGTCAGCTGCCCCTGATCGGGACCGGCATGCTCAACGGCAGTTCGGGTACACCGGGCGGCCGCTTCCTCATGGATGGCCCCTACGGGCCGAGTACGCTGCCCGGCAGCAACTGTCTGCCGAGTTCGGTTGCTGGCGCCACCCCCGGTAATACGTCTTCGGGCTGCGATCTGGCCGGTCCCCTGAGCGGTCCGAACGCCAATCCGCACGACTTCTCTACCGCGGATGCCTACAACTACGCGCCGGCCAACTACCTCCTGACGCCCTCCGAGCAGTGGTACGTCTATACCCAGGCCCACTACAATTTCAACTCGCACTTGGAGTTCACCTCGACGGTCCTCTACAACGACCGGGTTTCGGCCTCCGTGCTCGCCCCGAACCCGCTCTTCCTTGGGGTCTATGGTTCGGACAACTCCTCGAACGGTGTCCTCGTGGGCATTTCGGCCACGAACCCCTACAACCCCTTCGGAGTCGACCTGGTGCCGTACTTTCCCGGGACACCCGGATACGCCAACTGGTGCACGCTCTATGGGACCGCCAACTGCAACACCCAGAGCGATGCGCTCCTGTTTATGGGACGCCGCATGATCGAGTCGGGCTACCGCGTGTTCGATACCAACGTCCGGACCTACTTCTTCGAAGGCGGCCTCAAGGGCTACTTCCGGGCCATCGGACACGACTGGAACTGGAGCGTCCATTATTCCTACGGCAACCGGAACAACTTGGGATCGGTCACGGGACTCCAGAACACCAGCCGGATGCAGCTCGCCCTGGGTCCGCTCTCGACCTGCCAGACGACCCCGGGCTGCGTACCGCTCGATCTATTCGGGGGTTACAACCTGGCAACGGCCCAAGGCACGATCACGCCGGCCATGGCCAACTACATCGATTACACGAGTGTCAACGTGGATTCCGTTACGCAGCGCGACTATTCCGGCAACCTGACCGGAACGCTCGTCGACCTGCCGGCCGGTCCCCTGGGAGTCGCCGTGGGTTACGAGTACCTCGAGGATAACGGGTATTACACGCCGGATCCCCTGATCGCCGCGGGTGATGCGACCAGCAACATCGCGGAGCCCACGAACGGACGCGAGGCGCAGGATGCCGAGTACATCGAGTTTGACGTACCCCTCGTGCGCGACGTGTTCCTGGTTCACCACCTGTCCTTCGACGTGGCGGAGCGCTGGACCCAGGCGACCTGGCAGGGTTTAGCCAACCCCATCACGCCCGTTCCGCAGAGGTTCGCCAGCAACTCCTCGGGCCGGATCTCCTTCAAGTACGCCCCCATCCGGAGCCTGCTCTTCCGGGCCAGCTGGACCCAGGGTTTCCGGATCCCCACGATCAGCGACTTTTTCTCGGGACAAGGGCAGAGCTTTGATGCGCTCAGAGACCCCTGCGTTGTACCCGGCGGGCTTCCGCAATGCCCGGCGCACGCCACGCAGCCGGATTCGCAGATCCCCGTCACGGTGGGAGGCAACTCCAACCTGACCCCGGAACGGGCCATTTCCCGCACGGTGGGCTTGGTTTACAGCCCGAGCTACATTCCGGGATTCAACATGTCGGCCGACTACTACAAGGTCGAGGTGGTGAACGCCATCACTGTGGGAGGGATCGGGCCGCAGGACATCATGGACTTCTGCTACAGCGCGGCCGCGCTCGACTGCAACCTGATCCAGCGTGGAGGTGCCACCTACAACACGAACGGGGCCATCACGAATATCCTGTCGCTCAACCAGAATGTCGGGTCCATCAAGACGGAAGGTTGGGACGTCAACCTGAACTACCGTTTCCCATCGACCCCGATCGGCGACTTCCAGGTCATGGCCGATGCAACCTTCACCCAGAACTACGTCATCGCCTTCCCGGGCCTCAACACCGCTGCTCAGCCGACCGAGTTCACCCGCGAGACGGCCGGGTCCGTGAGTTCGCTCATTCCCAAACACAAGTACAACATCTACCTCGACTGGAACTACGGCCCCTGGTCCGCCAACTGGACCGTCAACGTCATCGGACCCATGTACGAGATCTGCCAGAACTCGTCTGCCGTTTTCGACACTAGCATTATCGGGACCGGCTGGTGCAGCGACGTGATTACGCAGCCGGGTTCGCCCCAGGGTTTCCAGGGCCTCAACCGGCTGGGGACGGCGGTCTACAACAACGTCCAGGTGACCTACAACATGGCCTCGTGGAATGCGGACTTCACCCTCGGGGTGCGGAACCTGTTCGACAAGAATGCGCCGATCTCGATGACGGCCTTCGCGAACAGCTACCAGCCCTATCTGGGCTACGAGGTCCCGGGCCGCTTCATCTACGGACGGATCGGAGTGCGCTTCTAGGATTTCAATAACGACAACAAAAGAACATTGCCCGTGGTTCCGCAAGGAACCACGGGTTTTCTTTTTTAGGTCGGGGCGGAAGGACCGAGGGCGGCCGGATTCCAGCGGCGGGCCCCCGCCCGGGCGCGGAACCAGAGGGTGGCGAGCCATTTTTCGCCATTGAGGACCGGGCATTCGGCATGGAGAGCCAGCGGGTTCCGGGCTCCTTTTCCGTCGACGTTGCCGAAGACCAGGGCTTGGCCGGTCTCCGGCCGGACCTGGGTCCCGAGTGCCGGAAAGGCGGTCTCCCCGCCCGTGAAATCACCATTGAGGTCGGTGAGGACGGTGGCGGTCCGCTGGCCCAACCGGATCCCTTCGGGGTCTGCCGCGAGGATCTTGTCATCGAAGGCATCGAAGTGGGGCCGGTATTCCTCGCCCGGGCGGTAGCGCAGCACGGCCAGGGGTTCGGCCGCATCGAGGGCGGTCCCGCACCAGGTCGCGATCCGCTCTTCCAGACGGAAGACCACGAGATCCTCCAGATTGGGCGGGAAATTCATGGCGGAGGAGGTGCAGAGGGGATTTTTGACGATCCGGCCGCTCCCGGGCTCCCGCGTTTCCGACGGGCGCAGGGCTGGGGCGGCCAAGGCGATCAGGTAGTCGCATTCGACCGCATCGAGGAGCCGTTCCTGGATCCGGAGCCCGATCCGGGGATCCAGCAGGCGTCCCTGGGGAGAGGGGGCGGGATCCCAGGGAAACTCCGGCAGATCCAGAGCCTGCGGCCGGCCGGGATAGTCCGGATCGGCGATCGCGAGCCGGCGGACGGCTTCCGTGCCCATGGTCTGCTGGAGGCGTTTCAGGTGGAGGAGGCTTGGATAGAAGCCCTGGGTCCCGGCCCACGCGAGGAGCGGCAGGGCCCGAGCGGGCTCGCCCCGGATCAGCCGGAGCGAGGCGATGGCGTGAACCGCAAACAGGTCGCGCTGGGCGCTTGCCGCCTCGAGACAGCGTTCTCCGAGCCCGCGCCAGCCGGCCCCGAGTCCGAGATAGACGAGGCCCAGCGTGCGCAGGGCCGGGGCATGGCCCGTTCGGGCCGAGGCCAAAAGCAGGCGGGCCGCCTGCCCGGGGTTCCGTGGTGGCCCGATCCCGAGGTAGGAGAGATGGGCGAGGGTGAGTTCCGCGCTTGCAAGTCCCGTTCGGGCCGCCCGCTCCGTCCACTCGAAGGCCTGGTCCGGGTCATACGGAGTGCCGAGAGCGCGCAGGTGGATGAGCCCCAGGTAGGCCATGGCCTGCCCGTCGCCCCGGGTGGCCAGGTCGTGGAATCGCTCGCGGGCGAGCGGATAGTCGCGGGAGCGGAGTGCGCCCAGGGCGGCATCGAGCTCGGAAGCCTCCTGCCCTTGGGCGGGATCCATGACCGGTCAGACCGACTGCCGTGAGATGCCGCGGCGCAGGCCGGGTTCGAAGGCCGGCTCGTCGGCATAGCGGATCCAGACGTTGAAGGCGATCGTGATCCGGATCCCGGTCCCGCGGAAGCAGTTGACCTCGTGGTTGAGATAGGACGGAAAAATCACGAGCTCGCCAGCCGTGAAACGGTGGACCAGATTACCGAATCCGAAAGGCTCGCGGAGGGAGCCGTTGCCAGGATCCAAAAACATGCTGGCGGCCATGCGGGGATCGAAAAACCGGAGGAGGCCGCTCTGGTGGTCGGCGGGATCCGGGACACCGGGGTTCACGCAATAGACACCCGACCAGGATGCGAGAGGGTGGTTGTGATGGCTGGTATAGCCGCCCGGGCGCGTCAGGTGGAACCAGCTGTGATGATAGAAACGGAGTTCTTCCATGTCCCGGTTTTCGTAATGGTTCAGGTTCTGGACCAGGAAGCCGACCCGGTTCAGGCAGAACCGGGCCAGTTCCCGGACATCCGGGTCCTCCCAGTGAAAGAAATCGAAGCTGCTCTCGTAGACGCCGGGCTTGGGAACCGGGCTCGGCTGGAGACGGCTCGTTTTGGGTGGGTGGAATTCCCAACCGGCGAGCTTTTCCTCGAGCCGGCCATTGAGACCCTGGGCGTTCGGGAACACGGTGGTATAGAACGGGACGGCAAAAACCGGCTCGAGGCCGGGGATCGGGGAGGTGGGAGAGGGGGTCATGGAGGCCAGCTCTGGCCCCGGGGGGCGGGGGTTCCCGCCTCTCTCGCTACCACGGTATCGGGGTCAGGAAAAGTATTCCTCATAAAAACGGCTGTGCACATCGATGGTCCGCTCGACGAGTTCCTGTTCAGGTGGGGTCAGGGCCGGATTCCAGATGTCCACGATCAGGACCGCCCGCGGCCGGGCGTCGTGGTTCCAGGCGGTGTGCTCGAAACTGTCGTCGAAGACGAGCGTGCGTCCCTCCTTCCAGTGCCGGATCTCGCCGCCGACCTGGATGGCGGTTTCTGGAGGGACCAAAAGCCCCAGATGAAGGGTGAGCTTGGCGTTGGACAGGCCGTGATGGGGAGGGAGCTCGACCCCGGGCTTGAGGACCGAGAAGAAAACCTCCGGCGCATGGCTGCGGCCACGGGCGAGCGGCAGACTTTTGAGCGCCGTGAAGGTGTTCGGGCAGAGATGAAGAATCCGGGGGATGGGAGTTCCCGAGCGGTAGAGGTGGAAACTGCCCCAGTCGTGCGAGCCGGCCAAGGGGGACCAGATCGTTCGGGCGGGAGACTCCGGCACATAGGCTTCCTCGAGAGAGCTCCCGAGGGCTTCGAATTCGGCCCGGATCTCCTCCGTCCGGGACTCGAAGGCACGGGTCCAGCCGAACTCGCCGCGTTCGAACCAGGGGCGTGCGCCGAGCTCGGGATAGAAGAGAAACTCGGGCTTCTGGAGCGGGTGCTCATGGACGGGTGGCGCAAGTCCCTTGAAGATCTCGAGGAAACGGCGTGCGCGGGGAGGGAGTGGGATGCCGTGGCGAGCCTCGACCTCGGCTGCCACTTCATCGATCCGCGCGAGGCGGATCGGCGCGAGCCGGCCGATGGCCCGCTGGGCGAGTGCGCGGATGCCGGGGGGAAGGCTTGGGGTCGCGAGCCGGAGCGCCGGGTCGCGGGCCAGTCCGCGGCCGTAGCTTTCGAGCGCCGGGGTTTCCTGGCCCAGACTTTCCAGAAGGTTGCCGCGGTGCAGATGATTGAGAGCGTCCTCCGGGTTGAGTTCGATGGCCCGGTCGATGGCCTCGAGTCCCTTGCTGTAAAGGCCTTGGGCGAGCCGGACCAGGGCCAGGTTCCGGTGGAGGATGGACCGGTTGGGCTCGATGCGGATCGCCTCGAGCAGGTAGCGCACGCTTTCCTCGTGGCGACCGGTCTCAAAGGCGCTCATCGCGAGATACGTCATGGCCCGGAGGTGATGCGGGGCGGCTTCGAGCACCCTCTGGTAGACCGCCTCCGCCTCGGAGCGGCGTCCCTCCTGGGCGAGCGCATCGGCGCTCGCGGCCAGGGTCACGATCTGGTCCGGCAGCTCGGCGACCGGAAAGTCCTCGATCCGGATCGGGGCGGCGGCGGGGGTGGACGGTTCGTTCATGGACGGGGCCGGTCAGAAGACCAGATTGAGATCGGGCCGTTCGCGCAGAGCGTCGAAGGCGATGACCGCCCGTTCGCCCGGACCGTCGAAAGGATGGACATAGTGGATATGATACGGCGGAAAGAGGAGGAGTTTCCCGGAATGGGGCTGGATGCGCCGGGTGAGCGTGTAACCGTGATGGACCGAGGCGGGGTGCGGGTTCAGGAATTCGATCCAGCCCTGGGGGGCGGGCTTGTCCTCGAGGGCCTGCACATAGTAGACCCCGCTGGCCAGGTTGCCGGCGGTGGGGTGCATGTGGGGGGCCTGCCAGTCGCCCGCGGCCAGGAGATTGGCCCAGCCCATGAGCCAGGGCTTGAGCCGGCCGGCCTCGGGGCCGAAGACCTCCTCCAGGTAGCGGTGGACGGCCGGCAGGAGAATCTGGTTGCGGAATTCGACCACGACGGGATCGGCCTGTTCCAGGAAGTTGCGGTGGCGTCCGGTCTGGAAGCCGCCCCGGGTCGAGATCCGGCCTGAATAGATGGCGTTTTCGCGCGGGTCGTCGCGAAACCGTTCGGCCAGTCCCCGGATCAGGGTGAAGAGCGCCTGGTTGAGCTGCTCGCATCCGGTGTGGTGCCGCTCGAGAACGGTCGTCGGATAATGGACCTCGATTTTTTCCTCGAACGGGAACCCGCCGGATGCGGTGTCGGGCATCGCCCTCTCCTCCCCCATGGTGCCCTCCCGGAGCGCCTGTTGTAAACTATAGCTTGAAAAAGGCCGTTGGCTCAAGCCGAAACGCGGCGCTGGGCCAGACGGAATCCTTCAATTCGCACTTCAGAGTGGCGAGATTCGGGTGTCCAGCCAATCGCAACCGGAACCAGACGAGCATCGGATCGGAACTCTTGATCCGACCGTCCTGAACAGCGCCAACGCCTTCTACCTGGAAGACCTCTACGAACGTTACCTGGCCGATCCCCGTTCGGTACCCGAAAGCCTGGCCCGTCCCTTCGCTACCCTCCAGGGTGCCACCGGGACGGAGACGCCCCGCCGGTCGGTCGAAGACCGGCTTCGGGCATCCGCCCGCGCACCCCGGAGCCCGGCTGCCAGCGGACCGGTCCCTGCTGCGGCCGGGTCCAGCGCCTGCTGGGCGCGCCTAGTCCAGGCCTACCGTTCGCGCGGCCACCTCGCAGCCGACCTCGATCCCCTGAAACTGGCCCGCCCCCCCGCGGTCGAGGATCTCGATCCGGCGTTCCATGTCGGCGACTCCGCCCGGGAGATCCTGACCCGGCCCGTGCCAGCGGATCTCGTCGCGGGCGACCCGCCCGCCTCGGGAGCCGAACTCCTGGCCCTGCTCAAGGCCACCTATTGTGGGACGATCGGCGCCGAATACCAGCACGTCTCGGGGATCGAGGAACGCCGCCTGATCCGCGACCGCCTGGAGATCGCCCGCGGGCGCTTCGGCCTCACGGCGGCGGAGCGGGTCACCCTCCTGGCCGAACTGACCGCGGCCGAGGGTCTCGAGCACTTCCTGCATCGCCGCTACATCGGGCAGAAGCGCTTCTCGCTCGAGGGCGCGGAAGTCCTCATGCCGGTCTTGAACGATCTGGTGCGCCGCGCCGCCCCGGACGGCGTCGAGGAAATCGTGATCGGAATGGCCCACCGCGGTCGGCTCAACGTGCTCGTCAATCTTCTGGCCAAGCCGCTTCCGGAGCTGTTTTCCGAGTTCGAGGGTCGTTATGATCCTCTGCACCAGAACGGCTCGGGCGACGTCAAGTATCATCTCGGGTGCTCCTCGGACGTCGAGATCGGGGGACGGGTCCTCCATCTCACGCTCGCGTTCAATCCCTCGCATCTCGAGATCGTGGACCCCGTGGTCGAGGGTTCCGTGCGCGCCCGGCAGGACCGGCTCGGGGACCGGGCGGGCGACCGGGTGCTGCCGGTCCTGATCCACGGCGACGCCTCGCTCTCCGGGCAGGGCGTGATCATGGAGACGCTCGAGATGTCGGGAACCCGCGGCTTCCGGACCGGCGGCACCATCCACCTCGTGGTCAACAACCAGATCGGATTCACGATCAGCAACCCCCGGGATGCCCGTTCGACCCCCTATCCCACGGACATCGCCAAGATGATCGAGGCCCCGGTCCTCCACGTCAATGCCGATGATGTCGAGGCGGCCGTTTTCGCGATGCGACTCGCGTTCGACTACCGCGCCCGCTTTCACCGGGACATTTTCGTCGACCTCGTGGGCTACCGCCGCCACGGCCACAACGAGGCGGATGAACCGGCCGTGACGCAGCCGGTCATGTATGGACGCATCCGCAGCCACCCGACCGCGCTCACCCTCTACGGACAGAAGCTCGCAGCCGAGAAGGTCATCGAACCCGCCCGGGCCGAGGCTCTGGCCGGGGCCTACCGCGACGGTCTCGACCGGGGGGAGGTGCCGCAGTCGTTCATCCTCCCCCGTGCCTCCGGGAGGCCGCCTCTGGTCGACTGGACGCCCTACCGGGACCAGCGCTGGGAGGCCCTTGCGGACACCCGGGTGCCAGCGGACGACCTCCTGGCCTGGGGTCGGACCCTCACCACGCTGCCCGAAGGCTGGGCGGTGCATCCCCGCCTGGCCCGGATCCTCGAGGAACGACGCAAGATGCTTGCTGGCGAGCAGCCTCTCGACTGGGGGCTGGCCGAGCTCTTGGCTTATGCGAGCCTCCTGGTCTCCGGGCACCCGGTCCGCTTGACGGGCCAGGACAGCGCGCGGGGAACTTTTTTCCACCGTCATGCGGTGGTTCACGAGGCCACGACCGATGCCACCGATGTGGCCCTGAACCGGCTCGCCCCCGACCAGGCCCTTCTGGACGTGGTCGACTCCTTCCTGTCCGAGGAAGGGGTCGTGGCCTTCGAATACGGCTATGCCACGGCCAGTCCGGACGCCCTGGTCATCTGGGAGGCCCAGTACGGCGATTTTGCCAATGGGGCGCAGGTCGTGATCGACCAGTTCCTCGCGGCCGGCGAGGCCAAATGGGGACGGCTGTGCGGGCTCGTGCTGTTTTTGCCGCACGGCCAGGAAGGAGCGGGACCGGAGCACTCCTCGGCCCGGCCCGAGCGCTTCCTGGAACTCTCGGCCGGCGACAACCTGCAGATCGTGAATCCGACGACGCCCGCCCAGTTTTTCCACCTGCTCCGGAGGCAGGTGCTCAGGCCCTACCGCACCCCGCTCGTGGTCCTCACGCCCAAAAGCCTCTTGCGCCACCGCCGGGCCGTTTCCACGCTCCAGGACCTCACCGACGGCGGCTTCGCTCCGCTGATCGATGATCCCGGCGTTGCGGATCCCGGCCGGATCGGTCGGCTCATCCTGTCCAGTGGAAAGATCTACTACGAGCTTTTGGAAGCCCGCGAGGCGGCGGGCCGGACCGATGTCGCGCTCGTGCGGCTCGAGCAGTGGGCTCCCCTGCCCGAGGCGGCCCTCGCGGGGCTGTTTCGGCGCTATGCCGGGGTTCCCGACGTGGTCTGGTGCCAGGAGGAGCCGAGGAACCAGGGGGCGTTCCGCGGCTTGGCTCCGGACTTGGCGCGTCTGATGGATCCCGGCCAGACCCTCCGCTATCTCGGCCGCCCGCCGGCCGCCGCCCCGGCCCCCGGTTATCCCGCCCTCCATGCCCTCCAGCAGAAGGCCATCCTCGAATCCGCTCTCGCCCCGTCCCCGTCCCGCTCCCCCCGGCCCCGCCGGGCCGGATCCACCCCACCCCACACGGAGATCGCATGAGCATCGAGATCAAAGTTCCTCCTTTGCCCGAGTCCGTGACCGACGCGACGCTCGTGAACTGGCGAAAGAAAGCCGGTGAAACCGTCCGCCGCGACGAGAACCTGGTCGATCTCGAGACCGACAAGGTGGTGCTCGAAGTCCCGGCCCCGGCCGATGGACGGCTCCGGGAAATCCGCGCCGGCGACGGTGCCACGGTGACCGCCGGCCAGATCATTGCCATCCTCGAGGAAGGGGCGGTTCCCCGCTCCGAGCCGGCCCCGGCCCCGACGCAAAAACCCGCCGCACCGCCACAGGCCGCCGCCCCGGCCCGTGCGGCCGCCCCGCCGATCGCCCCCTCCGCCCGGAAGCTCGCCGGCGAACACGGCCTGGATCCCGGCCAGATCGAGGGCCACGGTCGGGACGGTCGCATCAGCAAGACCGATGTACTGGCCCATCTCGAACGGGCTGCGGAAGTCCCGCCCGCCTCGCCGGCGGCCTCCTCCGGAGGGACCGTCCGGCGCGTTCCCATGACCCGGATCCGGGCCCGGATTGCCGAGCGGTTGCGGGAATCGAACCTCAACGCCGTGATGCTGACCTCCTTCAATGAGGTCGACCTCGGCCGGGTCATCGAGATCCGGAATGGCCTGCGCGAGCGTTTTGAGAAGGTCCACGGCGCGAGGCTCGGGTTCATGTCCTTTTTCGTGAAGGCGGCGGTTGCCGCACTCAAGAGCTTCCCGGTGGTCAACGCCTCGATCGAGGGCAACGAGATCGTCTACCACGATTACTGGGATATCGGCATCGCGGTCGCCTCCCCGCGCGGTCTCGTGGTGCCGGTCGTGCGCGGCGCCGATGCGCTCGGGTTCGCGGAGATCGAAACCCGGATCGCCCACTTCGCTGAACAGGCCCGCTCCGGCAGTCTCGAGCTCCGGGACCTCGAGGGGGGGACGTTCACGATCACGAACGGCGGCGTGTTCGGCTCCTTGGTCTCGACGCCGATCATCAATCCCCCGCAGAGCGCGATCCTCGGCATGCACAAGATCCAGGACCGGCCGATGGCGGTGGACGGAGCGGTCGTGATCCGGCCGATGATGTACCTCGCGCTCACCTACGATCACCGGCTGGTTGACGGCCAGGAGGCGGTGCAGTTTTTGGTGCGCGTCAAGGAATCGCTGGAAGATCCCTCCCGCTTGTTCCTCGAACTCTGACCAACCGAGTGGAGAATCCCTCATGACCGACGAATCCTATGACGTGGTGGTGATTGGTGCCGGACCGGCGGGGTACATTGCGGCGATTCGTGCGGCCCAGAACGGCCTCCGGACGGCTTGCATCGACCATTGGCGGAACCGGGACGGTTCCCATGCCTTCGGGGGCACCTGCCTGAATGCGGGATGTATCCCCTCGAAGGCGCTTCTCGAGTCCAGCGAGCTCTACTACCGGGCGCGGGAGGAGTTCAAGGTCCACGGGATCGGATTCGAGGGGCTCAAGCTGGATCTCAAGGCCATGCAGGAGCGCAAAAACCAGGTGGTCCGCACCATGACCGGCGGGATTGCCCAGCTCTTCAAGGCCAACCGCATCGAAGGGCTCGCCGGAACGGGCCGGCTTCTCAAGAGTGGCCAGGTGGGCTATACCGATCCCCAAGGAAAGCAACGCACGCTCGCCGCGCGCGCCGTCATCCTGGCGACCGGTTCGACCCCGGTCGAACTCAAGTCCGCTCCCTTCGACGGGGAACGGATCGTGGACTCCTGGGGGGCACTCGACTTCGACCGGGTGCCGAAACGCCTGGGCGTGATCGGCGCGGGCGTGATCGGCCTCGAGCTCGGGAGCGTCTGGGCCCGGCTCGGATCCGAGGTCATTCTGGTCGAGGCTCTGCCTGCCTTTCTGCCCATGGCCGATGCCCAGGTGGCGAAGGAGGCCTTGCGCCAGTTCCAGAAGCTCGGACTCAAGATCGAACTCGCCTCGAAGCTCACCGCGGTGGACCGCAAGAAGACCGGGCTCACCCTGCACTACGAGAAGACTCCGGGTGGCGAGATCACCTGCGACGTCGACCGCCTGATCGTGGCGGTGGGTCGTCGGCCCTCTGTCGGAAATCTCCTCGAAGAGGGTTCGGGCGTCGAGTGCGATGAGCGGGGATTCATCCGGGTCGATGACTCCTGCCGGACGAAGCGCAAGGACGTCTATGCCATCGGCGACGTGGTGCGCGGGCCCATGCTGGCGCACAAGGGAGAAGAAGAGGGGGTCATGGTGGCCGATCTCATCGCCGGCAAGAACGCCGAGATGAACTACGACGTCATCCCCTCGGTCATCTATACGGCCCCCGAAATCGCCTGGGTCGGACGCAACGAGGAGGAGCTCAAGAAAGCGGGCGTTCCCTGTCGGGCGGGGACCTTCCCGTTTTCGGCCAATGGCCGGGCCCGGGCGCTCGAGGCGGCTTCCGGTTTCGTCAAGATCCTGGCCCACCAGACGACGGACGAGATCCTGGGGGTCCATATCGTGGGACCCATGGCCTCCGAGCTCATCGCCGAGGCGGTGCTCGCCATGGAGTTCCGGGCGAGTGCCGAGGATATCGCGCTCACCATCCACGCCCATCCGACGCTGTCGGAAGCCGTGCACGAGGCGGCGCTTGCGGTCGACGGACGGGCGCTCAATGCGATCAACCGCGCGCGTGGCTGAAGAGGGCTTTCAAACGCTGTCCTGATTCCGGCTCGAACGGTCGGATCTCCACGGGTCGTCCAGGATGCGGTGGACGGATTCTTCGGGAGATCCCGTGCTCTTCCCTCATCCTTCACTCCTGACGCAACGCCAGAGCGGGGGAAACCCGGCTCGCCTTCCGGGCGGGACCCCAGGCGGCGAGAATGAGCACAATCCCCATCAACAGCGCAACCGGCAGGAAACTCATTGGATCCATGGACCGGATGCCATAGAGCATGGTGGCGAAGAGATGGCCCAAAAGCACCATTCCGGCCAATCCGGCGACCATGCCGATGGCGAAGATCCGGCCGGATTCGCCGAGAACGAGCCGGATCAGGGTCGTGCGGTCCGCTCCGAGAGCGGCCCGGATGCCGAACTCGCGGAGTCTCCGGTTGACGAGAAAACTTTCGACTCCATAGAGTCCAACCGCCGTGAGCAGGAGGGCTCCGATTGCAAACAGGCTGACCAGGCCGAGGAGGGTGTTCCGGGTCCTGAGCCGGCGATTGAGGCGCGCCGCGAGCGTGCGGAAATGGTAGGGGGGGAGACCGGGGAGAACCGCGTGGACGGTCTGGCGCAGCTCCGCTCTCAGGGTGGCGCTCCCGAGGGGGGAACGGACCACGAAGACCCACCGGGAGAAGTCATACCAGCCCGAATGGCCGGCGAGGGCGAGGGCTTGCGGGGCATCGAGGTAGACCGTGCCGGTTTTGGGCGGCCGGCCCAGATGCTTGTTGCGGACGGTGGGCACCAGGCCAACGACCCGGAAACGCAGCGCCGGATTGGTGTTATCCGGGCTGTTCAACGTGAAAATCCGCCCGATGGGATTCCGGTTTCCGTACAAGGCGTGGGCCGCCAGCCGGTCGATCACGGCCACTCCGGCCTTCGAACCGGCATCCCCGGGACCGAAGAGCCGGCCCCGGAAGGGATCCAGCCCCAGGGTGTTCAGGTACCCGCGGTCGGCGAGGCGGATGTACGCCACGGACCCCGAACCTTGGCCGTGCCAGGGGAGAGGGTAAAAGGCCTCCACGTCCGATCCGCCGAGGCCGAAGGGAAGTCCGCTCGAGATGCCGGCATCCTGGATTCCCGGAATCTGCCGGATGGTTTTCCCCAGACGCTGGAGAGGAGTCCAGGGATTTTGGGGAGGCGCTCCGTGGGCTTGCAGGTCGACGTCGAACGCGATGACATGGCGGGTCTGGAAACCCGGTTGCACACGAGACAGGTTGAAGAGGGTCTGGGCGAGCAGGAGGGCGACCCCGGCCAGGGTCGTGGCGAGCGCGACCTGGACCGTGACCAAGGTCCGGCGGGCCCGTGCCGTGGCGCGCGAGGCTCCGGTTCTGGATCCGGACTCGCGGAGTCCCGTCCCCAGATCCCGCACCCGTCCCGATATCAGGGGGACCAGGGTCATGATGAGGATCGAGCCGCCACCGACTGCCAGAATCAGGGTGGCCGTAAACGGCAGGTTCCGAGACAGGCCCGTCACTTCGGGCAGTACGCGGAGCGATCGGACCCAGGCGAGGAGCCCTTGGGCCAGGATCTCGCCGGACAAGGTGGCCAAAAGTCCGATCCAGGCGGCCTCCAATGCATACCGGACCAGGAAATCGCCGGAGCCGGCTCCGAGGACCGTGCGCAGGAGAACCTCGCTGCGCTGGGTGACGCCGCGGGCGGTGAACAGGTTGGCGAGATTGAACCAGACGAGACCGAGGAGCAGGCAGGAGGAGATTTCAATGAGGGTGAGCATCACCCGGAGGTGGCCGGTGCGGGAAGTGCGCCAGCTTTCCGCTTGAGCCGAGAAATGCCGGAAGAGTTTCCAGACCGAGGGGGGGAAGCGGTGGATGAGGCCGGCCGTGAGGGTACGCACCTGGGCGTCCAGGCGGCCCAGGGATTGCCCCGTGGCCAGCCGTCCGATCAGGTGCCCCCCGAAGGCGGTGAGCTGGAAATAGTGGTCATTGTAGGCAATGAGAGGATACGGCGTCCAGAAATCGACTCCCCGGGCCGGGAACCGAAACCCTCGCGGCATGACGCCGATCACCGTGTAGGCGGTATGGTTGAGTTCGAGTCTTTGCCCGAGGACGTCCGGCCGGGCCCCGAAATCCTCGCGCCAGAACCGGTTGCCTAAAACGACGATGCGCGGGGCGCCGGGGGCATCGGCACGGTCTCCGAAAATCCGTCCGAGGAACGGTTTCACCTGGAGGGTCGCAAACAGCGATCCAGTGGTCTCGACTCCGTGGATACGGGCTGCCTGTCCGCCCAGGTCGAGGTTGTAGCCATGCCGCTCGTAGAAGGCGGACGCGGCGAGAGCGGCTGCCCCGCGCCGGAAACGCAGGTAGGCGACCTGAGACATGGGACGGGGGATCCCGGAGTTTCCGGGCATGGTGAGCGAGACGCTGACGAGCCGGCCGCCCTGGGGGTAGGGAAGGGGCTTCAGGAACGTGGCATAAAAAATCCACGAAGCCGCCAGGATCACGCCGGTCCCGAGGGCGAGCGTCAGGACCGCAGCCAGCGTGAAAGGCCACTCCCGGGAGAGACGGATCAGGGACTGGAAGCCTTCGTGGATGGCGTTCCGCATGGCGCGTGGATCCTCGTGAAAGAAGGAGCGGGGTCCTCAGGCCGCCCCGGGGCGCAGGCTTCCGGTCAGTCCGGCCCGGAAGGTGTCCCGGACCGGGATCCAGGAGGCGGCGAGTGTCGTCGCGACGATGAGCAGCACCCCGACCAGGTCGGCCGGGACATTGACCACCCCCACTCCATACAGGGCGCCTTCCAAAAGATGGGTCAGAAGAAGGGACAGGAGGAGGCCGGCCAAAAGGCCGGATCCGAGCATCCAGAAGGCTTCCGTCAAGACCAGGCGGCTCACCGAGGCGGGGGTGGCGCCGAGGGCCGAGCGGATGGCGTATTCCTGGCGGCGGTTGAGACTGGTTTGGGCGGTGAGTGCATACACCCCGAAAATCGTGAGGAACAGCGCCACGAGCCCGAAGGCTGCGGTGATTTCGGCCAGGCTCTCGAAGAGCCGGTCGGAGGCGTGGACCAGGGCGGAGAGTGCCGTGAAATGGGTCACGGCGGTACCGGGGATGGTTCGCTCCAGGGTGGTGCGGATTGTTTGTTCCAGGGCCGGTGAGATGGCGCGCACCTGCAGGATTACGTTGGTGACTGAGGAGTCGTGATACAGGGGGGCATACAGGGGGGTATAGACGGTCCCGACGATGTGTGTATCGGGTGTGGGCTTCCAGGCCACGGAAGAGGCGACCCCGACGATCCGTGCTGGGTGCTTCCGGCCGAGCGTCCGGCCCACGATTCCGGTGGCGTGAAACAGTCGCTTGGCCAGGCGGGCACTGACGATGACGGCCGGGGCGCCCTGTCGTTCCTCGGCGCCGGTAAAGCTCCGCCCGGCCAGAAGCGGGATGCCGAGGGTGCGGAAATAGCCCCGCGACACCGGGATCCAATACACATACAGGGATTCGTGGGGTCGGTTTGGCGCCCGGATCACGGACCGTGAACTCACCACTCCGTTGAAGGGAACCATCGCTCCGACGGCGACCGAACGGATTCCGGGCAGGGTCTTGAGCGCCGGCTTGGCCTCCCTCCAGAAGCGCGGCAGGCTGATCTTCCGGGGCGAGATGGCCAGGGTCTCCAGCCGGCCGGCCGGGTTGAAGTGGAGCGGCCGGCCCAGGATGCTCAGGAGACTTTGGGTCAGGAGGAGGCCGATCAAGACGAGAAAGGTCGCCATGACGATTTGGAGACTTCCGAAGCCCCGGCGCAGCAGGCGGGCGCCATGGGCGGTGCCCTGCCCGCCCGCCTCATGGAGGAGCGGGGCGAGGAGGGACTCCCGTCCGGCGTAGCCCAGGGCGGCGAGAAAGATGCCGCTCACGAGGATCGCACCGGCGGCCGCCGTGAACAGTCCCGCCGTTTTCCCGAAACGGATGAGGAACGGGAGGCTGACGGTGACCGGGCCGGCCAGCGCCGAGCGGATGAGCGCCTGAAACAGGTCGGTGAGAAGCGCCCCGAAGATCAGTGCGCCGGCGACGACTGCCAGCAGCATGAGGAGGTTGTCGCCGAGCATGAGCCGGAAAAGATCCGAGGTCGAGGCGCCCAGTGCCCGGCGTACGGCGAGATCCGAGGCCCGGCGGCGCGCCCGGACGAGTTCCAAGTTGACCGAGTTCACGATCGCGATGACGAGGAGGACGAGCGCGATCAGGGCCAGAATCAGGAGAAACTCGGGGTGCCCTCCGAGATAGAGTTTGACGAGGTGGTCGTGGAGCCTGACCGCATCGATCGCCCAACCGTCCCGCACGCTTTGTTGACGGGCCGCGGGCGACACGCGGGCGAGCAGACGGTTGCGAAAGGCGGCGAGGGCCGCGTTCAGTTTCGCGAGCGTCTCTCCAGGGGCGAGGCGGGCAATCATGCTGTGGTTGATGTTGCGGTCGCGGAGTTGGGTGGGCGTGAGAGCTCGCGACAGCCAGAAGTCTGCTCCGGTGTAAAGCGTGTAGAAACTCTTGGGCATCACGCCCACGATCCGGTAAAGGGTCCCGCGGAAGCGGAAGTGCCGGCCGAGCACGCGGTCAGAGCCGCCGAAGGCGGTTTTCCAGAAGCCGTATGTCAAGAGGGCCTCGGGCGGGCCTCCCGGCCGGCCGGAGGCCTGGGAGAGCCAGTGTCCGAGCCTCGGGGGAACGTCGAGCGTCCGGAAGAGCGAAGGGGTTGCGCGTCCGCCGAAGACCGTGTGTTCGACGCCGTGGACCGTCGCAACTCCGCCCGTGAGGTCGATGAGCCCTGCCTTCCGGATGGCCGGGATCTTGCGGGAGATCTCGTGATAGGCCTGATAGGAGACGAGGGATCCACGCAACCCGGTCTTGAGTAGGCGTTCGCGGATCACCACGAGCCGGTGCGGGTGCTGGTAAGGCAGCGGACGCCAGAGGAAGGCATCGAGCACGGCGAAGGCCCCTCCGGCCGATCCGATGGCCAACACCAGCATCAGGGGGGTCGCAGGCGAAAGATGCTTGACGAGCCGTCCGAGCCAATGGGAGACCCGGGACGTCGGGTCCGGGACTTCTTCAGCGAGCGGAGTTTTCTGCATCGGGGTCTCCGGGATGGAATGGGTGGCGGGTTCAGGGATCAGGGCGTGACCAATCCCCCTTCGTGAATCCCCTCCCGCACGTCGACATCGTCGACGATCTGTCCGTCGATCAGACGGATCAGCCGATCGGCGAACTGGGCATAGCGGGGGTCGTGGGTCACCATGAAGAGAGTGGCGCCCCGTTCGTGAAGCGCGGCCAGAAGCTCCATGACCGCCTCGCCGCTCTTGGAATCGAGGTTGCCGGTCGGCTCGTCGGCCAGGAGGATCGAGGGCTCTCCAACCAGGGCCCGGGCGATTGCCACCCGCTGCTGCTGACCCCCTGAGAGCTGGCCGGGGTAGTGGCGGAGGCGGTGGCTCATCCCCATCTCATCCAGGATGGCGCGCACCCGCTCCCGTCGGGTGCTCCGCGGGATGCCGCCCCGGTAGATCAGGGGGAGCTCGACGTTTTCCTCGACCGAGAGATCACCGATCAGGTTGAAAGCCTGAAAGACGAATCCGATGTGGCGGTTGCGCATGCGAGCCCGTTCGCTGGCGTCCAGGGTTCCGACAGGCATTCCCGAGATCCGGTACTCACCCCCGGTCGGGGTTTCGAGCAGCCCCAGGATCGAGAGTAGCGTGGTCTTGCCGCAGCCCGAGGGTCCCATGGCGGCCACGTACTCGCCCGGGCGGATGCTGAGCTCGATCCCGGTCAGGGCGTGGGTTTCAACCTCCTCGGTCCGGTAGATCTTGGTGAGACCTCGGACGTCAATTATGGGGCTGGCTTCGTTCATGACAGGATCTCCTGGTGGATGGGAAGAGACCGCTCAAGAGCGGCGCTCGGGTGGAACCTGCTCAAGCAGGCGGCTCAGGTGGAAGAGTGCCCCGGGCGTCAGGAGCCCGGCCGCCGCCTCGAGATTGAGCGCGTCATTGATCAGCTGGGCGTGGGCCGTGGGGAGGTTCGTCTCGGCGCTGAGCAGGCTGAGACGGGCGTTGACCAGATCGAACTCCGAGCGCAGTCCGGCCTTGACCCCGGCCTCGGTGGCCACGACCGCGCGGCGGGCGGCGCGTGCGCTTTCTTCGTAGGCCCGGACGCGCGAGGCGTCCGCATGGAACGCGCTCAGGGCCTCCACGATGGCGGCTTGGGTCTTGAGGAAGGCCCGTTCCGCCTGGGCGCGGGCCAGTCGCGCCTCGTCGCGGGCCCGGTCCACACGGGCATCGGTCCCTCCACCGGCGTAAAAATTCCAGTGCAGGTTGAGAAGCAGGAAGTTCTGCTGGGCGGTATTGGCGGCCGGGGCGGGAACATTGATCTCTCCCGGCACGGCGTAACCATAGGAGCCGCCGGTGAGCTCGCGGGTATGGCTGAGCTCCAGCCGGATGGAGGGAAGATATCCACTCCGGGCGCCCGAAACCGAGGCCCGGGCCGCGCGGGCCTCGAGCCGCGCCGCGAGCACCGTCGGGTTCGCCTGCCGGGCCTCGCGGATCCACGTGGCGAGGCTGTGCGGGGGAAGCGGGATCGTGGGCAGGCGCCGGGTTCCGGACGGGATCTCCGGCGGGAACGCGGGACCGGTGAGTTCCGCCAGCGCGGCTGCGGCCTCGTGGAGCCTCCGGCGAGCGCTGATCACCTGGGCTTCGGCACTGGCTTCGGCCGAACGGGCCTCCTCGTAGCCGATGATGCCGCGCAGTCCCGACCGGTGCCGATCCCGGGCCTGGCGCGCCTCGAGGGCGAAGGCCGCCTCGGTCTTCCGCGTTGCCGCAAGCTGTGCCTGGGCCACGCCCACGGCCAGATACCGACTGACGAGCGTGCGGATCAGTTTCATCCGCGTGGCCTCGTAGGTCGCGGCAGCGGCGGCCACCCGGGCATTGGCCGAGGCGAGTTTTTCGATGGCCGCCCAGTCGAAGAGCGGTTGAGTCAGGGTGACCGTCCAGTAGCTCTGGCTAATGTTTTCGGACTGTTCGACCGTGAGCAGGGTGTTGCCGTAGAACTGGGGCCCCACGCTTGTGCCGTTCGTATAGGCCTGGTTGGCATCAAGGCTGAAGCGGGGCAGCAGTCCGGCGAGCGCCGTCGGGTGGCGGGTACGGGTGGCGGCGAGGCGCGCCCGGGCCTCGCGGAACTGGGGATTGTAGATCCGGGCGATCCGCCAGGCGGCCCAGAGGGAACCGGGCGGGGCGGGCGTCTTTCGGGGGTTGGCATGGGCCGCAAGACCCGTGACGAGCGCCAGTGCAATGACGCCACCCGCGGCAGAGCAGAGCCTCCGACCCGTGGGGTTGCTCTGCGAAGGTTCGGCCGTGCGACGCATGGGTCAGCCGCGGATGCGAACGCGGCGTGCACCCGCGAAGCCCGAGGTGTCGGAGACGATGACCCGCTCGCCGGGTCCAAGTCCTTTGAGGATCTGGATCGCGTTGCTCGAGGCCCGTCCGAAGCGGACCGTGACGGGAACCGCCTCGCTGCCCCGGTGGATGAGCCGGTAGAGCGTCATGGTCTTGCCGCCGGCGCTGTAGGCGGGCCGCTCGACATAGAGGGCGTCGGGGAGGGTGGTGATCGTGATGATGCCGTTGACGGCGAGATTGGGCCGGGCCTCGGGGGGGAGAAGCCCTTTGGGTTCGGCGTCGACCGTGACGGTGCCGCCCTGGACGGAAGGGGAGACGCGCGTCACGACCGCCATGAGGTGTCGCCCCGACCCGGTATCCAGGGTGAGATCGACCGGCTGGCCGAGCGCCACCTCCGCCGCCTCGCTGGCCGGGACTTCAAGCCGGGCCTTGAGTGCGTGCATGCCGGCGATTTTGGCGATGCCGCTACCGAGGACCACGCGCTGGCCTTCCTGGACTGCGACACTCTGGACGACGCCGGCCAGCCCGGCCCGGACCTTGAGCGAGGCGAGTTCGTGCTCCTCGCTCCGGTAAGCGGCTTTAAGAGAATCGATTTGGGCCCTCTGGGCATGAATCTGGGCCGCTTGGTTTTTCCGGAAATCGGCGATGCGCTGCCTCGTGAGGGAGACCTCGCGGGCGAGCGAAGCGGCGGTGAGCCGGCTCCTCGTGTACTGGAGGGATCCCACCACCTGTTCGGCGAGCAGTCCTTTTTCGGCCTGGGCCTTGAGCCCGGCTGCCTGCGCCTCGGATTCGACCTGGGAGAGCGTGTCCTCGAGGGTGAGCAGGCGGTCATCCAGCGTCGCCTCCTGGGAGATCAGGGAAGCCTGGGCATCGGCCAGCCGCGCCCCGGCTTCGATCACCTGGTCACCGAGATCGGGATTCGAGAGGATCGCCAGGATGCTCGTCGTCGTGACCCGGTCTCCCGGCTCGACCCGGACCTCCTGGATGGTGCCTGGCGCCCCCGCGGTGACGAGCCGGATCTTCCGGGGCACGAGGGTTCCCGGGGCGCTCACGGTGACGGAAAAGGGCCCCTTTTTGACGGTCGCAATCCACAGGTTCGCTTTCGAGACACTGGGCCCGGCCGGTGCCAACCTCAGGATGAAGACGGCGGCCAGAACCACCACTAGGCCAGCTGCACCGGCCAGCCCCCAGCGCTTGAGTTTCCGGCTTCGGCGTTCGGCTGCGGAGATGGCGATGTCGATCACGAAACGAATCTCACGGAGTGCTCTTGCCAAACCTCCATGCAGGTTCCATGCCACGAAGCCACAGTTTTTAAAAATAGTCTATAATCATAGAGTTATTAAAATATACAGGCCAACCCGGAAAATCCGGTTTCGTCCCGATCCCGGGACAAAACCCATGCGTGCGTCCCATTACCGGAATGACGTGGGAATCGTCCGTGCACGCTTCTTTGAGGAGGAACGTGGCCTTGGACGTTGCACTCAGGCGGCGAATCGGGGACCGGCTGCGGGACCAATCTGCTAGAGTGGCCCCCATGCCGGGATTGCAACCGTGACGACCGCAACTGAGCCGAGCGCTCCCCTCCGGAACCCGCCCTTGATCCTGGTCGCCGATGACCAGGCCGATGTGCGGGAGTCGCTCCGGCTTCTGCTCGAGACGGAAGGCTATGCCGTGAAGAGCGCTGCGAGCCCGGAGGAGACGCTCGTCCTGGCGCGGTCGGTCCCCGCCGATGCTGTCATTTTGGATCTCAACTATCGCGCCGACACGACCTCGGGGGAGGAAGGCCTCGAACTCCTGAGCCGGTTGCGCGCTCTCGATGCCATCCGGCCGCTCATCGTGTTGACCGGTTGGGGAACGGCCGGGCTTGCGGTCGAGGCCTTGAAGCGCGGCGCGCAGGATTTTCTCGAGAAACCCTGGGACAATGCCCGCGTGCTCACCGTCGTGCGGAACCTGCTCGCTCTCGCGGAGTCGCGCCGGGAGTCCAGTCGGCTGGCCGCCGCCAACCGGGAACTGGCTGAGGCCCCGTCCGCGTTCATCGGCCGGTCGCGGATCATGGGGCGGATCCTCGAGGAAGCTCGCCACGTGGCTTCCTCGAACGCCTCCATCCTCATTACGGGGGCGAGCGGGACGGGCAAGGGACTTTTGGCCCGGTGGATCCACGACCAGTCACCCCGTTCGGGCGGACCTTTCGTTCGCGTCAATCTGGGCGGGCTCGTCGACAGCCTGATCGAAAGCGAGCTCTACGGCCATGTCCGCGGCGCCTTCACGGATGCCCGGAGCGACCGGGTGGGGCGCTTCGAACTGGCCCACGGGGGCACCCTCTTTCTCGACGAGATCGCCAACCTGTCCCCCGCCTCCCAGGCCGCCCTGCTGCACGCGCTCGAGGAGGGCCGGATCGAACGGGTGGGCAGCGCGATCCCCGTTGCGATCGATGTGCGGATCATCGCGGCCACCAATGCCGAGATCCGCCAGGCCGTGGGAGACGGCCGGTTTCGGAGCGATCTCCTCTACCGTCTCAATACGATCGAGATCGAGCTTCCGCCCCTCCGGGCCCGCGGCGAGGACATTGGCCTGCTCGCCCATCATTTCTTCGCCCAATCCGCCCGCCAGAACGGCAAACCGCTCCGGGGCATTTCCGCGGACGCCCAGGCCGCTCTCGAGCGGTATGACTGGCCGGGAAACGTGCGTGAACTCGCGCATGTCATCGAGCGGGCGGTGCTTCTGGCCACCGGCGAGTGGGTGGAGGTGGCCGACCTCCGCTTGGCCCAGATGCCGGGAAGCGAGGCCCCGGGGGCGGAGAACCTGACCTTGGAACAGGCGGAACGCTATCTCGTCTTCCGCGCTCTCGAGCAGTGCGGTGGCGAGATCGAAGCCGCCGCCCGCAAGCTGGGCGTGAGCCGGAGTGCACTCTATCGCCGGCTGGCCAAGTACCGCCGATGAGGTGGCTCAAACTTTCGTGGGGAGAGATCATGGGTGGTCTCGTGCTTGCGGCGGTGTTTCCTTTCGCCCTGCTCGCGCTTCTCGAACTGGCCGGCTGGCGTCCGTCATGGGCGGTGGGCTTTGCCTGTCTCGCGCTCGCCTGGGTGTTCGCGTTCGGCGCAAGCCGAGTCCTGGTCCGTTCCCTGGCCCGTCGCCTGCGTCGGGGCACGGCGCTCCTCCAGGCCATCCGGGAAGGGGATTATTCCGTCCGCTCCCCGGTGGAGGGCCGGGGTGCCATGCGGGAGCTCTTTGCCGAGATTAACCGGCTCAGTACCGAACTCAGCGGAGTGCGCCAGTCGGGCATCGAGTCCGATGCACTCTTGGGGCGTCTACTCGGGAACATCGATCTGGCCGTTCTGGTCTTCGATCCCACCGACCGGCTTACGGGCCTCAACCGCGCCGCGGAAAACCTGCTTGGCGAATCGGCTCTGGCTTTGCGCGGGCGGAGGGCGAACACCCTCGCTCTGGCCGACTGGTTGTCGGTGAGCGGACAGGTCTTCGTGGCCAGCCGACGTTTTCCCGGTGGCGGCGCTGGTCCCTGGGAGGTGCGGACGCTCAAATTCCGCCGGGGCGGGCGGGCCCATACCCTGCTCGTCATGACCGATGCCAGCCGCGCGCTCCGTGAGGAGGAAAGGCGTGCCTGGCGGCGGCTGATCCGCGTGCTGGGACACGAGATCAACAACTCGCTCGGACCCATTGCTTCGGTGGCGGATACGCTCCAGAGACAGATCCCGGCGGGGGGGGATGCCGGAAACCGTTTGCGCGAAGGGCTTGCACTCATCGAGCGCCGCGCCGGGAGTCTGACGGATTTCATCAGGCGGTACGCGGACTACGCCCGGATGCCCCCCCCGAGCTTTGCCCCCGTGCGGCTCGCCCCCTTGGTCGAAGAGGTGGCCGCTCTGGTGGATCCCCTCGCGCTCCGGGTGGAACCCGGTCCGGATCTGACCCTCCAGGCCGATCGGGCCCAGGTCGGGCAGGCGCTCATCAACCTGGTGCGCAACGGGGTGGAGGCAGCGGCGATACTCCGGGGTTCGGTCCGGATCGGCTGGCGGGAGGCGGGCGACGACGTGGTCGTCGAGATCATCGACGACGGTCCGGGGCTCCCGCCGACCCAAAACCTCCTGGTTCCGTTTTTTACGACCAAGCCCGGAGGCAGCGGAATCGGACTGCTCGTCGCGCGCGAGGTGGCGGAGAACCACGGGGGGGGACTTGAGCTCGAAAACCGCAGCGACGGGACAGGCGTGATCGCCCGGTTCCACCTGTCCCGGAACCTCCCGGCGACGTAGGGCGCCCGTCGCTAGCCGGACCCGACTTTCAACTTCAGTTTCCGGTCTGCCGGCTCACGATCCATCAGTGATGCAGCAACCGGTTGGCAGCTGCAACGTCGGATTGCAGGTGTGCGACACCCGCCGCCGCATCCTTGATGTATCCATCCGCCACCTCCACCATCGCGGGGGTGGGTGGCACGAGTGCCGTGCTCACCTGGGCGGCAATCGAGGTCAACCAGGAACGAAGCCGGGGGGGATACACCAGCGCGCCTTCGCTGGACTGGATCCTCAGATCCACCAGATGGTCGATGTCGCGTTTCAGGTGGTTCAACGCCGGTTGCGACTGGGTGAGGGGCACGCGCCTGTTGGCTGTCGCCTTCTGGAGAGCACTGCGGGCGTCAATGGCCAGGTTCAGGTTGGAATCGAGCCGGTTCAGCGCGGCGTGAATCCGCATCAGCAGATCGAAACGCTGCTGCAGCTGCGCCTGCGTGGTGTGCAACGTCGGATCGAGTTTGACCACGAACGGTTCCTTCTGTGTGACCTGGCCATAGGTCAGCGTTGCGTCGTAGGTCCCCGGCACCACTTCCGGGCCTACGGGCAGGGCAGCCGCAAAGTATGAATTATAGATGCCCTTCACGTCCACCGCTTCCGGGTATCTGAGGTCCCACTGAAAACGGTTCATGCCGGGCGTGACCGCCGCCGCCTGGTATTCGCGCTGATGGTATGCGACCCCGGGATTTTGCGAAAGCGGCTCCGGCCGGCCTTTCGTCTTCAGGTGCAGCGTAAAGCTGCGGATCAGCTTTCCGCGCGTGTCGGTAAAGCTCAGTTTCACCGGCTGGCTGCCGTTGTAATCGGCCGGCAGATGGAAGAACACCGTGGCACCGGGTGCCAGATTTTGGCCACCCGGCGTCAACGGACCGAATCCGAACATGGAGCGCGTGACCAGCCACGTCTGCTGCGGTTTGAACAGAAATGGCGCGTCACTCGCCACCCGGGCCGCCCCCAACTGCTCCAGGAACTGCAGGTTGTCGAGCACCCAGAAGCCCCGCCCGAATGTGGCGAGCACGACGGCGTGCTGCTGCGGCTGAATCTCCACATCACTCACCCGTACGGGTGGCAGATTGAGCGTCAACGGTTGCCAGTGCCGGCCCCCATCGAGACTGAAGTACACCGTCGCGCTGGTCCCGGCGAAGAGCAGGTCGGGGTCGCCTGGATCCTGCCGCACGCTCTCCACGTACTGGTTCTGCGGCAGTCCGCTGGTGATCTTCGTCCAATGCCTGCCGTAATCGGTAGTCTTGTACACGTACGGGTGGAAGTCGTCCCAGTCGTACCGGCTCGCTGACACGTAGGCAGCGCCCTCGGCGGTGTGCGAAGGCTCGATGCAGGTGATCGTGGACCAGGTTGGCAGCATCGGTGGGCGCACCTGGCTCCAATGCCCGCCCCCGTCGGTCGTTACATTGACCAGACCGTCGTCAGACCCGGTCCAGATGACCCGGTCCGTGAGCGGTGAAAAGGCAATCGAGGATAGGGTGTCGAACATCTCCTCGCCGGTCACATCCGCGCTAATCGGGCCGCCCGGCCGCGCCTGCTTGCTCTTGTCGTTGCGTGTGAGGTCCGGGCTGATCCGCTTCCAGTGGATGCCACCATCCGTGGTCTTGAACACAACGTTCGCACCGATCAGCAGTTCCCTGGGGTTGCCGGGGGCAAACACGACGGGATGATGAATCCAGCCGTAGCGATACTTGAGTTTGGATCCAGCGAGACCGAATCGGTACGACGGCCAGGGGCTCACATTGGTGATCAGCCCCGTCCTGCGGTTCTCCTTCCATTGCAGGCTGTAATACCCGCTTCCGTAGGTGATCCAGGGTCGCCCCGGTGTTGGCACCACCCAGCTCATCTCTGCGCCTTGCACGCGTTTCCAGACGGGTGGGATGATCCGGCCCGACACGGCGCTCGGTCCTTCGAACGAGCCCCGATCCTGTTGGGCGCCGTAAATATGGAACGGAAACTGATTGTCGAGATTGGCGTGATAGAACTGGCCGGTCGGCTGGTTGTTCTCGGAACTCCAGGCCTTGCCACCATTCTGGGTGATGGTCGCGCCGCCATCGTTCCCCTCGATGAAGATCTGCGGGTTGTTCGGATTGATCCAGAGCACATGGTTGTCGCCATGGGGAGGGTACAGGGTGATCAGCTTTCTGCCTTCATTGTGCGATACATACATTCCGACGTTGGGCAGGTAGATCGTATTGGGGTCCTTCGGGTCCACATACACGGTCATGTAATAGAAGGCGCGTTGCGTGATATTCATACTGTTGTTGATGAGTTTCCAGCTCCGGCCGGCATTGTCGGATCGGAATAATCCGCCTGCCTGGCCTTTGTAGTCTGCCTGAATCAGCGCATACACGACATGGGGATCGCTCGGCGCCACCGCGATGCCCACCTTGCCGAAGATACCGGTCGGCAGCCCCGGGCGGTGCGTGATGTTGGTCCAATGGGTCCCGCCGTCGGTCGTCTTGTAGATGCCGCTGCCCGGTCCCCCGCTCGAAAATGTCCAATGTTTACGCGACATCTGCCACATCGCGGCGTACAGCACGCTCGGATCGGACGGATCCATCGCGAGACAGGTCGCGCCGGTCCCGTCATTCACGTACAGAATCCTCTTCCAAGTCCGGCCGCCGTTCGTGGTCTTGAACACCCCGCGCTCCGTATTGGGCCCGAATAGATGGCCCAGCGCGGCCACATACACAACGTTGGGATTGTGGGGATCGACCAGGATCCAGCTGATGATGTGGGCCTCTCCCAGCCCGATGTATTTCCACGTCTTTCCGCTATCGGTGGACTTGTACATTCCTTCCCCGGTCAGGACCGTGTTGCGGGGGGCGGAATCCCCAGTGCCCACATAGATCGTCTTCGGATTCGAGGGCGCGATCGCCATGGCGCCGATATTGTTGGTTTTGAAATACTGGTCGGAGATGTTCTTCCAGCGATAGCCGTAATCTTCGGTCTTCCAAACGCCCCCGCCCGCTGCGCCCATGTAAAAGACATTGGGCTGGTCGGCAATGCCGGCGACCGTGGTGACGCGTCCGCCGGTATAGGGACCCACGCTGCGCCAGTGCAGCGCACTGGTGAGCTTGCCGAGCGGCACGGGCGCCGCGAACGCGGCCGGAGACGCCATGGACAGACAGGACAGCAGGACAACGGAGCGCGCTTTGAGCATGGCTGACAGTCTCTTGCGATCAATCGGACCCATTCTAGACCATATGGCCTGATGCGCGACACCGACGGTCAGGCTGGGTATTGAGGGAGGAGGTCTGCCTCCGGTGTATCGTGGGTTGCGCACCGAGGTGCGCCGAGCCCCATGTAGAGCGCCCGAGGGCGGCTAGCTGCACCAGTCAGAGGAGGCAGACCGTGAATCAGCCTATCACTTCGTTTGTCGGATTGGATGTTCACTAAAATACCGTTGCGATGGCGGTGGCCTCAGCGGGGCGCGAGGAGCCGCGCTTCGTAGGTACGGTGGCGCCGCAGTGGGGGCATTGTCCAAGGCGCTGGGTCGATTGGGCAAGCGCGAGGCGTTGCAGGTCGTGTACGAGGCGGCCCCCTGCGGCTACACGCTGGCGCGGGCGGCGCGTGCCGGGGAGCTGGTCAGCGTGGCAGTGCCGGATGAGCGCGATGAGGCGCTGCGCGATCGGTCGCGGGCCCGAGAGGATGCGGTGAGGGCACGGCTGAAGGCTCGTCAGCAGCTGAGGGCGATGCTGCTGCGCCACGGGCATCCCTACACCGGACGCTCGTCCTGGACCGAAGCCCACGAGCGCCTGGATTTCCACGGCGCACGCAACTTCAGTCTAATCGGCACTTCCCCTCAACAGTGCAAATGTACTGGCCCCATACACGCGCTTGACGTTTTGACGGCAGTATGTACAATTCTTTGTACAATGAAACCAGTTGCCGGGTGAATCCATGAAAACGCTTTCCTACTCCGCTATCCGCAACAATCTGGCCAGGGCTATCGATCAGGTGATCGAAGACCACGCGCCGATTCTCATCACTCGCCAGAGGGGAACACCCGCGGTGTTGATCTCGCTCGAAGATTTCGAGTCTTGGCAAGAGACCGCCTATCTGATGCAAACTCCCGCCAATGCTGCGCACTTGCGGGGGGGCGTCGCGCAGGTGAAGGCCGGAAAAACTCGCCGGAGGAAATTGCTCGAGTGACCACGCGCTGGACGGATGATGCCTGGACGGATTATCTGCGCTGGCACAATGAAAGCCGTCCGGTGTTCAAACGCATCAACCGTTTGGTTGAGGCCATCGCGTCAGACCCGTTCCGTGGTATCGGAAAACCGGAACCGCTACGCGGCGAGTTATCGGGGTATTGGTCACGCCGCATCACTCAGGAACACCGGCTGGTGTACAAGGTAGCCGGAAAGACTGTGTACGTCATTTCGTGCCGTTATCACTACCGGAAATAACAGACGGTCATTAGGGCGTTTTGTAACCAAGGAAGTCAGGGCGTGCTCAAAACTGAAGTGCAACACGTTGACGAGGTTTAATGTGTTGGCATGAGTACAAATTATCAGTATTTTGGCATCGATGAGGGTGTCCACATCCAGTTCCTGATGGGGGAAGGGTTCACGGTGCGGGCAATTGCCCGCACCGTGAACCGCGCGCCGAGCACCATCAGCCGGGAGCATGCGCGCAACGGCTGGGTGCGTCCGTGGCTGCCACGAAGTCGTGGGAGCCCGGCCGTTTTGCGGGTGGCTACCGAGCCGTGCAGGCCCAGCAGCGTGCGGACATTGAAGCCAGGCAAGTACGCAGGCTCCCACGCCTGCGCCCCGGAACCTGGCTGGGGGACCATCTTCCTCTCAATTCGCCAGTGATGCCTGACCGCCAGCATGAGTCAGGCCATATTGTCTAGACCGCGACCGGCTTCCGGGAAGCGGAGAAATCCTTCCGCACGATCGAGGGTGTGGGGAGTTCTAAAGGCTCGCGACGGGGCTCGCGAGAAGCACCGCACGCGCCGTTGCCGCGACGAATGGAGACGAACCACTTGTCAGCCACACGGGAGACCGTGGCCGACAGGATCTGGCCATTCAAACGCAACGTCTCGCGCATACGCACCCAGCCAAGATGGGGGATTCGGATGCGCGAAGCGTCGATGTCGAACTGGTCATTGGTGAGCGTGAAGCGGTCGTGTACACCTTTATCTTGCGGAACTGCGGATAGCGGGTGCGGCCCGAGAAGAAGTTCTGGAACGCCTGGCCCAACTGGATAATCGCCATCTGCGGCGCATTCTTCGTGACTTCCAGCATCCATGGGAACTGCTCGCGTTTCATCGCGTTCAACTGGCGGCGCAGCACCGCTTGCGAAGGCTTCGGCAGGCTGTTGTCGATCTTCCACTCCTCGTACTGCCGTCCCCATTCTGCCAGCGCCCAGTTGTAGGCAAAACGCGCCGTCCCCGCCGCGCGGGCCAAATACGTCGCCTGGACGTTGTTCGGGTCGAGCGCGATCTTGTGGTGATCAACATGAGCCGACCTCCTCCACGGCTTTTTTGACACCGTCCAGCAGTTTCTGGTTCTTGCGCGACCGGCTCCCGTACAGACGGGCGCTGAACACGGTGATGATTTCCAGCACGTCTTTCGCCAAGTCTTCCTCGAATGGGGGGTCTTCGCCCTGGTTCAAGATCACGACTTCGACACCTTTGGCCTCGCAGATGGCGAACACCAGTTCCGCACCGAAGCGCAGCAGGCGATCTTTGTGCGTGATGACCAGCCGCCCGATGCGGCCTTCCACCACATCGTCGAGCAGCCGCTTCAGGCCCTTCTTGTGATCGTTCATTCCCGATCCGAGATCAGCAATAACCTCGAACGTCCAGCCTTGGCGAGCGCAGTAGAGTTCAAGCACCTGCCTCTGTCGTTCCAGATCATCCTTTTGGTCGTGACAGGACACGCGGGCATAGGCAATGGTGCGCAGCGCCGCTTCCGGCGCATGGAATTGCTCTGGACGCAGCCGCGCCAAGTCGTAGCGCCCCCGCCCGCCCGGCGTGCGTTCGTCGGGGGTGAGCTTGCCTTCGCGCTCTCAGCGCCGCAGCGTTTGCGCCGCGACCCCAAGGAACTCGGCGGCTTCGTGAATGCTCACGCATCTTGCGTGACATGCTCAAAATATACATGCTTGCGCAAAAACGCGCGACTAATGATTTAACAGTTTGAGCCCTCCAGTTCCAGCAGCGTTCTCTTGAGCGCGAGTCCGCCGCCGAAGCCCACGAGGCTTCCGTTGGCGCCGATGACGCGATGGCAGGGGATGATGATGGGGATCGGGTTTTTGCCGTTGGCAGCCCCCACGGCCCGTACGGCTTGGGGCCGGCCGAGGGCCCGGGCCACCTCCCCGTAGGAGCGGGTTTCGCCGTAGGGGATCCTGCGGAGCACGGCCCAGACCGCGAGCTGGAACGGGGTCCCGCCGAGCTTGAGAGGCAGGGAGAAGGTGCGGCGCTTGCGTGAAAAATATTCAGCGAGTTGGTGCGTGACTTCCGGGAAGGCGTTCCGGTCCGCGATCCATCCGTGCACAGGCTTCTGCGCGTGTCCGTCCACGGGAAAGTCGATCCCCCAGAGCGCCCGGTCGGTACCGTAGAGCAGGAGGGGGCCCAGGGGACTGGTCCAATGACGGTAACGGAAAGGGACATCGGGGATTGGGATTGAAACTGCGGTCATGGTTGAACTCCAGGACAGGAGGGAGAATGCCAGGCACTCGTGGGCGGGTTGACGCTCGTGAGCGCTCTGGATCCGATAGCAGTCTATACCGGGGACCGGAGTCCATTCCAAATTAAGGTTTGAGTCTGAAGGAGGGAGATTTTAGGGATTTCAGGCAGCCGTTTTTCGTTAAAAAGGCCTGCAAATCAGCCAGGGTGCGCAGTTGTTCGTCGTTTATATCGATCCATGCCTCGCATCATGATCGATCCCGGCTGCCTGTTCAGACTCATATCCTGTTGGAATCACGCCCCCCGCTCAGACTCCTACCCCATTGGGCAATGCCGAGCATTGACGAAAGAGGGCTTTTGTAGTAACGTTTATACATAACCGATTTGCCTCTGCAAACAGGAGGGCCGCCCATGACGATTACCACACTATCCAGCCGGGAATTCAATCAGGACACCAGCCGGGCCAAGAAAGCTGCCTCAGAGGGGCCGGTGTTCATCACCGACCGGGGCAAGCCCGCCCATGTGCTGCTCAGCATCGAGGACTATCGGCGCATCACAGGCGGTCATCGTAAAATCGCCGACGCGCTGGCGATGCCCGGTCTAGCCGACATCGAGTTTGATCCGCCCCGCGTCAACATCGGCATCCGGCCGGCCGATTTCTCCTGATGTTCATCCTCGATACCAATGTCGTTTCCGAACTGCGCAAGATACGCTTGGGAAAAGCCGACCCGCACGTCGCAGAGTGGGCCGACAGCGTCGACGCAGGCAGCCTGTACATATCGGCCATCACTGTCCTTGAGCTGGAAATCGGCATTTTGCGGTTCGAACACAAAGACTCCTGGCAGGGCACCGTGCTACGCAAATGGCTCGATACACTCGTTTTGCCCGAGTTCGACGGCCGGATTTTTCCGGTTGATACGGCTGTCGTACAACGCTGCGCGCGCCTGCATGTGCCTGACCCTCGTGCCGAGCGCGATGCGTTGATCGCGGCGACGGCTCTGGTGCATGGCATGACGGTCGTGACCCGCAACCTCGCCGACTTCGAGACAACCGGCGTGTCGCTCATAAACCCGTGGCACGCTCCCCAATAGCCCTGGGACTATGCCTTATCGAACATGCCGACGAACTCGCGATCGGCGTAATAACGCAGCTGCTCGGCGACGATCGACCGGAGGCCGGAGAGGAACGGCAGCTCCCGGCTTTGCGGCTGTCAGTGGCCAAAATAATTGGGGCTCTTCCGCACAAAGTGTGGTATGTGCATACGGCGGGCACTGGCCCCGTTATACGCAAGTTCCACATCATTGACACAGCAGATTGCTCGCTCACGCGATCAATACAGCCGCTGCAAGGTTTCACCGGCATGGGTTTCTATTCACGAACCGTCATCAGCATGACACGCGTGAGCATGGAGCGTTGCCACAGGTAATACACCGCAGGGATCACCACCAGGCTGAGCGTGGCGGCGCTCACCATGCCGCCCACCATGGGTGCCGCGATGCGCTTCATCATGTCCGCTCCTGTACCTTGGCTGAACATGATAGGCAGGAGGCCCGCCACCACCGTCGCGAAAGTCATCGCCATGGGCCGCAGGCGCAGCAGCGTTCCCTCGATAACGGCCTGATGGAGGTCCTCAGGGGTATTGAGCCGGCCCTCGGATCGCCGGGTTGTAACCGACAGGTCCAGGTATAGCAGCATCACCACGCCGAATTCAGAGGCCACACCGGCGAGCGCAATAAACCCAACGGCCACGGCGACCGAGAGTTTGTAATCCAGCAGATACACCAGCCAGAACCCCCCCACCAGCGACAGCGGCAGTGTCAACAGGATGATCGCCACTTCCGTAAAATTCCTGAAATTGAAGTACAGCAGCAACGCGACCAAGACGATCACCGCCGGGATCAACAATTTCAGTCGCTGCGCTGCCTGCTGCATGGCCTGATACTGCCCCACCCAGGACAGGGTGTAACCCGCAGGCAGGCGCAGGGTGTTGGCGAGCGTCCGCTGCGCCGCGTGCACGAATCCCCCGATGCCGGTGCCGGGTTTGAGATCGATATAGACCCAGTTGTTCAACTGCGCGTTATCGCTGGTGAGCATCGGCGGACCGTCCTCAATGCGGAGGTCCGCCAGCTCCGCCAGCGGAATCTGCGCGCCCGAGGGCGTGGCCACGCGGCTCGCTTGCAGGGCCGAGAGAGACTGGCGCAATTTTCGCGGATAGCGCAGAACAATGGGGAAGCGCTCCAGGCCGTTGACGGCGGTGGCCACCGGTTCCCCGCCGATGGCGGTTTCAACGAACCGGTTGATGTCTGCGACGGACAAACCGTAGCGTGCGGCTGCCAGGCGGTCCGTGTGGATCACGATGTAACGTCCACCAATGGCCTTGGTGGCGTACACGGTCCGGGCACCGGGTACCTTTTCGAGCGCCGTCTGGATCTCGGTCCCAAGATAATTCAGCGTGACCAGATCCGGGCCTGCCACCTTGATGCCCAGCGGCGTCTGCAATCCGGTGGTCAGCATTTGCACCCGGTTCTGAATCGGCTGTACCCAGATATTGGACAAGCCGGGGATGTTGAGCGCGCGATTGAGCTTGTCCACCAGCTCGTGCATCGTCAGCGCCCGTGGCCATTTGCCCGGATCCTTGAGTGTCACTGTGGTGTCATACATGGACATGGGTGCGGTATCGGTGGCGGTTTGCGCACGTCCCACCTGCCCGAATACCGTTTCCACCTCGGGGAATTTCTTGATGATGCGATCGGTCAGTTGGAGGATATAGGCGGCTTCGCCGATGGAAATGGACGGGTCCTGGCTGATGGGCATGTACAGCAGCGTGCCCTCCTCGAGCGGCGGCATGAATTCCGACTGCAGGTACTTCCAGGGCACGACGAGGCTGCCGAGCAGCAACGCTCCGGCGCCCAGTATGTACCAGGGGTAACGCAGGGCGAGCGAAATGACCGGCCGGTATAGACGCGCCAGCACCCGGTTCAGCGGGTTCCGGTGCTCCGGAGCAATCCGCCCGCGGATGAAATACGCCATCAGGATCGGTACCAGCGTCACCGACAAAAGCGCCGCCGCGGTCATGGAGTATGTCTTGGTGAAAGCCAGCGGACGGAACAGCTTGCCCTCCTCTCCGCCGAGCGCGAATACCGGCAGGAACGACACGGCGATGATCAAAAGCGAAAAGAACAGCGCTGGGCCGACTTCTGCCGCGGCCTGACGCGCCAGAGCCCAGGGGTCGGCGTGCGGCGATTTCTCCACATGCTTGTGCATGTTCTCGATCATGACAATGGCGGCATCCACCATGGCGCCGATGGCGATGGCGATGCCGCCGAGCGACATGATGTTGGCCGGGACGGCTTGCGCCCACATCACGATGAACGCCATCAGCACGCCGAGCGGCAGCGCCACGATGGCCACCAGCGCGGAGCGGACGCGGAAGAGGAACAGCAGCGACACCAGCGCGACGACGAGGAATTCTTCAAGCAGTTTTTTGCTCAGGGTGTGAATGCTTCTCGAGATCAGCGGACGCTGGCTGTAGGTGGTGACGATCTTCACCCCCTTGGGCAAAGATGCCCGCAACGTCGCGAGCTTGTTCTCAACCTGCTGGATGATGGTGTAGGCATTCTCCCCCTGAAGCATCATGACGATGCCGCCCACCACCTGCCCCCGGCCGTTCAGGTCGGCGACGCCGTTGGGCAGTTGCGGACCGTACTGGACGCGGCCGATGTCGCGCAGGGTGATGGGGATGCCGTCGCGCACGGCGAGCGGAGCGCTCTCAAGATCGCCGAGATTGCGGACGTAGCCCGAAGTGCGGACCATGTAGGTGGCGCCGCCCATGTCTACCACCGAGCCACTGGTTTCGCCGTTCGCCGCGCGAATAGCGGCCTCTACCTGCGGCAGGGTGATGTGGTAAGCCAGCAGTTTGTTGGGGTCCACCACCACCTGGTATTCCTTCACCATGCCGCCCACGGTCGCCACTTCCGCCACTCCGGGAATGGCCTGCAACTGGTATTTGAGAAACCAGTTCTGCAACGTGGTCAGATCCGCGAGATTCAGCGTGCCGCTCGGGTCCGTGAGGGCGTACTCGTAAATCCAGTCCACGCCGGAGCTTTCCGGACCCAGCGCCGGCGTGACCCCGGGAGGCAGTTTCGCCTGGACCTGACTCAGGTACTGCAGCACCAGGTTGCGGGCTTGCCGGATCTTCGTGCCACCCTTGAAGATAACGTACACGTAAGAATCGCCGAACATGGAATAGCCACGCACCGCCTGCCGTCCCGGCACCGACATCAGCAGGGCTTCGATGGGATAGGTCACCTGGTCTTGCACCACCTGGGGCGCCTGTCCGGGATAGGAGGTCTTCACGATCACCTGGGTCGGTGAAATATCGGGAATGGCCTCGAGCGGTATGTGCATGACCGCCAGAATGCCGACCAGCAGCAATGCGAGAGCAGCCAGCATGACGAGATGGCGGTTATCCAGGCAGGTCTCGATGAGGCGGCGAATCATGGCTGCGCTCCTTTCGGCGGCATGCCCGGCATCGGCAGCATCTTTGGCTGCTTCTTGGGTGGGGCGGACGTGGGACCCAGAAGGCGCGCGTTAAGCTGCTGCACCTGGGATTCCGCGTACAGCAAGAACTGGGCGCTTTCCACCACCTGCTCGCCATCCTTGAGCCCCGCCCTGATCTCCACCCAGCCACCGGACTCGGGACCAAGTGCCACCTGGGTCGGGAGGAAGCGGCCTTGTCCCTCAGCCACCATCACGTAGTTGCCTTGTGCAGAGCGCAGCACCGCGTCGGCGGGGAGGGCGAGCGCGGTGCGCGGCGTACCGAGCAGCGTGGCATTCACATACATCCCCGGGCGTAGCATTCCCGCGGGATTGTCGACCGTGAGGCGGGCCTCCAGCGTGCGATTCGTCTCGTTAAGCATCGGATACAGGAAGCTCACGCGCCCGTTCCAGACTTTGGCGGGATCATGGGCGAGTTGCAGATGCACCGGATCGCCCAGCGTGACCCAGGGCAGTTGGTAGCTGTAAAGCGCGACCTTTACCCAGACTCGGTTGAGATCGGCGAGCTTGAACAGCGTCATGCCCGGCGTGACGTAGCCGCCGGTGCGCGTGCCGAGCGCGAGCACGGTGCCGTCGACAGGCGAGAGAACCGACATGAGTTTCCGTGCCTTGCCCCGCGCAGCCAGGACCGCGATCTGCGTGCGCGTCATGCCGAGGAGCTCGAGCTTCTCGACCGCCGCCCGCTCAAGGGCTCCGTTGGCCAGAAGCCGCGACTGGCCGCGTGCGATCAGATATTCATTCTGGGCCGCATACAGTTTCGGCGAATAGAGTTTCGCCAGAACTTGTCCGCGCCGCACGGCATCGCCCACGGCGCGTACCCGGAGATCCGTCATCCAGCCTGACACACGCAGATTCACGTCATACCGGCGGTTTCCATCCACCGTCACGATACCCACGCTGTGGACTTCTTGGCCCAATCGGCGGGGCTGCACCGTCACCAGGCGCACGCCCAGGGTCTGTACCATGCGCGGACTCACCGCGAGTCCTGCCTCCGGCTTGGCGGAAACGGCGGCGGGCGCGTACACGGGCACATAGTCCATGCCCATGCTGTCCTTGCCGGGGTGGTCAAAGCGCTGCTTTGGATTCATGGCACTCACCCAGTACAGCACGCGACGGGCGGAGTTTTCCGGGTAGGTTGCCTTACTGTTTTTTGTGGGCGCGGACCGAGACCCCCCGGTGCCTGACAAGTATGCGCCAGCGTGCCACATGACGCCGATGGCGAGACCCGTGCCGAACAAGGCGGCGGCCGCAAGAATAAAGACGATCCTTTTCCAGTTCATGGCTGGCTCTCCACGTGTGTCGCCAGATAATCGAGCTCCGCCTGGGTACTCAGGAGCTCGCGGCGCAGTTGAATGTCATCCAGGGCGTATTCCAGAACCGCCTGCTGGGTTCGGAGCAGTCCGGTCATGTCGGTCTGACCTGCCGTGTAGGCGGCCAGCGCCGCCGCATAGGCGGCTTTCGCCGTGGGCCGCAGCACATCCCGCGTGCGGTCGAGCTGTGTCTTTAGCGATGCATATTGGGCAAACAGGCTGCGCGTACGCTGCAGCATGGAGAGCGACCGTTGCAGGTACGCATAGCCGGAGGCGCGCGCCCTGGCGCGCGCGGCATCCAGCGTTTGATCCTGGCGCCGGCTGGTGAAAATCGGCAGACTGACGTCGATGCCCAGCGTCAACTGGTTGGGCATGCCCGGGTAATAGCTTTTGCCATAGGCGCCGAACACCGTGATATCGGGGTAGTATTCGCTTTGGGCAACTTCCACGCCCTCGCTGGCGGCGCGGTTGAGCGCCTCGGACTGGCGCAGTAGCGGGTTGCCGGTCAGACCGTTCTCGATGGTTGCCAATGCCGGCGGCTCGGGAATCACCGGCCAACCCGCCGCGAGTTCGGGAAGTTCCTGTGCATTGAGCAATTCTGCGATTCTGGCGCGGGCGGCGGTGCGCAAGGCCTGAACCTGGAAAAGGCGATTGGCCAGCGCCTGCTCGTCCAGTCTGGCCCGCAGGACGTCGGCTTCCGGGGCGGAGCCGGCGCGAAAGCGCGCCAGTGCGGCCTGAATGCTCTCGCTCTCCAGTTCGCGCTGGGTACGCAGCACCTCGAGCGCCTGCCCGGCGTAGATGACATCGAACCACCCAAGTTGCAGTGCCAGGGAATTCTTTGTTCTGTCGGCAGCGGCACCGTAGAACGCCGCCTGGCTTTCCGCCTGCAACTCCTTACCCCGGTGCTTGCGCTGGCCGAAGGCCGGCAGACGCTGGCTGATGCCGAGGCTCAACATGGCGTTTGGCCCCTCTGAAGGCGATGAGAGACTGTTGGCCGGAAAGTTCTGTGCCATCAACCCGAGTTCCGGATCGGGAAGCTGGGAAGCTGCCACCGCCTGATGCTGCAGCGCTTCCTGCGACTGCGCGGCACCAAGCACGGCCGGGTTGACGCGCGCAAGCCGCGCTTGTGCCTCTGCGAGCGTCAACGGCGCAGGCAGGGGTGCGGACGACGCCGGCACGGTGGCGGATGCGGCGAACAGCAGCAGCACCGTAGCCACGGCGGCGAGCGTGGGGAAAATACGGGATGTAATACGCATGGAACGGTTCCTCGATTCAGGACACAACTTGCCTGTCGCAAGACAGGCGCCGGTCTGGTTTCAGGAACTCGCTATTTCAAAAAAACGCAATAACGCAGATTGAGCGGCAGAAGGGAGGGCGGAGAAAAATCCACAAAAGAGCCGGGGTGCGCCTGCATGCGGCAGGCTGGCGCGAGGGAGACCGGAACGACGGTCGCGAGTGGCCGCCAGTCTGGCATGCTGACACTCGCCGCCCGGGCGCCCAGGTAGCTTGCAGTCGCCTGCAGTTGTGCACAATGCTGATTCATCTCCGACGGAGTGCACATGTCCCGGGAACAATGCACAGCAGCTGCCGACGGCAGCGCCTGCATGGCAAGGCAGTACGGCGTCCACAGCGACAGCGCCAGCACGGTGGTTGTCAGCAGCGAAGACAGGATGCTTTTCCGGCGCCGTTTCAAGGTTATGACTCAATCATCAAAGAGGTTGAAATTGAACCACACAAGGAATGCTAGCACAGAACCCCGTAGGAAAAGTGGTTCCTCAGCAGAATCAGTGGGTGAGCTGTGGCGCTGGTAGCGCCCCATGCTTATGACAAAGCATGATCTTTATGGCTTTTGGGGTGCGAAATCCATCGGATGTCCTGATACTCGCCTTGAGTTTGTTGTTCAGGCCTTCGACGGCACCGAGAGAAACCTCATCGCGGGCTGCGAACCAGTGCAAGATCAGCGGCTTGTGAACACGCACCAGGCGCGCGATCTTCTTCATGGGTTCCAGGCGCGAGCGCATGACCTTCTTGCACCATTGGTCCATGAATTTTTCCGCCCATGCCGGCGAGACCTACTCCCCAAACAGTTGGAACTCTTCCTTGAGGAGACAAGCCCGTATGGATTTCAGGTTGTACGAGAGCAGGTCCTTCAGCTAGATCGCCTAGTTCTCGGTCAAGTTCTCGGGGCGCTTCAAGAGGCACCAGCGCGAATGCGTGAGGATCACCTTCGCCCCGTGAGTGAGGCGTTTCAGGGTGCGCGTTTCCTGCGCGCGCACCGCATCGATCGCTTGGTTCATCTTGGCGGCCATATGGTAGCGATCCAGAATGTTCAGGGCCTGGGGGGCGTGCCGAGCGATGACGTTCAGATAGGGCTTCCACCTGTCCGAGCAGACGAATTCGATGAGCGCGCCGCGTTCCTGGCCGAACCAGGCAAAGAATTGGTAGCGTCGTCAAGCGAAGACCTGAGCAAACCCTTCTGGGTAGGGGCTTTCTGAATAGGTCCAGCCCTCCTGATCTACCCCCAATAAACGCCCCGGGAAACGGGGGATACGCGAGGACCGGGTGCGGACCAAAACCTGTCCGCTTTTTCAGATTGAGCAATCTGCCGGATGCACGTCGGCGCTTGCGATAGAGGGTTTTACGTTTGTCGGAGGGCCGGGCCCGATGAGGAGTCGGGGTGGCCCGTGATCGGTGCGAACGTGGGGACCGGAATCTGTCCGATTTCAGGGCCTGTCAGGAGGGTCTACCGTGGATCCGCAACAGGAAGAGTGCGAGTCATTGGCCGCTCCGTCCGGTAGCACGGTCGATGTCAGCGACCGCGTTTCTTTTCGGACCAGGGGAAGCCAGCGAGTGATCTGCGTGCGCGGCGTCGTGTTCGCCCACTACGATGTGGAGGGTCGGGCGGCACAAGCGTACGCGATGATCACGTTGTGTGAATCGGGATATGCGAGTCAAACCGAGATCGCCCGATCGTTCGATTACTCTGCGCGCAGCCTGCGCCGCGACTAGGAGCGTTTGAAGACAGGAGGGATCGGCGCTTTGGCGCGAGATTCGGGAGGGCGGTGGGCGCTCGAACGGGGGGCCGGAAGGATCGGGGACGCGATCAGACGATCTTGCATCTGAAAACGAAAGGACCCGATCGGGTCCGGTCACGTGCCCGGAGTCGTACGGTCGGGGCAGGGAATCTCGATCAGGTGACTCTCCCCGTCGAGGCGCATGGCGCGCAGCGACCCTCCCCAGAGACAGCCCCCATCCAGGGGATAGACGTTGGGAGCCCGGATGTCGCCCAAAGCCGACCAGTGTCCGAACACGATATGGAGGTCGCGGCCTCGCCGGTTTGGGATCTCGAACCATGGATATAACCCGTCCGGCTGGCTCCCCGGCGGACCCTTGTGCCGGAAGTCCAGTTTTCCGGTGGAGGTGACAAAGCGCATACGGGTCAGGGCATTGACCGTGAAACGGTTCGCCTCGATGTCAGGAAGTCCCTCATGCCAGGCTGCGGGCTCGTTCCCGAAGAGGGTCGGGAGAGTCACTTTCCAGTGGTTGCTCTGGATCACCCGTTCGACCGCACGGGCCTGCCGGGTGGCCTGCTCGAGGTCCCAGAGAGGGGGGAGTCCCGCGTGGACCAGGGTAAAGCCCAGGACCGGATCGTGATGGAGCAGGGGACGGTGGCGCAGCCAGTCGAGAAGCTCGTCACGGTCCGGGGCGTCGAGGATCGGCCGGAGCGAAGGATCGACGGCGGGCGCCTGGGCCGGATCGGCTGCGACGCGCAGCAAATAGAGGTCGTGGTTGCCGAGGACGACAAGGGCCCGTTCACCCAGGCGGTAGACGAAGCGCAGGACCTCGAGGGAATCCGGTCCCCGGTTGACCAGGTCCCCGCAGAACCAGAGGATGTCGCCTTCCGGGTTGAATCCGATGCGTTCGAGCAGCTGCATGAACGCACGATGGAGCCCTTGGAGATCACCGATCGCGAAGGTTCTCATTGGCCGGGGTGGCGCGGATCCGCGGGTGGATTGACTGGGATGCGCGCGGGCGACGGCAGCACGGTGGGGGTCTCGGGGCTGTCCATGGCCCCATTTTAGACGCTGTGGCATCCCCGAGGCCGGATCCCGGGCCCGCCATGTGTTTGTGTTACGATGGGGCCGCGTACGGATCCGCCGACCTGAATCGTGAGGCCTGAACCCGGAGCTTTGCCCATGGCCGAATGGTATGTCCCTCTGACTCTCGCTCTCGTGCTTTTCGTCTTCGAGATCCCGACCCAAACCTTTTATCTGGCCGCGCTCGGCATCGCCTTGCTCCTCGTGAGCCTGATCGACCTCTTTTTCGCGCCGGGCGGACTGGGGGCCATCGGCTGGTTCGCCCTCTTCGCGGTGCTCCTTCTGCCCGTCGCCGAGTATACTCGGCGGGCCCTGCGTAACCGGGCCTCCTCGGATGCCACGAACATCGACGGCGGACAGCGCGTGGTGGTGGTCAGCGTGTCACCCCATTCGCTCGAGGTCCGTTACCGGGATACCCTGTGGCTGGCCGAGCTGACCGAGCCTACGGCCGTGGAACCCGGCCGTGAACTCCGGATCGTTTCCCGGGTCGGCAACCGCCTGCAGGTGGCCCCCTTTTCTCCCGCTCCCCACTGAGGATCCCCCATGTCGATTTTCGTCATTGTCATCATCGTTCTGGCCATCGTGGTGGTGGTCAGCGGGGTCCGGGTGGTCCCGCAGCAGCATTCCTGGGTCGTCGAGCGCATCGGACGCTACCTCCGCACGCTTGAACCCGGGCTCAACGTCATTGTCCCGTTCGTGGATCTCGTCCGGTTCCGCTTCGATCTCCGGGAAACCCCGATGGAAGTGCCGGCCCAGATCTGTATCACGAAGGACAATACGCAGGTTTCGGTGGACGGGATCATGTATATCCAGGTCACGGACGCGAAACTGGCGGCCTACGGCTCATCCAATCCCATCATGGCGGTGGTCCAGCTGGCCCAGACTAGCATGCGCGCCGAGATCGGCAAGCTGCATCTCGACGAGTGCCTGAGTTCCCGCCAGCAGCTCAATGCAGCCGTGGTGACCGTGCTGGACGAGGCGGGGGCCACGTGGGGGATGAAGATCCTGCGTTACGAGATCAAGGACATAACACCGCCCAACGAGATCCTGAGAGCCATGGAGCTCCAGATTACGGCGGAGCGCGAGCGCCGCGCTGTGGTCGCCCGTTCGGAAGGCGAGCGGCAGCAGCAGATCAACGTGTCTGAAGGCCAGAGACAGCAGGCCATCAATGTGGCCGAAGGGCAGAGACAGTCGGAAATCCTCCGGGCGCAAGGCCAGGCACAGGCCATCCAGCTCGTGGCCGAGGCCACGGCCCAGGCCATCTCCACCATCGGCCAGGCCACGGTCCTGCCGGGAGGGATGGAAGCTCTGCAGTTGCAGGTGGCCCGCGATTTCATCAGCCAGTGGGGCAATTTGGCCAAGCAGTCGACCACGGTCCTCATTCCCGCGGAAATGGGCAATGTCGGTTCCTTCATTGCCACCGCCTTGGAAATCATCCGCAGCCGGGAACCTGTGGGCGGGGGTCCCCCGCTCCCGGTCGCGCCCAAAAGTCCGGCTCCCCGCTGAGGAGATCAGCCAGCCGGGCGAAGGCCTCCGGAGGCAGGGTCTCCGGACGGGCCCGGGGGTCGATGCGGGCTTTCTCCCAGAGCTCGGCGGGCACGGTGCCGCCCAAGGCATTCCGGATCATTTTGCGGCGACGGTGAAAGGCCCGGAAGACGAGTTCGAAGAACTGCCGTTCGTCCCCCGTGGGAAAGGGGGGCTGGGCCTTTGGTTCCAGTCTCAAGACGACGGATTCGACCTGGGGAGGCGGTGAGAACGCCCCCCGACCCACGGGAAAGAGACGTTCGACCCTGAAGTGATAGCCCGTGAAAATGGACAGTCTCCCGTAGGCGGGTTCGCCCGGCCCGGCCAGCATCCGCTCCCCCACTTCCCGCTGCACCATGAGATGAAGGTCGCGGATCCGGGCCTTGGTTGCGGCCAGATGCGCGATGAGCGGCGTGGCGATGTTGTAGGGCAGGTTTCCGACGACCCGGAAAGGCGAGGGGCCGGGCCAGGAGCCGAAATCGACCTTCAACGCATCTCCCGGGTGGAGGGTCAGGCGGGGTCCGTGGCGGAGCTCTAGCTCGGCGGCGAGATCGCGGTCGATCTCGACCGCCCACAGGTGCCCGACGTGTTCGAGGAGTCCGTCGGTCAGGGCTCCGTGCCCGGGTCCGATCTCCACGATGACTTGTCCCGGCTCGGGTGACACGGCCGCGACGATGCGCGAGCGGACGGCGGGATCGTGAAGGAAATGCTGCCCGAAGCGTTTCCGGGGCCGGTGCCTAGTGGATTTCGGCATACCGGACCGCGTGATCCACGGCACACCGGAGCGAGTGGATCTGGGCCCGCCCGCTGCCGGCCAGTTCGAGCGCGGTCCCGTGATCGACCGAAGTCCGGAGAAACGGCAGGCCCAGCGTGACGTTCACGGCGGTGTCGAAGAAGGCGTATTTGATGACCGGCAGCGTTTGGTCATGGTAGAGCGAGATCCAGGCATCCTGGGTTCCGGCCGCGTGGGGCGTGAGGGCGGTATCGGCCGGCCAGGGCCCGCTCACCCGGAGGCCCTGGCGACGACGAGCGTCCAAAACCGGCCGGATGACCCGTTCTTCCTCGTCCCCGAAAAGTCCCTCCTCTCCGGCATGCGGATTGAGTCCGAGGACCCCGATCCGGGGATTCGCCACGCCATAGCGCCGGGTGAGTGCGTCGGATACGGTCATGAGGGTGGCATCGAGGCGTTCGGGGTCGACGAGGCGGGGCACGTCCCTCAGGGCGACGTGGGTGGTGACGAGCGCGACCCGGAGAGAGGGGGTCACGAACAGCATGACTGGATGCGGGCTTCCGGTTTTCCGGCCGAGATATTCGGTATGACCCTCGAAGGGCAGCCCGGCGTTTCTGAGGTGAGCTTTGTGGACCGGCCCCGTGACGAGCGCCTGGAACTCGCCGGACCGGCAGCCGGCAATGCCCCGGTCAATCGTCTCGAGGACATAGGGTGCGTTGGCGGGGTTGAGGTGTCCGGCCCGGACCGTGTCTTCCAGCGGAACGTCCAAAAGCGACAGTCGGGTCGCACGGTCCGGCCCACGGACATAGGGAGGCACATCAAAGGACCGCCCGAGTCTCTGGGCCCGTTCTTCCAGGAGCCGACGGTTTCCGATGAGCACGAGGTGGGCCGGCACCGGGTCGGTTCCGTCCAGCCCGACTGCCAGATCGGGGCCGATGCCGGCGGGTTCTCCGGTTGTGAGCGCGATGGTGGGTCTTAGTGTGCCCACGGAACGAGATAGTGCACGAACGCCTCGGCGATCAGGCCGTGCAGGAAATGGGCGGCCTCGTGGCGGAGCCGGCGTTCGAACAGGATGGCATAGGCCCTTTGGGTGAAGATCCGTCGGGTGACGTTGTGCCGCCGGATGCCCAGGACCTGAGTGATGACCCAGCCGTTGTCCGTGAGAAATGGTTGGCTGATCTGATGGACCGCGAGGTGGGACAGGATTTTAGGGTAGGGGGTGGGTAGGGACTTGGGGAGCACCCATCCGAGCAGACCGCCATTGAGCTCGACGGTGGGATCGTCCGAGTAGGCCTTGGCGAGGGGCCTCCAGTGGGCCCCGTGCATCAGCATTCGACGGAGTTTGAGCAGGCGCTGGCGGACGGCGGTTCCCGGCAATGCAGGAGTCGGCCGGATCACGATCTGGCGGACGCGGTATTCCCGTGCGAAGATCGGATGCATTTCGGTGACTTTGCGACCGAGCAGTTTCAGGATGACGAAACCGCGCCGGGTGGCGATGGGAGCCGTGATCCCCCCCTGGGGCAGGTTCTTGAGAGCCCCGCGCCAGGAGGCGGGCAGGACATCCGCACTTTTCCATCCCAGTGCTCCGCCCTTGAGGGCGTTGCGTCCGGCCGAATCGGCGACCGCGATGTCCGAGAAGGAGTGCCCCAGTTTGAGTTCGGTGACGAGGGCCTCAGCCTGGTTTTTGGCCGCCTGGACCGTGAGCGGGTTCCGGGCCGTTGGAATGTCGATCCGGATGTCCTTGAGGTGGTAGTCGACCTGGGTGTGCATGGGATGGTCCCGGAGCCAGGCCTCCACTTCGCCCTTCGTGACAGTGACGTTGGGGACGACCGCCGTCGAAATCATGCGGTGGATGATGAGTTCGTTCCGGATGAAATTGCGGAACGCCATATAGTTGATGTGTTCCCGGAGCAGTTTTTCCGGAAACTGGTCAAAGGGAACCCGGTCCCGTGCGGCAATTTCCGCGAGGACCCCGCTGACGTGCTGGTCGGAGACGGCAATGCCGTGCAGATGAGCGGCCTCGAGCTCAATCTTCTGCTGGACCATTCGCGCAAGAACTTGACGACGGAAGATTTTCCGTGGCGGTACGGTGAAGTGGCGGGCCATGAGCTCGTGGCTGAGCAGGTTCATTTCCTGGTCGAGGCTGCTCTGGAGAATGGGCGAACCGTTCACCACCGCGATGACCCGGTCGAGGAGGATCCCCTTGAGCAGAGGAACGGACGGACGGGGTCGCGAGGGGGGATGGGACGCTGATCGGGTTTGGGCCGGGGGGGGGTGAGCCAGGGGGGGGTGAGTCAGGGGAGGGGTTGAGGCGCAGCCGGCAAGGAGGGTCAAAAGACCCAGGGCGCCCACAACCAAGGTGATCTGCCGGGACGGGATTGCTTCAGTCGGTTTCATTGGTCACCATAGCCCAGAATGTCGTTTTCGAGGAAGGTATCGAGCGGTCGGCCCAGGCTGCCCAACCCCTTGAATGACAGTTGGAAGTAAATGCCGGAATTGGGTTGTCCCACGCTTCCGATGGTGGTGCCCGGTGTCACAAAACGACGGGCGATCAGCCGGAAGATCCAGCAACAGGTATCGTACTGGATTCCGGCGAAGGTTTCGAGTGTGGCGTGGTCCAGTGTCGAGTAGTCCCAGCTGCCGACCACGCTCAGCTGCCGTGTGATGGGCCAGACCATCGAAATTTCCGTCTGGTTCAGGAAGTTCCGGTCGTAGCGGTAGGCGAGGTCGATGACCTGCCCACGGGAAGCGCGGTATTCGAGTTCGACGGTCGCCTGGTCCCATTGCTTGAGGTAGGGATCCCACTCGAGGCCAACCTCACTGAGCCAGTGGTGGTTGAAGGTGAGGGATCCCGCGCCCACATAGTTGGACCGGGCCTGGGTGATGGGGGCCTGGCCCGGCAGGGTGACCCGTTCGTTGGCGAAATACAAGATTTCGCCCAGGGTGAAGGAGGCCAGCTGGGCTCCGGTCCGGCCGTCCAGGATGTCCGATGTGACTGCCGCCGTGAGTTGGTTGGCATCCCCCAGCCGGTCGATGCCGAGGTACCGGTTGGTCGCGAAGAGCTCTTCGGTTCCGAACGGCATCAGCGTGGTGTCGAAGACCGGGAAATCATTCTGGTTTCGGTAGGGGACGTAGAGATAGAACAGCTCGGGCTCGACGATCTGGAGCAGCCTCCCGCCCGCCCAGGTGCGCGAAAAACGCAGCCGTCCACGCAGGCTGGCGATGGGCGCGAAACGGTTGAGGCTCGTGGATCCGCCAGTAACGGCTGGTGCGCTCAGGAGATAATGGGTCTCGCTGAGGCCGATGCGCGGGGTCAGCGACGCTGTGGAGTTGCCGAGGGTATAGCTCAGGCGCGGCTCGAGATCGAGCCGGTCTCCGATGAGTGCGGTGGTGCTGGTGCTGACGTAGCGGATGAACTGGGCCCGCCAGTGGAAATCGAGGCGGGTCTCGTCACGCAGCCAACGCCCGTCGAACAGCAAATCCGGCAGGCTGGCATAGGGTCGGTCGGCCTGCGGGATGGTGGGGTCGACCGTCTGGATGTCTTGGACGAGGCTCTCGACGTGCCAGTCCGGTTCGGCGTAGGTCAGGGTGATGGTCCGGTACTCGTAGGGTTGTGCGGCTTCGACGAGGCTGTTCCCGAAATCCTGAAAATAGCTGGGATCGCTCACGTAGTTGATGTTGGTGGACAGGTTCAAGTGGGTGTTGAACTGGGTCGTGTCGAGGTAGCTGAACTGGGCGCGCCGGCTGTTGGTGATCCGATCGTGTGGCAGGTAGTGCCCGACGAGCTCGCCTTGGCTCGTCTCCGTGAGATACCGGAACTTGATGCCGGTCAGGAGCCCGCGGTAGCTGAGGAGACGCGGGGTCAGGGTGAGGTCCATGTTGGGGGCGATGTTCCAGTAGTAGGGGACCGAGAGATCCAGTCCGTTCAGGGTGTTGTCGCCGATCGTGGGAGCCAGCAACCCCGATTTGCGCTGGCTTGTCAGGGGAAAGCTGAGGTAGGGAGTCCAGAAGATCGGAACGCCGTAAAAGTTGAGCCAGACGTCGTGAGCCACCCCGAGGTCCTGCCGGGGATACAGGGTGGCCGAGCCGGCATGGAGCGCCCAGTCGGCACTTCCGATCGGGCAGGTGGTGTAGCGGACGGTGTGGAGGCGGGCCTTCCGCTTTCCGTCGATTGCAATCCGTTTGGCCGATCCCCTTCCGTGCCGTTTGGGAATCTCGTACTGGGTGTCATAGAACAGTCCGCGCCCGGTGGTGAAGTTGTAGATTCCGTGACTGCCGAGCAGATCAAACCCGGGTTCGGCAAAACGCAGGTTCCCCCTGCCGGTGACGATGTTCAGGGCCCGGTCGTAGCGGGCTTGATCGACCCAGAGGCGTCGGTCACCTTGGGTCAGGGTCACCTGGCCGAAGAGGTGCGAGATTCCCTTCCGGACCATCTGGGCCCGCCGGGACCGGGCGGTGACCACGCCGGGGATCGGGTGCCTGGGAAGGGCGGCGGCCGGCAGGGGAGGGCAGTTGCGGAACAGGTAGAGCGGGCGGGCCAGCCCCGGGCCCGCGAGGCCGGCCAAGAGAAGACCGGTCACCCAGTATCGGGGAGACGGGATTCTCACGGGGGTTGCGAGGCCGGTCCGAGGCGCGGGCCGCCTGCAGGCGAAGGGCGCGTTTCCGCTATCATGAACCGCCGCGGGCAAGCGAGAGATACGGTTGGATCGTCTGGACAGAATGAGACAATGGATCACCGATGCCATCGGGGCCTTTGCGGAGGTCCGGCCCGCATCCCAAGATGCTTCGTTTCGCCGCTATTTTCGCATTATATATCCGGATCGGAGCCTCATCGTCATGGATGCGCCGCCGGGCCGCGAGCCCCTCGGGTCCTGGCTGGTGGTGCGCGGCCTCCTCGAAGAGGCCGGGATCCACGTTCCGGCTCTGCTTGCGCTCGAACAGGAGGAGGGGTTTGCCGCCATGGAGGACCTGGGTTCCGTGACTTATGAAACTGCCCGCCTGCAAGGGATCGATCCCGGTCGCCTGTTCGATGACGCTTGGGCGACTTTGGTGCGCATAGCCTCGGTGCGCCCCCCGCCGGCCTGGCCGCATTACGATGCGGAGCGACTCGAGGGGGAAATGGATCTATTCTGGAACTGGCTGGTCGAGAGCCATCTGGGCCTCGATGCCCATGCCCTGCAGCGGCGTTTTGCTGACGCCGGCCGGAAACTGGTCGATCGCGCCCTCGGACAGGGCCAGGTCTGGGTCCATCGGGACTACCATTCGCGAAATCTCCTGTTCCTGCCCGAACGTTCGCCCGGCGTGATCGATTTCCAGGATGCCGTGGTCGGACCTACAAGTTATGATCCGGTTTCGCTTCTGCGCGACTGTTACGTTGAATGGCCCGAAGGCGCCGTTCTGGACTGGTTGAGGGATTACCATGCCCGGGCCCGTTCCGCCGGCCTGCCGCTGCCGGCCTGGTCCGACTGGCGGATCGACTTTGACTGGATGGGCATCCAGCGCCACCTCAAGGCCGCCGGCATCTTTGCCAGGCTTTGGCACCGCGACGGCAAGCCGGGCTATCTGGCGGACATTCCACGGACCTTGGGTTACGTGGTCCGGGCCAGTTCCCCCTATCCCGCACTCGCACCGCTCGGCGCCTGGATCGAGGACGAAATCCTTCCGGCCTTGCCTGGTCCGGCCGGCCCGTGAAGGTCCTCTTGCTCGCGGCCGGTCGTGGGACGCGATTGCGTCCGTGGACGGATCGGATCCCAAAACCGCTCCTCGAGATCGGCGGGCAGTCGCTGATGGCGCGCCAGATCCGGACCCTCGCCTCAGCCGGTTTCCGGGATCTGGTCATCAACCTGTCGTACCGGGGGGACCAGATCCGCTCGGCACTCGGGGACGGGGAGGGCTTCGGGGTCCGGATCCGCTATTCCGACGAGGGCTCCCGTCCCCTTGAGACGGCCGGAGGGATCCGCCGGGCGCTGCCTTGGCTCGGACCCGGACCTTTCCTCGTGGTCAATGCCGATCTCCTGACCGATTTTCCGTATGCGACACTCAACCTCGACGCGGGTGAAGCCGCGCACATCGTGCTTGTCCCGAATCCGCCGCACCATCCGGAGGGGGACTTCACCCTGTCGGAGGGGTGGGTCGGGGGCGGAGACGGACCCCGCTACACCTTTGCCGGGATCGGCCTCTACCGGCCGGTGCTGTTCGAATCCCTGGAGGCCGAGCGCCCCCTTCCCCTGGCTCCCTGGCTCATGCGGTGGGCTTTCGAGGGGGTACTCGGCGGTCGGTTCTACGACGGCTTGTGGCGGGACATGGGCACTCCCGATGCCTGGAAAGATTTCGCATCCCCTTTCTGAGCGATCCGGCTGAACGGTGTGCGTCGCTCGGTCCGCCCGGCATGTGGAGACAAAGAGTTTGGATCTCCACGTCTTTGCCGGGTGCCGGGGCAGGGGATGATTCCGGAGGGTTTGCCACGCCGCTCACGCGGGATCGGCACCGGGTGACGGACAATGACGGCAGCTCAGGCCCTCGGCGGCCAAGGGCTGGATGGCCCACCCCCCGCGCGTCCCTGCGCACATCCGGACGAGGATCGCCACTCCGATCCTCGAGAGCATCAAGCGCTTCTCGATGCGGACTGCTGATTCAGTCCGCGAGTCGGCGGCAGGCGCTGAACTCCGCGGCAGATCCCATCAATGGATGCGCTACAGGCTCCCGAGCCCGAGCGGGGAGCGGGTCACGGCGATGGCGACGATATCGGCGAAGACCAATAGCGCAAGCGTGAAGAGAACCAGCCGCCACCGGCGCGGGCCGTGCAGGCGGAACGCCAGGATTCCGAGTGCGATGTAGACGACCACGAGCAGCAGCTTGACTCCGAGCCACGGGACCTGCAGAGGGTCGAGCGAGAGGGTCCAGGCGAGTGCAATGCCGGTTGCAAGCAGCAGGGTATCCGTCACATGGGGGGCAACCCGGAAAAAACGGCCGGGCAGGGGGCGCTCCAGCACGAGGCTCGGGATCCCCCGGATCAGAAACAGCAGGAGGCTCACGACGGCACAGACGACGTGACTGGCGAGGAGGAGCGGGAACAGCGGCACCACGGTAGCACCCGGGCGTGGGGGTCGGGCTAGGATAGCGGATTTGGCACCGCCTGGGGTTCCGGAATGGGGGCCGGTCGCCGATTCCCCGGTTGGCGGGCGAGCGGCAGGATCACCCGGGCTTCGAGTCCGCCATCCGGATGATTGCGCAGGACCAGTTGCCCGCCATGGGTCTCCGCGATATTGCGGGCAATGCTGAGCCCGAGCCCGAACCCGCCGCGTACATGTCCCCGGGAGGGATCCAGCCGGTAGTAGGGCTCGAGGACCTTTTCGAGCCGGTCGAACGGGATGCCGGGTCCGTGGTCGCGGATGCGAACCTCGACGTTCCGGTCGCCCGGATGGATTCCGATTTCTGCCCTGCCTCCATAGGTCAGTGCATTGTGGATCAGGTTTTCGAACAGCCTGCGGAGGAGGGACGGCCGGCCTGGGATCGGGTGTGGCAAAGAGCCGTTGAGGGTAGCCGGCAGACCTTGTTCCCCGAGGTCCGCGACGATCGTTTCCAGGAGGGCGGAGAGATCAATGGGTTGCTCTTCTTCCGCGATGTCCAGCCCCTGCAGGAAGTCGAGGGTCTGGCGGGTCATGGCCTCCATCTCGGCCAGGTCCCGGACGAACTTTTCCCTGAGCCCGGGATCATCCAGGAGTTCGCTGCGGAGACGCATTCGCGTAATCGGTGTCCTCAGGTCATGCGAGATGGCAGTGAGCAGGCGGGTCCGATCCTCGATGAACTGGCTCAGGCGGTTCTGCATGCCATTGAAGGCACGTGCCGCACGCTGGACCTCGATGGGCCCCCGCTCCGGCATCGGGGAGCGGTGGATGTTGCGGCCCAGATCTTCTGCGGCACTGGCCAGATCCCGGAGCGGGCGCGTGGCGAGGCGGACCGCCCACAGTGAAAGCAGGATGATTCCCACGCCCAAGACGCCGAGGTAGACGATCAGGGGATACGGCCACTCCGTCACGGCCAGTGGCCGAAGGTAGTTGAAGCGGACCCATCCCGCAGGATCCAGCCGGACCTGGAACAGGCTGCGGGTCCGGTAACCGTACTCGAATGGAAACAACCGGTCCGCGGCCGGTACCGGTTCCCGCAGGAGGTAGCCGGTGATGCGATGGTGGGGAAGCAGTTTCTCAAGCAGACGGAGAAACCGCCGGGCCCGGGAGTCCTGCGGCAGGGCGTGGGGATCGGGTGGGGGATGATGCGCGAACAGGCGGATCCGCACCCGGGGCGAGGTCCGGATCGAGGCCACGAGGCTCTGTTCCGAGGGTGGCAGACGGTCCAGCAGGCTCACGAGATCGGCGTCCCGTTCCGCCCACTGGCGGTCGGTGAAATAGACGAGAGCCTGATCCCTTTCGTAGAAGCTGAGGCTTGCGGCCAGGATCTGTGCCACGATCAGGCCCGCCAGAAGAATGAGGACCAGTCGGCCAAACAGGGATTGCGGCAGCCAGCGGATCATCGGGCGGGCTGGGCGGCGAGGGCGAACAGGTAGCCTTCTCCGCGGACGGTACGGATCAGGCTGGGTTCGCGGCCGTCGTCATGCAGCCGGTGGCGGAGCCGGCTGACCTGGATGTCGACGCTGCGATCCGTGGGCTGGGGGCTGCGGCTCCACAGCATCTCGGTTAAGACCTCGCGTTGAATGACCGTCTGGGGGCGTTCGAGAAAAATGCGCAGGAGCCGGTATTCGGCCCCCGAGAGGGCGATCCGCACATTCTGCGGGTCGATGAGCTCGCGGCTGCCCGTGAGCAGCCGCCAGTCCCCGAAACGGAACTCGCGGATGGACTCGCTGTCCAACCTGTCGGGAAAGGAGCGGGTCCGGCGGAGCACGCTGCGGATTCGAGCCAGCAGTTCCTCCGGATGGAAGGGTTTGGCCAAATAGTCGTCGGCTCCGGTTTCGAGCCCGGCAATCCGGTCCGTTTCCGCCCCCCGCGCCGTCAACATGAGAACGGGAATGCGAGAGCGTTTGCGCAGCCACTGGCACCAGCTGAGTCCATCCCCACCGGGCAACATGAGGTCCAGAATGATGAGATCGGGGGGCAGGTTCGGGGGTTCGAGCGCGGATTCCAAAAACGACCCGTCCGGAACCGCCTTGACCCGATAGCCGTGGCGAACCAAAAAGAGCTGCAGGAGATCCCGGATTTCGGGATCATCGTCGACGATGAGAATGAAATCGTTCCGTGCCAAGGCGAGAGTCCTGTGCGATCAGCCATCTGAAATCATTGTAAGTCGGAAGCCGACCGCATTCTGTAACGAATTGTAACGCTGACACTCCCAATGACCGGTTCATGGGAAAATGACCTATCGTCAACTGGGATCGCTCGTGCCGCACAGATCTTCGCGATTGTTTTCCAAGGGCCGCCTCATCGGGAGCTTGGTCCTTCTGGCCTTGGTGGGAATAACCGTTTGGCGCATCCGCGCTGAGGAACATTCGGGGAAGCCCAAGACCGATGCCCCCCTGGTCGTGGCCACGGCCGCAGTCCGACAGGCCACGGTTCCGATCGAACTGCGGGCCACGGGAGAGGTCGTTTCCCGGCACAGCGTCAGCGTCATGCCGCAGGTGAGCGGCCTGTTGCAGTCGGTGGGTTTCCACGAGGGCCAGATGGTGGCCCGCGGCCAGTTGCTTTTCCGGATCGATCCGGCTCCGTTCCAGGCGGCTCTCGCATCGGCGCGCTCGGCCTGGAACCTGGATGAATCCATCGTCCGGCGGGACAGTGCGCTCCTGCCCCATGGCTATATCGCGCCGGAAGCCTATGAAACGGCAGTGGCCACGGCCCAGCAGGCCAAGGCGGCGCTCCGTCAGGCCCGGATCAACCTGTCCTACACCGTGATCCGCGCGCCGATTGCCGGCCTGACCGGTGCCATTTCCGTGCGTTCCGGCAACCTCGTCTCCTCCAGCATGACGACCCCCCTGGTCACGATCAACCAGATGGCGCCGATCCTGGTCGAGTTCAATCTGCCGCAAAGCGATCTCGAGACCGTGCTCCACTACCGCGACCAGGGTCCGGTCGGCATCGAGGTCAGCCGGGAGGGGGGAGGCCAGGTGCTGGGCTCTGGGCCCCTTGTTTTCATTGACAATACCGTCAACAGCCAGACCGGAACCGTGCTCTACCGGGCCCGTCTGCCCAACCATCCACTGCGGCTCTGGCCCGGACAGTATGTGGGGGTCCGCGTCGTTCTGTCCGTCCAGAAAAATGCCCTCGTGGTTCCCCAAACGGCCGTCCAAGACGGGCAAAAGGGATATTTTGTCTACGAGGTGGTCAACGGCCGGGCCGTGATCGTCCCGGTTACGGTTGCCCATGAGGCGGGCGGGCTGGCGGTGATCCGCACGGGGCTTCCGCTCGGTGCAACGGTCGTGACGGAAGTTCCGGAAACGCTGAGAAACAACATGCGGGTGATGCCTCGGAACCGGCTCCCGGTGGTCCCGAAACGCCGTCTCACATGAAAGTCAATCCGTCGTCGGTTTTCATCCATCGTCCGGTCATGACGACGGTCGTCATGACCGCGCTGGTGATCTTCGGACTCGTCTCCTATTTCAGCCTGCCGGTGAGTGAGCTACCACCCGTCGAATTTCCCACGATCAACGTCTACGCGAATCTCCCCGGAGCCAATCCGGAGACCATGGCCTCCTCGGTGGCAACGCCGCTTGAACGCCAGTTCTCGACCATCGACGGGTTGCGGACGATGAGCTCGGTCAATACGACCGGCAATACCTCGATCACGCTCCAATTCCGCCTGTCGAAAAACATCAACAGCGCGGCCATGCTGGTCCAGGCCGCCATCTCCCAGGCGCTCGGCCAGCTGCCGCCCGAGATGCCCCAGCCGCCGGTCCTGCACGAGGCCAATCCGACCGCCTCGCCGATCATCTTCCTCACGATGACGGCTCGGCACCTGCCGATGACCACACTCGACAACTATGCAGAGACCCGTGTGGCCGAGCAGATTTCCATGCTGTCCGGCGTTTCCGAAGTGAACGTATTCGGCGGGGAGAAATACGCGGTCCGCCTAGAGCTCAACCCTTACGAGTTAGACGCCCGCCACCTGACCCTGGTCCAGGTGGTGCAGGCGGTGCAGAGCGGCAACACCAACTTGCCGGCGGGCACCCTCTACGGTTCGACCCGGACCTACATGGTGCAGGCCCTGGGCCAGCTGCGGAACGCAAAGGCCTACAACAATCTCGTAGTCACCTACCAGAATGGGGCCCCGGTCAAGCTCTCCAGTCTCGGGCGAGCGGTGAACAGCGTCGAGGCCAACAAGCAGGTCACCTACTTTATCAACAAGGCTTTCGAACACGGGCGGAGGATGCATTCGATCATGCTGGCGGTCCAGCGCCAGCCCGGCTCGAACGCCGTCACCATTTCCAAGGAACTGCACAAGGTGATTTCCACCCTGTCGAAGCAGGCGCCGGGAGACGCTCGGCTCCAGATCTTTCACGACCATGCAGAGTTCGTGAATCTCTCGATCCGAGAAGTCAAGCTGACGCTTCTGCTCTCGATTCTGTTCGTCACGCTCGTCATTTTCATCTTTCTGCGCAATCTCCGGGCCACGCTGATTGCGGCTCTGGCGCTGCCGACCTCGATTATCGGAACCTTTGCGTTCATGAAACTCCTGGGTTTCGGGCTCGACAACCTGTCGCTCATGGGGCTTACGCTGGCGGTGGCTTTCGTCGTGGACGATGCCATCGTGGTTTTGGAAAACATCATCCGCCACCGGGAGATGGGCGAACCCGTGTTCCGGGCCGCCCTTCTGGGCACCCAGGAAATCGGTTTCACGGTGGTTTCGATGACGCTCTCCCTGGCGGCCGTCTTCCTGCCGATCCTCCTCATGGGAGGGATTCTGGGGCGGCTATTCCGGGAGTTTGCCATCACGGTGGCCATCGCCATTCTTCTTTCAGGTGTGGTCTCGCTCACCCTGACTCCCATGCTGTGCAGCCGCTTCCTCCAGGAAATGGTGACGACCAACCGAATGCAGCGACTCTTCGAGGCGTGGTTTGAAAAAGTGCGGGCGTTTTATGCCAGCACCCTGACCTGGGCCGTGGAACACTGGCGGACCATGCTCGGGGTCGCCGGCGTCATGCTCGCGCTGACCTTCTACTTTTTTACCATCGTGCCCAAGGGATTCATTCCCCAGGAAGACACCGGTCTGGTGCTTGCCGCGACACAGGCACCCGAGGGAATTACCTTCCATCAGATGCGCCACCTGCAGGAGCGAGTGGTGCGCATCGTTGAGGCCAATCCCGCTGTCGCCCGCATCATCTCCAGTGTGGGACAGGGAGAGGGTGGCACGGCCGGCGGCAACATCGGCCGTTTTTTCTTCATGCTGAAAAGTCAGCGCAGTGTGAGTGCCAATCAGGTCATCCAAGAGCTCCGCCGGTCGGTGCGGAAGGTCCACCGGCTGCAGGTTTTTTTCCGTATTCCGCCTGCCATCAGCATCGGGGCGCTGGGTGGAAACGGCTCTTACGACTACTTGCTGCAGGCACTGAGCGTGAAGGCGTTGAACCGGGCGGCCACCCGCTTCCTGCCCGAGTTGCGACGGGTGCCCGGTATCCAGAGCGTGAGTTCGAGTCTCCAGCTCAATAACCCGGAAATCAACATCCGGATCCTCCGGCAGAGGGCCTCGCTGCTCGGGGTGACCGCCCAGGCCATCCAGGAGACCTTGGATGATGCCTTCGGGGGCAACCAGATCAGCCTGATCTACGGGGCCTCGAACGAATATCCCGTGATTGCGCAGCTGGCTCCGCCCTACCAGCGCAACATGGCGGCCCTGAACGTCCTGAACGTCCCCGGAGCGAATGGCACCCTCGTTCCCCTGCCGGCGGTCGCCCGCATCCGGGCGGGCATTAGCCCGCTCGAAGTCGATCACTACGAACAGCTGCCTTCGGTCACCTTCTCCTTCAACCTGGCACCCGGAACGTCACTCGGGCAGGCCACCCGCCGGATCGAGGCACTGGCCCGGGCGCGGCTGCCTTCGGGGATTACCGGGGTTTTCGCTGGCAGCGCACAGACCTTCCAGAAATCGCTCGTCGACCTGCCGGTGCTCCTGTTGATCACGATCCTCGTGATCTACATGGTGTTGGCCATCCTCTACGAGCATTTCATCCACCCCATCACGATCCTGACCGCCCTACCCCTGGCCATGGTGGGTGCACTCCTGAGCCTCATCCTGTTCAACCAGCAACTCAACATCTACAGCTTTGTCGGACTCATCATGCTGGTTGGACTGGTCAAGAAGAACGGAATCATCATGATCGATTTCGCCATCGACCGTCGTCGGTCGGGCGCCAGTGCGCCGGAGGCTATCGTCGAAGCCTGCGTGGTGCGTTTCCGACCTATTCTGATGACGACACTGGCCGCCATTCTGGGCACCCTGCCGATCGCGATCGGATTCGGTCCCGGCGGGGCCTCTCGGCGTCCGCTCGGCATCGCGGTGGTGGGCGGGCTCGTGTTCTCGCAAGCGCTCACCCTCTACATCACACCCGCCTTCTACGTCGCCATGGACCGGCTTTCCGCCCGGCTCCATCCGGCCGGTCAAGGACAGCCGACGGCCAGCATCCCGGCCCCGTCCCTCTGACCCTGTAGGGGTTCGGGGTTGCCCCCGTCAGGGCGAGTCGGGGCTGCTCCTGACCTTGCCCCGGAAGACGAGGGACTGGTAGCCGTCGTAGACGGAGGAGGATCGGGAGCAGGAACCCGATGCCGGCCAGCATGAAAACCAGGGTCAGGGGGGAGGGCGCCGGCGCCGGTAGTGTACGGGTTTATGTGCAAATTCTTGAACTGTGGAAGCGGTCATGGCATGAGGGAGATTGCAGAGATCAACCCCAAATCCCGTCGGAGGGACCATACCATGACCGTTAAACAGCATAGCGCCAACCCGATCGACCTCAAAGTCCTAGCCTGGTGACGGAAGACCGGGATTGGATGAAATCCCTGATGAAAGAAGCTCTCCAGGAAGTCCTCGAGGCCGAGATGACGGAACTCTTGGGGGCCGGTCCCCACGAACGCCAGGAAGGGCGCCAGGGCTACCGGGCCGGCCATTAGGAGCGGGGCCTGGTGACCCGTATTGGGAAGCTCGAGCTCCGGGTGCCGCGGGATCGCAACGGCCCGTTCCAGACAGCCCTCTTTGAACGCTACCAGCGCTCGGAAAAAGCGTTCGTCGCAGCCCTCACCGAGATGTATGTGCAGGGGGGGCATCCCCGAGTCCTGCCTGCGCCTGATGCGGGCCCTGTGCGTCGAAACCAATGAGACCTGGCTTGAAGACAACCGCTATCTCAATATGGATCTGCTTGAAGCGCAGCGCCGCGAACAGCTACGGGCAGCAGCCTGATGAAACCGTCCTTCATACAAAAATGAATTTGTACAACTTGACACACACAACCCCCGCTACCATGAAGCCGCACTCCGCGGCGGGGCGTCCCCTGCAACGATGGGTTAGCCACCGAAATTCATCTCGACGACATCTTGGATGAACCGCCTGGAAACAAACTCCACCTTTTCTGTGCACATATTTCCATCCTTGGTCCTCACCACAAAGGCTTCCTCGTCAAACTTGTATCCGATCTCGGCGAAGGATGGGACATTTGGAGCAGACAAAGCATCAAGTTTCTCGTAGTGGAATGATCCCGGCGGTTCCTCGCGGCTGATATGTAGCGTTACGTCAGCCTTGTTTTTCATTGCGTGGCTGGGCGATCCGAAGAAGAACAGGTAGCGACTAGCGCGCGCCCCGCTGCGGAAATCGAGCCGGAAAAACCATGTCTTCTTGGCAGAGCTGAAGTTCTTGAGTGATAGATATTTCTCGAACTCAAGCATACCGAAGTCTCGAAAGTAAACGTCGCCTAGATTGCTTCTTGCACCAAGAATTTCCACATTCTGTTTGAATAGGCTTTTTAGAAGCTCCATTGCATTCTTCCAGACCTCGTATTGATTTGAGGCGCGGGTCTTTTCTTTCTGGTCGAACTTGCTAGCGAGAGACTCAGCCCATTCGATCTTTTCCCTCTGCTCGTTGGCGGCCTCTTCGTATTCCTCTAGACTCTCTTCGACACACTCGGCAATTAAGGAAACGAAAGGTGTTAAATCTGAGGCCTGTGAAAACTCTAGGGCGTCGTAGTACCTGAGGCGATCTTCTCTAGTGATCACAGCGATGGGAAATCGAAAACGCATAAGGACGAGGTTCATCAGCAACCTTGCCACCCGACCGTTCCCATCAATGAATGGATGGATAGTAACGAACCAGGTATGTGCCGCACTGGCGGCCAATATTGCCTCTTCGTATTCGAATAAATCGCCGGGAACACTAGCCTTTCGTAGCCACTGACCGAACTGATCCATTTCACCTGCTACAGATTCCGGCGCGGGCGGTTTGAACTGGGAGCCTCCGATTTCGACATTTATCGATCTATATCTGCCTGCGTCGTTGTCATTGATGCCCTTGAGTACCAGCAGATGAATTTGACGGACATCGGACTCGTTAATAGGGCGACTGGGATTTGCTGCAAGCTCTTCAAGAAAGTCGAGGGCCGCCGACAGGTTCTTCGCTTCGGCTTGATCCTTTAGCGGCTTCCCAGTAATTGTGAGACCAAGCTCTACGACGGTTCGCGTTTCGCCGACATTCAGCGAATTTCCTTCAATCGCGTTCGAGTGATATATATTCTTAATGCGAAAGTATTTTCGGATCGTATTCAACACTTCGGAAGTTAACGATCCCGTTGCGCGCATCGATGAAACGCGCTGCCCAATTTCCATGAGTAGGGCAAGCTGCGACGATTCCACTTCGTAGGGGGTTCCCTTAATCAGTGGCATAGCAACTCCAGATAGAAGAAGCGAAACAATCAGTGTAGCGCACGGCCCCCCCTGTGCCAATATGATGTGAGACACCTTCCCTCGCGAATTTAAAGAGCAAAGACAGGTACCCCATGAGCCGTTTGTCGAATGGATTATTGTCGCAAGGTGTTGCCAGTTTAACAGGGAGGACGCGGCCAGTTGACCCTGTACTTCCTGCCCGGTTAAGCCCCCGACCTCAACCCCGATGAACGGGTCTGGAGCTAGGCCAAGCGCACCGGCAGCGCGCGCAACCGCTGTACGCCGGGGAGAAACTCGCCGATCGGGTGCAGGCACCACTCGCCGACCTGGCGCGCCAGCCGGCCCTGATTCGATCGTTCTTTCAACATCCAACTGTTGCCTATATTACGGACTGCTGAGTCAGTGGCGGCGCAGCGCACAGGTTCTTTCTGAAAGAAGCTGCGCATGATGTGTGGGTGTCGTTGCCGGCGATGCAGGTGGCAGGGGAACCAGCCCGAGGTCAGGGCCCTTGCGGATGATTCTCTGGAATGAAGATGCGGAACGTGACCCAATCTGCCGCGAGCCGGGTTTCCGTGGGTCGACCTCTCTGATCCAGCTGACCGGCATGTGCCCGCGATCAGTGCCAATACCAGCGGTCGGTGAGAAGCATGAGGACGCGTTGTTCGTAGCGGAGGCCATCCCGCTGGCCGTAGTAGTCCTGGAGGGCCAGCGCATAGTCGCCGTGGGCTCGCCGGAGGTAATAGTGCAGGATGGTGCATCCGATCCTGAGGTTGGTGCGCATCCGGAACAGATTGTCTCCGGGCCGGCCAATCTCACGGAGCCAGAACGGCATGATTTGCATGAGCCCCTGGGCCCCGGTGGAGGAAACGGCAAAGCGGTGGAAGTCGCTTTCCGTGTTGATGATCGCCAGCACGAGTTCGGGAGAGACTTGGGCCTCGACCGCCTCGGCGTGGACGGCGAGCAGCAGGCGGATGCGGTCTTGGGGATTGGACACGTAGGGTCGCAGCCGGTGCGACATGACCCGGAGCCAGACGCGGGCCACGATCGGGTTGTGGAATCCGGTTCTGCGTTCGGCAAAAGCCTTGAGCAGGTCACGGTCGAGCGCCGGGTTGTGACGCGGCGCGGGCCCCGCTCGCACGGCCCCCGCGAGGAGTGCGAGCACAAGTCCCACCCGTCTCAAATGCCGGACTGACATCTCAGGAGGAGGTGCGCATCCGGTCGAGCACCATCGCGCCCGCGCGTTCCCTGGGCAGCGGCCGTGTGGTGCGGCTTTTCCGGTCGCGCCATTCGATCTGGTTTTCCGCCAGCCCGCGTTCCGAAACCACGATCCGCTGCGGGATGCCGATGAGATCGAGGTCGGCAAACATCGAGCCCGGACGCAGATCACGGTCGTCGAGCAGGGTCTGGCATCCCTGGGATTCCAGCTCGGTCTCCAGGGCGCAGGCCGTCTCCCAGACCCGCGGGGACGTTTTTCCGCCGATGGGGGCGATGACAACGTCGAACGGGGCAAGCGGCATCGGCCAGAGGATCCCCCATTCATCGTGGTGCTGTTCGATCGCAGCGGCCACGATGCGGCTCACGCCAATGCCGTAACAACCCATCCACAGGGGCTTCTCGCTGCCGGATTCATCCTGGAAATACGCATGGAGGCGCTCGCTGTACTCCGTCCCGAGCTGAAAGATGTGCCCAACCTCGATTCCCCGCACGAGGCGCAGCCGGCCGACCCCATCCGGGCTCGGGTCGCCGTTCGTGACGAGCCGCAGGTCATGGGCCGGAGGTTCCGGGCAGTCGCGGCCCCAGTTGACTCCCTGCCAGAGCTGGTCCGGCGCATTGGCCCAGGCCGAAAAGTCGGCGAGGTGTGCGGCGGCATGGTCGGCCACGAGGGGGCACGGCAGGTCCAGGGGGCCCAGGTGGGCGGCGTCCTGCGGATAGCGTCCGTTCCACTCGGCTGGCGAAACCGGCTCCGCATATCCCAGGACGTGGGCCGCCTTCACGGGATTGAGCTCGTGGCCGGCGCAGAGGGCAATGGCATGAAAATCGCCGGATGGGCTTTTGACGAGTTCGATCCGGATGTGGGCCCCTCCGGCCGGGGATCCACCCGGCGGGACCGGGGAGCCGATCCGGACCTTTTCGAGCGGCCGGCGCGCGGGGGCCCGTGAACCCTCGGGAGGCCGGGTTTCGGCCAGTTCCACATTGGCCGCGTAGGACCCCGTGTCCGAAAGGGCGAGCCGGTCCTCTCCGGCCTCCGCGAGTACATGGAATTCGTGGGAATACCGGCCCCCGATCGCGCCGGAGTCGGCAGCCACCGCACGGGCTTCAAGTCCGAGCCGCTGGAAAACCCGGTGATAGGCGTCCCGCATGCGGTCGTAGCCTTCCCGGAGGGAGGCTTCCGAAACATGGAAGGAATAGGCGTCCTTCATGACGAATTCACGGGCGCGCATGACTCCGAACCGCGGGCGGATCTCGTCGCGGAACTTCGTCTGGATTTGATAGAAAGTGAGCGGCAGCTCGCGGTAGGAGCGGATTTCGCGGCGAGCGAGGTCCGTGATCACCTCTTCGTGCGTGGGGCCGAAGCAGAAAAGCCGGCCATGACGATCCGTGAGTCGCAGCAGTTCGGGCCCGTACTTGGTCCAGCGGTTCGATTCCTGCCAGAGTTCGGCCGGCTGGATGGCCGGCATGAGCAATTCAGCAGCACCGGCCCGGTTCATCTCCTCGCGGACGGCCTGTTCCACGCGGCGCAGAACCCGGAGCCCGAGCGGCAGCCAGGTGTAGATGCCAGCCGCAACCGGACGAATCATCCCGGCGCGCAGCATGAGCCGGTGGCTGGCCAGTTCGGCCTCGGCCGGGGTTTCCTTCAGGGTGAACAGTCCGAGGGTGCTCGTTCGCATGGGGAACCGGAGTGGACAAGAGTTGAAAATTCAGGGCAATTTAACACGAAGTGACCGATCGGGCCGTCTCTCCGTTGCTAGGTTCCCCAGCGCGCAACCGAACCGGGCCGGTGGAGCATGGACTATGATGGAGGCATGGTCATCATGATTCCGGCAGCCAGGACAGGTCCCGTCGCGCATCCTGGACGCCGACGGGTGACCGGATGACGGGTCCGGGCACGCCTCTCCCGGACCGCTCCGAACGCAAGGTCGGCGGGGTGGGACCCGCCCTGGGGGGGCGGGTCGGCGTCGTGGGCTATGGTTCGCAGGGGCGCGCCCAGGCCCTGAATTTGCGCGATTCGGGGGTCGAGATCCGGATTGGACTGCGCGACGGCTCGGCGAGCCGGGAACAGGTGGACCGGGATGGGTTTGCGGCCGGTCCGGTGGAAACACTGGCGCGGGAGGCGGAGTGGATCGCATTCCTCGTCCCCGATGAGGCCCAGCCCGCGGTTTACGCCCAGATCGAGAATTCGCTCCGGCCGGGGACGGCCCTCGTGTTTGCCCATGGGTTCAATATCCATTACCGGAAAATCATCCCCCGGAACGATCTGGATGTGCTGCTTGTGGCCCCTCTCGCCGTGGGTGAGAAGGTTCGTGCCCTCTATGAATCTGGCGGGGGTCCACCCTGCGTCATCGCCTGCGCCCGAGATGCGACCGGTCATGCGCTTGAACGGGCACGTCGCTACGCGCAGGCCCTGAACCGGATGCCCGTGCGTGTGTTCGAATCGAGTTTTGCAGAAGAAACGGAGACCGATCTCTTTGCCGAGCAAGCCATTCTCTGCGGGGGCCTGACCCATCTGATCGCGGCGGGTTTCGAAACGCTCGTGGCGGGGGGGTATCAGCCGGAGATTGCCTACTTCTGCTGCCTTGAAGAGGTCAAGTACATGTCGGACCTGATTTATGCACGGGGCTTGGCCGGCATGCGTGAGGCCATCTCGACGACCGCCGAGTACGGGGACTACACGCGGGGACCACGGGTGATCGGGGACGCGACACGGGCCGCGATGGCCGACCTCCTGGTCGAGATCCGCACCGGGGCCTTCGCCCGGGAACTCGAGGCCGAACTCCAGGGGGGTGGAAAACGACTGGCGGGATTCCGACGCATGGCGCATGAGCACGCTATCGAAACCGTGCGGCGTTGCGCGTTGTCCCCGACGCCGAAGGCCCGAGATGCGGCGGATCCGGAAGGCTCCTGAGTATGGTTGAGACCGCTCTCCCGCCCTCTCCCGGCCGGGAACCTGGCCGACCGCGGAAACGCCGGATTTATCTCCTGCCCAACCTGTTCACGACCGCCGCGCTCTTTGGCGGCTTCTACGCGATCGTCGCGGCTCTGAACGTCCACTACATCCATGCCGCCGTGGCCATTTTTTTTGCCGCCGTGATGGACGGGCTCGACGGTCGCGTCGCCCGCTGGACGCATACGGCCACGGAGTTCGGCAAGGAGTATGACAGCCTGTCGGACGTGGTGGCCTTCGGTCTTGCGCCGGCGATCGTGATGTACCGCTGGGCCTTCGTCCCGTTCCTCCATGAGCCAGGTAATCTGGCTCGCTGGGGATGGCTTGCGGCGTTCTTCTATACCGCTGCGGCAGCCCTCCGGCTGGCCCGTTTCAATGTCCACTCCCAGATGCTTGACAAACGTTACTTCCAGGGACTGCCATCGCCGGCTGCGGCCGGACTCATGGCCAGCCTGGTCTGGCTGTTGTCGCCCTGGTCGGCCGAACACTGGACGATGCTGCCAGCGGGACTGGTCACGCTGGGATGCGGGGTGCTCATGGTGAGCCCCATTCCCTTCTACAGCTTCAAGGATTTCAGCCTGTCGGAGCACGTCCGCTTCCGGTGGGCCATCGCGATCCCGCTCGTCCTGATCGTGATCGCCATCAGCCCGCCCAAAATGCTCTTTGCGTTTTTGTTTTGCTATGTCCTGTCCGGGCCGCTGATCGGCCTGTGGCGGCGTTGGTTCCGTCGCCGCCGGAACCGGCCGATCCCATGACGGACGAAACCGGTGTCGACTGTCTGGATTTTCTCGGCATTTCGCGCTGGGAGCGGCGGCGTTCGACGGTTGTGCCCATGAGTGGTGACAGTCGGCACTCCGGACCGGGCCCGGGCTCCGCGCCGGAGAATGCCGAGGCCGCCCATGGCCCGCCCGCGGTCCCGACCCTCGGCTGGGAAGAGCTGGCGCGGCGGGTGGCGGGCTGCGAATCCTGCGGTCTGTGCCGTACCCGCCAGCAGACGGTTTTCGGCGCGGGGCTTCGGCAGGCGGACTGGATGTTTGTCGGGGAAGCCCCGGGTGCTGACGAGGATCGGGAGGGCCAACCGTTCGTCGGCCGCGCCGGCCAGTTGCTGACGTCCATGATCGAGGCCATGGGTCTTGAGCGGAGGAAGGTTTACATCGCCAACGTGCTCAAGTGCCGTCCGCCGAGGAATCGGGATCCCGATCCCGTCGAAATTGCCTCTTGCCGGCCGTTTTTGGACCGGCAGATCGCCCTGGTGGCCCCACGGATCCTGGTTGCGCTGGGGCGGATCGCCGCCCAGAGCCTGCTCGCGACCGACCAGCCCCTGTCCCGCCTGCGTGGCACGGTTCATTCGCTTGGAGATGGGTTGCCGCTCATTGTGACCTACCATCCGGCGTACCTTCTCCGCAATCCCGTGGCCAAGCGGGAAACGTGGCGTGATCTTTGCCTGGCTCTGGAACGGGCCGGATGCTAGGGGGAGGAGATGGCCCTCGCGATTCCCCCCTCCCGTTCTTTCCACCGGATGAAGGCACGGGATCTTCCGGAGATCCTCGAGATCGAGCGGGAGGCTTACCGCCAATGTTGGACCGAGCAAATCTTCCGTGATTGCCTGAGTGTGGGGTATGACGGATGGGTCCTGAGAGAGGGGCGGGAGATCGTGGGTTACGGGATCGTGGCCGTCGCGGTCGAGGAAGCCCATCTGCTGAATCTCTGTGTTTCTCCACCCCATCAGGGCCGGGGATTCGGTCGTGCGCTCCTCGACTATCTCATCGACTGGTCGGCCCAGTGTGGGGCCCAAGCCCTGTTTCTCGAGGTCAGGGTATCGAATACCCGGGCGCTGTCGCTCTATCGGAGTTGCGGGTTCACGCTCATCGGCGAACGGCCGGGCTATTACCCGGCCGACCTACCCGGAGTCCGGGAGGATGCCTGGGTGTTCCGCCTGGATCTGTTCTGATCCTGTCCCGAGTCCGGGAATCTGGATTTTTTGGCTATTTGCAATAGGGTTGGAGACACCGGTAACCACGCTGGCTAGAGAATCGCCTGTTTTGTGCAATGGGTGGTTGGGCACGTTGCATCAGAAGACCGTGGGCTATCGCCGCTCCACGGCAAAGAGGAGAACCCCGGCTTTTCCCCAGAGCTCGAGGAGGCCTGTGATTTCGGCCCTCCCTCCGCGCGATTCGCTGCGCGTCAAGTGCCTCCGCTCCCTGGCGCGTGACCGCGCCACGAAGCAAGTATCGGTTTCATCGCCTGGGTGGTGCTGGGCTCGCCAGCATGCACCCGGCTGAAATCCAGCGATGATAACCGGGGGATATTCCAAACCCTTGCTTTTTCATGTGGGTTCACGGCATCGGGGCGGGATTGTCTGGAAATCCGGCTGCCGGGCCCTGCCAGGAGTAGGAGTTACGCGGGGCTCAACCGCTTCTTCCGTCGGCTCCGGCGGAAAAGGAGTCCCGCCCCGAGCACCCCAAGCGAGTCCAGCCCCAAGGCCCCGCCACCGCCACTCGCCACCGGAGGAGCCACCGGGGGCGTCGCCGTCAGCGTGAACGTGACCGTGGCCACGTTACTCACCGGAGCTGTCGGATTGTTCGCCGCCGCGCAGGTACCCAAAGCCGTCCCGTTCCAGGTGAAGGCGTCGGGGCCCACATAGGTCGCCGAGGCCGGCGTGTAGGTATAGGCCCCCGTCCCAGAATCGAAAACAAGAGTGCCATGGGTGGGATCCTGAATGACAGTATCCGACGTCGCGCAGCCGGTCGAGTTCGTCAGGACGGGAACCGTCCCGCCGATCTGTTCGCCTTCCGGCCCGCTCCCGCTGTTGTTGGTTGCGATGAGCGCGCCCGGACCCACAAAGGCGCCGCCCGGCGAGGTGCGGGAACTCCCGACCGTGATCGTATCCGTCACCTGACCGGTTGCCGTATCGATCACCGATACCGTGCCGTTGGTACAGCTGCTGCTGCTGCCACACGCGTTGGTCACATACACACGGCTGCCGTCGGGACTCACCGCAACCCCGACGGGTTCGCTCCCGACCGGGATCGAAGCTGTCACCAGACCGCTCGCTGTATTGATCACCGACACCGTGCCGGTACAGCTGGCACACGCGTTGGCCACATATACACGGCTGCCGTCGGGACTCACCGCAATCCCGCCGGGGGAATTCCCAACCGGGATCGTATCCGTCACCTGATCGGTCGTCGTATCGATCACCGACACCATGCCGTTGGTGCAGCTGCTGCCGCTGACACACTCGTTGGCCACATACACGCGGCTACCGTCGGGACTCGCCGCAACCCCTAAGGGGGAATTCCCGACCGGGATCGTATCCGTCACCTGACCGGTTGCCGTATCGATCACCGACACCGTGCCGTTGGTACAGTTGCTGCTGCTGGCACACTCGTTGGCCACATACACGCGGCTACCGTCGGGACTTACCGCAACCCCGACGGGTTGGCTCCCGACCGGGATCGTAGCCGTCACCACATCGCTCGCCGTATCGATCACCGACACCGTGCCGCTGAAAAAATTGGCCACATACACGCGGCTGCCGTCGGGACTCACCGCAATCCCGCCGGGGGAATTCCCGACCGGGATCGTAGCCGTCACCACATCGCTCGCCGTATCGATCACCGATACCGTGCCGTTGGTACAGCTGCTGCTGCCACACGCGTTGGCCACATACACGCGGCTGCCGTCGGGACTTACCGCAACCCCATAGGCGGAATTCCCGACCGGGATCGTAGCCGTCACCGCATTGCTCGCCGTATCGATCACCGACACCGCGTTGCTGCTACTATTGGCCACGTAGGCAGAGGGGGCCGCCTGTACCGGGGTCTGGACGGCCAAGAGAACCCCCATACCGAAAACCGGCCACACACAGCGCAGAACAAACGAAAAACGGAACTTTCTTTCCGTTAACGTGGTGGGCTCCCCAAGATGACAAGGTTATTTTTAAGGAAACAGGGGAATCATACCCCCTCCCAAACCGACCCTCAACCGGCCATAGGGAACCGGTTCCTCTGGCCGTCAGGGGAGTGGCGGACCCCGCGGATCTTGCGGTTTCCCCCTGATCCAAGGGGGCGCTTCGGGGGACGCCCCCAACCGGGCCGGCCGGAGTGCCGCCTCGCCGGCCCCGCGTTGGAATCGTCAACCCGGCCTGTGGACTGCGCAGATCCCAAGTCCCGACGGGACCGGAATTCGCGACGCCCGTGAGACGGGCTTCGGTGGAGCCCTTAGAATGGGACGCCTCCACCGGACCGATCCCTTGAACGAGCTGGAACGACAGATCTCCATCCGCCGGACCTTTGCCATCATCTCCCATCCGGATGCCGGCAAGACCACACTCACCGAAAAGCTGCTCCTCCTCGGGGGGGCGATCCAGCTGGCTGGTCAGGTCAAGGGCCGGCGGGTGCGGCGCCATACCCATTCGGACTGGATGCGGCTCGAACGGGAACGCGGGATTTCGGTGACGACCTCGGTGATGCAGTTTCCGTACCGGGACTGCCTGTTCAACCTGCTGGATACCCCCGGTCATGAGGACTTCTCCGAAGACACCTACCGGACCCTGAGTGCGGTCGACTCCGCGCTCATGGTGATCGATGCCGCGAAGGGCGTGGAGGAACGGACGCTCAAGCTGATGGAGGTCGCGCGCCGTCGGCAGACACCCATCATCACCTTCATCAATAAGCTCGACCGGGACAGCCTGGAGCCGCTGGCCCTTTTGGATGACATTGAGCGCAAGCTGGGGCTTGTGCCTGTCCCGCGGACCTGGCCGGTGGGGTACGGCCGGGAGTTTCGCGGTCTCTATGACCTCTCCGGCGACCGGTTCTCGGTTTATGAGGCGGAGAGCCCGGAACGGGCCGGGGTCGAGCGGCAGATCGCAGGCCCGGACAGCCCAGAGGGCCACGCTTTTCTCGGTTCCGGGTCTCGGATCTTCCGGGAGGAGATGGAACTGGTCCGGGCCATGGTCCCGGTCTGGGAGGTAGCCGACTACCGGGAAGGGCTCGTGACCCCGGTCTTCTTCGGTTCGGCGCTGAGCGGATTCGGCGTGCGGCAGCTTCTCGATGCCTTCTGCGACTTTGCCCCGGCCCCGCGCCCCCAGTCGGCGAGCGGGCGCCGGGTCCGTCCGGAGGAGCCCGCGCTCACGGGTTTCGTGTTCAAGATCCAGGCGAACCTGGATCCCCAGCACCACGACCGCATGGCGTTTGTCCGGCTGTGTTCGGGTCGCTATCAGCCCGGCATGCGCTGGTTCCAGGTCCGGACTGGCCGGGATTTCAAGATTTCCGATGCACGGACTTTTTTCGCCAATGAACGCAGCCAGTCCGAAGAGGCGGTCGCCGGCGACATCCTCGGCCTGCCCAACCACGGCACGATCCACATCGGCGATGTCTTTACCGAAGGGGAACGGCTGGCTTTTGCCGGGGTGCCGGATTTCGCCCCAGAATGGTTCCGCCGGATCGTGCTCGAGGATCCGTTGAGGTCCAAAACCCTGGCCCGCGGCCTGGGAGAACTGGCGGAGGAGGGTGCCGCCCAGTTTTTCCGCCCCCTCGAGGGTCAGGGGTGGGTGGTGGGTGCCATCGGACCCTTGCAGTTCGATGTGGTGGCGGCCCGCCTCGAGGACGAATACCAGATCCGCTGCCGTTTCGAATCGCTGCCGATCGTGACGGCACGCTGGGTCGAGGGAGAGGGCGGGGACCTGTCCGCTTTCAAAAGCCAGCTGGCCCCCCACCTCGCCTATGACCATCTGGAGGGCCTGGTCTACCTCGCGCCGAACCGCGTTCATCTGGATTTGACCGAGGAGCGACATCCCGGCATCCGCTTGGTGGCGACGCGGGAGCGGATCAGCGCATGAGCCGGAACGGGGACGGGGGGAACGTCCCGCCAGGGATCCGCCCCCTGCGCGTCCTTTTCGGACTGGCGCCCGTCCGGCACTGGGTCCTCTATGACTGGGCGGAGTCCGCCTTCGCGACCACCATCATGGTGGCCTTCTTCCCGGTCCTCCTGACCCATTTCTGGAACACGGGAACCCCTGGACAGGCCCTGTCCCGGCTCGGAATCGCGACCAGTCTCGCCGCTGGCGTGGTCGCGCTTGCGGCCCCCCTCCTTGGCGCACTGGCCGATCGGGCCGATGCCCGCACGTGGGGGTTGGCCGTGTGCGCTGGACTGGGCGTTTTGGCCACGGCGTCCCTCGACTTCGTGGGCCGTGGCCAGTGGCTGGTTGCACTCACGATTTTCTCGCTCGCCCTGGTCGGCTATTCCGGGGGCAATGCCTTTTACAACTCACTTCTCCCGCATCGCTGCCGCCCGCAGGAGATGGATCAGGTCTCGTGCGCCGGATATGCCGCCGGCTATCTCGGCGGCGGTCTGCTGTTTGCCGGAAATATTTTCGTGGTGGCCCATCCGGCGATCCTGGGGTTGACCAGCCGCTTGGCGGCCCTGCGGTTCGTCTTTGCGGACGTGGCCCTGTGGTGGGCCCTTTTTACCCTGCCCATTTTGTTCGACCGCCGGTCCCCGGGGCGGATCCGGGCCGGTTGGGGGACCGTGGCGCGGGGCGGCTGGAACCAGTTCCGGGCCACGTTCCGGGAGGTCCGGAGGCTACGGCAGGTTTCGGTTTTTCTTCTGGCCTATTGGTGTTACATCGATGGTATCAATACCATCATCCGGATGGCAGTGAGCTATGGATTGAGCCTGGGATTCCCGTCATCCAGCCTCATCGTCGCGATCCTCCTGACCCAGGCGGTGGCTTTCCCCGCGACGTTCGGATTTACCTGGATCGCCCGGCACACCTCCGCGCTACGGGCGCTTTCCTGGGGCATCGGGATTTATGTGCTGGTGACCGTGGCGGCGGTTTTCATGACCAATGTGCTCGAGTTTTACGCCTTGGCCGGGGTCATCGGACTGGTGCAGGGGGGCACCCAGGCGCTGTCCCGGTCTCTTTATGCCCGACTGATCCCCAGGGAAAAATCGGCAGAGTTTTTCGGCTTTTATGGCACGGTCGGGAAGTTCTCGGCGATTCTCGGGCCGCTGCTCATGGCGCTGACGGAACGCTGGAGCGGCAATGCGCGGGTGGCGATCGGCAGCATCGTGGTGCTGTTTGTGGTGGGGGCCTATTTCCTGCACCGGGTTGACTGGCGGGAAGGCGAAACGGTCGCGGACACGCTCTAGTCCAGTTTTGAGGAGGGCGTACCTCCATTCAAAGTTAACCGGCGAGAGAGAACCGATCGAAGAGTCTAACCGATGCGGATTATAAAATCCCTCCAGGTATTCAAGGAGTGGCGCTCGCTGCTCGCGCAGGCCGCCCGAGACGAGGCCAGCGCGGCTGTGGCCGGCCGGATGGCACGCGGCTGGGTGGTGGTGGCGTCCCTTGTGCTCGCCGTCGTCGTCGGGGCAGGCGGGGCGCTGGTCGGGGCTCGCGGCGCAGTCTCTCAGCGACGTTGGACGGGTTGCCATATGTAACCTTATAGGTTACACTCTTGGCTACATGATCAAGAGTTTCCGGCATAGAGGTCTGGAAATGCTGTTCCGCACGGGTAATGTTAATGTCCGCAAGGTTCAGGCCAAGCACGCCGTGCGGTTGCGGCTGATCCTGACCCTGCTGAATGCCGCGACTCATGCGCGGCAGATGGATTCACCGGGTCTGCGGCTGCACCCCTTGAAGGGCAAGCTGGAAGGCCGCTGGGCCGTGGACGTGGATGAAAATTGCCGCGTGATCTTCCGCTTCAAGGAAGGCCACGCCTACGAGGTGGATTATGGCGACTATCACTAAGACCATCCGCATGCACAACCCGGCGCATCCGGGCGAGGTGCTGCGCGAGCTATATCTCAAGCCCCTAGGCGTCACCATCACGCAGGCCGCCGACGCTCTGGGCGTCACGCGCAAGCACGTCTCCGCCCTGGTGAACAGGCGCGCGTCCGTCACCCCGGACATGGCGGTACGGCTGGCGGCGGTCTTCGCTACCGAGCCTGAGCTCTGGATGAGCATGCAGGCGCAGCATGACCTGTGGACGGTGAGCAGGCAGGCCCGGCCGAAGGTCAGGCCGCTGGTCAGGGATACGGCGTTGGTGTGTCACTGAAAAAAAGGGGCGTGAACTTTCGCTCCCACCCCCTCACCTCTCACCTCTCACAAGGTCTTTCATCCCCGCATGTGCGGGGCAACTACCAGCAAGGTTGTATCACACGACGCTGGACTTCCCCCGATTGGATGGACAGTTCATAGCGCACAATCAGAGGGTTTTTTATGAACCGGTCCAAGTCAAAATCGAGGCCAACATTTGCGGTTCAATAGACGCCGGAATTTCGCAAACCGATTATTGAGCGGGTGCACGCCGGTCGTACGCCAGCACAGCTGTCGAATGCAAGCAGGCGCTCTGGGGGCGCTTTCGGGCCCACAGTTGGATCTTGATCTGCGGCACATGCCCCTCGATCAGTCGGCTCGACTCATAGACGAACCCCTTCAGTCACTCCACGCGGTTCAGCAGCGTCTTCAACACCAAATGCATCGGCAGTTTTGTTCAGCGAAACTCGCACGATGCGAATCTTCTCCCGCACCCGCGCCGAACTGGTGCCTACGTGCGCGCTCACCTGCGTCGCCGCCAACATCAGCCACACATCGTGCGTCGCTTCTTCCAGGGAAAACACGTGCGCTATACCGCCGCCTAACCTCCGCACTATTGACCGCCCCCCGTAATATGATGCAGAACACGCCCGGAGCAGCCCTTCCATCAGTAGCAAAGTGAAGGAGGGCCGTTCATCGCTTAAACTATCGTCCCATCCCATTGGTGCGCCCCTTTATCCATGAACCATCTAGGACTGGATCCCGCCATCGAATCCCGATGGCGCGCCTATAGACACCGACTGAATCTTTCTGCGCCGAATGGCGGCTCCCCTCTTTTGCACGAGGCTCAAACAACCCTTGAAGCCTTGTTAGCCGGGCTCCGGCAAGCGTTGGCCGCGGAAACGGCAGGTGACTTTGTCCGATATCGTCTGATCACGTATTTTCATGCGCAGGAGGAAGACTTCAAAAACCCGCCGCTGAACAGACAACCACTGATCCCGGCTCCGCTGGGACGTGATTCCCGGTCGCCCTAAGGGAGTCTCCAACGATGCGGTTTTCTGACTGGCATCAAAAGGCGTGGCGACGGCGCACTGCGCTCGGCATTTTAGTGTTCTTGCCGGCTTTTCTGGCCAGTTCCTACATGGCTGGAGCGTTGCCTTCGCCCGGAAATCCGTGGCTGGACGACGCCACGGTATTGGTTTTCGGGATCCTGACCGCTTGGATCGCAATCGGATTCTGGACAGCGGTATTCGGTTTTGTGGTCCTGTTGAGACAACGTTACGCAACGCCACTCATCGAGGAACCCACCCAGCAGCCGCTCGCAAAAACAGCGCTGATCTTTCCGATTTACAAGGAATCCCCCGAACGTATCATGGCTGCAGTCGAGGTCATGTTCCGGGACCTCGAACGCACAGAAAAACTCGATGGATTCGAGTTTTACATCCTTTCAGACAGTGACGACCCCAACGCGTACGTCCGCGAACAATGGGCTTGGGCGGAGGCCTGCCGTGCACTGTCGGCTTTCGGGCGTATCCACTATCGTCGGCGACGCTCTAACATCAAACGTAAAACCGGAAACATTGCGGATTTTCTGAAACGCTGGGGTCATCGTTACGATTACATGATCGTCCTGGATGCTGACAGCCTGATGTCCGCTGGCTGCCTCACGCGCATGGTGGGGCTCATGCAGGCAAATCCAAAGGTTGGAATTATGCAAAGCGTTCCGGGCGTGATCCTGCAGCAGACCTTGTTTGGACGCATTCAACAATTTACCAATCGGCTCTACGGCAAGATGTATGCGGCCGGACTGTCGTTCTGGCAACTGGGTGACAGCTATTACTGGGGGCATAACGCCATTATTCGCGTGTCGCCATTCGTCGAGCACTGTCAGCTTCCGCGCCTGCGAGGCCGGGCGCTGCTCTCGGGAGACATTCTCAGTCACGATTTCGTGGAAGCCGCGCTGATGCGGCGTGCCGGATGGGCGGTTTGGCTGGTACCAGAGCTTGCCGGGAGTTGGGAGGAAACTCCACCCACGCTCCACGATGAACTCATACGGGATCGCCGCTGGTGCTTCGGAAACCTGCAGCATCTACGCCTGCTTTTCGCCAAGGGACTGCTCGGCACCCATCGGCTGATGTTCGTCAACGGCGCCATGTCCTACGTTGCTTCGATCTTTTGGCTGCTTTACCTGTTACTCGGTACCGCGGTCATCGCTTGGCATGCGCTCATCCCTCCCAACTATTTCCCCCACGGGCACAGCTTGTTCCCAGTTTGGCCTGTCTGGCATGAGAATCTCGCGATTCTGCTACTGGTTGTGAGTGCCATCATTCTGTTCCTCCCCAAGTTCCTGGGTCTCGCGCTGGTGATCCTCCAGCGGCAGACCGCCCTTTTTGGCGGCTGGGTGCATCTATCGATCAGCGTGGTCATCGAAATTGTCTACTCGATGCTGCTCGCCCCGGTCCGAATGCTGTTCCACAGCTGGTTTGTTCTCTCTTCTCTCCTAGGGCACCGGGTGATGTGGGGCAGACAGCGGCGGAGCGCCGACACCCGCTCTTGGATCCAAACCGCCCGGGTGCACTTTTGGGGCATGCTCGTCGCCATCGTATGGTCCAGTCTGATCTATGCTCTGGATCCATCCTATCTCGCCTGGCTCCTGCCGATCGTTTTGGCGTTGATCCTGATCACGCCGATCACGTTTCTCTCGAGTAGCACCCGTGTGGGGCAGCGGGCCCGGAATGCCCATCTGTTCCTGACGCCCGAAGAATGCCAGCCACCCGAGGAGATTCAGGCGCTGGGGCAGGCTTTGCGCGAACGTTCCACGGCGGGGGCACGCGCCCGTCCGGGATTCAGCGCTGCACTCACGGACCCGTACGTCAATGCCGTAGCACTCGCTCGCCTCTCTCCCGTGGCGCGCCATTATAATGAGGAAGTCAATCTCACCAGGGCGCTCTATAGCGCGAGACTTTTGGCCCGTGGCCCCCATGCCCTGAACCCAAGCGAGCAGTTTGCGGTGCTCAACGACCGGCAGTTGATTTCCGAACTGCATGAACGCATCTGGGCCTTGCCGGAAAATCAAGCGCTTGCATGGAACTTATATGACGCATGATCATACTTTATCAGCCACATGTTGCCGGGTCGCTGGAGGGTTCCGTGCCGGGATCGGATTCGTACTCCTCTCAACGCCGATCTGGCTCGCGAGCTGCGCCTCCCTATCCTCCGTCCATGAAATCCGGGTGGCACTTCAGGCCACCAATGCACGCGTCGCACAAACCGAAACCCGCAATGCGAAGCTTGAGCACCAACTGCAAACCCTGCAAACCCGGAGTACCCAGCTCGCCTCCAAGACCGCCCATCTCGGAGCGGAAGAGGCCAAATTGGCCGCTGCGACCCAAACCGCGGGCGCAGAAGCCCAAACGGCCATACGCCAATCCCGGCAGACCGAGGAAAACCTCCTGGCCAGCCTGACGCGAAGCGTCCATCCAACACTGGCCTCTCGGGAGGGGGGACAGTATCGGTGGTTGTTTACCCGCCTCATAGCTCAAGCTCGGAAACTGGCCCAGGAACCTTACAATCCTCCTCCGTCCGCACCTCCCGCATTGCGTCATATTCGCCGACCGCTGTACCAATTACTGTCCTTCCAAGGCCCACTGCCGCTTTGGTCGCCCAACGCACGCCTCTCGATCCGCTTCAAGCCAGCCGGCTTTCTCTTCGATCGCACGGCCGGGATGCATCTCGTTGAAGAAAAGAGGATTGTGCCACTCACCTTCACGCCTGGAGATTTCAGAATCCCCCCCCCGCTGGCCCGGGAACTGCCATCCCGAATCGGCGCCGCAGGATTCGAAGTAGTCGACCATAGTTCCCGGAACCGCCAGACCTATGCGTTTCTGTCGTTTCTCGGGGGGGGGTACTTTCGCGCCATAGGCCGTGACCAATGGTGGGGGCCGTTAGCCCGCAGTCTCGCCATCGATACCGCGGTACCCAACCAGCCTGGGGAATTTCCGGCCTTTCGGTCGTTCTGGATCGTGGTTCCCGCCCGCGGCGATCCGACCTTGACCCTGTTTGCCCTGCTCGACGGATCGAGCGTCACGGGAGCCTACCGATTTCGTGTGACCCCAGGTGTCACAACGTCGATCCAGGTTGCTGCCGCGCTTTTTCTGCGTCATCCGGTCCGCCGACTGGGTATTGCACCTCTGGTCAGCATGTTTTTGCGCGGTCGCATGGATCCACTCCGCCAGCCCACGCTGCATCCTGCGGTCCATGATTCCGATGGGCTCTCCTTTGAAACGGCATCCGGACGCTGGGTCTGGTCGCCGCTCGTCGACCCAAAACATCTCAATATCCGGATGTTTCCCCTCTCCGACCCGCAAGGATTCGGGCTCATGCAGCGTGACCGACACTTCAATGCCTACCAGTCTCTGGTCGCCCACTACCAGGAATCTCCGAGCGTCTGGGTGCAGCCCGACGGTACCTGGGGCGCCGGCCAGTTGGCGCTCGTCGAGATTCCGACCAACCGGCCCATCAACGACAATATCATGGCCTTCTGGATCCCTTCGAGACCGCCATCGCCAGGGCACCCTCTCATGCTGCGATACACGATCCGCTGGGACGAGGGGCGCCGCACTCCCGCTGCACTCGGGCGAGTGACCGCCACACGTGAAGTACAATCCGCACACGGCTTCCGTACCTTCACCGTCTACTTTCGGAGTGAACGTCTCAAGAGGATTCCAGCCTGGATCGGCCTGCAACCGACCGTTATGGTTCACGGTCGGGGCAGCGTGCGCAATGTTTCGCTGGCCAAGCTGACGGGGACGGCACGCTGGCGGCTGCGATTCACCGCCCCAAACCGTCCAGGACTCACCTTTCAAGCCTGGATCCACTATCGCAACAAACCCCTGACCGAGGTCTGGACTTACCAGATCCCTCGCTGATCCCGAGGGTCAGCTGTATTTTAGGGACAACCCGGTGACTGCGTAAGGGCGGAGACTTCGTCGGCCGGCAGCATGTCGCTCCAGGTTTCAGTGAGGGCGTTGCCCTTGTCACGCAGAAACGCCCGCAACTCGAGGGCCTTTCGCGCAGGGGCAAACACCAGAAAAGAAAGTCGGTCAAAGGAAAGATGTGTCTGACCGATCCGCCGCGCAGGTATGACGGTCACGTTCGAGACGCGCGCGGGCGCCTGCGTGCTCACAATGCCCCGCACCGGAGCATTCCAGAATGCCTTTGGAACCGTAAAATCCACGACAAAACGCAACCTATGCCGCCCCGCAGAGCAGGGCATGCCGGGATTGCGTCCCGCACCCACGAACGTGTGGATCACACGTCCCCCGGGCGGCCGCGCGACATTCGCCCGGCCAAACAGCAGCGTATACGCGTACCGGTACTCCCGGCCAGGCTGGATCCGCTGGCCGGGCACCCAGTAAGCCACGATGTTATCGACTGTCTCCGAATCCGTTGGAATCTCGACCAGCTCCACGTGGCCGCGGCCCCAATGTCCCCGTGGAACGACCCATGCACTCGGACGCGTATCGTAGCGCGCTCCAAGGTCCTCGTAATTCGAAAATCTCTGGTTACGCTGGACCAAACCAAAACCCCGTGGATTGTCCAGCGCAAAACTGGTCACCTGGAATCTCGGTGGGTCGATCAAAGGTCTCCACAGCCACTCCCCGTCGCCGTTTACGATCTGCAATCCATCCGAGTCATGAACGGCCGGACGCCATTCTCCCATCGGGCGTGGCGTTCCCGCGCCATAAAAGAACATGCTGGTCAAAGGCGCAATACCCAGCACCCGCGGGGTATCGCGGAAAAAAAGCCGGACCTGCATTTTGATCCGGGTCACCTGCCCTGGCCGGATGATGAAACGATAGGCACCGGTGAGGCTGGATCCATTGAGCAAGGCGTAGACCACCATCTGCCGGGCATCCCGGTTGGGTCTGACCAACCAAAACTTCTGGAACACCGGAAATATCTCGTGCGGTGGAAAGGCTGTGTTGACCGCAATTCCACGAGCTGAAAGGCCAAAATTATTGGGGCGGCCCACTGCACGAAAATAACTTGCACCCGCGAATACCAGAAATTGGTTATGCAGATCCCGGCCGACCAAGGGGTAGGTTAATTTAAAACCCGCATAGCCCAATCCTTGCGGGATCCGTTTTTGAAGCGCTGCCGAAGGATAAGTGAAATCCGAGCGCTGAAAACGAAGCGGATGACTGGCGCAATGCGATACAACGAAAAGCGCAACGGGCGTCGTGTAATACAGCCCGGGCGGCACGAGTTGCACCTCGAACTTGGAGCCACTCCGGCGCCAGAGGCTTCTGGCCGGATTGAAGCGGATTGCCTGGTACTCGCTGTAGGTCAGGTGCTTGAGAAAACCAGGTATCGATCCGGGCACCTTGTAGGGTCTTGCAGCCAGCGTGCGCGCCTGACGGACAATCGTGGAAAACGAGAAACATCCCAACCCGTGGGCCGCAGGAATCATTGCCAGGACGATTCCCACTGATCCGGCCGAAGGAATGAGCAAGCGGTACCGGATGAAACGCCGCCTTGGAACCGTTTGTGTTTCTGCTCTCTCTCGTACGGGCTTCGATTCCAGAGGTTTTGCTGGCGTTGTGATCGTCATGGCGTCCTACTCACCCGTCAACCTGCCGATCGGCAATTATTATGAGACCCCACAGTGACGGGAAAGTTCTCTCCAAGTCGGCCCTCTCTCCCTGGTAGGCGTTTTGGCTGATAGCCATTTCGGCTTCCGTCTTCTCCATTCGAACAAAAGATCCGGGACCGGGCACCGGTCGACTCATGCCGGAAAACTGGTTGGCACTCGGTTGATGCGCTTCGACCCCATCCGGATCTTCCGTGGCTCGGACGTCCCCCCAGTGGGTGCTTGCATCCGTGGCCTCAGCGCAGATCCGGGAGGGGCGGCCGCAGATCGCTCTTGTGGGATCGCGGGAGTCTCTGCAATAACGTATAAATCACCGGCGCGAGCCAAAGTGACATCAAGGCACTCAAGGTCAGCCCCCCCATGACCGCGACGGCCAGGGGCTTGAGAAGATCAGTTCCATGGCCGATACCGATCGCGAGCGGGAGAAAACCCAGAACGTCGGCCAGCATGGTCATGAGAATGGGCCGCAAGCGCTGACGCGCCGCCAAGGCCACATGGGTGGGTGAGGGAGAGGGGCCGCCGAGCTGGTGCGCACGCGCAAAAATCAGGATGACGTTGTTGACGCCAATGGCAAAAACCAACAGCACGCCCAGAAAGGCCGTGCTGTCCAGATTGATCCCGGCCAGGAGCAAGGCAAGGAAGGCTCCAGTACCCGCGAGCGCCGTTGCAAAAAGGGCGGAGAGGGCCGCACGGAAACTGCTGAACTGGAATCCCAAGAGGATCAGGAGCAGAAAGAGTGCTCCGGCCAGGATCAGAATCATTTGCCCGAAGCTTTTCTTCTGTTGACGGTAATAACCTCCGATGACCGGACTGATGCCCGGAGGGAAATGCATGGCTCGGATGATGGTCTGTGCCTTGGCGGCAGCCCCGCTCAGTCCCTCTCCCGGCTTCGGGTTCAGCTTGATCAATGAATAAGGAACAAGGTTCTGGTGAGTGATATAGGGAACGATTCCCTGAAGGCCGACATGGGCCACCCTGCCGAGCGTCGTGTACGTACCTCCCGGAAGCCGTACCGGCACCTGACTCAGGTTACCGGGTCCGGTCGGCGAGGACGGTATCACTTTTACGCGAATCGGCAGGATCTGCTCTCCCCGGGTGAGAAAGCCCGCTCGGCGTCCCCAAAAGTCGGTCTTCAACGAATGAGCGATCGCCAGTGGCGTGAGTCCATAAAGTACAGCCAGTGTTTTGGGCGTGACGCGAAGTTCGGGGCCTGCCGAGGGCGATTTGAAAACGAGTGACTCAAAATCATGACTCCGGCGCAGGGCCGAAAAGAGGCGTCGCCCATCCGCCCTGAGTGTGAGCGAACTGGATCCAAAGAGCTGGATCTGGAGTGGAGCGTGAGATCCCGATAGATTCCCCAGACGGTTGATCATGATCTGCATGGTCTCAAGAGTGGTAAGATCCGGAGCCGTCGCGCGGAATACATGACGCAACTGCGCCATCACCTGCCGCGTACTGTCTCGGTGATTGTTTTTGAGTACGATAACCAGTCCACCCTTGTTCGGCGTGGCATACCGGTTCCCAAAGCCCCGTCCGATCACAAGAGATGCGCGCCTCACATTGGGATTATGCAAAGCCGCTGCCATGAGATCACGTCCGACGCGGGTGGTTTCTCGAACGCCGTTACCAACCGGCGTACGAAATGGGACGACAAAAATTCCCTCATCCCAATGAGGCAAAAAGGCCGTTGGGAGGTTCAGAATGGCCAAAAACCCTCCCCCCGCCAGAATCACAATCACCGGAACGGCAAGCCAGGGTTTCCGCATGCCACTGACGAGGAGCTTGCCGTATCCGCGCCGGAGTGCCTGCTCGCCCGGAAGCCGATGGGGTCGCCGCGGCCACTGGGCAATCCAAAGGGTCAGCAGGGGCGTGAGCACCAGGGCGACGATCTGCGAGGTGATGAGAGCAATGATGACCGCGAAGGCCATGTCGCGGAACAGCAGGCCGATCGTTCCCGAAAGGAAAATCAGCGGGATAAAGATCACACACGATGTAATCGTGGCCATTGTCATCAGAGGCAGAATCTCACCCACGCGCAGCAACGCATGTTGACGGCGTTCATGTGCACTGCCCTCGCGGGGACCGTGGAGGCCGCGCTCCATGACCACGATGGCATGATCGACCAGCGCTCCGATCGCAGCCGTGATACCGCCCAGGGTCATAATGTTGATTCCGAATCCAAACGCATGCAAAACGAGGAGTGTTCCCGCAACCGACAAGGGCACGACGGTCAGAGTCGCCAGCGCTGCATCCCATCGCCCCAAAAAAATCAGCACCACAAGCCAGGCGATCCAGCTTCCAAGCAGCAGCGCCATCCAAACGTCCCGCAGACTGGATTCAATGAGATGACTCAGATTGTAAATGGGTACGAGGTGGATCCCGGACGGCAGATGGGATCGCAGGCGGGCAATTCGGGCGGCGGTCGCACGAGCCACGCCGACTTCGTTCACGCCCCGATCGGCGGACACATCGATGATCAATGCATGGTGCCAGCCAGCGATGGCCGCTTCTCTCACGAGAGGCGGCGGGCGGATGTGGATCGTTGCGAGATCCCCGAGAGCCAAGGGGGTGTGTTGCAGACCGGCGGGTCCCGCTGTACTGACCAGAGGCTCCGGACCCGACAGTTCATCGGGAGGGGTATAACTTCCTGCGGCACGTGGTCCAAGCGGCAGGTTCAACGCAGCCAGATCTCTTGGGTTTTCCGGTCGCGGCGTGGTGGCCAAAAGAAATTGCTCGTGGAAGATATTGAGTACACCAGAGAAGAATGGGCCTTGGTCTGCCCTCAGGATGCGCGTCACCGTGGATGCCTTGAGGTGATATTGCGCTAATCGGCGTTCGCGGAGATTGACATCCACCTCGGGCCAGCCGCGTCCGGTATCGTTGACTTCGTAGACGCCCGGCAAAGCGAGGAGTGCCGGCCGTACTTCGAAAGCGAAAGTCGGCATCATGGCTGAGCTGTTATAGCGGTTGGAAACGAGACCGTATTCCGCCAACGGATAGATATTGGGCATCATGAGGCGCTCACTGATGACGGCGCCGGCAGGTAATGTGACAGCCGCAAGTCGGGCCTGCAGCATGAGGTAGGCAAGCTCGGGATTGGTCCCCCGTGCAAAGTACACATGGAGCTTGGTCAATCCATTGCCCGTTTGTGAGCGTACGAGGCGGACTCCGGGTTCCCCCTTGGCCACCTGCTCCAGCGGGCGGGTCACCTCCAGGAGCATGAACCGGACCGGGAGATTGTCCGTGTGCACCAAAACCGCTACCTTAGGAAAGGCAACGTCCGGGAAAATACTTTTAGGCAGCGCGCGGTAAACCAGGAATCCGGCAGCAAAGACCAGAACGGGAAGCAGAAGTGCCGTAAACCGGTTGCCCCAGAGGAATGCGAGGTAGCGTTGCATCAGTGGGTAATCTCGACTGCGCTCCCCGGACTGAGTCGTGTGTTGCCGGTCACAATGACCTCCTCCCCCCCATGCAACAACCCCTGAACAAAGGCCTCGCTTTGATGACTGGTCAGAAGTTTAACGGGCACTGGAACGGCCCGACCCTGCTGGACAATGAATACAAAGCTGCGATTGCCCCGCATGACGATAGCTTGTACGGGCAGGCGAAACGCGTGTCCGGACTCGACAGGAATCTCGCAATGGAGCCACTGCCCCGGCAGCAAAGGATCGGCCAAGGGAAGGTCGATATAAACACGCACCAAACCATAGTGGCTCGCGCGATTGCCGATATTGCGGATGGTCCCCACACCCTGCCAGTGACCGGTATTCAGAAACACTCGGCCGCCGGCATGGATTCGTCTTGAGACAGTGGGAGGGGCCAGCGCTTCGGCCCAGATTCGCCCGCGGCCCATCAGGGTCATGATCGGCAGGGCGGTTGGAACGATGGCCCCTGGGGCGACGAGATACCGAAGGGTCCCCGAGAAGGGTGCGCGCAGGGTCTGGGCTGCGGCCTCCGCCTTAAGCGAGCGCAGTTGACCCCGGGCTTCAGCAAGCGCGAGTCTCAGATTGTCCACCAACTCGCGTGCAACAAGTCCTCGCGAAAGAAGGCGGCTGTAGCGTGCCAGTTTGGTGCGCGCGTAGAGCTCCTGGGCTCGGGCAGCCGCGATTTGGGCATGCAGGCCAACCGGTGCGATCCGCATCAGGATCGCACCGGCCTGGACAAGACCCGGTCGCCGGAAGGGGCCCTGAACCCGGCCCCCGACCGGCGCTGTCAAGGTGATCTGGTTATTGCTGCGAATTCTGGCCAGCGTGTGAAAGAGCCTGTGCCACCGTGCGGGTTTGACGGTCGCCACCGTCACGGGCAACCCTCGCGTCATGGCACCGGCGACACCGGCCAGTAAGAGGCTGGCGGCTACTGGGAGCAAAATTTTCATGCGGGTCATTGACGTTGCCGAGATGGGTGTCACGAAAAAGAAGCGATCCTCGTCTGAGATGGGCGAAATCCCCAAAGCACATCCTTCAAGATCGTTGGATGGCTCATGCGAGAATTCCATGGATCGATCGGAACAGGCCGTTTACCTTGACACAAACAAGGATTTCGTGCAACTGCAGCGGTTGCCAAAAGCCGTTCCTGCACCCGGAATCCGTTATGGTGCGGTTGCGATAAAAGTATTCATGCAATCTCGGTTTGAGCCGAACCGGATTGCACGGGCCAGTTCCAGCCGGATTCAACCGGATTGAGCCCGGGTGCGTACGAGGGAAAGTACGTTTGACGAATCGCCGGTGTCCGATCGAGAAAGCCCGGAGTGGGACCTGCTCGATGGGCCTGCAGATGATCCCAAACCAGATACCCCGTGCCTAGGTGACGCTTGAGCGCCTGCAGAAAGGCGATGACTTCCTCGCCGTGCCAGGTCGGTGTCCGGGTACAGACGGAAATACGTCCGCACCCGATCGCGATCCAGGCGTTCAGCCGCCGGGCGTTTTTTCCCCTCGGCCAGTCATGCTTGATCCAGTGCTGGATGGCCACCTCATCACGCTCCACCGCCCGGCGTGCGGGCCTCTGGAGCGCCCACCCCAGCGAGCGTAGCACGCGCGGCACCTGTCGGGCGTGGTACGCTACTCCCAGCCGCCGCTCGATCAGCGCCGCCACCCGCTGGCAGGTCCAACGATCGCTGGCAAACACAGTCTGCGCTCCCTTCAGCAGCCAGCGTTCCAATTGCTTGCGTTGGCCCTCGTCGAGTTTTGCGGGGCGCCCCGGCGTGGGCTTGGCTTTCAACGCCGCGCCGCCACACGGCTTTCCAGCGCCGCACGCTGCGCCGATCCACGCCCACCCGCGGAAGACAGTGTAGGACATTATTTATGCGCATATCAAGAGCGGTGCCCGCGCGGTTCGATGAGCGGGAAGTGGAAACGGGACGATGGACCGGCTACCTGGGCCAAGGTCCAGCGAATGTCACAACTGGTCGGTGCTAGCCCCTCCGCCCGATTCCTGGGATCCCCGTTAACCCAGCTTCCCGGCAGGGCCCGGCTTCGCCGGGTCCGGGCCCGAGCCGGGGTCGTAGCGAGCCGCCTGATCGGTAAAGCGGCGGACCTCTTCGGACGGGGGATCGTTCCGGTAGTGGAGATCGGAGTAGTGATGGGCCAGGGACAGCAAGTCCTGGCTTTTCACGGGAACGAGCCGACCGCTCAGGCGGACGGCGAATGCCATGGGTGGCTCCCACGGCCAAGGTTCACCCCAGGGCCGCATCCGGCGGAGAATGGCGCGCCACGCCTTTTCCTCGGCCCGCCTCGAGGTTCGGGACCGGTCCGGCCACCGCAGGCGGCTCAACAGGAAAGGGAAACCGAGTGCCAGCAGGATGAATCCAAGCCACTCGGCCGTCTGCTCCACTCCGAACCCCATGTCGTTGAGAATCCGTCGCTGGAGTCGGGAGTCATAAGCCAGGACCCAGCGGTCCCAGAGAGCGTCGAAGGCATCCCAGTTGGTCCGCAGCCGGAGCCAGAGTCCCTGGTCGGGCAACTCCAGTCCGGCCAGGCGGAGGCGGCCCGACAGGAGGGCCCGGGTGCCTGGGCTGACCCGGCTGGCCGCGACCGCCTGGGTGGGATCCACGCGCGTCCAGCCCCGGCCGTGGATCCAGACTTCGTCCCAGGCGTGGGCATCCGATTCGCGGATCACGTAAAAATCCCCGACGGCATTGTCGTGCCCGCCGACAAAGCCGGCGACGACGCGGGCCGGGATGCCGGCTGCGCGCATGAGAAAAGCGAAAGCAGAAGCGTAGTGCTGGCAGAACCCGCGCCGAGTCCGGAAGAGGAAATCATCGATCGGATTGACCGGGGTGAGACGGGGCGGGTGCAGCGTGTAGTAGAACGGCCGGTCATGGAAGTAGGACAGGGCCCGGGCCACGATGGCCGAGGGACTGGGATTTTCTTTCCGCCATTGGAGGGCGAGGGCCCGGCTCCTGGGATTCGCTCCGGAAGGCAGGGCCAAGTCGCGCATCCGGGTCATGGCAGGCAGGTGCTCCATGCGGAGGCCGGGATCGGAGATGGCCTCATACCGGGTCAGATGGCGGATCGGGAAGGGCGTTCTCAGTTCGAAGAGCGAGTTGAGACGGGCGCCGATGGACCAATCGACCGGGAAATCAAGAGCGTAAAGCGCACGGGTTCCGGTCGGTTCCAGCGTGATCCGGTAGTGGTAGGTCGGGCCATGGAGGTGCGTGGCGCGGGGTGGGGGGAGCCGGGCCGTCCGCCCGGGTAGCCAGGTGGTTCCGGTGAAGCGGTTGAACACCGGACCACGGAAGTAGCGCTCGCCGCGGGGGGGTGGCGGGCCCAGATAATGGATCCTGAAAACGATCCGGTGGGAGAGGACGATCCGGCTCAGGGAACCGGGATCGAGATGGCGGGGCAGCCCGAGCGGATGGGTCGAGGTGGGGCCGAGCCCCCAGAGCGGGCCCGGGATCCGGGGGACGATGAAAAAGAGAATGAGGGCGGTGGGCAGGGCCCGCGCCAGGTAGCTCAAGGCTTCCGGCCAGGCGGACCACGGTCCTCTTGCATCCGGTGGGGATTCGAATCCCAGCCACGTCGTCGTGAGGAACAGCGTGACGATGGCGAGGTACAGGGCGAGGAGCGGCGCCTGGCTCAGGAAGAAATCGGCACCAATTTCAAAATAGCCGATCAGCACGAGAATCCGGAGATCCCGCATCGAGGTGCTTTCGAGGGCCTTGAGGGAGGCCATGAGCAGGAGGAGTGCGGCACCCGGGAGGGCTCCGTTCAATCCATGAAAGGTGGCCAAAACCAGGACGAGCCCCGCACCGATCAGGAGCAGGCGGATCCAGAACAACGGGCGCTTCCCAGGCCACGGCAGGCGCCAGCGAGCGATCAGGAGCAGGAAAGCGGCCCCGACCATCCAGGCTGGCAGTTCGCGGAACAGGGGAAGCCAAACGAGGCCGAGCGCGATGAAAAGTCCGGGCAAAGGAGAGCGGGCGGGGCCGACGGGATCCGCCCCGGAGCGCCACGGTCTCACGGGGGCGGCTCCGGGTAGAGGGCCAGTGCTGTGAGACAACGTTGGTGATGGCGGGGGTTGCATTGCGGGGGTTCTTGCGCGTTGGGCAGCACGAGCCCGTAGGGACAAGCGGCGGACTCGAGTTCAAGGATCCAGCGGGTCAGATGGGACAGCCGTTCTTCCACGCTGCCCGGGGCATCCTGCCAGCGCAACAGGCGGGGTTCGGCCGGGGGGGTCTCGAAGCGCTTCGTGAGGAGTCCGCGCCCCCGCGCGTAGGCCGGCCAGTGGATGTGGCGGCGGGCATCGCCGGGCCGGTATTTCCGCAATCCCTGGAAATCATCGACGTTGGGCGGGGCTGGCCGCCCCGGCACGGATCCGGCTGCGGGTGGAAGGGGGCGGGGGGGGTGGGCCGGGGCGGGGTAGACCAGAACCCGTTGTGACTGCGGCAGTGGGGCCCAGGCCACGAAGAGTCCGAAGGGCTGGCGTGACTCGAGGCGCAGGTGGGTCAGGGTAAGCCATCCGCGTGTCCGGGTCGGCACGGACACGGTGAGGACGGTCGAGCCGTGGGCCGGGAGGTCGACCGCCTTTCCGGGTTCGGATCCGCGGGAGCCACGCAGAACGAGGCCGCGGCGGTGGAGGGCCCTGGGATTTTCGATGGTGATGGCCAGGTACAGCGTCTCGCCGGCGAAAACGGGTGCCGGATCGGTGGGATGGATGACGAGTCCGACCAGATTGCCGTGGACCCGCGACATGCTGAGGAGGGCGATTCCGGCCAGCAGGAAGGTGAGCAGGAAGGCCATGTTGTTGTTGTAGTTCATGGCGCCGAGAAAAAGGGCGGCCAGCATGAGCGCGAAGGACAGGCCGAAGGGGGTGGGGAGGATATAGGTCTTGCGGTAACGGATGGCGTGCACTGGGCGGGACGTGGGGTCGTGAGCGCCGGCTGGGATGGGGGCCGCATCCGGCCACTCCTGTCGGGGTCGGAGGATCGGTTTTGCCATGGGGATCCTCAGGGAACGGGGACGGTGCGCAGGAACGACTCGATCGATTCGCGCCGGGCGAGCGTTGCGCGGCCCGGCTCCAGCCGGTGCGCGGTGACCGCGCAGAAAACGGCCTGAAGATCGTCGGGCCAGAGGCTGCTGTGACCGGCGAGCCAGGCGTGGGCCTTGGCGGCGGAGAGAAGAGCCAGCCCGCCGCGCGGGGAGAGCCCCCAGTCGAACTGCCCGGACTCTCGGCTTCGCGTGATGAGCTGGCCGAGATAGGCAATCACGGGATTGGCCACCGGCAGGGCTTCGATCTGCGCCTGCAGGGACCGTACCTCGTCCGCATCGAGGATTGGGTTGAGCTGGTTCAGGTGTTGTTCGGGATCCAGCCCCCGCCAGAGCCGGGCTTCGGATTCGGGATCCGGGTAGCCGAGCGTGAGGCACATGAGGAACCGGTCCAGCTGGGACTCTGGCAACGGGTAAGTTCCGGCCTGCTGCAGGGGGTTTTCCGTGGCGATGACAAAAAAAGGCCGGGGCAGGGGGCGGGTTTCGCCCTCGACGGTCACCTGGTTTTCCTCCATGGCCTCGAGGAGCGCGCTTTGGGTGCGGGGAGTGGCGCGGTTGATTTCGTCGGCGAGCAGGAGCGAGGTGAACAGCGGACCCGGATCGAACCGGAAGGTGCGCGTCTCGGGGTCGAAAACCGAGGCGCCGATGATATCCGCCGGCAGGAGATCGCTCGTGAACTGGATGCGGTGGAAGGGTAGTCCCAGGATGCGCGCCAGGGCCCGGGCCAAAAGCGTCTTGCCCACCCCGGGAATGTCCTCGATCAGAAGGTGACCGCCAGCTAAAAGGCAGGTCAGGGCCAGGCGGATTTTTTCGTCCTTTCCGACCAGAATCGACGAAAGCTCCGTCAGGACGTGGTGAAGCCGGGCGTGGGAGTTGCTGTGGGGTCGCGGGGCGAGGGTGAGGGCCATGATTTCAGTCTAGCGGCCTCTACCGGGTGATGCAAACCTCGAGAGGATGGCGGGGCGGGGCGGATCCGTACCGGTCAGGCCAGTTTCCGGAGCGCGTCGATCCGTTTGCGGACCCGCCGGGTGTCGGGCGGACACAAAAACCGGACGAGTGCAGCCGGTCCCCGAGGATCGCACGTTCGTGGTTGAAGGCCCGGAAGCCGAAAAATCAGTGGCCGTTGCCGATGCCGGATTCGCCGACGCCTCGAATAGCAGGCCGCCGTGGAGGGACCGGAGCCGGGTGGTGTTGATGCCGACCCCACCGGGGAAGGTTTCGCGCACGATGCGGCCGATGACGGACGGCCTCCGGTCGATCGGGCGAGCGGACCATTGCATTGGCCTTGGCCCGGACCCAAAGCGTTTCATGGCCCGCTTCCTCGCTCGGGCGCGCGTGGGGGAGGAGGGCGGGACCCGGGACTGGCCATGCCCCGGCCCCGTTGGCTCACGTGCGGATTCCCGATATAATGCCTATAATGCCGGAGGGGAGTTCCCGCTGGCCGGTCGAGTTCGCCGTGACGCCAAGATTCAAAAAGGACGTGCCCTTTCTATTGCTGGTTGGCACGGGGCTGCTTCTGGGCGGATGTACGTCCTCCCCTCAGATGGTGCGCCGTTCGCGTGAACTCTCGATCCTGAAAACGGATCGGGCTTTTGCCCGGGCCGCCGTCGACCATGGCCTGCCGTGGGCCTACCATCGGTACTTTCTTCCCAACGCCCTACTCATCGCCGCGCGGGCCGAGCCCATCCACGGCCGACACCGGATTCTTTCCGAGCTCCCGCCAGGAGTGCCCTCCCACCTGACCTGGTATCCGTACCGCGCCCTGTCTACGAAGCGGGGGCGGCTCGGGATGAGTTGGGGGGATTACAAGGTGACTGGACGGACGACGAGTGGTCATCCCACCGTCATTTACGGCAGTTATGTCACGCTGTGGAAACGTCATGCTGGCCACTGGCGGGTCGTGCTCGAGATGCAGAACACGGCGCCGGGTCCGGGGGCCGGCCTGCCGGTCCGTGGCCCCGGCAAGGCCGCCGCCCCGCGGTTCTCCCGTCAGGAATCCTGAGCCCCCGGCGCGATTGGGTCGGGCTTCCGGAATACCTTCCCGCGCCGGCGCCTCCGGAGCCCGTGCACGGCCACGGGAATGACCGAGAGCACCCCGATGGCCAGGAGACCCCAGGGAAGGTTCGCGCGCACCACGGGCACATTCCCGAAGGAATAGCCGGCACCGAAAAGCAATCCGACCCAGAGACCGCCGCCCAAGAGCGTGTAGATCAGGAAACGCGGCCAGCTCATCCGTCCGATTCCAGCCACAAAGGGAACGAACGTGCGGATGATCGGAATGAGACGGCCGATCACGATCGTGGAAGCCCCGTAACGCTGGAAAAAATCACGGGCTTCGTGGAGGTGACGGGGGTTGAACCAGCGTGACCGTTCATTGTGGAAGACCTTGGGCCCGGCCCAGGTGCCTAGAACATAGTTGGACAGATTGCCCAAAATGGCGCCCGACAACAGGGCGATCAGCGCCGGCGCTGCCGACAGGGTGCCCTGGGCGACCAGTGTGCCGGCCACCAGAAGCAGGGAATCCCCGGGCAGGAACGGCAGGATCACGAGCCCGGTCTCGGCAAAGAGAATGAGGAATAGGACCGGGTAGACCCAGGCGCGGTACGCATGGACCAGGTGGGTGAAAGCGGGACCGAGATTGAGGATCGAAAGGAGCACATGAGGGGACACGGGACGGCTTCCCCGGCTCAGCCCAGGGAGGCCGTCGCCGGCCATCCGCTGTCCGGGATGCGGACCACGGTGATTCGGGCCTCGACCGTCTTGAGGAGGTGGGCACCCCCCCCGACCGTGCAGGCCACGACAATCCGACGCCCCTGGTGTTCCAGAATCCTGCCCTCGACCCGGAACGGGGCCAGCGGGGTCGGCTTGAGAAAGTCGATGGTGAGGGAGGCGGTGACGAAACGCGGGTAGGGATGCCGCTCGTGTTCCTCCTCCAGCCGGTGCGCGTGGGCGGCTGCAGTCCCGGTCGCATGGCAGTCGATGACCGAGGCCAGAAGACCACCATAGACGTAACCCGGCAGCGCGGTATGCCAGGGTTCGGGGCGAAACTCGCAGACCGTGATCCCGGCCTCTCCCTGGACGCTTTGGATGTGATATCCCTTTTCATTGAGGCGGCCGCAGCCGTAACAGTGGCTCCACTCGTCGGGATAGTGGCTCTGGATGGGTCGGATCATGGGAGGGTCCCGCGCGGCTCCCGCCCAGTGTAAGGGATTCCCTCTGCCGGCGGGTCTGCCGGGAACCCTGTGGACGGGGCCCGCGAATGGCAGGCATTGGGAAGATGCCCTACACTTTGCGGGCGGCCCATCCGGTGCCCGACCCATTTCTGGAGTCTCCCGTGGCCCTGAATACGACCGAGGAACTGATCGAGGCGCTCCACCGCGGCGAGATGGTGATCGTCATGGACGATGAGGACCGCGAGAATGAAGGGGATCTCATGCTGGCGGCCAGCCAGGTCACGCCCGATGCGATCAATTTCATGTTGCAGTACGGGCGTGGGCTGGTTTGCCTGCCGATGACGCGGGAACGGTGCGAGAGGCTGCGTCTCCCGCTCATGGTCCAGGACAACCAGACCCGTTACGGGACCCGGTTTACGGTCTCGATCGAGGCGGCCCGTGGGGTCACGACCGGCATTTCCGCCCATGACCGGGCCCATACGATCCGGACCGCCGTCGCCGACGGCGCTGGCCCCCAGGATATCGTCCAGCCCGGGCACATTTTCCCGATCATGGCGCAACCCGGTGGTGTCCTGGCCCGGGCCGGACATACCGAAGCCAGTACGGACCTCGCCCGGCTGGCGGGGTTCGAGCCTGCGGCGGCCATTGTCGAAATCCTGAACGAGGACGGCAGCGTGGCCCGCCGCCCCGAGCTCGAACGTTTTGCGCAACGCCATGGACTCCGGATCGGGACGATCGCGGATCTGATCCGCTACCGCATGGCCCGTGAAATGACGGTCGCCCGCGTCCTCGAGAAGGAAGTGATGACGGAATGCGGGCCGTTCACGCTCGTGGCCTATGAGGATCACCTGGAACTGACGGTCCATTTTGCCCTCCGGCACGGCGCGGTCCGGACCGAGGCGCCCACTCTGGTGCGTGTCCACGTCGAAAATTCCCTGACCGACCTGCTGCATCTCACGGGTCCGGGTTTTGGCTGGCCGCTTGCGGCGGCCCTCGAGCGAATTGCCCGCGAGGACGGCATTCTCGTCGTCCTGAGGCCGTCCCAGGACACCCTGGCCCTGATCCGGCGTCTGGAGGGCGGATGGTCCGGGGAGGAAACGGACCCCTCAAGCCGCACAGTGTTGCGCACGTACGGGGTGGGTGCCCAGATCCTGCGCGATCTCGGCGTTCGCCGGATGCGGGTCCTGTCGGCTCCCAAAATCATGCTCGGACTGTCCGGATTCGGATTGGAGGTGACCGAATATCTGTCCGGAAACGCCAGTGGAAGCCTCTGATTGAGACAGGATCCGCTCTGGGCGCTATACTGAACTCCCGTTCTCTCCATCACCGGTTACCCGGTCATGTCCCGCCCTCTTGCGCCTCCCCCCTCCGTGACCCGCCCGGCCGACGGGTTCCCGATGGTTCGGATCGGGATCGTAGCCAGCCGGTTCAACGAAGGGATTGTGGAGTCCCTGCTGGGCGGTTGCCTGGGTACCCTGGAGGTGGCGGGTCTTAAAGAGGAGCGCCGCATCCTGATCCGGGTCCCGGGTGCCTGGGAGTTGCCGTGGGCGGCTCAGGCCTTGGTCCGGCGCTACCGCCCTGACGCCGTGATTGCGCTGGGGGCCGTCATCCGCGGGGAAACCGATCATTACCGCCATCTGGCACGGGCCGTGACGGACGGACTCATGACCGTGGGGCTTGACGAGAACGTGCCGGTGATTCTGGGTCTGCTCACGACGGATACCTGGGAACAGGCTCTCGAACGGTCCGGCGGGAAGGCCGGGCACAAGGGGATCGAGTCGGCCGAGGCCGCACTCGTGATGATGGCTCTCCGTGAGCAGGTCCGGTCGGATTCGTCCCGGACATGAGCCCGGGATCCGGACATGGGCGGCGGTTCGGGGCCCGTGCCCACGCGCTTCAGGCGCTTTACTGGAGGCAGTTCGTCGACAGCGCCCTGGATGAGGAAGCGAGAGACTGGATTGCGGAGGAGCCCAGGGTTTTCGACCGGAGCTACTTCGAGTGGCTGATTCAGGGCGTCGAGTCGCATGCCGGGGAACTCGATCGTTGGTACGAACCGTTTCTGGACCGACCGGCAGCCCAGATTGACCCGGTGGAGAAGGCCATTCTCCGGATGGGGTGCTTCGAACTCGGTTTCGCACCGGATGTGGATGTGCCGGTCATCCTGAACGAGTCGGTGGAGCTGGCCAAGCAATACGGCGCAGAGGAGAGCTACCGTTTCATCAACGGGGTCTTGGATCAGGTCGCGCGCAGGCTGCGGGGGCCGCGGGAGGGCTCCCGGCATGGATGAGTTCCAGTTGATCGACCGGTTTTTCAAACCCCTGTCCCGTCCGGCCGACGCCTCGGTCCGGTTGGGGATTGGGGATGACGGGGCTGTCCTTGTTCCGCCTTCCGGTTGCGACCTCGTGATGGCCACGGACACCGTGCTGTCGGGTGTTCATTTCCCCACGGACTGCTCGCCGCGGGCGATCGGACATCGGGCGCTGGCTGTCAATCTGAGCGACCTGGCCGCCATGGCGGCAGACCCGCTCTGGTACACGCTGGCGCTCAGCCTGCCTTCCGCATCGGCGCGGTGGCTCCGCGGTTTCACCCAGGGGCTGTCCACGCTGTCGGCGGAGGCCGGCATCGCCCTGGTCGGCGGCGATACCGTACGGGGGCCGCTCGCGGTGACCGTCACGGTCGTGGGTTGTGTCCCCCGGGGACAGGCGGTGACCCGGACGGGGGGGCGGCCCGGTGATTGGGTCTGTGTGACCGGAGCTTTGGGTCGTGCCGCCGCCGGTCTCGCGGCCTGGCGGCGGGGGCAAAGACGAGGGGCCACCTTGGTTCCGTTCCTGTATCCCCATCCAGCGCTGGAATGGATTCCGCTGCTGCGCGACTTTGCCCATTCCGCGATCGACATCTCGGATGGACTGATCCAGGATCTGGGGCACCTGCTTGAGAACCGTCCTCTCGGAGCGGAGATCCGGCTCGACCGCCTGGGCTGTGACCCAGAAGATCTTGAGGGGCTCGAACGGGCGCTCTGGGGGGGCGACGACTACGTGCTGTGTTTTACGGTCGGGTCCCGGCAATGGCCGGCCCTGCAACGCCGGATCCGCTCCCGGAACTTGGAGTGCCGGGCCATTGGGCGGATCGTTCCCGGTCCCGGGATCCGCTGTCAGGGAGTGATGGCCAGGAGGATCCATCCGATCCGGATGCAGGGATACGATCACTTCCGCAACAAAGTCCCGCGAGCCCGTCATGTCCGACCCAGCCCCCGGTGATCCGGCCGGCCGGGGGATGGGGCACCGTCTGTTCAGGGATCCGGTGCTCTGGCTGGCCACGGGCGGCGGGGTCGGCTGGATCCGCGGGGCACCGGGAACGTGGGGGAGTCTCATTGCGGTGCCGCTGGCGGTGCTTCTCCGGACGGGAGGTTCCGGGGTTTATTGGGTCGGATTCGGGCTGTGCGTGGCGATCGGCGTGCCGTTGACCGGGCTGGCCGCCCGGCGCTTGGGCCTGTCCGATCCGCCGATGGTCGTCTGGGACGAGATTGCCGGTCAACTCCTGACCCTGGGGTTTGCTCCGATGGGACTGCTCAATTGGAGCGTCGGGTTCCTTTTGTTCCGATTCTTCGATATCCTGAAGCCCGGACCCATTCGATGGATCGACCGGAAGGGGCGGAACGGGTGGGGGATTATGGCGGACGATCTCGCTGCGGGACTGGTTGCGGGGTTGTTCTTGTCTCTGTTCGTGCGAATTCATTAGGTCATTTCATGAATACAGCGGAACCCAAGGGTACCCAGCTTTTGAACCGCGTCGGCAAATATGTGCTGGGCCGCAAACTGGGTGCCGGCAGCACGGGCCAAGTGCTGTTGAGCCACGATCCCTACCTCGATCGGGATGTGGCGGTCAAGTTGTACCGTCTGGAGGAGGAGCCCGGCCGGGAGGGGGACAAATCCCTCCGCCAGCAGTTTTTCAACGAGGCCAAGGTCGCCGGCCGTCTTCGCCATCCCAACATCCTGCCCATCCTGGATGCAGGTGAAGAAGGCGGGTTCGGGTATGTCGTGACGGATTATCTGCCCGGCGTCGAGTCACTGAGGGCGTGGACGAGCCTCGACCGCCTGCTGCCCGTGGCGACGGTTGTGGAGGTGGTGTTCAAACTGGCTCGTGCGCTGGAATACGCGCACCGCTTGGACGTCATCCACCGGGATATCAAGCCGAGCAACGTGCTCCGGACCCCGGATGGGGAAGTGTATCTCATTGATTTCGGCATTGCGCTCCACACGGTGGATTTCAAGGATGAACCGCTTTCTCCCAAGACCAAAGCCCGGTTGGTGGGCTCCCCGAGCTACATGGCCCCCGAACTCATCCGGCAGGGGAGGGCCAGCGCCCAGACCGATCTCTACGCCCTGGGGGTCCTGCTCTACGAGCTCTTGGTCGGACGGCGTCCCTACGAAGATGAAACCTTGAGCGGGCTTCTGCACCAGATTCTCTACGCCTCGCCTCCGCCCTTGGGCCAGCTGCGACGGGAAATTCCCCTCCTTCTCGACGATATCGTGGCCCAGGCGCTGGCCAAGCGTCCGGAGAAGCGCTACCAGCGCGGCTTCGAGCTGGCGGCTGCGCTCGTCGGGGTCTCCCACAACCTCGAGGCCGTCTCCGAAGAGCTCAAAGAACGTGAACGTTTCAATCTGCTCCGGCGCATGCGGTTTTTCAACGATTTCACCTATCCCGAGATCTACGAAATTCTCAAGGCTGGCCACTGGTCGAGTTATGCCCCGGGATCACGAATCGTCTCGGAAGGCGAGGTCGATGAAAGTTTTTTCGTGATTGTCTCGGGCGAGGTCCGTGTGGAACAGGCAGGCCGGCGGCTCGGGGGGTTGCAGGCTGGTGACTGCTTCGGTGAGATCGGGTTTGTTACCCCGGCCAAGCGTTCGGTCACGATTGTCGCGGAGGAGGCGGTCGAAATTTTTTCCGTCAACGCAACGTTGATGGAGCAGGCCTCGCTGGCGACGCAACTCCATTTTACGCGTGTGTTCCTGAAGAACCTGATCGCCCGCCTTTCCCGTTCCCGCGCGGCTGCTTCTTTGCCGGTTTCCTAGTCCTCGGAAGGCCTCGAGACACTCGCGAACGCCGAGTGGTTGTGGATCGTCTCGAAGTTCTCGACGGTCACCCGGAAATGCGTGAACCGCCGGTCGTCGCGCAGGGCGCAGGCGATGTCCCGGGCCAGGTCCTCGGCGAAACGGGGGCGTTCAAAGGCCCGCTCGGTGACGTATTTTTCGTCGGATCGCTTGAGGAGCGCGAAGAGTTCAGCCGAGGCGTGTGCTTCAACCAGATCCAGTCCGGTTTCGATATCCACGGCGGTTTGCGGGGTGAGGGCCAGGGTGACCCGCGCACGCTGGCTGTGGGCCCCGTAGAGTGAAATTTCCCGGGAACAGGGGCACAGGGTGGTGACCGGAACCGCGAGGATCCAGGACCAGCCGGACGGGGCGGCCGCGCACCTTGCCCCGGTCCAGGTCACGGTATAGTCCAGGAGACTCTCACGGCCGCTGACCGGGGCCTTCTTGCGCCGGAAGAAGGGAAAAACCACCTCGAGCCGCGCCCGGTCCGCCTCCTCCCGCCGGGACATGTCCTCGAGCGCCGCGAGGGCCCGGTCCGGGGTGAAGTTCGGGGCTAGGTCGTGCACGATCTCCACCAGGCGGGACATGTGGATGCCGCGCCGGTCGGCGGCCAGCGATACGGCCAGCGTGAAGGTTCCGACGGACATCTGCCGGCCCCCGGTCCGCTCCGGAATCCCGACCGGTAGTTTGAGTTGCCGGATCCCGACCTCGTCCAGGTCGAGGCCGCGTGGGTCACTGGCCGACTGGACATCCGGAATCGGTGCCGTCGGAAGGAGGGCTGGGGGGGCGGCCGGGGTGGTCATCGGGGATGGGGAATTCCTCTCCGGAGAAGTTCGGTCGGGGGAAGGGCTCCCGGCCCGGGGTTGTGGAAACAGGGCAACACACGAAATTCTATCGGCAAACCCCGTGGCTGTCAGGGCTGCTGACAGGTCACGCGGGGATGGATTCGGCGGACAGATTGCCGACCAGGGTTTCGAGCATCCCGGCGCGTTCTCCGAAGCCGGCCAGGGTGGACCGGCATTCCTCGAGGGTTGCAGCAAGCCTTCGGCGCGCGTCGTCCAGGCCGAGCAGCGTGACGAAGGTGGCCCGCCCCCGGCTTGCATCTCCGCCCGGAGTCCGCCCGAGCGTTTCCGGATCGGCGGTCGCATCCAGGATGTCGTCCCGGATCTGGAACGCCAGTCCCAGAGCCTGTGCCATCCGGTCCAGACGGCTTTGTGTGTCCGGCATCCGGTGCGGGGTGAGCAGGCACGGCAGCAGAACGGCGGCGCGGATCAGGGCGCCGGTTTTCCGTTCGTGCATGTCCGTGAGTTCCTCAAGCGTCCGCGGTTGATGGAGGGGATCGAGATCGAGGGTCTGGCCGCCGATCAGTCCGGTACTGCCGCAGAGTTCCGAAAAGAATCGGGTGGCTTCGACGATCGCCGCCGGATCCGCCAGCGTTCCGGGAATGGCGTTCAGGACCGCGAAGGCACGGGCCTGCAGGGCATCGCCAGCCAGAATGGCGATGGCCTCGCCGAACGCCCGGTGGCAGCTCGGACGTCCCCGGCGATAGTCGTCGTTATCCATGGCCGGCAGATCGTCATGGATCAGCGAGAAGGCGTGGATGAACTCCACGGCCACGGCCGGAAAATCCGCCAGGTCCCGGGAGATCCCGATGAGATGCGCCGAGGCGTAGGCGAGCCGTGGCCGGAACCGTTTGCCACCGCCCAGGACGGCATAACGCATTGCTTCGTGGATCACGGACAACGGGGGGACCGGGGGGGGCAGATGACGCTCCAGGACGGTTTCGATGTGTCCCGTGAGGGGATCCGACATCGTCACGACGGGGGATCGTCCGGGGAAGCCGGGCCTGGCCAGGGGATGCTCCGGCCGGTCTCCTCAAGCAGGAGATCGATTTTCTGGCGGGCTCCCTTGAGTGCCTGCTCGCATTGGGCATGAAGTTTCATGCCTTCTGAAAAATACTGGATCGACTCCTCGAGCGAAAGGCGCCCGTCTTCCAGTCGCCGGATGATCTCTTCGAGTCGTGCCAACGACTTCTCGAACGACTCCAGGGTCGGTTCGGCGCCCGGATCGGGTTGCGGCGTGGCGGGTTGCGGCGGGTTTTTGGGCACGAGCGTGGCCTCTCGAGGTGACGATCAAACCGGCTTCTGTCCCGGGATGGAGGGCCAGTATATCGGATGCCCACCTGCGGAGGTCCTCCGGGGCTGGCCCGGAAACCGCGAAGGCCCGCCAACAACAGGCCACTGACCGGACGGACGGAATGGAGTCCGTCCTCGCGAATCGGTTAAACTGAACCCCTTACCAAGCAGTCCGTGAGTTCGGAGGTGGATCATGAAAGCCCTGAAAGGTACCCGCACGCAGGAAAACCTCAAGTATGCCTTTGCCGGCGAATCCCAGGCCAATCGACGTTATCTTTATTTTGCCGCCAAGGCGGATGTCGAGGGCTACAACGACGTGGCGGCCGTCTTCCGTTCGACCGCCGAGGGGGAAACCGGGCATGCCCACGGGCATCTCGAGTTTCTCGAAGTCGTGGGGGATCCCGTCACCAACCTGCCGATCGGCCCCACGGCGGACAACCTCCGCTCGGCCATCGCGGGCGAAACCCACGAGTACACGGACATGTACCCCGGCATGGTCAAGGTGGCCCGCGAGGAGGGGTTCGAGGAAGTTTCCGATTGGTTCGAAACGCTGGCCAAGGCCGAGCGGTCACACGCCAACCGTTTCCAGAAGGCGCTGGACACGCTGGGACGCTGACCACGGGCCTCGGGGATCACCGCGAACGGATTCCGCGGGAGACCGGACATGGATGAAGCCCGCCCGAACCCACGGGGCGAGGGCGGGCTCGAGCCTCCGAAACGGTTGCCTTTGGCAACGGGGGATCCGGCCTTCTTCGATCCCGCCGCACTCGAACAGGAGCTGCGGCGGACTTTCGAGATCTGCCAGGGTTGCCGCCGCTGCTTCAACCTGTGTGAAGCCTTTCCCACCCTGTTCGATGCCGTCGACCGGAACCCCGACGGAGGAATCGGGGCTCTCCGGAAAGCCGACCTCGGCCAGGTGGTCGCGGAGTGCTATCTTTGCGACCTCTGTTTCATGACCAAGTGCCCGTATGTCCCCCCCCATCCGTTCAACCTGGATTTCCCCCATCTCATGCTCCGGGCCAAGATGCAGCGGTACCGTGACGGCCAGGTCCCGCTGCGCGACCGGGTTTTGAGCGGGCCCGATGCCATCGGGCGGTTTTTCGGTATTCCGATCGTCGCCGGTACGCTGAACCGTCTCAATCGCAGCCCCACGTTCCGCCGCCTGGCCGGGCGTCTGACCGGCATCCATGACGAGGCGACGCTGCCGCCGTTTTCGGCCCATTCACTGTCCTGGTATTGGAAGAGGCGGAAGCCGCAGGGAGACTGCACCGTCCAGCCCACCCCGACCACGCGTGGCCGGATTGCCCTGTTTGGCACCTGTTATGGACGCCACTACCGTCCGGAGATCGGACTGGATCTGGCCCGGGTGTTCGAGCATAACGGGATTCCGGTTGAACTCGTCGATGGGGAGGTGTGCTGCGGGATGCCCAAGCTTGAAATCGGCGATCGCGGATCGATCGGCCGGCTCCTGGAGCGGAATCTGCCGCTCTTGCTCGATGCCATCGACCGCGGCTGCGACCTGACGTCCCCGATCCCCTCCTGTGTGCTCATGTTCAGTCGCGAACTGCCGCTCCTCTACCCCCGTGACGAACGCGTCCGGCAGGTGGCCCGTGCGTTCGTCGATCCGTTCGACTATCTCATGCGGCGCCACGCCCATGGACTCTTGAGAACCGACTTCCGGCAGTCGCTGGGAAAGGTGGCCTATCACGTGCCCTGTCATCTCCGGGTCCAGAACATCGGCCTCAGGACCCGCGATCTCCTGGCGCTCGTTCCCGGCACGCAACTCGAGGTGATCGAGCGCTGCTCCGGCCACGACGGCACGTACGCGGTGCGGGCGGAGTCGCACGCGAAGGCCGTGAAGATCGGCCGGCCGGTGGTCCGACGGGTCGCCGAATTCCACCCGGACCACTATGCCAGCGACTGTCCCATGGCGCAGGACCAGATCCACGAGGGTCTGGGGCAGGACGCCCCTCCACCCGAGCATCCGTTCCGGCTTTTGGCCTTTGCCTATGGCCTGGAGGAGGATGGACGATGAAATCTCTGACCCCGGATGACCTCTATTCCCTGGAGCACTACGCCCGGATCCGGCCCGACTTCAGAAGGCAGGTTATGGCGCACAAGCAGGGGCGGCGGTTGGCGCTCGGACCCCATATGACCATGGTTTTCGAGGACCGCCTGACCGTTCAGTACCAAGTCCAGGAAATGCTGCGGGTCGAACGGATTTTTGAACCGGAGGCCATTGCGGACGAGCTGGCCGCCTACAACCCGCTCATCCCGGATGGATCCAATCTCAAAGCCACCCTTTTCCTCGAATACGAGTCGATCGAGGAGAGGACGCAGGAGCTGCGCCGCCTCGTCGGCATCGAACACCAGGTCTGGCTGCGCGTCGGCACCAGGGCCCCGCTGTGGGGGGTCGCCGATCCGGACCTCGAACGGTCGACCGCGGAGAAGACTTCAGCCGTCCATTTTCTCCGTTTCGACCTGCCGGCCATCGATCTGGAGGCGGCCCGGGCGGGAGCGCCACTGGCGGTCGGGATCGAGGATCCCCGCTATCCGGAACGGGTCGACCCCCTGCCCGCTCGCCTGGCGCAGGCCCTGCGCTCGGATCTGGAAGTGCCCGGGTCCTGACCGAGTTCCCCCGGAAAATCGAAGCGCCGCCGGTGCCCCGCAAACCACGGTACGATTCCAGCGATCTCGAGGTGTTGACCGGGCTCGACCCGGTGCGCCGCCGGCCGGGGATGTACACGGAGACCCAGTCTCCGGATCACTTGGCCCAGGAGGTCATCGACAACAGCGTTGATGAAGCTCTGGCGGGTTTTGCCCATCGCCTGGCAGTGACCCTGCACGCGGACGGCTCGCTCACGGTCGCCGACGATGGTCGCGGCATGCCGGTCGACCGGCATCCGGAACTTGGCCGGAGCGGCGTGGAGGTCATTCTCACGGTGCTGCATGCGGGGAGCAAGTTTGGAGAATCCGTGTACGGATTTTCCGGAGGCCTGCACGGAGTCGGGGTTTCGGTGGTCAATGCCCTCTCGCGCCGGCTGGAGGTCTGGGTCCGCCGCGGGGGAGGGGAGTTTCACATGGCCTTTGCGGATGGAGAACCCGTCTCCCCGCTGGTCCGTACCGGTCCCGTCCCCCGGGGCGAAACCGGAACCCGGATCCGCTTCTGGGTCAACGAACGCTATTTCGAAAACCCGCACCTGTCCGTCGACCGGCTGATCCCGCTGCTCCGGGCCAAGGCCGTCCTTCTGCCCGGCCTTGCGGTGACCCTGGTTGAGGAGGCGAGCGGCCGCTCGGAACGGTGGTACTACGAGGCAGGTCTCACGACGTACCTCGCAGAGGCCCTGGCCGGTCACGCACTCCTGCCGGAGACCCCCTTTGTGGGACATTTCCGGTCGGAGCGGGCCGAGGCCGCCTTTGCCCTCGCTTGGGAGAGCGGTGGATCCGGGCCCGGTGCCGTCACGGAAAGTTTTGTAAACCTGATTCCGACCCCGCAAGGGGGGACCCATCTGGTCGGTCTCAAGTCGGGGCTCCTCGCCGCCCTCCGCGAGTTCTGCGAGTACCGGGGGCTCATGCCCCGGGACATCAAGCTGGCGGCCGAAGATGTAACCCAGGGATTGAATTATGTCTTGTCCCTCAAGTTGCGGGACGTGGAGTTCTCCGGACAACTCAAGGAAAAACTCAACTCCCGGGAAGCGGTGAGTTTTGTGTCGGGAGTCGTCAAGGATGGGTTCTCCCTGTGGCTGCACCAGTCACCGGCTCTGGGGGAGCCGATCGCCCGGGGGGCCGTCGGGCACGCGATTGCGCGCCAGCGACGCGACAGCCAGGTGGCGCGCAAGAAACCCACGGCTGCCCTGGCCCTGCCGGGGAAACTGGCCGATTGCGCCGGGGAGAGCCTTGAGGAAACCGAGCTTTTCCTCGTCGAGGGGGACTCGGCGGGTGGATCGGCACGGCAGGCGCGGGACCGTGCCTTTCAGGCCATCCTGCCCCTGCGGGGCAAGATTCTCAACACGTGGGAAACCGGTTCCGGCGAGGTGCTGGACTCCGCCGAAATCCGGGATCTGGCCACGGCGCTCGGCGTCCAGCCGGGGACGCCTGACCTGACGGGCCTGCGTTACGGGCGGATCTGTATTCTGGCGGATGCCGACTCCGATGGCGCGCATATCGCCACACTGTTATGCGCCCTGTTTGTCCGGCACTTTCCGGAGATCATCCGGCAGGGACGGCTTTATGTCGCCATGCCCCCGCTCTACCGGATCGATGTGGGGCCGACGGTCTACTATGCGTTGGATGAGGAGGAAAAATCCGGAATCCTGGATCGCCTGCAGGCGGAAGGCAGGCGGGAAAAGGTCCAGGTGACGCGGTTCAAGGGACTGGGCGAGATGAACCCCGAACAGCTCCGTGAAACGACCCTCGCACCGGAAACCCGTCGACTCGTCCGCCTGAGCTGGGACGCGGTCCGGGAGACGGAGGAGATCCTGGATCGGCTCCTGTCGCGCCGACGGGCCGCAGACCGCCGGCTGTGGCTCGAGAACGAGGGGCGCTTCGCCGTCCCTCTTTGATACCTTGACGATTGTGGAGATGAGGATATGATCGCAACCCGACGGGATGAGGTTCTTGAGATGTTGCGCCGTCACAAGGCGGAGTTCGCAAATCGATACGGCGTAACCGCGTTGGGAGTGTTCGGTTCTGTGTCCAGAGGCGAAGCCGGGAAGGAAAGTGACGTAGATATCGTGTTCGAGACCGATGCGCCCAACCTGTTTCGCACAGTGCGAATGAAACCGAATTAGAGGCTTTGTTGGCTTGTCCTGTGGATGTTGTGCGGTTGCGCGAGCGCATGAACCTAGGCTTAAGGAAACGGATACTGCGGGAGGCGCGCTATGCCTGACTCGTCTCTGTTACGTGAGCGGCTGGAAAACGTGCTGGAGGCGCTGGAGCGGATTCCCTGGCGCTTCGCAGACATTCAATCCGCAGATGACTTTTCCCGAAGCGAGAAAGGCCAGGATCGCCTGGACGCGATCTGCATGATCCTTAAATTGCGGTAGGCGAAGCTTTCAAGCCGATTGACCGCAAAACACCGAGGACAAACTGCTCGCGCGTTACCTGGAAGTCGAGTGGTCCGGCGTAACAGGCGTTCGGGATGTGGTTGCGCATGGGTACTTTGATATTGATGCTCAGGGCTGTCCCAACGTTTTTAGAGGAGAATCAATTGGCTGACATCATGGGCCGATTCTGGGGCGGTGGGAATGCTCGCGAGCGCGGTATTCAGTGAGGTTTTCTCGAATAAGTTGGGGCTGCGCGAGAGGTTGAGCCGTTTCTTGACGATGGTGACGAGCACGTAGACAGACACCGCGATCCATGATGTAGAAGGCTCCGGCTTCGGAAATCAGCTGATTGAGGATGTTGACGTCGTGGAGCTTGCCGTTGCTGATCTGGATGAAACTGGGGATATTGCCGCGCAGATCGAGTAGCGTGTGCATCTTGACGGCCGCTTTGGTGGTTCGAAGTGGGGCCCAGGGAAACAGCGACAGCGACCATTCCATCGTCGTCGAGTCCAGGGCATAGGCCGTATTGTCCAGATTGACCCCGAAGGGCTCGTGAATAGACAGCGGGCGAGCTATGCCGATCAGATGCTGGGCGAAGTCGGCGGAGATCCACCAGTCGTGCGTGGCGTTCGCATGGGTCAGCGTGTTGCGCGACACTTGGCTGCGTATCCCCATGTGGTAGAGCTTCTCGGCCTGCGAGCGCAGACACGCCTCGATGTCGCGCAGACTCTCCCGGAATGTCAGCTGCGCGAAGGCCATGCACAGGAACTGATCTTTGCAACTGAAAGTCTTGACCTTGAAATTGTCTCCGTACCGAGCCACGCAGCGCTCGAACATCATCGGCGGTAGATGTTCCATCAACTGAGCAAACAGCAGGTTTCCCGTATGTATCTTCTAAGCCCTGGTGATTACTCCGGGGACCGGAATGGCACGGTTTGCACGCGAAATCGTCAACCCATTGAAAACTGCGGTTTCTATGATCACATCAAACCGTTACGTGCGTGCCGCAACCCAACGTTGGGACCGCCCTGGCTCCCTGTAATAACTACGATTTCGTTTATGTGGATCAGGAAGGCTTTGAGAAATACAAACCGAATTCATTTCGGCAATTGATCGGCGGGTTCAAGGAGTACAAAGGTAGCGCCTGAGCAATTTTAGGTTTTAGTAACAAACTCGAGTCAGGCAGGATTGAGCCATGATCGAATCTAATGGCATGAACGTCGCCCCTTCTTCCAAACGCGGTTCGATGTCACGATCGGGGGCTCATCGAATAAGAAACTCATCCCATTAGATTCGATCATGGCTCATGAAAATACCGTATAATATTACTAAGTTACCTTGGCCATCGGAGAGATGCCATGCGCCCTTCTCAAGTCTTGAGAAGACATCGTGAGGACGTCCTACGGGTCATTGCGGCGCACCATGCCACCAATTCCAGTGTTATTTAGTCAGCCGGTGCTGACCCTTTGGGAACAGGTGAACACCACACGACAAGAGATCGTGCCGAATACCTGGAGCGCCTGGGGTGTTTCCAGGCACGAAATGCTTTGTTGTGTCCGGTCAGTCGGATTCTGGAACTTGGCGAACCCAGAGTCAAACACTGTCGCACCCTCGAAGATGCGGACGCGAACCTCGCGGCTGCCAAAGGTCGGCTGGCGCGGTGGTGGGAGCAACGACGGCGGAAGGTCAAATCATGAGCGATGAAGCCTTGAGTTTTCTCAAACAGGTTGCCTCCAGATATGTTTGGTGGAAGACACTGGACGAGGCCTTGCGTGATCCCAACCGCCTCATTGCGCAAGTCATGGATATCGGAACATTCGAGGATATCCAGAACTTGGCCCGGCTGCTGGGAGAGGAGCGATTGGCCGGTGTTCTGCGACGCGCCGAGCCCGGATGGTTTCGTCCGCAATCATGGGCCTACTGGCACTATCGGTTGCGATTGGCGCAGGCTACGGAAGCGCTGCCGGTGGAACCGCAGAGGCAAATTGCTTGAGGTTCCGCGGATGCAGACATTCAGTCCTCGCAAGGAAGTTCTGCCCTTGGCGCAGCAACAGCTGTGGCCCAAGTTACATCCCACAGCTGACCTTGGGTTGGTACTCTACGGCGGCACGGCAATTGCTCTCCGGGTCGGACATCGCCAATCCGTAGATTTCGACTTTTTTACGGACAAACCCTTGGATAAGCCGTTGCTACGACAGGAAATGCCGTTCCTGAACGATTGCATCGTCCTGCAGGACCAAGTGGACACGCTGACGGTCCAGACCTCGTCCGGTCATCTCACCGACAGTCCCGTGAAAATATCGTTCTTTGGATCCCTCCATTTCGGGAGAGTGGGCGAGCCGGAAATCACCGACGATGGCGTGGTACAGATCGCCTCGCTTCCGGACTTGCTGGCGACCAAGTTGAAAGTCATCTTCCAGCGGGTGGAAGCCAAAGATTATCAGGACATCGCGACGATCTTACGGGCGGGTGCGCCTTTGGAAAGTGGGTTGGCCGCGGCGCGCCAAATGTTCGGTAATGCCTTTCAACCGGCGGAGTGCCTGCGTGCGCTGGTCTATTTCAAAGGTGGGGACTTGGAAACGTTGGACCAGACGGACAGGCAGATGCTTGTTGAATCCGCGGCGCGGGTCAAGGAACTGCCTGATTCTCCAATTGTCAGCAAGGAACTGTCTCTACCGGCCTATCCAACGAAGATCACGGAGCCGGAACACGACCTTGACCACGATCCTTGGGATGAGTTCGGCAGATAGCCTATCGGTCGATGGCAAACACTATCAGTGTGCCCATCAAATGTCCCCACGCTTCTGACGTCACCCTCTCGATCTCTGGAAGGCTTGTCCCCTTGGCCTACCAGACGTTGGGGATGGCCACCACGATGCCCGGGCGCTGCACCACCTCTTTCTCTGCCTGCTCACCTACCCGGTCACGGCTCGCGTCCCCTGAGCGGCTCCCCCCCGGCCGCACCGGCCCGGTCCGGGTCCGGCCAGGTGGCCACGACCCGGACCTCGATCCGCACCTCCGAGTTGAGACTGGCCCCGACGGAACAGTAGCGTTCGTGGGACAGGGTGGCGGCCTGGCGCAGCGCTTCCTCCGTGACCCCGGGCCCACAACCGATATGACGGACCGTGATCGAGTGAAACCGGCGCGGATGGGTGTCGGCGCGGTGACCCTCGATTTCGATCCGGTAGTGGCTGAGCGGCTGCCGTTTCTTCCGCATGATGTCGACGACATCGATGCCCGAGCATCCGCCCAGTGCCGCGAGCAAAAGCTCCGTGGGCTTGAACCCCCGGCGGGAAGCTCCGCCGTCCAGGATCAAATCCGTGCCGCTGCGGTTGATACTCCTGAAAGCGTGATCGTCCAGGTGGTCGATGTCGATGTGGACGGAATCGTTCATGGGGGCACCGGATGGGGGAAAAATCAGATGGGAGGCCCACCCACGGCCACCCAGCCCCCCATGCAACTTGTGACGAAAGGATAAAATCCCGGCGGACTCAGGCAATACCACCGCAGTTGCGTCGGCGGAGGCGGCTCCATCAGGAAGGGGGAGCCGACTGCGGGGCCACCGGTCAGGGGAATTGGGCCTGAGCCGTAGTACGGGGGATAGGGTCGGATGGGGGTGAGGTAAAAGAACCACCGGTGGCGGGTCCGCCACCACCAGCCGTAGCGTCCGCGATGCCATCCCTGCTGCCAGTGACCGATCTTCCAGCCGTGGGGGGCCTTGAGCGGGTGGAGGTTTCGGGGTCGGGCGGACATGGGCCCTGCCCAGACCCCCACAGCAAGGAAAGCCAGGCAGACGGCGAGCCTCATAACGGCCCGGTGTCGGATCCTGCCGTGTCCCGGGTCGAACGACGTTCCGCCAGGCCGGTCCATGGCAGGAATGTAACGCGGAAGGACCGGGGGGTCAAATGCGTCCGTGGCGGCGGGATTCATTCGTATCCCCAGTGCCGGACCCAGGGATCGAGGAGGGGAGCCAGGGGTTCGAGGGCCGGCGCGTAGGCCCGCCAGCGTCCCACCCGATCTCCGCGAACCGGTTGAGAGACCTGGTCGTAACTGGGCGTTCCGATGCGGATTCCCGCCAGGCGACGGTGGGGGTGAACCATGGCCGGGTCGAACTCGAGGCCCAGAAAACCGCAGAGGGCCCGAAGTTCCCCCGCGGGGTCGTCGACGAGACGTTCGTAGACCTGGATCCGGACCCGGTCCGGTGGCAGGATCTTCTGCCGTTGCGTTTCGAAGATGCCCATGACGAGGTCGTAGTATTCCGCTGCCCCGCGCAGCGTCTGGAAATGCCGCATCGCCGGGTTCGGGCTGAAGACCTGGAGGTAGCAACTGAGACAGACGTCGCGGGGGTCACGGATGGCGACCAGAAAGCGGGCACGGGGGAACAGGAAATGCAGCCAGGCGGAAAATGGGCTGTTGAGCGGCAACTTGTCGACTACCCAGCCCGAATCCCCGAGGCCGGCTGCCCGGAACACCGTCTCGGCCCGGTCGAGGGGTTCCTGCAGCGCGTCCGTTCCGGGCCGGTGGGCGGGATCCATAAGGCCCGTCATGGCTTGGGCCAGAACCGGAGCCAGCGGGTTGGTTTCCTCCAGCACGCGCAGGGCGGGATGGGCGGACAGCATGCGGTCGAGGAGCGTCGTGCCGGAACGGGGGAAGCCAACCAGGAAAATCAATCGCTCCCCGGCGTCGGCCCGGTGGGCGGACCAGGACTGCAAGGCGGTCAGTGCGTCCGGGTGGTCGCGCAAGAGGCGGATCGACGGGGTCCCATAAAGTCCCTCCGGCCCCGTCTGCCCCTTGAGCCCCTCGAGGTGCCAGTGGCCTTCCCGGGCTGCTTGCAGGGCCTCGGCCGGCCGGTCCAGAGCATCGAGTGCCCGGACCCGCCGCCCCGCGCGCACGGCCCGGTCTGCGGGGGAAAGGTCTGCGGGATCGAGGCCCTCGAGGAGGTCCAGGGCACGCTGGGGGTTGCCCGACCGGGCGGCCAGCTGCGCGGCGACGAAACGGGCCAGCACGTGCTTCGGATGGCGGGCCAACACCTGCTCCACCCAGGGCCGGGCGGCATCGGGCTGGTTGGTCTCCTCAAGAAGGGCCGCGTAATGGGCAGCTGCCTCGAGATGGCGGGGATCGAGGGTGAGACAGCGCTGGTAGGCCTGCAGGGCCTGGGCGGTATGCCCCAGTTCCTCGAGGCAGCGGGCCCGGTTGAAATGGGCCTCGGGATGGTCGGGGCTGCTCCGGAGGACGGCCTCGAAGTGGGCCAAAGCCGGGTTCCAGTGGTGCTGCTCGCACGCCACCACGCCCAGGCCGAACCGGGCCCGCTCCGAGCCCGGATTGCGGACCAGCACATCCCGCAGGAGAGGCTCGGCTTCCTCGGGGTTCCCCGTGGCGATGAGCGAAAGTCCCAAAAGCTCCTCCGCCGGGAGCCAGTCCGGAACCCGGCGATGGAGGGTTCGCAGCTGGCGGACGGCCTCCTCGAATCGACCGGCGCGGTACTCTCGGGCGGCTTCCTCAAGCTGGCGGCGGACGTCAGGAGACGGCGCTTGTTCCACGGAGGGCATCATCGCTCCAATCGAGCGTGACCTTGCCCGACTGCCCGCTACGCATGATCTCGAAAGCCTGTTCGAAGTCGGGGGCCGGGAACGCATGGGTCAGGACCGGGCGGACGTCCAGCCCGGTTTCGAGCAAGGCGGCCATCTTGTACCAGGTTTCGAAGATTTCGCGGCCATAGATGCCCTTGAGCACAAGCCCCCGGAAAACGATCGTGTTCCAGTCGAGCTCGATGGGGGCCGATGCGATCCCCAAGAGAGCCAGAGCACCGCCATTGCGCATGTGGTCCAGCAGAAGACGGATGGCCTCGCGCCGCCCGGACATTTCAAGGCCCACATCGAATCCTTCGACCAGGCCCAGCTGTTTCATCGTGCGTGCGAGATCGTCGCGCTCGATGTTGAGGGCCGCGTCCGCGCCCATCTTCCGGGCGAGCGCGAGCCGGTAGTCGTTGACGTCCGTGACGACGATTCGCCGGGCGCCCACGTGGCGGGCGATGGCCGTCGCCATGACACCGATCGGTCCGGCTCCGGTGATGAGCAGGTCCTCGCCGACGAGATCAAAACTCAGTGCGGTGTGGGTGGCATTGCCCAGGGGATCAAGGAAGGCGGCGATCTCGTCGGGGATCGAATCCGGGAGAAGGAAGACATTGGCGGCGGGCAAGGACACGTATTCGGCGAAACAACCCGGGCGCTGGACCCCAAGTCCCACCGTCCGGGGGCACAGGTGCCGCCGTCCCGCCCGGCAGTTGCGGCAAAGCCCGCAGGTGAGGTGTCCCTCGCCGGAAACCCGCTGGCCGGCCCGGAGTCCCGTGACCTCGCTGCCCACTTCGACGATCGTGCCGACGAACTCATGCCCGATCGTGAGCGGGACCGGAACGGTCTTCTCTGCCCAGGCGTCCCAGTTGTAGATATGGATGTCCGTCCCGCAGATGGCGGTCCGGCGCGTCCGGATCAGGACATCGTTGGGCCCGATCGGGGGTTCGGGGACGGAAGCGAACGAGAGTCCGGGACCGGCGGTTTTTTTGACTAGGGCTTTCATGCGTGGTTCTCCAGGGCGGGAGAGGAGATCCGAGCTAGGCCCGGCCGGGCCGGATCCCGACCGTGCGGCCGGCCTGTTCGAACGCCTCAAGCGCCCGGTCGAGGTCGGCCGGGTCATGGATGGCCGAAACTTGGGTCCGGATGCGGGCCTGACCCTGGGGAACGACCGGATAGGAAAACCCCACGGCGTAAACCCCGGCCTCGAGCAGCAGGGAAGCCATCTTCTGGGTCCGCACGGCATCGTGCAGCAGGATGGGGATGATCGGGTGGGTGCCGGGGATCAGTTCGAAACCGAGAGCGGTGAGGCCCTCGCGGAACCTCCGCCCATTCTCCAGCAGGCGGGTACGGCGCGCGGCATCATCGCGGATGAGCGACAGGGCTGCGAGCGAGGTGGCCGCGATCACGGGAGCCAGGCTGTTCGAGAACAGATACGGACGGGACCGTTGCCGCAGCCATTCGACGACGGGACGGGAGGCGGCGGTATAGCCGCCGCTCGCGCCTCCCAGAGCCTTGCCGAGCGTCCCGGTGAGGATCTGCACCCGTCCCTCGACCCCCTGTTGTTCGGCGGTCCCCCGCCCGGTGGGCCCCCAGAATCCCACGGCATGCGAATCATCGACCATGACGAGGGCATCGTGACGCTCCGCGAGCGTACAGATCCCGACCAAGTCGGCTTCCAGTCCGTCCATGGAAAAAATCCCGTCGGTCACGATCAGCCGGTGGCGCGCCGCAGCGGTCTTTTTGAGCAGGTCCTCGAGTGCGTTGAGGTCGCGGTTGGGGTAGCGGAAGCGCTGGGCCTTGCACAACCGGATGCCGTCGATCAGGCTCGCGTGATTGAGGCTGTCGCTGATGATGGCGTCGGATTCATCAAACAGGGTTTCAAACAGTCCGCCGTTGGCATCAAAACAGGAGGAATAGAGGAGGGTGGCGGGCTGGTGCAGGAAGTCGGCCAGCGCCCGTTCGAGCTCGACATGGATGTCCTGGGTCCCGCAGATGAAGCGTACGGAAGCGAGTCCGTACCCGTAGCGTTCGAGAGCCTCCCGGGCTTGGGTGATCAGGGCCGGATGGCTGGCCAGCCCGAGATAGTTGTTGGCGCAGAGATTGATGACCTCGCGTCCGTCGGCCAGACGGACGCGAGCCCCCTGGGGGGAGGTCATGACGCGCTCGGGCTTGTAGAGTCCCTCCGTCCGCAAGTCGGACAGGGCATGGTTCAGGCGGTCATCGAGTGCATGCGACACGAGGGATCCTCAAAGAACGGTATTTTAACGCCTCCCCGATTCCGGAGTCCCGGACCCGCGAACGGAGGGAGGGGCGATATAATGAACGAGCCGATGGGTCCATCGCAGGGTGGACGCTTCCCTGGAACGTAAAGAGGACCGTTTTGACCGATCCACCCTTCACGCAAAACTCGTCCCGGTATCGGCTCTTCTGGGGACTCGGACTGTTCCTGTTCGTGGTCGTCTGGTTCGGGACGATCGGGCACCGCGCGCTGTTCCAGACCGACGAGGGACGCTACGCCGAGATCCCGCGCGAGATGCTGGCCACCGGGAACTGGCTGACTCCTCGCCTCGACGGGTTCAAGTACTTTGAGAAACCCCCCCTCCAGTACTGGGCGACCGCGGCCAGTTTCGTGCTGTTCGGTGAGAAGACCTGGTCGGCCCGTCTCTATACGGCCCTCACCGGACTGTTGACTCTTCTGGTCCTCGGCTGGACCGGCAGCCGACTCTGGAACCGGCGGGTCGGATGGCTGGCTGCGGCGGTGGGGGCGAGCAGCCTCTATCTGGTTCTCATGGCGCACTTCAACACCCTGGATATGGGCGTCACGTTCTGGATGACCCTCAATCTCTGTTCCTTTCTCGTGGCCCAGTCACAGCCCGCGAACGTTCCGCGGCGCCGGGCCTACATGTACGTCAGTTGGGTGGCCTCGGCCCTGGCCGTCATGAGCAAGGGATTGATCGGCGTGGTCTTTCCGGGCTGCGTTCTCCTCCTCTATGTGTTCATCCGGCGTGACTACGCCCTGCTCAGGCGGCTGCATTATTACGGCGGGCTGGCCCTGTTCGCGCTTTTCGGAGTCCCGTGGTTTTTCTGGGTCACGGTGAGAAATCCGGAGTTCTTCCATTATTTCTTCATCTACCAGCATTTCGACCGCTACCTCGACGGCGTGGCCCACCGCCCCGGACCGCTCTGGTATTTCCTGCCCATTCTCCTGCTGGGTGTCCTCCCCTGGGTCCGGGAAGCCACCCGCGTTCTGGTTTCCGGCTGGCGCCGCCGGCTCCGGCCGGGTGCGGTGGGAGTCGACGCGGAATTCCTGCTCTGGCTCTATGCGGTTTTCATCTTCGTGTTTTTTTCCCTTTCGAGCTCCAAGCTCCCGAGCTACATCCTGCCGGTCATGCCGGCCCTGGCCCTCCTGATCGGTCATGAACTGGCCGGAACCCATCCGTCCCGCCTCCTCGTCGCCGGGGCCGTGACCGCCGGCATCGCCCTCCTGGGGATGGTGGCCACCCCGTTGTGGATCGCCACGATCCGGCCCGCAGAGGTGGCCCAGGTCTATGCGCGGGTCGAACCCTGGCTCTTCGTGATCTTTGGCTGTCTGCTGCTCGCGGCCGCCGCCGCCGGGTGGCTGAAACGGCACGGGGCCGGGACCGTCACCCTGGTGATGGTGCTGGCTGCGGGCTGGTTCATCGCCATCTCCCTCATCAACTGGTCGACCCAGGCGCTCGATCCCATCTATTCGACCCGCGCCCTGGCCCGGAGTCTGAAGCCCTGGAACCAGCCCGGCCGGCCGTTCTACATCGTGGGCAACTACCAGCAGTCCCTGCCGTTCTATCTGCGACGCACACTGATCCTAGTGGCCTGGCGCGGGGAGATCGGCTACGGGATCGGCCTCGCACAGAAAGCGGGTCATCTCAATGATCGGCGCTTCGTGCCGACCCTGGCGGCTTTTCACCGGATCTGGCTAACCCACCCGCAGGCGGTGGCGATCCTCCGGAAAGGGCTCTATTCGCGTCTGGACCGGAACGGTTGGCCGTTTGCCGTGGTGGCGTCCAATGTCCGGCGGGTGGCCGTGGTGCATCCGTGAGTCTGCTCGCCCTGCTCCTGATCCTGGCCGGTGTCCTCCTGAATGCCATCGCCCAGTTGCTGCTCAAGATGGCGGTCCGAGGCATGGGCCCCATTGCCCTGAGTCCCGAGACGCTGCTCCGGAGCGGGTGGGCCCTGATGCAGAACCCCTACATCCTGGGGGGACTCGCCTGTTACGCCGTGAGTCTCGTGGTCTGGATCCTGGCGCTCTCCCGGGTCGAGGTGAGCCTGGCCTACCCGATGCTGTCCTTGGGCTATGTCGTGACGGCTATCGGCGCCTGGGTGTTCTTCTCGGAGCGCCTGGAGCCGCTGCAGTGGCTCGGGATCCTCGTCATCATCGCCGGCGTGGTCCTCCTGGCTCGGGGAAATCAATGAACGAACCGTTCCTGCCTTTTACCCGGCCTTCGTTCGATGAGGAGACCCTGGCGGGAGTCCTCGACGTGTTCCGCTCCGGGTGGATCACCTCGGGCCCCCGGGTCGCCGAACTCGAGGCGGCGCTCGTCTCGCGGCTGGGTCATGACCGGCGCGTGCTGTGCTTCGCCCATGCGACCGGGGCCCTCGAGGAGTCGTTGCGCACGATCGGGGTGGGTCCGGGTGATGAGGTGATCGTACCGGCCATGACCTTTGCGGCGAGTGCCAACGTGGTCCTCCGGGTCGGGGCGACACCGGTTTTCGTGGATGTGGATCTCGCCAGCCGCAATCTCACTCCGGCGGCCGTGGCCGCCGCCGTGACCCCCCGGACCCGGGCGGTCATGCCGGTGCATTTTGCCGGCCTCCCGGTCGCGCTCGAGGCGTTGCAGGCCGTGGCCCGCCGTCACCACTTGGTCGTGGTCGAGGACGCCGCGCATGCCATCGGCGCCCGCTACCGCGGACGGGAAATCGGCAGTTTCGGGGACCTCGTCTGTTTCAGCTTCCATGCCAACAAGAACATGACCACGATCGAGGGGGCGGCGATCTCGCTGCCGGCCGGGCGCGTCGACTGGGCCGACCGGCTCGAACGGCTGCGATTCCACGGCCTGCGCAAGGCGGACGACGGCAGTTACGATGTCGAGCTGGCGGCCGGCAAGCACAACCTGAGCGACGTGGCGGCCCGCGTCGGGCTGGGACAACTCAAGCGGCTCGACGCGTTCAACCGTCGCCGCCGGGAACTTGCGGGCTACTATTTTGCGCGGCTCGAATCCAACCCCTGGGGGCTCGTCCTGCCCGAATGGGGTGATGAGGGACATGCCTGGCACATGTTGACGGTCCTCGTCCCCTTTGAAACGCTGGGCTTCGGGCGGCGTGAACTGCAGGAACGGATGCGCAGTCACGGCATCGGGACCGGCATGCATTATCCGGCCCTGCCCCCGCTCACGCTGTACCGGGCACTGTGCGACTGGCACCCGGGGCGGTTCCCGAACGCCGAACGCATCGGACGGGAAACCGTCACGCTGCCGCTCTTCCCGGCCATGACCGAGGGCGACGTCGACCGGGTCTGCCGGGCTCTGGGACAGATTCTCGGCGGGGGGGGTGCATGAACGGCCCGGACGCACCTTTCCTGTCCGTCGTCATTCCGGTCTACAACGAGGAGGCGAGCCTTCCCCGCCTGTTCGACCGGCTGTTCCCGGTCCTCGACGGAGTGGGTGCCCCCTACGAGGTGATTTTCATCGATGACGGCAGCCGGGATCACACGCCGGCCCTCTTGCGCCAGACGTTCGAGCGGCATCCCGAGACCGTGCGGATCGTCTTCTTCCAGTCCAACTTCGGCCAGCATGCCGCCATCCTCGCCGGCTTCGAGTTCGCGCGCGGACGCCGGATCGTGACCCTGGATGCCGACCTGCAGAACCCGCCCGAGGAAATCCCCCGCCTGATCGAGGCGCTGGAGGCCGGATGCGACTATGTCGGGACCATCCGCCGCCGACGGCATGATCATCTCTGGCGCCGCCTGGCCTCCCGGCTCATGAACCGGATCCGCGAGCGGATCACACGCGTGCACATGACGGATCAGGGGTGCATGCTCCGAGGTTATGACCGTTCCATCGTGGATGCCATCAACCGCTGCGAGGAAATCCATACGTTCATTCCCGCGCTGGCCTACCTGTTTGCGGCCCACCCCACCGAGATCGAGGTCGAGCACCACGAGCGCCAGGCGGGGCATTCCAAGTATTCCCTCTACCGGCTGATCCGCCTCAACTTCGATCTGGTGACGGGGTTTTCCGTGGTCCCGCTCCAGATTTTTTCGTTTTTGGGGATCGTGCTGGCCCTCACCTCCGGGATCCTCGTGCTGTATCTTGCCTTCCAGCGCATCTTTTTCGGTCCCCAGGTAAAGGGCGTCTTTACCCTGTTCGGAATTGTCTTTTTCCTGATCGGCGTCCTCCTGTTTGGCATCGGCCTCCTCGGCGAATACGTCGGACGCATTTACCAGCAGGTCCAGAAGCGCCCGCGGTATCTCATCCAGGCGGTTTTGGAACGGCCTGGGATGCGCCGGGCATGACCCGGACCGTCGTTTTCGCCTACCACGAAGTCGGATGCCGCGGATTGTCGGTCCTCTTGGACCAGGGGATCGAGGTGGCGCTGGTTGTCACCCATCCCGACGATCCGATGGAGTCCCGCTGGTACGGCAGCGTCCGGGAACTCGCCCGCCGCGAGCATCTGCCCTGCATCGAACCGGAGCGGGAGGCCCTGCCCGGACTCGAGGCGGATCTTTCGGCGCTCGAACCGGATTTCCTGTTTTCCTTCTACTACCGGCATCTCCTGCCCGGTCCTCTTGTGCGGACGGGCCGCCAGGGAGCGCTCAACCTGCATGGGTCGCTTCTGCCCCGCTACCGGGGGCGCGCACCCGTCAACTGGGCTATCCTCCGCGGCGAACGGGAGACCGGGGCGAGCCTCCACTTCATGACCGAACGGGCCGACGCCGGGGCGCTGGTGGACCAGATGGCGGTCCCGATCCTGATGACCGACCAGGCCCTCGAGGTCTCGCGGAAGGTGGCCTTTGCGGCCGAACTGGTTTTGGCCCGGAGCCTCGGGCCGCTCGTGGCCGGACAGGTGATCCCGCGGCCCCTGCCGCTGCTCCGGGAGGAATATTACGGCCGCAGGCGGCCGGAAGACGGACGCATCGACTGGCGGCGCCCGGCACTCGAGATCCATAACCTGATCCGGGCCGTGGCCCCTCCGTTCCCGGGTGCTTTTACGGACTGCGGCTCCGTCCGGTTGTGGATCGACCGGGCCCGCCCCGATCCCGTACCCGCGCGCCATCCGCGGCCCACCCTGTACCGGGAGGGAAGCGCCATTTTCGCGGATTGCGGCGACGGTGGACGAATCGAGGTGTTAGAATACCGCTGGCATCCCCCGGATGCCGATTCTCCCCCGGATCTTCAGAAACCCGTTGCGTTAGGGAGCCCTCGTGAAGAAAATCCTCATTCTCGGGGTTAATGGTTTTATCGGCCATCACCTGAGCCAGCGCATTCTCAAGGAAACCGACTGGCTGGTTTTCGGCATGGACATGTTCTCGGACCGGATTGCGGCCTTGACCGACCATCCCCGTTTCCATTTTTTCGAGGGCGACCTCACGATCAACCGCGAGTGGGTCGAATACCACGTCAAGAAATGTGATGTCATCCTGCCCCTGGTCGCCATTGCCACGCCCGCGGCCTATGTCCGGGAGCCCCTCAAGGTGTTCAGTCTGGATTTCGAGGCCAACCTGCCGATCATCCGCCAATGCGTCCGTTACCGGAAACGGGTCATTTTCCCCTCCACGTCCGAGGTCTACGGGATGTGTCCGGACCCGGCCTTCGACCCGTACGAGTCCAACTTCGTGCTGGGGCCGATTCCCCGGCAGCGCTGGATCTACAGCTGTTCGAAGCAGCTGCTCGACCGAGTGATCTGGGCCTACGGAATCGAGGAACAGCTGGATTTCACCCTCATCCGGCCGTTCAACTGGATCGGCCCCGGGCTCGACAACATTCATGCTGCCAAGGAAGGGAGTTCCCGCGTGGTGACCCAGTTCCTCGGTCATATCGTCCGGGGCGAGGACATCCGGCTCGTCGACGGCGGACGCCGCCGCCGTTCCTATACCTACATTGACGACGGGGTCGACGCCCTGCTGCGCATCATCCGGAACGAGGGCGGGGTGGCGAGCCGGCGGATCTACAACATCGGCAACCCCAACAACCAGTATTCCGTGCGGGAACTGGCCGAGCGGATGCTCGAGCTCGCCAGGAGTTATCCGGAGTATGCCGCCACGGCGGCCTCCGTCCGCCTGGTCGAGGTCAGTGCCAGCGACTATTACGGAGAGGGTTATCAGGACATCGACAACCGCGTCCCGTCGATCGAGGACGCCCGGCGTGAGCTCGGCTGGGAACCCCGGGTCGATTTCGAGACGGCCCTCCGGCGGATTTTTGAAGCCTATCGGACGGACGTCGCCCAGGCGGGACGCCTGGTCAGCGAGGATGTCTCCGACTGAACCCCATGCGCATCGCACTCAAGGTCGATGTTGATACCCTGCGCGGCAGCCGCATCGGGGTTCCCAGGCTCCGGGATCTTTTTCTCGAGGTCGGGGTCGGGGCCACCTTCCTCTTTTCGGTCGGGCCCGATCATACGGGCCGCGCGATCCGGCGCGTCTTCCGACCCGGTTTCGTCGGGAAAGTGCGCCGGACCTCGATTGTCGGGAACTACGGGATCCGGACGCTCCTTTACGGCGTGCTGCTGCCGGGCCCTCACATCGGCCGGCGGGCGGGCGAGGAGATGCGTCGGGTGCGGGCGGCGGGCTTCGAGGTGGGCCTCCACGCCTACGACCACTGCCGGTGGCAGGACGGGGTGGTGCGGGCGGATGCCGCCTGGACTCGGCGGGAGTTCGAGCGCGCCCTTCGCGCCTATGACTCGGTTTTCGGCGCTCCGCCGTCGACGGTCGGAGCGGCGGGATGGCAGATGAACGAAACCGCGTTTGCGCTCGAGGAGGAATACGGGCTGGCCTATGCCAGCGATACCCGGGGCCGGCATCCGTTTTACCCTCGGCTGACCTCCCGCGTCTCCCGCTGCCTGCAGATACCGACCACCCTGCCGACGCTCGATGAGCTGATCGGACGGGAGGGGAGCGATGCCGAGGCGGCCGTGGATGGCCTCTTCGACCGGACCCGGGAAGAATCCCGGGACCAGGTCTGGACACTCCATGCCGAGCTTGAGGGGATCCGCTACCGGCCGCTGCTCAGGCGGCTGCTCTTGCGTTGGCGCGAGGCGGGTGTGGATCTCGTGGGACTCGGAGCGTTCTACCGCGGCCTCAACCGGATGCGGTGCCCGGCCTGCGGGATCCGCTACGGTTCCATTCCCGGCCGCAGTGGTTTCCTGGCCCTCCAGGACGATTCTCCGGAGGGAGCCCGGGCGGATGGGTCCGTCGAGTCGCCTGATTTTTCTGCGATGACCTTGGGAGTCAAATGATGAGTAAAAGCCTGATTCAAGCCCCTTCGGGCGGCCACAAGATCCGTTATGAAAAAGGGCGTCTCCTCGTTCCGGATGACCCCTGGGTCGGCTATGTCGAGGGAGACGGGATCGGCGTCGATATCACGCCGGCATGTCTCCGGATCTGGGAGGCGGCTGTGCACAAGGCCTATGCCGGGAGGCGGAAGATCCACTGGGTCGAACTGTTCTTGGGTGAGAAGGCCCAGGTCCGGACCGGGGGAGATTATTTCCCGGCTGAAACGCTCCAGTGGATGAAAGACCTCTGGGTATCGATCAAAGGTCCCCTCACCACGCCGGTGGGGGGCGGCTTCCGCTCGCTCAACGTGAGCCTGCGCCAGGCGCTCGATCTCTATGCCTGCGTGAGACCCGTCCGCTACTACCAGGGTGTGCCTTCGCCGCTGCGCGAACCAAGCAAGATCGACATCGTCCTGTTCCGTGAAAATACCGAGGATGTGTATGCCGGCATCGAGTATGCGGCCGGCACACCGGAAAACGAGCGGCTGGCGCGTTTTCTCCGCGACGAGATGAAGGCGGTCTTCTTTGAGGGGGCGGGCCTCGGCATCAAACCCATCTCCCGCTTCGGAACCGAGCGGCTGGTCCGCCAGGCCATCGTCTACGCGGTGGAGCACGGGCGCCGCAGCGTCACCCTGGTCCACAAGGGCAACATCATGAAGTACACGGAGGGGGCGTTCCGAAACTGGGGATATGAACTGGCCCGGCGCGAATTCGGTGACCGGACCGTGACCGAGGAGGAGGTGATGGGACGTTACAACGGCCGAGTCCCAGAGGGACGGATCGTGATCAAGGACCGGATCGCGGACATCATGTTCCAGATGATGTTGCTGCGTCCGGATGAATTCGATGTCCTGGCGACCCCGAATCTCAACGGCGATTACCTCTCGGATGCGGTAGCAGCGGAAGTCGGCGGCATGGGGATCGCTCCGGGCGCGAACATCGGAGACGGCATCGCGGTTTTCGAGGCGACCCATGGCACCGCACCGAAGCATGCCGGGAAAAACATCGTGAATCCCGGCTCGCTGCTCTTTTCCGGGGTCCTGCTCCTCGAGTATCTCGGCTGGCCCGAGGCGGCGGAACGGATCCGGAAAGCGTACGAACAGACGCTGGCGGACCGGATCGTGACCTACGATTTTGCGCGTCTCATGTCGGACGCCCACGAGGTTTCGACCAGCGCTTTCGCAGATGCCCTGATCGAACGCCTGTGAAAGCTCCCCCGGAGGTCGATTTTGTCTGGCCGGAAGTACCGGCGTTTTTCCCGGGTGATGGAACGCTGGAGGATTTTTTTCTCATGGAGGAGAAGATGCTTTTGGGTTCGCTCATGGAAACCGTGCCGCTGGACGCCCGGCAGCGCTCCCATGCGCGCACCCGGGCACTCCGGTGGGTCCAGGCGGTCCGCGAGCGGAGGAGCGGCTGGCGGCCCGGCATCGAGGATCTGCTCACGGAATACGACCTTTCGACCCGGGAGGGGATCGTCCTCATGGGTCTGGCCGAGACCCTGATCCGCATTCCGGACCGGGCGACGGCCGACCGGCTGATCGAGGACAAGATCGGAGGTGCCGCCTGGCGTCGACACCTCGGGAACAGCGATTCCTGGTTGATCAATGCGGCGAGCTGGGGACTGCTCCTGACCGGCCAGCTGGTGCAGCCTGCGGAGGAGGGTGATGGGGGAGGGTGGGAGAGGCTCCTGCGCCTCGTCGGTCGCCGCAGCGAGCCTCTGGTCCGGACGGTCCTGCTGCGCGTCATGAAAATGATGGGCAACCAGTTCGTCATGGGGGCCACGATCGATGACGCGCTGAGTCAGGCCCGCCCCCTGCGCGATGGCCGGCACCGTTTCTCCTTCGACATGCTGGGGGAGGCGGCCCTGACCTTTGCCGATGCCGATCGCTACTGGGAGGCGTACGCCCAGGCCATCGATGCCACGGCCCGGGCCCGTCGCGGACCGGCCGGGATCGATGCCGACAGCATCAGCATCAAGCTCTCAGCCCTCCATCCCCGTTTTGATTTCGCCCAGGGACCGGGCATGCTGGAGAATCTCGCGGATCGAGTGAGTCGCCTGGCGGTCAAGGCCCGCGATTCCGGAATCGGGCTCACGATCGATGCCGAGGAGGCCCACCGCCTGGAACTCGGGCTCGCCGTTTTCGACCGGGTCTACCGCAACCGGGAGCTTGGCGATTATCCGCTCCTCGGATTGGCCGTGCAGGCCTATGGCAAGCGGGTCACCCCGCTGGTCGACCGGTTGGGCGACTGGGCCCGGGAGGTCGGGAAGACCATCCCGGTCCGGCTCGTCAAGGGGGCCTACTGGGACAGCGAAATCAAATGGGCGCAACAGGAGGGGTTGAGCAACTACCCGGTTCTGACGCGCAAAGCCGCGACCGACGTGTCCTATCTCGCCACGGCGGGCCGGCTGTTTCGGCACCCCGGGCTTTATCCGCAGTTTGCGACCCATAACGCACTGACCCTGGCCTGGGTGATTGAACTGGCCGGGTCTTCATCGTCCTTCGAGTGCCAGCGCCTGTTCGGCATGGGCGAGGGGCTCTATGCCGCCGCTCAAGGGGACCCGGATTTTTCGGCGCCCTGCCGGATTTACGCGCCATGCGGTGCCCACCGCGATCTCCTGCCCTACCTGGTCCGGCGCCTGCTCGAAAACGGGGCCAACACGTCTTTCGTCCATCGCATCGCAGATCCCCGCATCCCCGCCGCCTCGATCGTGGACGATCCGGTCGAGGAGGTATTGGCCACGGGAGGAGCGCCGCATCCAGGCATCCCCCTGCCTTCTGACCTCTACCTCCCGGAACGGCGGAATTCCCGTGGTCTTAACCGGGCCAGCCGGCGCGAGTGGGAGGAGTTACGGGGCGAAATGCGCGCGAGCAGCCGGCAGGGACCCTTCGAGGCGCATCCCTGGATCGGCGGCCGTGAAGAAGCGGGGCGCACCCGACCCATCCGCAACCCGGCGGACCGGGCCGATCCCGTGGGCATTGTCTACGAGGCCGGGGCGGAACAGGTCGACCGGGCGGTTCGGGTGGGGCGAGACGCCCAGCCGGCCTGGAACCGGTTACGGGGAGCGGCCCGCGCCGGGGTTCTGGAACGGACTGCCGAGCGTTTCGAGACCAATCGGGGGCTTCTCGTCGGTCTTCTGGTCCGCGAGGCCGGTAAAACGATTCCGGACGCCTGGGCGGAACTGCGCGAGGCCGTCGATGCACTGCGGTACTATGCCGCGCGCGCCCGGGCCGAGTTTGAGAGGCCGACCCTCCTGCCGGGCCCGACCGGTGAACGCAACGAACTCTGGCTCGAGGGGCGTGGGGTTTTCGCCTGTATCAGCCCCTGGAACTTCCCACTGGCCATTTTCACGGGGCAGATCGCCGGTGCCCTGGCCGCCGGCAATGCCGTGGTGGCCAAACCCGCGGAGCAGACACCCCTCGTGGCCGCCCAGGTGCTCCGGCTGTTGACCGAATCGGGGCTGCCGGCGGGTGTTCTGGCCCTGCTCCCCGGCGACGGACCTTCGGTCGGCCAGCCGCTGACCGCTCATCCCGGCGTGGCCGGAGTGGCGTTCACCGGTTCCACCGAAACGGCCTGGCAGATCCAGAAGAGCCTGAGCGGGCGGGGCGGAGCACTGCCGGTTCTCGTGGCTGAAACCGGTGGACTCAATGCCATGATCGTGGACAGCACGGCCCTGTCTGAACAGGTCGTCACGGACGTGGTCCAGTCGGCTTTCCTGTCCGCCGGCCAGCGCTGTTCGGCCCTACGGGTGCTCTGCCTGCAGGAAGAAATCGCCGACCGGGTTCTCGGGATGCTCGAGGGCAGTCTGGCGACCCTGACACTGGGGGATCCGCGCTGGATCGCCACCGACATCGGGCCGGTGATCGACGAGGACGCCCGCGAGCGCCTCGTAGCCCATCGGGAGCGGATGAGGGCCCAGGGCCGGGTTCGTTATGAGATGCCTTTTCCCGAAGCCTGTGGGGCGGGATGCTTTTTTGCACCCCTCATCGTGGAGGTGGATTCCATCGAGTCGATCGGAGGCGAGGTTTTCGGGCCCATCCTGCACATCCTGCGTTTCCCGGGGGAATCGCTCGATGCCCTCCCGGCCGTCATCAATGCCACCGGGTTCGGTCTCACCTTCGGCGTCCACTCCCGGATTGAACGCCGCGTGCAGGGTCTTTTTCAGGAGACGTGCTGCGGCAACACCTATATCAACCGGAACATGGTCGGAGCGGTGATCGGCGTCCAGCCCTTCGGGGGCAGCGGCCTGTCCGGAACCGGACCCAAGGCCGGCGGACCCCATTACCTCCACCGCTTCGCGGTGGAGCGGGTGCTGACCGTCAATACTTCGGCGATCGGCGGTAACACCACCCTGCTCAATCTGAGCGACCGGGGAGAGGAATGGCCGACCGATCCTTCCGGCCGGCCGGTTGATGGACTAGACTAGTCGCATGTATAGCGTTTTCGAGTTGTTCAAGATCGGCATCGGGCCCTCGAGTTCCCATACGGTGGGACCCATGCGGGCTGCCCGTGCCTTCCTTCAGGATCTCGAAAAGCGTCCGGAATGGGGTGGAATCGAAAGCCTCACGGTTGAACTCTACGGTTCTCTGGCGCTCACGGGCCGGGGACACGGCACCGACAAGGCGATCCTCCTGGGACTCGAAGGCGAGGATCCGGCGGAGATCGATCCGGATACGATTCCGGAACGGCTTGAGCGGATTCGCCGGGAGGGGACGCTCCGCCTGCTGGGGGTTCGGGAGATCCCGTTTTCCGAAGCCCAACACCTGGTCTTTCACGGGGACGCCCTTCTGCCCCGGCACAGCAACGGCATGCGGTTTACCGCGGGAGGGCCCGCCCCCGCCGTACGTTTCAGCCGGGATTTCTACTCGATCGGGGGAGGGTTCATCCTGAGAGCCGAAGATCCGGATCCAGGAGCCGGGGGCAGCCTGCCCGATGCCCCCTATCCGTACCGCTCCGCCGCCGAACTTCTGACGCTGGCCCGCCGCCAGGGACTGTCGATCCCCGAGCTCGTACTGGCCAACGAATGCTCGGCCCAAAGCGTCCAGTCGGTGGAGCAGGGGCTCGACCGGCTGTGGCGGGCTTTCCAGTCCTGCGTGCGGCGCGGACTGACCAGTGAAGGGACCCTGCCGGGGGGGCTCCATGTGGTTCGCCGGGCACCCCGTCTGTACCAGAAACTTCAGCAGAACCCCTCCCCGGACGGTTTCGACATCATGGATTGGGTCAACGCCTATGCGCTCGCGGTCAACGAGGAGAATGCCGGCGGCGGCCGGGTCGTGACGGCGCCCACCAATGGAGCGGCCGGGATTGTTCCGGCGGTCCTGCACTATTACCGTTTCCATGTGAAGGGGGGCGATGAGGCCGGTGTTCGCCGCTTTCTTCTGGCTGCTGGCGGCATCTGCATTCTCTATAAGATCAATGCATCGATTTCCGGTGCGGAGATGGGATGCCAGGGCGAGGTAGGAGTGGCCTGTTCGATGGCCGCGGCCGGTCTTGCGGCGGCACTGGGAGGAAACAATGCCCAGATCGAACATGCGGCCGAGATCGGCATGGAACACAATCTCGGGCTCACCTGTGATCCGGTCGGCGGACTGGTCCAAATTCCCTGCATCGAGCGCAATGCCATCGGCGCCGTCAAGGCCATCAACGCCCAGCGGCTGGCCTGCGGGGAGGATGGGGAACACCGGGTTTCCCTGGATCAGGTCATCCAGACGATGCGTCAGACCGGGCTCGACATGCAAAGCCAGTACAAGGAGACTTCTCGCGGCGGGCTTGCGGTCAACGTCGTCGAATGCTGAGCGCCCCATCCGCCCGCCCGCGGATTTCACGTCCGACCCACTGAATCAGTTGCCGGTTGAATCGACGGTCCAGGATGGCAAATCCGCGGATCGCGCCGGTGGCCGTGGGTGGTGTTTTCCCGCTCAGGCGGAAGGCATGTGAGACCTGCCAGTCGGCCCGGAGCGGGCGGCGCAGGATGGCCAGGACGCCCAGCCGATCGCGGGCGTTGGTCGGAGACGTGAAGTCCTGCTCGAAGGTGATCAGCCGGAGCATCAAAGTATAGCGGGGCCGCGAGGGCCGCTCGAGGACGGCCAACTCGCCAGCCAGGCGGCTGGCCATGAGCGAGGCGGGCGGGGCAATCCAGACCCTCCCACCGTAACGCCGTAATTCCTGGGCCTGCCGGTCCAGCAGGCGGTAGTGGATGCCGGTTCCGGAGAGCCAGGAAACCGCATGGAACCCCAGGAAGACCAGCCCGGTCAGGGGAGGGGTGGCGGGCAGTGGGGGAGCTGGGCCGAAATCGTAGGAAGCGGGCGGGCGGGCGCGGGGCGGCACGAGGCTGCAGGCCGCGAATGCGCCGGCCACGATGCACAACAGGACGAATGGCGGAATGGACCGGAGGATCGTGCGCATGGGGTCAGGGCCGGTGGGAGTGGACGGGGCTGGCGGATCCCCGGGCGTGGCCCAACAGCCAGAGCTGCGGGTCGCGGTCAAGACTCGTGCTCAGCCGGGACAGGTTCGTGGAGAGCCCCCTCAGGGATTCGAGGGACTGGTCGAGTCTCGGCAGTGTCCTCAAGGCGAGGATCCGGAACAGCGATTGGGTTGCCTCAAGGGAATGCCGGAGGGCCAAAGGCACGCCTTCGCTGTTCCCGACGAGTTTCCGGGTCGATCCCAGAAGCGCGTTGAGTTTCCGGGTGGTTGCGGGCAGGCGGCGGGCGGCCGCATCGATGTGCCCTTCGATCCGAGTCAGGGTCACGAGACTCCGGTCGAGATCCCCGAGCGTTTTTTGCATCCGGATCACCTCGCGCGGCGAAAGCAGGCGCTTGAGTTCGTGGGTGGCGGCTGCGAGGTTGCGCGCCCCCCGGGCACCCTGGTCCATGAGGGTGGACAGGGGAGGGGGTTCGAGCGTGAGAATGCGGGGGTAGGGATGCGGAGGGTGATAGGGGCCCACCAGGGTCCGGACCGGCGGGATCAGCGAGATGGCGGCCGAGGAGGAAAACAGGCCGGTGGTCAGGCGCGCCACGGTTCCGGGGACGAGCGGGGTGTTTTTCCCGATCCGCGCCTGAATCCGGATCTGGTTGGGGTCATGGGGGTCGAAGCCCAGATGGGTGACCCGACCGACGGGGAGCCCGCGATAGAAAATCCGGGAACCGGGGGCCAGCCCCATGACCGATCCCCGGGTCACGATGACGAGGCGGCGCGTGGCCGGGGCCTTGCCGCCGGCCAGCCAGTTCCCCGCGATCACCAGGCCGGCGGCCAGCAGGAGCACGAAAAGGCCGCTGGCCGCTGCGTAGTATCCCCGCCTCATGGCCTGCCCCCCCCATCGAGCCGGAAGAATGCCCGGATGCGGGGATCCGCTTGCTGCCGGATGTCCTCGAAACGGCCTTGGGCAATGAGGCGTCCGTCACCGACGAGCACTAGGCGGTGGCACAGGCGTTCGAGTGCACGCAGGTCGTGGGAGATCATGAGTGCGGTAATGCCCAGGTTTTTCTGGAGATCGCCCATGAGGGCGATGAAACCGTCCGCCACAATGGGGTCGAGTCCGGCGGTGGGTTCATCCAGGAGGAGCAGTTCCGGCTCGGCCACCAGTCCGCGCGCCAGTGCCACGCGGGTAACCATTCCGCCCGAAAGTTCAGATGGCATGCGCGCGGCATTCTCCGGTGAGAGTCCGGCCAGAGAGAGGGCCAGGGAAACCATGGGGCGGACCCAGAAGTCCGGGAACCCCATCTCCTGCAGGGGCAGGGCCACGTTTCCGAAGACATTGAGCGAGCTCAACAGTGCACCGCCTTGGAATAATACACCGATCCGCCGGCGCAGGAGGCGTTGGGATGCGGGCGAAAGGGACGCAATCGGTTCTCCAAACAGCCGGATCCTGCCGCGAACGGGTCGTTTGAGCCCGATGAGATGGCGGAGCAACGTGGTTTTGCCGCTTCCGGAAGGTCCCGCGAGACCCACAATTTCGCCCGGTTTGACCTCGAAGCAGATGTCCTTGAGAACGGATCGGCCGTCGTAGTCCACTTCCACATCCTCAAACGAGACGATGGGATCCATGTCTAGAATCCCGTTCGGCGGAACAAAATGGCGGCCAGCGCGTCCAGGGCGATGACCAGAGTGATCGAGAGAACGACCGAGCGGGTCGTTTCCTGCCCCAGGCTGGCGGCATCCGAGGGGACATCCCAGCCGAGACGACAGGCCACGAGTCCGATCAGGAGCCCGAAAAAGGCGCCCTTGACGATTCCGAACCAGAGGTTGAAAAGAGGCACGAGCCGGGGCATTTGCTGGACCAGGGACAGGAAGGAGGTATGCAGCGTGAGGGCCGCCGCTCCGAGTCCGGTCACGATCCCGAAGAAGTCACTCCAGCCGACGAGGAGCGGCACCAGGATGAGAAGGGCGACCAGTCTTGGGAAAACCAGGCGGTAGAGCGGGTCGGTCCCCATCGCCCGGTAGGCATCGATTTCGCCGCGGATCTTCATGACCCCGAGCTCCGCCGTGATGGCCGACCCCGACCGGCCTGCAACCAGAACGGCGGCCAGGGTGGGGCCCAGTTCGCGCACGATGCTGATGCCGATGATGAAGACCAGAAACCCTCGCAGGGCGAAGCCTTGGAGTTGCAGCGCCGCCAAGTAGCTGATGACGATCCCGATCAGGGATCCGACGATGGCGATGATGCCGAGTGCCTTGACGCCCATCTGGTATAGATTGCGGCAGATCTCGAGGAAGGGAATCCGGTGCGGCTTGGCCAGGCTGGCACCGATCTGTCCCAGAAACGTGAAGAAGAGGAAGACGATGAGCCCGATGAGCGACAGGGTGTCGAACGAGGTCCGGCTCACCCAGCGGGCGGGTCGGAGCCAGGCTTCGAGTCCGTCCGTGGTTTTTTGCGGAGAGCAGAGTGGAATCCGTTCCCAGCGGGCGAACAGGGTTGCTTGGGACGGAGTCAGGTGGAGATGGGCCGGTGGACCGGAGAGCCAACCGTGCCTCAGGACCAGCGCCCCGAAATGATCCAGGGTGGCTCCCGAAAGGTCCCAGACCCTCTCGGGATGTCCGATCTGATTGAGCCGTAGCTCCTTTTCCAGGCGGGAGAGCAGTTTCGGGTCCTGCAACCCGCGGATCGTCCAGGAGCCGGAGAGCGCGATCCTCTCGGGTCCTCCGGGGGCTTCAACCCGCTGTAGGGACGGTGATGCCACGTCGCTGCCAGCTCCTATGGGCTTGCCCGTTCACTCATCGGTGACCTCATGATACTGTACCGTCCGCCGAACCGGTGCTTGCATCCGGGCCGGACGATGGCCGGAAAACCAGCCTCCTTCCATTTTCTCCGGAACGGGGCTGCCGGTAAACGACCGTCATGGAGCCTCCCGTTTCCCGGCCGCAAAGTTGCTGAGCTTCCACCTGAACGCCGAAAATCCCGTAAACTAAGACTCTCCATGACGGCGGACCCGGCTCCGGCCGAAACGGGGCGTGCCGCAGTAACTCAGTTGGTAGAGTAGCTGATTCGTAATCAGCAAGTCGGAGGTTCGAATCCTCTCTGCGGCACCAATCCAGCCCAGAAATGTGAGTGATGGCTCCAGGCCCGCCTCCCCTTCGGTGCCCTACGGATCGGTGATCCAAGGTTCAGACGAACCGTACGGAGTGTGCAGGATCCGTGCGCCAGCACCCCACCGGTGGCGGGGACTGCCACCCGGTCCCCCGGGTCCGCCCCAGCGTCGTGAGCCGTCTCCGCCGACGTCTGTTTCCGACCAGGGAACCAACCGGTCGGAACGGATCCTGCGATCCGCGAGACGGCGCCGGAGGTGCCAACCGGAAAGTGGAGCCGTTGGAAGACTGTCGGAGGGGGCCATTCCATAATGACCCCGACCCTCCTATAATCCAAAGGTGTTCGTGGCGTGCCCCATTCACCTCCTCACCGAGGATCCTCCCATGCGCCGATTCACGTTTCCGATACTGGCCGTTTCCGTTGTCCTGCTGTCCGGCTGCGCGTCGTCCAGTTCCTTTCGAACGCCTGCTGCAAATGCAGAAGTGAAAAGCACCCTGCTGGTTTTCGCGCACGCGGATCCCCTGATTTCCCATTTCATACACCACGCCTATGCGTATGCCGTTTTCCCGACCATCGGAAAGGGCGGCTTCATTTTCGCGGGCGCCCATGGTCTCGGTCAGGTTTTCCAGGGCGGACACTTGGTCGGCACGGCCAGCGTGACCCAGGTCTCGCTCGGGTTCCTCGTCGGTGGAGAAGCGTATCGGGAAATCATCTTTTTCATGGACCCGGCCACCTTCAAGCGCTTCACGAGCGGGCAGTTCAGCTTTTCCGCGAAGGCGCAGGCCACCGCCATTACGGCAGGCGCGGGAGCCAGTGCCGGTTATGGTGCGGGGCAGTACAGTTCACGGGCCCAAGCCTCGGTCCCCAACCGGGCCCACGAGGTGATCCGGACCAACCTGCCCGCCCATGGCTATCGGGTTTTCACGATGGTCAAGGGCGGGCTTTACGTCGGGGCGTCGATTGCCGGGCAGTCCTTCAGTTACACTCCCGGCTGACCGGCATTCCGCTGCCGGCGGTCAAGGCCGGGTCGCCTCCGCGATGAAGTGGTCGACGTTGGCCTCGAGCGCGTGACGCGAGCCACGGCTGATGTAGAGGACGTGCCCGCTGTAGTAGAACCGGAAATGAATGTGGCCTTGCAGGGCCCGCGGCAGTCCCAGGTGGTCCATCGTATAGACGGTGGCATAGAACGGGGTGCCGAGATCAAAATATCCGCTGTTCACGAGGAGCTGGAGGTGGGGGTTCGTGATCATGGCCCGTTCGAGGTCGGGGGCCACGTTGGTGTAACCGCTGCGGCCACCAGCACCGAAAAATGCGGGCCGGTGCTTCCAATTCCAGTGACGCAGGGCCTGAAAGCTCAGCATCGTGTAGTGTCGCTTGGAATGGTAGTGGAGAACCGTCTCCACGTACCAGTTATAGGCGTCGGTGAGCGGTCCATTGATGGCATCCGACATCGTGGAATAAAGGGCCGCCGGCAGCATGGGATTGAGCTTGTAGCCGGCGTAGCGGCCGTCCAGGCGTCCGGTCTGCCGGTCCCGTGAGTTGAGCAGGAGCCCCTGGAATTCGGAGCCGGTCAGGCGGAGGTTGGCGCGGCGCCAGAGGTGGGCGGGGATGCTGGTGTAATGGACCAGTTTGGCGATGACGGCGTTTTCGGCGGCGGGGCTCAGGGTATCGCCCATCATGAGGGCATGGGCATAGGCACCGGTCGCGAAATGTTCGACGCGGGAGAGGAAGGCTGGGAGGTTTTTGGGCCGTGGGGTGAGGCGGTGGTGGTACCAGGCGACGGCGGCCTCGGAGGGGAGGTAGAGGATGTAGGGGAGGTCGTTGCCGGGGGCGAAGGAGGCGGTTTCGAAGTTGAGGATGGAGGAGAGGAGGATGACGCCGTTGAGTTCGACGCCGTGCTGCTGGAGGTAGTTGGAGAGGACGGCGGAGCGGGTGGTTCCGTAGCTTTCTCCGAGGATGAACTTGGGGGAGTTCCAGCGGTTGAATTTGGTCAGGTAGCGCATGATGAAGGCGCCGACCGAGTGGGCGTCGGCATCGACGCCCCAGAATTGCTGGGGATTGGTCTTGCCGATCGTATGGCTGTACCCCGTCCCCACCGGATCAATGAAAACGAGGTCGGTCCGGCGGAGGATGCTGCCGTGGTTTTCAATCACACGGTAGGGTGAGCCGCCGGAAAAAGCCGAATGGGGCGGGAGTGCCACGCGCCAGGGGCCCAGTCCGCCGAAATCCACCCAATTCGCGGCGGAGCCGGGTCCACCGTTGTAGGCAAAGGTGATCGGCCGCTGGTTCTCATTGCGGATGCCGGTCCTGAGATAGGCGATATAGAAAATGCTCGCGATCGGCTGCATCTTGGCATTCCGCATGATGAGGGTGCCGGCACGGGCCGTGTAGCGGACGGTCTTGCCGTTGATCACGACGCGGCCGTGGGTCACGACGGAGCGGGAGTGCACCAGAGGCGCAACCGGGGGGGGTGCGGCCCGCGCCCAGGCGACCGGTGCCAGTCCGGCCAGGATGGATCCCGTGACCAGCAAGAGGAAACGAGGAAATCGGTTCATGGAGTCATCTCCGGGTCAGGCGGAAGCAGAGGGAGTCGGGAGGAACCCGGGCCCTCCCCGGGGTGAACCCGGGGAGGGCATCGGGAAATGCGCGGGTCAGCCGCGCGTGGCCATTGTGATGAAATGATCGATGTTGTTATGGAGTTCGTTGAGGGAAGCGTGGTGGAGATAGAGCATGTGCCCGCAATAATAGAACTTGAGGTGCACATGGCTCTGCAAAGCCCGCGGCAGTCCCAGGTGGTCCATCGTATAGACGGTGGCATAGAACGGGGTGCCGAGGTCGAAGTACCCGTTGTTCACGAGGAGCTGGAGGTGGGGGTTCGTGACCATGGCCCGTTCGAGGTTGGGGGCCACGTTGGTATATCCGGGCCACCCGCCTCCCAGGGTCGGAATCACCGGTTTGCTCTTCCAGTTCCAGTGACGGTTGACCTGGTAATTCAGGATGTCATAGTGCCGTTTCGAGTGGTAGTGGAGGATGTTTCGGACATACCAGTTGAAGGTCCCCGTGAAGGCGCCGTCGATTGCTGCGGTCATCACGGAATAGTCCGGGAAGGGCAGCATGGGCATGAGGTCGTAGTTGGCATACCGGGCATCCAGCCGGCCGGTCTGCATTTTCTGGTTGATCAGGAGGAGTTTCTGGAATTCGGAGCCGGTCAGGCGGAGGTTGGCGCGGCGCCAGAGGTGGGCGGGGATGCTGGTGTAATGGACCAGTTTGGCGATGACGGCGTTTTCGGCGGCGGGGCTCAGGGTATCGCCCATCATGAGGGCATGGGCATAGGCACCGGTCGCGAAATGTTCGACGCGGGAGAGGAAGGCTGGGAGGTTTTTGGGCCGTGGGGTGAGGCGGTGGTGGTACCAGGCGACGGCGGCCTCGGAGGGGAGGTAGAGGATGTAGGGGAGGTCGTTGCCGGGGGCGAAGGAGGCGGTTTCGAAGTTGAGGATGGAGGAGAGGAGGATGACGCCGTTGAGTTCGACGCCGTGCTGCTGGAGGTAGTTGGAGAGGACGGCGGAGCGGGTGGTTCCGTAGCTTTCTCCGAGGATGAACTTGGGGGAGTTCCAGCGGTTGAATTTGGTCAGGTAGCGCATGATGAAGGCGCCGACCGAGTGGGCGTCGGCATCGACGCCCCAGAATTGCTGGGGATTGGTCTTGCCGATCGCACGGCTGTACCCCGTCCCCACCGGATCAATGAAAACGATGTCGGTCTTGTTCAGAATGCTGTCGCTGTTCTTGACGATGGGAAACGGAGCCGGAGGAGAAGACTGGGCATTGGTCGGGACGGCGACCCGCCAGGGACCGATTCCGCCGAGATGCAACCAGACGGTGGAGGAGCCGGGTCCGCCGTTGTAGGCAAAGGTGATTGGCCGGTCGGTCTCGTTCGAGATCCCGTCACGGGTATAGGCCACATAGAAGATGCTCGCGATCGGCTGCATCTTGGCATTCCGCATGATGAGAGTTCCCGTGCGGGCCGTGTAGCGGACGGTCTTGCCGTTGATCACGACGCTGCCGTGGGTCACGACGGAACGGGAATGCAGGCCATGGGTCGGCATGGGGGCCGGTTTGGCGAGAGCCGCCGGAACGAGGGCACAGACGGCGACCATGCTGATCCCGGCGAGCCAGAACTTGTTAAAGTTAAACATTTTCATGGAGTTAAACCCCCTTATTCATGGTTGGGAACTTCGTTTCAGAGCATAAGAAACTGCCTGTTTGATCCTCGTGCAAGGGAAAAGGTTCCCGTCCCGTCGGTTTGCCCATTCGTTCGAGCTCCTGATGCCGCGCCATTTCCCTTCCCGGGTCATCATTCAGGCCGGTCGGACGCCGTGGGGTGCGCAGGCCTCCGGGGGGGGCTTCTCGGGGGGAACCCCCCTGGATTGCCGCGCCGAGACATTCTCGTCCTTGCCCGGGATGACCAAGCATCCGCCGCGATCCCCCAGGGCGCCAATGGCGCTCCGTTAGAGCCCTCGATGAGATCCCCCTTCCCGCGCCCTCCACCTCCGGTCTCCTTGGACACTCGGCATTGCAATTCATTCTTGAGCAAGCTCGGAATCGGCCGCTATAATCGTGAACCTTTAAATATTCCAGATCCGGGTCACTCATGTCCGACCGACTGCACGGGCTCCGTTTTTCATCCTCGAACCTCAATCGCGACGTCGCACCGGGTGCTGACTTCTATGAGTTTGCAAATGGCGGATGGTGCCGGGCGAATCCCATCCCGGAGGATTACAGTCGCTGGGGGACGTTCATGGCGCTCGACCGGAAGAACCAGGAGCAGTTGAGGCAACTCCTGGAGGAGGCCCGGGAGAGTGTGGGCGCGCCAGCGGGGTCACCCCGCCAGTTGGTCGGTGACTGGTATGCCGCGGCCATGGATGAGGCGGCCATCGAAGCGGCCGGCTGGCAGCCGGTCCGGCCCCTGCTTGAGGCCATCGGTGCGGCTGATTTGCCGGGGGGGTTGGGCACGCTCTGCGCCACGCTGGAAACCGCCGGAATCCAGCCGTTCTTTGAACTGTCAGTCCAGCAGGATGCCCGCGACAGCCAGCGGATCATCGGCGTGCTTTACCAAGGGGGATTGGGCTTGCCGGAACGCGAATACTACCTCGACCCTGACCCGTTTTTCGAGAACGCCCGCGCGGCGTATCTTCGCTACCTCATCCGCCTGCTGGAACTTTGGCAAGGAGTGGATTCCGGGCACGAAGGGCTTGCGTCGCAGGTGGTCGGACTCGAGCGCGAGCTGGCCCGGGTCTCGATGACCCCGGCCGAACAGCGGGATCCCCACGCCATCTATCACCCGTGGACCGTCACCGGACTTACGGACGAAGTTCCGGAGGTGGCTTGGTCTGACCTGTTCTCGGCACACCGCCTGCCGGAAGAATTCCCGCTCAACCTGGCCCAGCCGGCTTTTTTCAGGCGGTTGGGGCGGCTTGTTGCCGGAACGGAGCCCCAGGTGCTCAAGGCCTACCTCTCGCTCCGCCTGCTTTCCGCAGCCTCTCCCGTGCTCTCTTCCCCGTGGGTCGAGAATCATTTCGCTCTGGTCCAGTCCCTGACCGGCGCAAAAAAGCTGCAGCCCCGCTGGCTTCGTGTGGCGCGTGCGCTCGATCCCCTGGTTGGCTTTGCCTTGGGCCAACTCTATGTGGAACGGTACTTCCCCGCCTCCTCACGTGAACGCACACGCCGCATTTTCGAAAACGTCCGGTCGACTTTCCGTGACCGGATGACGCATCTGTCGTGGATGAGCGCGAAAACCCGGCAGAGTGCCCTGGAAAAGCTGGATCGTCTGACGACCCGCATTGGCTACCCTGACCGGTTTCGGGATTATGCAGGGCTCGTGATCGATCGCCGCTCCTACTGGGGGAATGTTGTGCGCGCCGGGGCGCATGCCCTGGCCTACGATCTGGCCAAGATCGGGCAGGAGCCGGACCCCGAGGAGTGGTTCATGACTCCGCAAACGGTCAATGCCTACTACCATCCGTCCCGCAACGAGATGGTTTTCCCGGCCGGGATCCTGCAGCCGCCCTTTTTCGATCCGGAAATGCCCGAGCCTTACAACTATGGGGCGATCGGGGCGGTCATCGGGCATGAGATGACGCACGGTTTCGATGACCAGGGACGCAAATATGACGCTTCAGGAAACCTCGCCGACTGGTGGACCGCCGATGACGAGCGCGATTTCCACGCCCGGATCGGGCGGTTGCGGGACCAGCTCGCCGGGGTCCGGATCCGGGGCGGGCAGGCCTTGAATCCGGAACTTCTCATGGGCGAGTTCATCGCGGATATCGGCGGGGTCAGCCTGGCTTTTGAGGCGATGCAGCGGGCCGGGGTGGCAGAGGGAGAGGGCCTCGCGGGATTCAGCGCGGAGCAACTTTTCTTTCTGGCGTTTGCCCATCTCTGGGCCGGAGAGGTGCGGGAGGATGCCCAGAGGCTGCTCCTTGCGACCGATCCCCATCCGCCCTCCGTGGTGCGGGTCAACGAGACGCTCAAGAACATCCCGGCATTTGGCCGGGCCTTCGCCCTGACGGGCAGCGAGCCGCTCTACCCGGAGTGCCCGGTGGATCCTTGGGGAGGCCCATCCGCGGATGCGGCGTGACTCTCGGATCGTCCGGGCACATGTCCGGTTGCGACCTTCGGTGCGGCACGTTCGCAGTTGGCGGTTTGGTCGTCAAAGAAAATGTCGGCGCCAAAGGCTTCGAGAAACGGACTTTTGTCGCGTCCTCCCAAGAAGAACATCTCGTCGATCCGGATGTTCCAGGCCCGGAGTGTCCGGATCACCCGTTCATGGGCCGGTGCAGCGCGTGCGGTTACGAGGGCGGTCCGGATCAGAGCGGATTCCTTTGGAAATTCGGTCTGGACCTTGTGGAGGGCCGCCAGGAAATTCCTGAAGGGGCCTCCGGGCAGCGGTTCCCGTGCCTGTTCGGCCTCCCGCTCGGCAAAGGCGGTGAGCCCCTGTTCCCGATAGACGCGTTCGGCCTCATCGGAAAAGAGGACGGCATCGCCGTCGAAGGCGATCCGCAACTCAGGAAAGCGGCTTTTCCCGGCCTTCCGGGGAATGATGGTGGCCGCGGCATGGCCGCTCAGAAGGGTTTGCCGGACGGCCTGGGCATCGGCCGACAAGAACAGGTCCGCGCGGAAGGGCTTGATGTAGGGCGCGGTTTCCTGTCCGCCGCTGAAGACTGCCTGTGAAATGTCGAGCCCGTAGTGACGGATGGAGTTGAAGACCCTGAGGCCGGTATCGGCACTATTGCGCGAAAGCAGGATGATCTCCACCCGTTTCCGGTTTCCGGGGCCGCAGTTCAGAGCCAGAAGCTTCTCGGCTAGGGGGAAGGCGACGCCCGGACCCAGGATCTCGTCCTCATGGGCGATCTGGTAGCGCGCATAGGCTTCCACCCCCTCGGTTTCGAACAGGTGATGGCTTTCCTCGAGGTCGAAGAGGGCACGCGACGAGATGGCCACCACCATCGGCAATCCGGTTGTGTCACCCCGAGACTCGGGACGCTGTGTGTTGGGCTGGGGGGAGGCTCTCGTCATGGGGTCATCCGGTTCGTCACCGGATCAGGGCGGCTTCGGGGCCGGTCGCGGTTCCCATGACGAACTCTCCTGCGTTATCATAGCCCTTTAGGTTGACGTTCGGAGCCCCTGATGCCCATCATGCAGCAGTCTGGAAATCCCGTCCTCAAGAACAGCCTGCTGTCCCAGTTTCCTGCCGAGCACGGCGTGGGACAGACCATGACGCTCCGTGGTGCGATGAACAAGGTCCTGACCTGTCTGGTCCTGGTCGTGGTGTCCGCACTGTTTACCTGGAACCAGTACATCAGCGTCCTCAATGCGACCCACAACCCGGCGGCCGCCATGTCGGCCACGAGCCTTTACCTATGGGTCGGGCTCATTGCCGGCCTGATCCTGGCATTGGCCACGAGCTTCAAGCCCATGTGGTCGCCTGTCACAGCCCCACTTTACGCTGTCGCGGAAGGGTTGTTTCTGGGCTCGATATCGGCCATGTTCAATACCACGTATCCGGGTATCGTGATCCAGGCGGTCCTGCTGACTTTTGCGGTCATGCTGGTGATGTGGTTCCTGTACCGGAGCGGCATCATCCGCGTGACCAATAAGTTGCGCACCGGCATCATGGCCGCCACCGGGGGCGTGTTTCTCTTCTACATGGTGACCATGGTCGTTGGGTTCTTTGGCGTCCACACCGGCAATCTGTTTTACGGCAGCAAACTGAGCATCGGGATCAGTCTGGTGATCGTGGCGATCGCCGCCTTCAACCTTTTGCTCGATTTTGACTTGATCTACCGCGGCGCGAATTCCGGATGGCCCCATTACATGGAGTGGTACTCCGCGTTTGCCCTGACGGTGACCTTGGTCTGGCTCTACCTCGAGCTTCTGCGCCTACTGGCCAACCTGAACTCACGCGCGTAGCGGCGAGGCGCTCGGCCGCTCAGGAGCGGGCGCCCTTCCCGGCTGTGGGCGGGTTGCTTCCGGGGTCGCCCGGAGCGGTCTGGGTGAAGGATATGGCGATAGGTGAGGGTTCCCACCGCGGCCCGGATGGCGTATCCGGCCACCATCCGTTCGGCCCGGGCACTCACATAGGCCACCTGGGAGACGAGAAGTTCCTGTTCGGCATTGAGCACATTGAGCAGCGTCTTGACGCCCTGGCGGTGTTCCGCGACAACGCCACGGTAGGCAATCTTCTCGGCGGTCACCTGCGAGTGAAGCGCGCGCAGACGTGCCCCTGCGGTCACGTACCGCTGCCAGGACTGGGTTGCCTCGGCCAGCGCCTCCCGCAGGACGGCGCGGGCGTTCTCGCGGTTCTCCCTGAGTTCGGCCCGGGCCTGCCGGATGCGTGAACGGGTCACGCCACCGGAGTAGATGGGTACCGAGACGCTGAGCAGGATACTGGCCGTGTTGAGCCGAGTGAAGCCAAACTCCGGGTTGTAGGTCCGCTCATAGGTGCCGAGGAGCTGAATGTCGGGCAGGGAGGCACTGCGGACGGTTGCAATCGTCTCGTTGGCCTCTCGGACCCCGAAGCGGGCCGCAATGACCGAGAAATTCTCGCTGGCCAAGGCTTCGGTTTCGGCGAGTGAGCGGGGCAGCGAGTGGGTGGCCGTGGGAGCAGCCAGAAATCCGGGTTTGGATCCCACCACCTCCACAAAACGCGCATTCTCGTTGGCCAGCTGGCCGCGCGCTGCGATCAGTTCCGATTTGGCCTGCTCGAGCCGGGCCTGGGCTTCGGCCAGATCGGTGCGGGTGGCTTCGCCGTTGCGCAGTCGAGCCTTGGTGGATTGGAGGTGCTGGAACAGCAACCGCTCATTGTGTTCCTCGAGCCTGAGCACCTGCTGGTCCAGGTAGACCGAGGTGTATGCGCTCACCACCGCGAGAAAGACCCGTTGTTCGATTTCATGTAGGCGGGCCAGCCGTTCCGAGACCTGGTTTTGCGCCGTCCGGATCTCCGAGGTGACCCGGCCTCCCTGCCAGATCGGTTGAGCAACTCCGAGGCCGTACTCGTACTCGTTGGTGGCCAGGCTGGCACCGACCAGATGAAACAGGGTGGAGGTGAGTCCCCAGCGCACCCGGCCCGCACTGCCATCCAGAAAAACACTCGGGTGGCTGCCCGCCCGGGCAACCTGGATCTGGTAATCGGCGGCCTCGAGGGCAGAACGTGCGGCCTGAATCTCCGGATTGGTCTGGTAGGCGCGTGCAAAGGCCTGGTTCAGAGTTTCAGCGGACCCGGGTGCCGCGAGGGCCAGTGCCAGCATCAGCACGCCTCCGGCCAGGTCTCGGAATCTGGGGATCCGGGATCGAGACTCCCGACGGCACGCCACCGGCCGCCATTCGCAGTATCGGGGCACGGCAATAACCCTGCAAGAATAAGGTTTCCATTATATCTCCCCCTGTGGGACTGCCACTGGACCCGGGCACCCCAGACACCCGGATGTTCCGGTTGGGTTATCATGGTTCCCACGTGTGGGGGCGACCAGGCTTCGACACGGGTACTGAAGCCCGAAATGCATGCCGAGGTGCGGTTAGGCCTCGTTAAACCAACCGCAAAAAGCTAGTTGCGAACGACGCAAACTACGCCCTAGCGGCTTGACCGCTAGCCTCCACCCGGTGCCGCGCCTGTGCGTCCGGGAGTTCCGAAAGGAGCGTGGGGGTCGATCACGCAGGAACCGTTCGAGGAGTTGCCCCGGCTCCCCGCTCGGAACTCACGGGGCTCGGTGACCGGAGTTTGCGGATGAACGGCCGGGCACGACACCCATCATCCCGCTAAGCATGTAGACCGTCGGGTGAATGACTCGTGGACGCGGGTTCGATTCCCGCCGCCTCCACCACAATTAAAAAACCCCAACCGTTCTCGGTTGGGGTTTTGACTTGCCCGCTCGCGCCAGCTCCAGCGTACTCGTGGCGGGTTCCTGCGAACGCCTGCGGACTTCGCCAGCCACCCACATTGGCCGTTTCGGGCCACATTCCACTCTCTCCTGGCCATTCCTCGCTCTGACCTCGGCCCCTCTCCCTCTGCGATTGGCCTGAAGTCCGCAAGGGCCGCATTTCTGATCCATACAGATCAACGACTTACACGTTGGCGAATCAAGCAGTTGGATTGCCGGCATTGGCTACCAGAGGAAACTTCCGCCTGCGCTCCGACCTTGTGGCAGCCCCAGCGAATTGCGATTTGTCAGAAACTACTATACACTTCTGACAAAGGAGCCGCGAACATGAGCCGTCTTGCCGAGAACATCTGGTCTGCCGCGCGGGCAATGCCCGAGGGTGGCTTGTTGTCGCCCAAGGAGTTCCTGCACTTAGGCTCTCGGGCTGCCATCGATAAAACCTTGTCCCGATTGGCTCAGGAGGGGAAGCTGATGCGCGTGAGCCGTGGTGCCTACGCCTTGCCCGTGGCTGGCCGCTTCGGTTCTCGCCCCCCCTCGACCGAATCCATCATCGAGGCCATCGAGTCCACCCATGGCGAATCCATCGTGGCCAGTGGTGCGGTGGAAGCCAATGCGCTGGGGCTGACCACGCAAGTGCCCACCCGAGAGGTTTTCCTAACCTCGGGGCCTACACGCAAGCTGCGCTTGGGCAACCGCACCATCGAGCTCAAACACGGTAGCCGCTGGCAGCTCGCGCTCGGCAAACGACCGGCTGGCAGAGCCATCCGCGCACTGTCCTGGCTGGGACCAGAGCAGGTATCCTCCGCTCCGCACATCCTCGACATCCTCTATACCAAGCTGCCTGCTGAAGAATGGGCTGCCCTGCAGTCCGCACGGGCAGCGCTGCCCGGATGGATGGCCCGCGCCGTCAGCGAGATGAATGCGCATGGCTGAGTCCTGGTTCGCGCTCAGCCGCCAGGACCAGGCCGAAGCCCTGGGAGTGGCTGCCGGTCGGTGCGGCCGTCCAGCACACCTCCTGGAAAAGGATCTCTGGGTGGTGTGGATGCTCTCGGCGATTTACGCCTCCCCCATCGCCGATACGCTGACCTTACAAGGGCGGCACGTCGCTTTCCAAGGTCTACAAGGTTACCGACCGGTTCTCGGAAGATATCGATCTGACCTACGACATCCGCGCCCTAGTGCCGGATCTGCTGCGCGAAGGCAATCCGATTCCAGCGTCTCCCAGCCGAGAGAAAAAGATCTCTCGCGCGGTGTGCGCACGGCTTCCCGATTGGATCGAGCAGACAGTACGCCCCGTCATTGATGACGCCTTGGCCGCACGCGGCCTACAGACGGAGCTGAGTATCGCCGGCCAGGACCGCGACCAGTTGATCATCGCTTATCCTGCCGTCAAGACGGGCACGGGCTATGTCGCCGCGACAGTCCAGCTGGAATTCGGAGCGCGGGCCACCGGTGAGCCACACCACTTTCACGAGGTGGCCTGCGACATCGCGCCGTGGATCAAGGACGTGACTTTCCCGACGGCACGCCCCTTGGTCATGGCCGCCGAGCGCACCTTTTGGGAGAAGGCCACGGCCGCGCACGTCTACTGCCGTCAGGAACGACTGCGCGGCAAACGCTATTCACGTCATTGGTCCGATCTGGCAGCGCTGGCAAGAACCGAGCATTTCCACAAGGCAGCCGTCGATCGCCAACTGGCGCATCAGGTAGCCGAACACAAGTCGATGTTCTTTGCTGAAAAGGACGCCAACGGCACCAGGATCGATTACTTCGAAACGACGAAAGGCTCGCTCCGGCTGGTACCAGAAGGCGCATCGCGCAGGGCCCTTGCACAGGACTTTGCCGCGATGCGTGAGGATGGCCTGCTGGTGTCGGATCATCCGGAGTTCGATGCGATCCTGGAAACCTGTGTTGCCATCCAGGACAAGGTCAATCGGCTGGCGTGAGGCCAGTCGCTTCAAAGCTCGACTCGCACCCGCTGCTCATCCCACAGCGCCGGCGGATCAACCGCCAGATCGAACAACGGGATGCGGTTCGGCAATGCGTCGTCCAGAATGGCCGCAACGATGTCGGGCGCCAGCATAGTGAGATTGACCATGCGGCTGACGTAGCTGTTGTCAATCCCCCCGTTACCCTCCCCCGTGTGGCGATTTCTCCGCTGCGTGTCAGGCGGTCGATCTTGCCGGCTTCGATGTCCGCCATCATGCGTCGCAGCGCCGGGCGTTCCATATGGCCGCCCGAGAAGGCGGGACCGTCGTAGTCGTCGGCCACTGGAATCCAGCCCTCAGCGTGTTGACTGGCGATGTAGGCATGACCGGTGTCGCGCTGCGCATCGATGGAGTTGTATTCCTGATCCAAGCCCTCGTCGGTGGACTTTCGCGTATAGACCGCGCAGCGCATGCGGCGCTTCAAAACTTCGCTCATCGCCCACCTCTTTTTCTCTTGAACAGATGACCCCATGACCACGCTGTTCGCCGACGAAGCCAAGCGCGTCGCTCAAGGTATGCACGCGTCATCAAGTTCTGGTGCAGCGGCTGCTCCCGGTCGACATCGACGCCTGCAACAAGGCATCGCATCCGCTCGACGAGGGCGATACCGACAGGCTGTAGAACCTCGGGATGCTCATCAATATCGCGTGAGAGAGCGTCGAGCACCGCCCGCTCGAGAGCCATTGCTTACCTTGCGGCCATACGGAATTCCCTTCGTCCTCACGGTCTCATTTCATTGCGGCGTTCCAGCGAAACGCCGTGCATCCTTGAGCAGAAGAATCAGTTGCCGCTCACGCACCTGTGTCGGCTCGAAACCGAAACGACGATAAAACGCTTCGGCCTCGGCATCGATCGGGTGCGTCAGCAGAGCTCGTATTCCCGCTTGCTCGGCAATCGCCATTGTGCGGCCGATGGCATCCTGCAGCAGGCTGGAACCAAGGCCCTGCCTCTGGTAGTCGAGATCGACGGCAAGCCTCGCCAGGATGACCAGCGGGATCGGGTACTGCCCCATTCCGCGACGAACCCGCTCGGGAGCCTCGAGCGTGTCGATCTGGCCAACGGTCAGACTGAAGTATCCGGCGACGCGATCCCCGTCGCACACAACGAAGGTTCTTGCCGAGCCGCTACCTTGAGCTTGGCGTGCGTGGCGCAGCAGCCATTCGGTGAGTGCTGGTTTTCCGCAGTCAAATTCTTCCAGCCGCTGACGCGCATCGAGCGGCTGCGGCACCGATAGACTCATTTCTTGGCCCAAACCGGACGCCGGGAGAACAGGTCGGCCAAGCCGGGATTGTCAGATTCCGGCCGATCCAGCATTTCCAGGAGCGCTTGGTACTGGCTGCCGGAAACCATGAACAGCCGCTGGTCGAGCAAGGTCTGCTCGGCCGCTTGGTAAGCAGCATCGAGAATGAAATCAGTCAGCGATTTGTGCGCGACGTCGGCGGCGCGACGCAGTACGGTTTCCTGCTCAGGGGTTGCGCGCAGTCCAAGGCGGGCTGAACGTGCAGTAGTAGCGGCGGACATGGCAAACCTCCTTAAGTTGTACAACGGGCTCAATGTTAGTACAAATGACGCCTTTTGTCCAGAAGGCCCCCCCGCCCCAATGTCCCCAAATCGGAGGGCGACTGGCTACCAGTCCACGCATCGAACACTGCTTGACAACCATTCCGCAGATCTGAGGAATGACCGCAAAAAGGGCTTTTTTACCGAAAGTTAGGTTAAAGGCGGACATCACTCGATGCCAGTGTCCAGGATATGGGGTCCGGTTCAGTTCAGGATACGGTGCGGAATCGAACCGTTCTCTGGACTGTTCGCTGACAAGCGCGGATCAGCGTGGGACTCGATCCGGCGTTTTCGGTAAACCTCTTCAGTGGTGACATCAGCAGCGGATACCACAGACTTTGGCCCGACATCCGGCACGCTGTTCGCCGTGTCCCCCCGCACGATTTCGTCGATGGCGTACCGCACCTTGCCGACCCGCGATAGGAAGGGGATGCGCTTGCGGTCGTGCTCTTCCCGATCACCAAACAGATGGATGGGCAGACCGGTGAGGGTGGCGATCTTTGCCGGTGACGGAAGACGTTCCGGCCTCGCTATCCGCATCCTGGTTGCATGAGCCAGCTTCGAAGGGGAGCGTCAGGATGATGGGGGTCGGCTCGTCCCGGCCAAGAATCCTCATCCAGTGCTGCGCACTCTAGCGCTCGAATCCACCAATACTCCTTTCTCAAAACCCGGGCCGCGTTCCCGGAACTTGGGTGAAGAACCAAAACTATTCGGATGATTTGGCCGCGCGCAATCTTCTGAAGGCGGTCCGGAGGGCTGTGGGCAGCGATTTCAGAAACGTCCGCAGCCACTCGCTGGTCATGAACGCACACCCAGCGGCCATGAGGAACCATCCGGCCTCGACGCCCGACCGGAGGAGGGAGGCGGGAGGCAGCCAGACGCGGAGAAGTCCACCCCCCGCGACCAGGAGAAAGAAGAGAGCCAGGCGGATGACCACGGGGCGGACGAGAAGTCCCGAGAAACCGAAGAGGAGGGCGGCGTCCACCCCCACCCGTAAGACCCAGGCCATGGCTGCGCCTGGCAGTCCGTACTCGACGAGTCCGAACCAGAGCAGGGCGAGGTAGGGAACGAGCTCGAGCAGGTGGAAACGGGCTGTGAGGTCGGGTCGTCCCTGGGCCTGGATCAGAGTGTAGGGGATGAAGGCGAGGGCGTTCACCCAGATGCCCAAGAGGAAAATCTCACCCACTGGGGCCGCCCGGATGGCGAAGGCCGGGCTGATCCAGAGCGCAAGAAAGGGATGCATCAGGAAAATGCCGAGAAGGATGAACGGGGTCATGAGGCCGTTGAGTTCCGTCACCGCATGGACGGCGGTTGCCCGCGCCGCGGCCGGCTCCGCTGCGGATAGGCGCGGAAAGAGCGTACGCGACAGAGAGCCCGCCAGGATGGACCCCCGGCTTGCCAGATTGGAGGGGATGACGTAGTAGGTGACGGCCGCAGCACCGTCCAGGGCCCCGATCACGAGGCGGTCGATGGTGGTGAGAAAGGGGCCAATGATGTCGGTCAGTGTGATCCAGAAGCCGTAGCGGAAGAGCCTCAGAGCCTGGCCGGTGTGAAGGCGCGGGGTATGGCGGAGGGGGAGGGCGCGGATCAGGGGCGGAATGAAGAATAGTACCGATACCGCCCGTGCCGCCACGGTCACCGGGATCAGGATGTCGAGCGCGGGGCTCCAGAAGTAGGCGGCCAGGAGCGGGGCGACGTAGTAAAGGAGGCTCCCGGCCAGCTGGACCAGGTTCACCGTCCCGAATCGTTCGCGCGCCTCGAGCGAACCCGTGAGGACGCTCGTGGTCGTGCTCAGGGGGACGGCCAGGGCCAAGTAGGGGAGCGAGACCTGGATTTGGTGGACGAGGGGCGGGGCCAGAGTAAGCACCGGACCAACCAGAAAGAATCCCGCCCCGTAGAGAATGAGGCCCCCGGCAAGCCCCAGGGCTGCGTTCAGGGCCACCGCCGTCCAGAACATCCCCTCCCGTTCCCGTCCATCGGCCAGTTGGGCGATCTGGTTCGTCGTGGCCCGGGTGAGGCCGAGGTTGAACAGACCGAAGTAGCCCAGGATCATCCAGACGATTGCGAGGATGCCGTAGCGTGCTGCCCCGATCCGTTCAAGGTAGAAGGGGACCGTGACCAGCACGATCAGGAGTGACCCGATCACGCCGGCCAGGTTGTAGATGGTATGACGCACCACGCTCATGCCGGTGATTCTACCGGGAGTGCCCGGGCCGGATGGATATGGCCCATCGGCCGTTGTGCCGGGTCGAGGCTCCGGGAGGGATCCGCTCCCCATCCAACGCGCTGGACCCACAGGTCGCTACCCGGCAAGGACGGGTCCTGGAGAGGGTTCATGAGCAAGAGCGCGCCGTTGGGGGGCAAGGGACCGGCAAAGCGGCGGTCGGTCGGGTCGCGGCTGCCGCCGACCGGGCCTTCCTGAGACCCGGCTGAGGCAGGCTTCCTCCGTTCCGGACGTGAGCCGGACCCCTGACCCTGATATGATCGGAGTGGGGTTCCGCTCCGACTGGGCAGAGGCTTGCCTGGGGAGAGATCTGCTCCGTGATCCGCCCGTCGGGAAGTGGCCGGCCCAGGGACTCGAGCACCTCGGCCGGTGCCCCGTCTGCGGCGGGAGGGCGCGTGAGCGTCTCCACGATGATGCCTGCGACCGTATTTTCTTCTGCGCGCCGGGGAGATGGACGGTCTGGCGCTGCGAGGCGTGCGGGAGCGCCTATCTCGATCCGCGTCCGGACGAGGCGACGATCAGGCTGGCCTACCGCGGTATTACACGCAGGAGGGAGATGCGTCGGCCCGGTCCCCGGCCACCGTCGGGGGGCGACTCCAGGCCGCGGTCCTGAACGATTATCTGGGCTCACGCCTGGGTGTCCTCCGGTCCCCGCGGCTTCCTTTGGGACGCCTTCTCCCCTACGGGCTCGGGCCCATCTATGCCCGGCTGGCCCGGTGTTTCCGGGAGGGGCTCTGGCTATAATGGACCGCCCTTCCCGCGTGCCTTTCATGTCCCATCCCAATCCCCAGCAGGAACAGATGGCGCACGAGTCCATGGCGCGCAATCTCGCTGCCCAAGCGCAGGCGATCTGGCCTGAAGAGTCGAAACTGATCGAAGACTACGGACTGCCTCAGGGCGCCCGCGTCCTCGATGCGGGATGTGGTACCGGCGAGTTTACGTTCCGTCTCGGGGCCGCCCGTCCCGACTTCTCGATCACGGGCGTCGATATCCTGCCCGAACGGATTGCGGCGCTCGGCACGCGGGCGCTATCCGGCCCGGTCTTCCTCGCGGGCGACCTTTTCCATCTGGATTTCCCGGACGGCGTCTTCGATTTCGTGGTCTGCCGCCATGTGCTCCAGTCGGTGCCCCACCCGGCCCGTGCCGTGGCCGAACTCGCGCGCGTCCTCAAACCGGGCGGGCGGATCCACCTTTTGGCCGAGGACTACGGGATGCTCCATTTCCATCCCGCCCGCCACGACCTCGACGGCTTCTTCCTGGGCAGCGTCATGCGCGCCTTCCGGGAAAAGACCGGGGTTGACTATGAGAGCGGCCGCCATGCCGCCGGCTGGCTCCACAATCTGGGGTTTTCGGAAATCGCCGTGAACTATGTGATCGTGGACAGCTTCCGGACCCCCCGCGACGTTCTCCGCCGCCTGTTCGAAGCCTGGCGGGACGGCTACGCCCGGCTCATCTCCGAGATCTCGGGCCGTCCCCTCGACGAGACGGTCGGCTGCTTCGAGGACATGATTGCCGCCGCTGCCCGGTTTCCGGGTTACGCCGTCTGGTTTCTTCCGGCGGTGACGGGGCTTGCACCCCGGCCCCCGGGCGGCGCCCACGGAGAAAGCGTTTCGGAAATTGACGTCCTGTGACATCAGTGATATTTTGCGAATACAACGGGCCAGTCCAAGCGGGTTTTGGTCCGTATAATTATGAAAGTGAGTGCCGATGCATTTCCACGATTCAGTTTCCGCATCCCAACTCTCACGTCTTTGAGACGATCGAGTGAAGCTCCATCCGGATTTTCCGGACGCTTTCACCAACGAAGAACAAGCATGTGCAAAACGAGTGAAAGATCGATGGAGACTTCCTCCGCCCGGGCGAGCGTAACCGGGAGCGGTCTCCAAATGTATGTCGCGGGCTACGAGTCTCCGGGAACGGTGACCCTCTTTCAGTATTTCTACAGGGATATGGAGGAGATCCTACAGGCATTATGCCGACGGATCGACCGGGACTTTCAGGGGCGGAGATTGCCGGGGCATTTTCCCATCCGTTCTCCGAAAGGACGGATACCGAGCGTGAGAATGATATCGCCCGAGTCCATGAAGCCTGTCCAGACATTTTGTGGGTGGCCCCGGGTTGCCCGAAGCAGGAACGGTGGATTGCGGAGAATCGCGGGAAACTGCGCGTTCCCGTGGTCGTCGGGGTGGGTGGGGTCTTCCGCTTTTTTGCGGGCACCGTGGCACGTGCTCCGGCGTGGCTTCGTGAGCGTGGAGCCGAGTGGTTGTGGCGACTGGGTGCGGAACCGGGGAAGCTCTGGAAACGCGATCGGATTGATGATCCTCGATTTTTGGTGGCGGGGATCAAAGGTGCCTTGAAAACGAGATGGTCCCACGCACGGTCACCGGAACGGTTCAAGACCTGAGCGCCAGACCGCATACCGGCAACGTGTCGGGGCAGGAGCGTTCATGAATTTAAAGGAGCCGAATCCATGTCAGGCTTGGCCGCAGGAGGGCCTGGAGGATCTTGAGGCATGCCCGGTTTGTGAAGACCCAAGGCGCGAACTGCTCTATCGTGGAATGACGGACCGGGTCTTTTTTTGCGCACCTGGGCAATGGACCTTATGGCATTGTCCCGGCTGTGGTTGCGCGTACCTCAATCCACGACCCACGGAGAAGACGATACCTCTCGCGTATCGACGCTATTACACTCATGACATCAGTCCTGGCCCAGTCGTTCCGGGTTTCTACAGTCGGCTAAAACAGGCGATAACGAATGATTACCTGTGGGCCCACTATGGCGCTGAATCCCGGCCCCGGCTTCCCTTGGGGCGTTTCCTGCCCTATCTGCTTGGGCCTGCTTATCCAAGGGGACTTGGAATATGGGTTCGTCGCTTGGAACGCCCGATGAAGGATGCGGTTTGTCTGGATGTCGGGTGTGGCAATGGCGGATTTTTCGATGTGGCACACGCCTGTGGCTGGCGTCTCCATGGTCTTGAACCCGATCCGAGAGCCGCAAGTGCGGCACGACGGCGAGGAATGACCGTGTATGAAAGTGCGCTGCCCAGAACGGGTTTGCGAGACGAAACGTACGATGCTGTGACCATGAGTCATGTGATTGAGCATCTTCACGATCCCGTTTCCGCATTGCAGGAAGTTCGGCGGATCCTGAAACCGGGCGGAACCCTCTGGATCGTCACACCGAACGTCGAATCGATCGGGCATCGCCGTTTCGGGGTCAACTGGAGGGGGCTTGAGCCGCCCCGCCATCTGGTGCTTTTTAGCGGCGCGTCACTCGCGGAGGCGCTGGACCGCGCCGGCTTCTGGCCCGTGGTTGCCTTGCCGGTTTCCCTGAGACCGTTCGGGCTGTTCGCGGCAAGCCACTGCATCGCCGCCGGTCTGGATCCGAACGGTCCCGCCTCCCGGATTCCACAGCGGATCCGGTGGCTTGCGGTATCGGCGGCCCTGAGAACTTGGCTCAGCCCGGAACAGGGGGAGGAACTCCTCGTTTTGGCCAGAAAGCCGACCCAGCCATGAAGTCCGGTCGGGTATCCATCGCCCTGGCCACGTACAATAACCGTCTGCAATGCATTCCGGCCTACTCGATAAGCGTACTGTTCGTCGGCTAAGTCGGCCTCGAAGATAGACCCCAGGACCAACTCCGCCGCCGTCATGCACACCCGATCGCGGAGGCACGGGATGCCCAGCGGTCTCAACTTGCCATTCGGTTTTGGAATATAGACGCGTCTGACTGCCTCCGGTCGATAGTTCACCTCTCTGAGTGCGTACGCCCATACGTCCGGTCGATAGAGCTTGTCGTACAGCGCGTAAAAGCGGATGGCCGGATATCTGTCTTCGCTTTCGCATGTAACGCCGTTCGCAGCTTCTGAACGCTTTCTGGAGTGACTAGGTTTCCCAATCTCCTGTCCTTTGCTGCCTCTTGCGTTGCCTTGAATTAAGGCCCCTTTCCTCCATCGGCATGACCCGACTTCCCAGGTCATACGGGCCTCTCCGCCACCCCGCCACGCTCGGCCTGTCCCTCGCGGGCTGCCGATTGGCCTTTACGCTCGACCACGCGACGGGGCTTCCCGTGTTGCTCGGTCTTTCCTCTTACTATGCATGCACGTCGCCATTACCCCGGCGGAAAGGCAGGGGGCTCTTCGTTCACTTCCCCCATGCCTTGGCAAACTTCCCCGAGTTGTGGACGGGTTGGCTCCCCGGATTGTCATTTCGAGGCCTGCTCAGCGTTCACTCTCGTTACGGCCTGCATACTTGCCAAGTCACCCAGTGACCCCCTACACCGAAGGCTCCAGCCGCTTCGTTGCCTCCGCGACTACCTCAGTTGCTTCCGGCTGGAACGACAGTTGCCGGGCGGGATGCACCCGCTGGAAAAACCGCGCCTTTGCACGGTGCACCACAACATTTGACTATTTCTCAGCGAACCATGAAAATCAAACTTTTTGTGCAGCGATACTTCGTGCCATCGCGGCGCTGTCGGTCTGAGGGTATCCCATATGCGAGTTACGTTTGCGGAACACCATCCGTACATCTTTACAGCGCTGATGGAAGTAGCCGTTTTTGTTGCCTACACCATTGCTGGAATAATCGTTCACAGCGGCAAGCTTGACCTGCTTGTGCTCATTGTTGCCAACGGGTTACTTGCGATCCTTATTGCCACGCTTCTGACAAAGTGGACTTGGTGGCGACGTGCTGGATTTGAGGCTCCACGGCATAGACGCGATCTCCTCTACTACCTCATCTTGCTGATTCCGGTTGCGCTCAACGTCATTCCGAGCCGTATCGTCGGCAACCCTGATGATTTGCTGCGGACGTTGGCTAACGCCTACGGCAATCCCCGTTACCTGTTGCTCGCTCTGATTGCGACCTTGCTGGTGGGTTTCGCTGAGGAAGGAATTTTCCGGGGGTTAATGTTCCAGGCAATCCTGCCGCGTGGCGTCTGGAAGGCCGTCATCATTACTTCACTGTTGTTCGGACTTACCCACAGCGTAAACTTACTGCATGGGCAAAGCGCTGTTGTTACAGCCATACAGATTTCGTATGCGTTGGCAATTGGGTTCGTCGCCACAGCGTTGGTAGCGACAAAAGGGTTGATATGGCCGCTTGTCGTGGCGCACTTCTTAACCGATTTTACGGGACTACCAAGCCCTGCCGTTTCCGTAACAGTTCATGGTGTTCTCGTAGACGCGGGAATGGTTATTATTTTTATCGTGTTCGGCATATACCTCTTGTTACGGCACCGGCTAGCACAGCCGGTTGACTCAAGTACAGAGCAAGTAAGGTAAAAACGCCCAGCATCAAGGGCGCTCAAGTTTGGTAGGTATTACTGAACCTCGTATAATATAGTGATATCCTGTACGGAACGGTGTAGGATGGACGCGCATGAACACTCCGGTTGTCACCCGTGTCCGGCGGGATTTCCGGGCGATGGACCGGCGACGGACCCGCGC
>JAJZIH010000030.1 GCA_021810635.1 Pseudomonadota bacterium | reverse complement strand
GATTCCGACCCTGGGCGGACCGGTCGACCTCAACACGATCCCGTCGGCGATCATCTCGCGGGTTGAAATCCTCTTGGATGGTGCCTCGCCGATTTACGGATCGGATGCGATTGCGGGCGTGATCAACATCATCACCATGCAGAACTTCAACGGGGCGGAAGCCCATGCCTACATGGGGATCTACGAGGAACATAATGCCTCGCTCGCCGCCAATCCCACGTTGGGGATCACGACGCCGATTGCCGGCGCCACCCACTGGACCGGCAAGGTCCAGGAGTACGACTTCACGGTCGGGTCGAGCAACAGCAAGGCAGGCGTCCTCGTGAGCGTGGGTTACCGGGAACAGAATCCGATCATCCCGGCGCAGACGACGATGGGGCAGATGCCCGTGATCGGGACCGGCGTCCTGCTTGGGAACCCGTTCACCGCCGGCGGAGAGTTTGTGATCGACGGCGCGCATGGGCCGAGTACGCTGCCCGGCAGAAACTGTCTGCCGAGTTCGAGTAGTGGCGCATCCCCCGGAAACACCAGCGGCGGTTGCAACCTGTCAGGCCCTCTCAATGGCCCCTTCGCCAATCCGACCAACTACAGTGCAGCCGACAACTGGAACTGGGCCAACTACTACTATCTCCTGACGCCCTCCGAGCAGTGGTACGCCTATACCCAGGCCCACTACAACTTCAACTCGCACTTGAGTTTCGATGCCACGGTCCTCTACAACGACCGGACCTCGGCCACCCAGCTCGCCCCGACACCCCTCGTGATGGGTGCTTTCGGAGCGATCGGGTACGGTTCGGCGGACGGAATCTACCTGGGGGTATCCGCCACGAACCCCTACAACCCCTTCGGAGTCGACCTCGTTCCGTACTTGCCCGGGTCAACAGGATACGCCAACTGGTGCACGCTCTACGGGACAGCCAACTGCAACACCAATAGCGATGCCATGATCTTCATGACCCGACGCATGCTGGAAACCGGCGACCGCGTGTTCGACCAGAACGTCCAGACCTACTTCTTCGAAGGCGGCCTCAAGGGCTACTTCCGGGCCATCGGACACGACTGGAACTGGAACGTCCATTATTCCTACGGCGACCGGAACAACCTCACAACCAGTTACGGCTTGGAAGATACCGTACGCATGCAGCTGGCTTTGGGGCCACTCTCGACCTGCCAGACGACCCCGGGCTGCGTACCGCTCGATCTTTTCGGGGGGTACAACCTGGCAACAGGCCAAGGCACGATCACGCCGGCCCAAGCCAACTACATCAGCTATACGAGTCTCTCCGTGGATTCCGTTACGCAGCGCGACTATTCCGGCAACCTGACCGGAACGCTCGTCGACCTGCCGGCTGGCCCCCTGGGAGTCGCCGTGGGGTACGAGTACCTCGAGGATAACGGGTATTTCACTCCGGATCCCCTGATCGCCGCGGGTGATTCAACCACCAACATCGCGGAACCCACGAACGGACGCGAGGCGCAGGATGGCGAGTACATCGAGTTTGACGTACCCCTCGTGCGCGACGTGTTCCTGGTCCACCACCTATCCTTCGACATGGCGGAGCGCTGGACCCAGGCGACCTGGCAGGGTTTAGCCAACCCTATCACGCCCGTTCCGCAGAGGTTCGCCAGCAACTCCTCGGGCCGGATTGCCTTCAAGTACGCCCCCATCCGGAGCCTGCTCTTCCGGGCCAGCTGGTCCCAGGGTTTCCGGATCCCCACGATCAGCGACTTTTTCTCGGGACAAGGGCAGAGCTTTGATCCGCTCGTCGATCCCTGCGTGGCCACGCCCACGCTTCCGCACTGCCCGGCCCACGCAGTCCAAGTGGTACCCCAGCTTCCGGTCACGGTGGGCGGCAACGCCAACCTGACCCCGGAACGGGCCATTTCCCGCACGGTGGGTCTGGTCTACAGCCCGAGCTACATTCCGGGATTCGACATTTCGGCCGACTACTACAAAGTTGAGGTGGTGAACGCCATCACTCCGGGAGGGATCGGGCCGCAGAACATCATGAACTTCTGCTACAGCGCGGCTGGGCTCGATTGCAACTTTATCCAGCGTTCTGGCGCCACCTACGACACGAATGGGGCCATCACGAATATCCTGTCGCTCAATCAGAATGTCGGGGGCATCAAGACGGAAGGCTGGGATTTTAATGTGAATTACCGCCTGCCGTCGACCCCGATCGGCGACTTCTCGGTCAGCGCCGATTTGACCTTCACGCAGAACTTCGTGACCTCGTTTCTCGGCGTAAATGCCGCTGGAGTCCCGACGGAGTTCACCCGGGAGGTGGCTGGTTCCGTAACGTCACTGGTTCCCAAGCACAAGTACAACCTCTATCTCAACTGGGACTACGGCCCCTGGTCCGCCAACTGGACCATGAACATCATCGGCCCGATGTACGAGGAATGCCAGAACTCGGGAGCAGCCGGCTTGATCCACATTCCCGAGATCGGAACCGGCTGGTGCAGCGATATCCTGTCAGGTCCCGGTAGTGCCAATCCCAGCGGTCCCTTCCAAGGCCTCAACCGGCTGGGGACGACGGTCTACAACAACGTCCAGGTCACCTACAACATGGCCTCGTGGAATGCGGACTTCACCCTCGGGGTACGGAACCTGTTCGACAAGAATCCGCCAATCTCGATGACGGCGTTCAAGAACAGCTACCAGCCCTATCTGGGCTACGAGGTCCCAGGCCGCTTCATCTACGGACGGATCGGAGTGCGCTTCTAAGCATCCAATAACGACAACCAAGAACATTACCCATGGTTCCGCAAGGAACCATGGGTTTTCTTATTGTGAATCCCAAGGGCTCTGGTCGTCCGATAGGATCACGACCTGACTGGCCACATGTCACATCACCAGGGGTCCGTCGGCTCCAGGGAATGACCGGTCGGTTGTGCGCAGGGGACCGCCCGAGATCCAACTGATTCAGTCGCTCACGACGTGATACACCGCGCCTGTTTCCGATAGTGAGACAGGGCTCAATGTAACGGCCGCATAACTTTGTCTCGCAACACTTTCCGGTCGTGGCTGCCCCGACGGTATGACTCCTTCATGCGCCATAGGCCCTGATTTACCGAGGCCGAACGCCTCGGGGCCGGCTTGCCGAATTGCAACACGGAATGTATATTAATAACAATTTACATAGTGAGATACGAATATGACTACGGTTTCCCTCCGCCTCCCGGATAGCCTCATCAAGGAGGCCGACAAGCGTGCCCGGGAGTTGCAGATCCCGCGCGCTGAGTACATTCGCCGCGCCATCGTGACGCTTAATACGCAGGTTACCGCCGAACAGCGCAGCCGGCGCATGATGGAGGCTTCCCGGCGCGTGCGCGGCGAAAGCATGCGCGTCAACGCCGAATTCGACGCCGTCAAAGACGCGCCGGATGCGTAAGCGCGGCGGCGTCTGGCTCGCTAACCTCAATCCGCGGCGCGGCACCGAGCCAGGCAAGATACACCCGGTGCTGGTCGTCCAAAGCCAGGCATTGCTCGATGCGGAGCATCCTTCCACCCTCGTCATTCCCCTCACGACCCGACTCACTGACAACGCGGAACCGTTACGCCTGCGCCTGCCGGCACAGGGTCGGTTGAAAAAGGACTCCGACCTGCTCCTGGACCAGTTGCGCGCCATCGACAACCATCGCTTGGTCGAGGGTCCGCTGTTGCAATGCTCGCCAGAATTCATGGCCCGGGTGGATACCGCGCTGATCGAGGTTCTGGATCTCTTGTCCGCAGCATCTTGAACGCAAGAGGGGCTGTTTATCGCATCCGCTTCGGCATCTGATTGACTTCCTCGAGGTCGAAGGCCTCGGGGTCGACTTCATCGCCGATCCATTCGCGCACCTCCTCGTATTCCTCGTGCTTGGGGTTGGCGAGGTTCTGGATCAGGTTCTGGTACCCCCACGGCCCGCCGCAGTCCTCGGGCGGACAGGCACGTTTGCCTTTGAGGCAGCGCGGGTAACGCGCGCCCGGTTCGGGTGCAAGCACCTTCTCGATCTTCAGTTCATGTTCCCAGCCGTCGCCGAAGTCGTATTCGTAGAACAGCGTGTCGCCCTCGGCCACGATCCGGTCGAGACGCGCGTTACATTCGTTTTCCATTTCTGTGTCGAAAAGAGAATCAGAATCGGGTACGCCGTAGGTGGTGTCCCCGACGCGAAAGACGTGTAGATGCGCATCGTACCAACCCATGGTTGCTTGCAGAATCCGATGCAGTTTGCCGAGCTGGAT
>JAJZIH010000021.1 GCA_021810635.1 Pseudomonadota bacterium | reverse complement strand
CCGCCCGCGCGCTCCGTCGCGGGCTTCAACGCATCCGCCGTCACCGCCACCTCGGCTACGCCTTCCTGCAGCATGCCGGCCTGTTTTTTTGACCGGAATGTCACTATATTATACGAGGCTCAGTAGGTGGGATTTAGGGGGCCAAAACTGGCCCCGATTGGCTGGGACGGAACACCCTGGTCGGGGAGACGGCCGTCTGGGAGAAGTACAGGGAGGGGCTGTGACGGTGAGGCCGGTTTGCGCTCGAGGCTTGGTGCTTCGATGAGACCTTGCCGGACCACGCCAACCTCAGGACTCAAACTTGCTACGGGGGATGCCGGACTAGCGAATGATGGATTGCAGCGTACCCATCCGGAGTTCATCGTGGTTGGGTACCGGCACCGTGATCGTCGTGCCGGGAAGCGTCTTTTGCATGACGATATGACTGCCGCGTTGGCGCGCTTCGATAAAACCGTGTCGTGCTAGGATGGCGCACGCCTCCTTGCCGGAGAGGACGTGTAGCCTACCCAATGGCTACATCCACACGCGTGACGTAGACCTCCTCGTGAAGGCGTTCCTGGATTTCCGCAGGCGAAGCCGATTCAAAGAAAAGCTCGAGCGCCTCGCGCAGATTGTCGCGCGCCTCTTCTATCGTGTCGCCTTGGCTGGCGATGTCGAGTTCCGGGCAAAACGAGGCATAGCCGCGTGCCTCACGCTCGATAATAGCGGTAAGCTGTGTCTGCATGGTCACCGTCTCCTGTGTTAACTGGGCCATGATAACAGGCGGCCCAAACGGTTTGAAAGGCCGGAAATCCACGGGTCCCCCCAGGCCGGTTCATCCCCACGCGCATGGGGAACACGCCTTCCCCCGTATTCCGACAGGGTCGGCATCCGCAACCTCTTTTTCGGGACCTGCTCAACGTTCACGACCCGTTGCAGCCCGCGTGTTCGCAGAATCACCCTTGGGTGACCCTTTACTTCGAAGGCTTCGGTCGCTTCGTTCCCTCCACAACCCCTCAATGGCGACCGACTGGAGCGACCGTCTGCCGGGTGGGTCTATCTCCCACTGAGAGAGCGCACGTTTTCACGGCGCACGCAACTTCAGCCTAACGGCAGGGCAGCCCCCCCCGGAAAGGGTCTCAGGAAATCCGTGCCTGAAAAGCCCTGACTGCCGAAGGCCGGGCCGCTCACCGGACGCTGCAAGGAGCGCACCGGATTCAGTGTTGAATGTTGATGGGGGGCCGATCCCGAATGAGATCCGGGTTCCAGGTCACGGGTTTTTCCGGTGCGGGCGCGGGTGCGGTCTCCAACGCCCCGGGGCACGCGAAACCGGATGCGCAGGGAATCGATTCGTCATAGCCGTATCCACCATATCCGTACCCGTACCCGTACCCGTACCCGTATGGATAGCCAAACGGTCCGTAACCCATCGTCCGGCTATAGAACAGAGAGGCCGAAAGCTCGATGTGCCGGTTGATCCAGTAGTTGCCCTGGGCGGAAAAATACCATTGGTTCATACCGGGATAACCAAATCCCGGCGTGTCATAGGATTGTCCGTTCAGGTAGCCCGCACTCACGATCACGTCGCCCCGGTTATTGCCGACTGCGAGACCCACGTTGTAGCCTTGGGTCACTCCTCCCCAATGGCCCGGAGTTTCATAGACCCCGAGAAAGGCGCTCACCGTGGCCGTGGACCAAGTCCGTCTCGTGATGACGTTGACCACGCCTCCACCGGAGTCGACGCGAGCGCCCGGCGGATCGGCGGCCGGCGGGAGCACTTCGACCTGGGAGATGGTTGAGGCTGGGATCAGGAGGCTCGAGCCGACGGGGGTGCCGGAATCAGCGAGCCAGCGGTGGCCATTGACGAGAACCAGAGGGCGCGGCCGCTCTCCGGCCATGTGACGCAGCCCGGAGGCGGCCTGCCCGTTCCGCGATCCGTACTCGGCAATGGATTCGAGGAGGTTGCCGATCGCGATATTGCCGCTCAGGCGGAGCTCCTTCCGGTTCAGGATAACAAGTGACGGGGCCGGACGCGCTCCCCGGATGCCCGCCTTCGGACCTGGGCTCGGCTGCGTTCCGGTACCCGTCCGGGATTGGGCCAGAACCGGAGCCGGCAGGAGGCACAAGACCAACAGGCCTGCCACGAAACCGGCTGCCCGTTGTTGCCTGCTATCGGACCTGCTCATTTCGGCGAACCTCCCATGCGAACGCTGGGAACCCCATCCAGACCGACGGGTCTCTTTTTGTACGCCAGTCCTGCCGACCTGTCAAGCCGACCCGGTTCTCTTCCGGCACCGAAAACCTGTTCCCGGCAACCGGGATTTGAGGAAGGGCCACCCGGCCCGAACTTCCATAAACCGTTAAACTATCGGTAGCCGGGGTGCGCCCGTAGCTCAGTTGGATAGAGTACAGCCCTCCGAAGGCTGGGGTCACAGGTTCGAATCCTGTCGGGCGCGCCATTCGTTTATTTTACGAGAGTGCGAGGAGGCATCCGCCCTGAACGGATGGGGGTGGGCTTGATGCCCTGATCGTTGCCGTGCCCAACCTTCCTCTCTTGACCGGCCTCACGGTCTTCTCGCGGAGTGCGGTTCACGGCTTGGCACGAGGCCGCCCTCCCCGATCCTGTGGTCTGGGATAGAGACCGCCGGTAGGGTTTTCATCTTCCGGAGGCCGGACCCGCACCCACCCGGCGGGGGGCCCCGCGCCGCGATCCCGTCGGCTGGTTTCCAGGTTCTCCGTCTCCGACCAGCTGGTGAAGCAGGCTCGACTCCCTCTTGTAAAACCCTTCGGTATGCAGCGAATCTTCGAGTTTGAGCATCTCGTAGTCGAGATGGTGGACGATCTCGTGCAGCAGCGTACGGAGAAAGGTCTTGAACGCAACCACCTGCCGCCTGTGGACCGTCCGCATCCAGAGCGTGATGAGTGGTCTGGTGCGGGTGTTCTTGACCTCATAAAGGCCGTGGAGCTCGCCATAAGCGTTGGATGGTCTGCGGTCGAGAACCCGCACCCGGACGGGAGGGGTTTGGCAAGCCTCCGTCAGCAGGTCGGCCAGCGCCTGGGCAGTCCTTTCGACCGCAGGACGGGACTCGCCGAGGAGTGCATTCTGCAAGGCGAACACGGCCTCGTGGTGGATCGCTGCGGGGACAAGCGGCAAGGTTTCGATCCGGTTGCTCCGGTCATAGATCTTCCGCTGTCGGGGCGAGAGCCGGTGGTAGTAACTGAAAACCATGGTTCGCCTGGAGCCGGGGCTTCCCAGAGTTTACTCGCTCTGCAATCGTCCAGCCGGAAACGGGATTTCGATCTCAGTCGGTATCGAACTGGTCCCACCAGTGCCAGGGCGGAGGGATCGGAGTGATGGGCAGAGGCATGGACTGGGCCCGTTTGCGGACCCGGTAAAGAATGAGCCCCCCCTGTGCCGGGATCGAGAGCACACGGGTGAAGTAGGCGGGGTTGGGAGGCGGCGACAGGGTCACGGACGTGGGGTTCCGGCCGGGGACCGGAAGCGTGTTGCGGTAGACGATGAGGTAACTACCCGCCGCGATCCGCCCGGAACGGACTTCGGCGTACAAAGCGCGGGCCGAGCGGACGAAGGGAATCGGAGCCCGGCGGAGGGGATAGAGTGCGTAGATCGTGGGGGGCGCCGGATAGAGATAACTCACAAAGGGAGCCGGGTGATGCTCGAGATACCCCCGCAAAACGGGCAATCCGCGCATCGTCCCGGGCGTCGGGACGATGCCCGGGAACACCCAGCCGGGCAGCACGAGGAGGGCCACGAACCCTGCCGCGACGAGCAGGAATGCCGAGATGCCATACCCCACCCGGGATGCGACGCGCGCCCGCTGGCCGAACACCCAACCCACAGCACCCAGACTCAGGGTCACGATGGCCGGTGCCGCCGGCAGGATGTACTTGCTCTGTTTCGAGACCGAGGCGGAGAAGAAGAGGATCGTCCAGAGCGTCCAGAGCAAAGCAAGCCGGAAGGCGGGTTCGCCCCGTCGGCGCCAGGCCAGCACGATCCCGAACGGCAGGAGAAAGGCCCACGGGAAAAAATCTCCCCAGAGACTTTTGAGATAGAGAAAAGGCCCGTGTTCGTGGTCGAGTCCCGACAGGAAGCGGGTGAAATTCTGGTAGATGAAAAAGGCCCGGTCGAAATCCCAGTTCGACTGGAGACCGGCCATCACGGCCCAGAGGGCGAGGACACCCAGAGAAAGAACAAGCCCTCGGAGCGGGCGCAAAAACCGGATCCCGTCCCAGAGCGCACGCCAGGCCTCCCGCGAGAAGGTCCAAAGCCCCGGCGTGGAAGCCATGAGGTCGAGTCCCATCGCCGGGAGCGTGATGGCGAGCCCAACGGGTCCCTTGGCCATGGTGGCGATCGCAAGGCCACTCCAGAGTTCCCAAGGAAAGCGGGTACCGGGACCCCGGCGATGGCGCAGGTAACCGGTATAGGCCATGAGGACGCCGAGGGCAAGAAGGCTGTCGGTATGGGCCGTGAAGAAGTTGTAGAGGGCAATCGGGAGCGCGGCCAGGGCGAGGCGGGGCAGGGTCGGGCTCACGTCCGGGAAAGCGCTTTTCACCCAGCGGCCCATCCAGAAGACCCAGAGCAGGTAAGCCACCGTTCCCGGCATCCGGATGGCGGCCCGGAGCGGAAGGCCGGCCAGGCGGCAGACGATGGAAAGCCAGTAGTAGAGGGGGGGGTACTCGACGTAGGGCAGGCCATTCTTGAAGGGAACCCACCAGCTGCCCCGCGCGATCATCTCGCGCACGACTTCGGCAAAACGCGGCTCCTCGGCCGGAATCAGCCCGTGGGTGAACATGGAGATGCCGTAGACCACCGCCAGAAACACGAACAAGCCGATGGCCAGCCGCCGATCGACGGCCGTCTTGAGCTCGGGGCCGAGCGGAGGCGGGGTGGAGTCGTTCTTGAACCAGGATCTCACGGACTGGGAGCCCTCACGATGCTGGGATTTTACCGGAGCTCACGGAACTCCGCGCTGCAGTGCTATAGTCCGGCAGGGGTGCCGTGAACTACGACCATCGCTTCCATGCTGGGAACTTCGCCGACGTCCACAAGCACATCGTCCTGATCGCGTTGCTCGAACGCCTATCGGAGAAACCGACCCCCTGGTTTTATCTCGACACCCATGCCGGAACCGGACTGTATGAACTGGACCGTCTCCCCGCTGATCCCCCGCCGGAGTTCCGCCGCGGTTTCGAGATCCTCTGGCAGGCCAACCCGTCTGATCCCTTGCTGGCGAGATACCGGGCACTCGTAGCCTCCGACAATCCTTCCGGTTCCCTCATCCGCTATCCCGGATCGCCCCTCCTGGCACGCCGGCTGGCACGATCCGGCGACCGGCTGGCATTTGTTGAAGCCGTTCCCCAGCGCCAAATCGAGCTCAAGCGCCATCTCGGCAAGCGTCCGGGCGTGCACTGCCGGGACGGCTACGAGGCGCTCCTTGCACTGACGCCCCCAGCCGAGGGCCGCGGCCTCGTCTTCCTCGATCCGCCCTATGAATCGGCCACTGAGGCCGAGCGGCTCGAGGAAGCCCTACCCCGCGCCTGCGCGCGTTTTCCGCAAGGCGTCTTTCTCGTCTGGTACCCCTGGGTGGATGCGGACTGGACATCCGGCCTCAAACGGCGGCTCGCCCGGATTCCCGGGATCTCCTTCCTCGACTGGCTGACCCCCCGGGGGAGCGGACTCTGGGGCAGCGGGCTCGCCCTCGTGAATGCCCCCTATGGCATCCCCGCGCGACTGGCGCGCCTAGAGCCGGAACTCACGGCGCTTTTCCAAAACCCGCTGGGGGCCACCCAATGGATTTCCACATGGGGTTCCGGAGAGGCGCGGGCAGCCCCGGGCCCTGCCCTCCGGGGCCGGCGGCCGGGATGAACACGGCCGCGGCCCGCGATCTCGCCACCGTCATTCTGGCGGTCCATCTGGTGATCATCGCCTACAATGTGGCCGGGTTGGTCGTGATCCCATGGGGCGGGATCCGGGGCTGGGCCTTCATCCGCAATTTCTGGCTGCGCCTGGCTCACCTGATCGCGCTCTCCGTGGTCGCGCTCCAAGCCCTCCTCGGCCGCGCCTGCTTTCTCACCCTCTGGCAGGCCCAGTTGAGCGCACGGGCCAGCGCGGCCGGCGCGCCCCCGCCGCTCATCGCCCACTGGATCGACGGACTCGTTTTCTGGCCGATCCCGCTTTGGGTCTTCACTCTGATCTACGTCGCGGTCTGGCTCTATGTGGTCGCGCTCTGGTGGATCTTCCCGCCCCGCCATCCCTGAGGTGCCATGGGCCACGCTCCGCCCCCGGCGGAGCGGCCGTAATCTAGCCGGCGGATGATTTCCCGCGCGAGGCTGTCCGCCGGGGTTTCCGTGATCGCGAAACCGGCCCGAGGCAGTCGCGGATCGCCTCGCGGATCTCCCCTTCGGTGAGAAGCACGGCCTCGGCCGCGGGACCTAGAGGAATGTAGCTGTCCTCGGAAACGAGACGTCGAACGGGAACGCCGGGAGCGCATTCGGCGAGGAGTGTTACGATCTCCTCGGACACGCTCCCAGTCCGGCGCCCCTCGTCGACGATGAGAAGGCGACGCGCCTGTCCACAGGCGGCAGCAATCGCCTCACGGTTGAGTGGCTTGAGCCAGCGCAGGTCGAGAACCCCGATCCTGCGGCGGGCACCGGCCGTGCGCACGGCCCGCAGGCTGAGATAGACGCCGTTGCCATAGGTCACGACAAGGAGATCCAGGTCCTCCCGGGGACCGTACCAGCGGGGCTCGCCCATCGGCACGGCAGATCCCCGCTCCGGATAGGGTGCCAGCCAGAGCTGGTCACCCGCCTCGTGGAGATCTTTCGTCATGTAGAGCGCGATCGGTTCGAGGAACACCACCACACGCCCGTCGACACGGGCGAGCGCAAGAGCGGTCCGAAGCAGCCCCACGGCATCATCGGCCCGCGCCGGGCAGGCCACGATGAGCCCCGGGATGTCGCGGAAAGTATTCCAGCTATTGTCATTGTGGAAATGCCCCCCGAATCCCTTCTGGTAAGCCAGCCCTGGAATGCGGACCACGAAGCCGTTGCGGTAGTGGTCAGAGGAGAAGAACTGGAGGGAACAGGCTTCACCCCGGATCTGGTCCTCGGCATTGTGGACGTAGGCCAGATACTGGATTTCCGCGACCGGCAGAAGTCCCAGAAACGCCCCGCCCTGGGCCAACCCCAGGATGCTCTGCTCATCCAGGAGCGTGTTAAAGACACGGCGTCCACCGAAACGCCGGTGGAGTCCCGAGGTAACCGTGTAGACCCCGCCCTTTTGGGCGACATCCTCGCCGAAGAGGACGAGTCCGGGATACCGGTCGAGGGATTCAGCGAGCGCGCGGTTGATTGCAATCGAGAGATGGAGGCGCTCTCCCGCGGGTGCGGACGGCTCCACATCCGTCACCTCCGGTCGCCCCCACCCTGCCGCCTCGGCGGCGACTGCCCCAGGCGTGAATGGCGCAAGCGGTGCCATCACCTCCGGCGTCTCCTCCAGCCGCGGGGCGCCGACCGCACGTTCCGCCGCCTGTTCTACCCGGGCCCGGCTCTCCTCGTAGATCGCGAGGAGCTCCGCTCCCGAGGCGAGCCCATTCGCGTGGAGCAGACGGGCCGTTGCGAGGACGGGGTCACGGACCTCATCCGCCTCGATCGCCTCGATCGACCGGTACTCGGTTTCGACGTCGGTTCCGGCGTGGCCGAGCAGGCGCACCACGCGCAGGTGGAAGAAAACTGGCGCCCGCCTCGTGCGGCAGAACTCGAGCGCCGCCCGGGCCTCCCTCCAGACCGCCCCCAGATCGCTCCCGTCGGCCGAGTAGTAGCGCAGGCCGGCCCGGTTCCGGTAGTTGGACTCGATCCATCCGTGAGGAGTCCGGACCGAGATCCCGAGGCCATTGTCCTCGCACAGGCAGAAGAGCGGACAGGCCAGCCCCTGCCAGGCGGTCTGGGCTGCCGCGTTGAGGGCGCCCAAGGCCGTCGAATGGTTGGTGCTCGCATCCCCGAAGCTCACGAACACGATGCCGTCCCGCGGCCATTTCGCGGGGTCCAACCGGTGCGCCGTCTCCAGCAGAGCCGCCGAGCCAAAGGCCTTGGGCAGGTGGCTCGCGATCGTGCTGGTCTGGGGGGGGGCCAGCAGGTCGGGGTGGCCGAAGACCTTGTGACGGCCCTGCGCGATCGGGTCCTCCCGGCTGGCCGTCAGCGAGAAGGCGATGGCCTGGACCATGTCGAGATTCGGCGCGTGACGGGCCCGCTCCAGCATGAAGGCACCGCTCCGGTAATGCAAAAAGACCGGATCGGTCAACCGAAGCAGGCGCCCCCAGACCGCGTTGGCCTCGTGCCCGCTGCTGCCGATCGTATAAAACCCCTGGCCCCGTGCCCGCAGCACGCGCGCCACGAGATCGAGATGGCGCGAGAGGAGCTGGGACTCCAAGAATTGCCAGAGATCGCAAACGCGAAGTCCTCCCGCCCCATCGAGCACCATCCCGGAATCGCGCGGCGGTGGCGGCGTGCCGGGTTGGTCCAGGGCCACGAGCCCGGCCCGGGTCCGCGCATCGAGTATCTCGGCCCGGTTGATGCTGCGCTGCGCCTGCCGGGCGAGGCGGGGGCCATGCGCCGGGTGTTCAGAAGGCATCGAGGCCCGTCACCGCCTTGCCCACAATCAACTCGTGGATGGTCTCGGTCCCCTCATAGGTCACGACGCTTTCAAGGTTGAGAGCATGACGCAACGGAGGAAACTCCGTCGTGATGCCAGCTCCACCCAAAAGGTCGCGGGCTTCGCGAGCAGCGGTGAGCGCCATCCGGACATTATTCCACTTGGCGAGCGAAACCTGCGCCGGATCGAGGCGTCCCTGGTCTTTAAGCTGGCCCAGTCGGAAAGCCAGCAGACGAGCCAAGGTGAGCTCGCGAACGATCCCGGCAATCCGCCGCTGGACCGTCTGGGTAGCGGCCAGCGGCCGGCCGAAGAGTTCACGCGTCCGGGTGTAGTCGAGGGCCGTGGCGAGGCAGGAGCGGGCCGCACCGAGCGCACCCCAGGCAATTCCGTAACGGGCCTGGGTCAGGCACGACAGGGGTGCTTTAAGCCCGTGGGCCCCGGGCAGCCGGTTTTGTTCGGGGACGACAACCCCGTCGAAAAACAGGGCGGCGGTGTCGGAGGCGCGGAGCGACAGCTTGTGGTGGATCGTCTGCGCGCGGAATCCCGGCATGCCCTTCTCCACGAGAAAACCCCGGATGCCCTGGTCCGTCTGCGCCCAGACCACGGCGAGGTCAGCCAGCGTACCGTTCGTGATCCACATCTTCGAGCCGGTGAGGATCCAGCGACCGCCATCCGGTCGGGCACGGGTCTGCAGGGCGGCGGGGTCCGAACCTCCGTGGGCCTCGGTCAGACCGAAGCAGCCGATCACCTCGGCTCGGGCAAGCCGCGGCAGCCAATGGGTTTTCTGCGCCTCCGAGCCGTATGTCGCGATCGGGTACATGACGAGGCTCGACTGGACCGAGACGAAACTCCGCAACCCACTGTCTCCCCGCTCCAGCTCCTCGCAAATCACGCCGTAGGCCAGGGCGCCGAGACCGGGGCAGCCGTATCCCTGGATGGAACTGCCGAGGATACCGAGCGCGCCGATCTCGGGAATGAGCTCGGTCGGGAAAGAGCCTGCTTCGAAGGCTTGGGGCATGAGCGGCGCCGCCCGTTCGTCGACGAAGCGGGCCACTGCAGCCTGTACCAGGCGGTCCTCTTCCGTGAGATCGGATTCGATCCCGCAAAAATCTTCCGGAGACATGCCCGTTTCCCCTGCTTTCGGGCCTTCATGATACCGGAAACCGGCTCCCCCGAACCCCGCTGCGGAGTTGTGCTAGTCTCCAAGCTCCATGTCGTCCGCCGATCTTGCCGTCGCCTTCTACCCGGATGTCCTCCGTCTGGCCTTCGCCGCCGGGGACGAGATCATGGGTGTCTATCACAATGATTTCGCGATCGAAAAAAAAGGCGACCAGAGTCCTCTCACCGCCGCCGATCTCAAGGCCCACGAGGTGCTGGTCCACGGGCTCCGGCGGCTCAAACCGGAGCTGCCGGTTTTGTCCGAGGAGGGTGCCCTGACCCCCTGGTCCGAACGGGGAGCGTGGGAGCGCTACTGGCTCGTCGATCCGCTGGACGGCACGCGCGAGTTCGTCAAACGCAACGGCGAGTTCACGGTCAACGTGGCCCTCATTGACCGAGGGGAACCCATCCTCGGAGTGATCCACGCCCCGGCACTCGGCGAGAGTTACTTCGGGATCGCAACGGTGGGGGCCTTTGCCTCCCGCAGCCACAATCCCTGGCACCGTCTCACGGCCCGGCGGCCCGCCGCAGACCCGCCACGGGTGCTCGCAAGCCGCTCCCACAGCGATGCACGGCTGGAACGAGTCCTCTCGCGTCTCGCCCCCCATGAACGGCTCGGGCTCGGCAGTTCCCTCAAGTTCGCGCGCATCGCCACCGGCCAGGCGGATCTCTACATCCGGCTGGGGCCGACCTGCGAGTGGGACACCGCCGCCGGGCACTGTCTCCTGGCCGCCTCCGGCGGCCAAGTCACGACGCTCGCCCGCGAGCCGCTCGTCTACAACCAGAAGTCTTCGCTCAAAAACCCCTTTTTCATCGCCTTCGCCGACCCGGGCATCGTGCCCGACCGACTCGAGGAGACTGCGGGCAGCGGAGGCGGCTAGCGGCCGAGCATCCGGCGCTTGAGATCGTGGGTCGGCGGCCGGGGTCCGAGCCAGATCCGGAGCAGGGCCTCATGGAACCGCTGCCCGGGGAAATGCCCGATGACGGCTCCGTTGAGCGAGACCGTCGTGCCGTGGCTGGGAACATAATCGAGAAAGACCCGATCATGGTCGTGCAGCGGCTTCCAGACCGCGATAAAGGAGGCAATCTCATGGGCCAGGCGGGTTTGGACCGAATTCGAGTTGTTGCGCCGGAATCCTTCCCGCCACGCGGACCGGAGTTCGCTCCGGCTCACGCTCCGGAGGAAATACATGGCGACCCGGTCAGGCCCCTTTTCGGCCAACGCCCGACCCGCCTGATGGGTGGGATGCTCGAGGTAAAGCGCCCCGACATAAACCCCGAAACTGAAGATGAGCGTGTAGTTTCGGACCCCGGCCCCATTCAGCCGGAGTCGAACCTTGTGGAGGGTGATCGTTTGCGGCACCTTGACGGAATGGATCGTGAGCGCGTGCGCTGCGGGGCCCAGAGCCGCCAGCAGGAAGCCCACGGTCGCAAGATTCGTGATGTGTCGTCTGATCATCGCACCCTCCAGAAAATCGCGCGCGCTCGCGGTATGGTCTGGAGGATATTCTAGCGCAGTGGCGCTGGCTACTCCCTCTCGGTTCTCAGTCGTCCTCGACCCGCGCACCGGCGGTACAGGTCTCCCCGACATCCACCCGGTAGAGTTCCGGCAAAACGGGTTTGAGGCGAAGGTAGACGAAACGGGCGAGGTGCTCGGAAGTCGGGTTTTCAAGGCCCGGAATATCGTTCAGAGTGTGATGGTCGAGGGCGCTGCGGAGCGGTTCGAAGAGTTCGCGCACGCGTCCGAAATCGAGGATCCAGCCGGTCTCTCGATCGACTTCGCCCCGGAGATGGAGGGTCACCGTAAAGGAATGTCCATGCATCCGCGCGCACGGATGACCTTCCGGAACGGCGGGCAGGGAGTGGGCGCACTCCAACCGGAAAATCTTGTAGAGCGAGGTCTTCATCGGCTGGTGGCGGGCCCGGCGCCGGAGGTGGGGAGGGTTGGGGCCCGGAGTCGGCCGAAGTCCCACTGGTCACGGTCGAGGAGGTGGGAGGGCACGATCCGGCCGAGAGCGGCCCCGATCGAGGCCACGCGTTCGGGATGATCACGCCGCCAGTCAGCGAGAAGCTGCTTGAGAATCGTCCGCTCCAAGCGGTCCTGGCTGCCGCAGACCTTGCACGGAACGACGGGGAAATGGCTCGCGCGGGCATAACGTGCGATGTCCGACTCGGCGCAATAGGCGAGAGGACGGATCACGACGATTTGGCCATCATCAGAGAGCAGCTTTGGAGGCATGGCCGCCAGCCGACCGCCATGGAACAGGTTGAGCAGGAAAGTTTCGAGGATGTCGTCCTGGTGGTGGCCGAGTGCCAGCACGTTGTAACCGGCTTCCCGCGCCCAGCGGTAGAGTGCGCCGCGCCGGAGTCGCGAACAGAGCCCGCAGCGGTTCCGACCTTCCGGAATCACGCGGGCCACGACCCCGTATGTATCCTGGGTGATGATGTCGTGGGGGATGGCCTCCTCTTCAAGGAAGCGTCGAATGACCCCGGTCGGGAACCCGGGCTGCTTCTGGTCGAGGTGGACGGCCCTGATCTCAAAGTCGAGCGGGGCACGACTCTGCAGCTGGCGGAGAAGCGTGAGCAACGTGTAGGAATCCTTGCCCCCCGAGACCGCGACCAGGATCCGGTCGCCCGCTCCAATCATCGAGTAGTCGGATATGGCCTGCCCCACCTGACGCCGCAGCCGGTTTTCCAGGCGAAGGAAGGTGGCCGAGCGAGGCGGGGTGCCCCGGCGGGGGGAGGGTGCTTCAGAAGCCATACCGGAACGTCAAAAGGTAACTGTGCCAGCGTCCGCCTTCGCCCAGAAGGGTCACGCTGCCGCCCATCCCGGGGTAGAGGGTCACGCTTGCGTAAGGACCGCTTTCGTTCTCGAACAAGGCGACGGTCTCCGGCACCGAAGCCGGCGTCGGTTCCTGGCCGGTGGCCCGACGGTAAAAAACCCCTGCGCCGATGCCCACGATTCCGAAATGAAGGTCCGCCCCGGCTCGCGCGTGGAACCCGTACCACTCGATGTGGTTCACCCCGATTTTCGTGGTCGCCGAACTATGATGGTAGGTCTCGCTGGCATAGGCCCGGAGACCGATCAGGGGGATCCAATCATAGCGGAAGCCGGCATCCAGCCCCACGTACTCGCCTCCGATGTTGGCCCCGCTCACGACCGGATTCGGATCCTGGGTCACGCTGAGGTAGCCGCCCCTCAACCCCAGGTTGAAGAGGGAGGGGACGAGCCACTGCCGGAAGGTGAGCCCGGTCTCGATGTAATGGGTCGCATAATGATTCCCGCCGACATCGAAAACCGCGTGGCTGTCCTGGAAATCGAGGGCCGCCCCGACCGGCTGTGCCGAGACCTGGGGAAAGCCACCCATGAGCCCGACCCCGATGACGACGATCAGAAACGGAAGCCTTGTCCGCACGAGTCACCTCTCCACCCGGGCTCCATGGTACAACGGGGCCGGACATTGGGTCCGTTTGATCAAGGAGTGCCCGGGCGGGGGGTTCTTGACGCCTGAGGGGGGGGCAGAATACCCTAGCCGCAAGCAGGGGGGGTTGGCGCCATACCCTGAAACAATCTCTTCCTCCCTGACAATCCCATCCTTCCAATTGAGGAACCTGCATGAAAAAACCATTCCCCCGATCCCTCCCGGCTCCAGGACGTACCCTGGCCGCAATCCTTGTCCTGGCCCTCTTGTCTGCTCCGGTCTGGGCCCAGAGCTTTCATTACACCTATGTCGGCGGCGGCTTCGCGTCCTATTCCCCGAACGGCGGGTCCAGTGGTAACGGACTCGATCTTTTTGGCTCCTACAACTTCAACCCGCACTTCAACTTTCTCGCTGGCTACGAATACCTGGGTTACGGCGGCGGCGTCAGTGCCAACAATTTGGACTTGGGCGTGGGGTTCCATACCCGGCTGCCGACCCGGCAATCCCTCGACTTCATCGCCGAAGCGCTTTTCCTGCACGATGAATTCGATGTGTCGGCCTGCAGACCCTTCGGCTGCATCGCGAGTTCCACCGGAACGAGCGGTTTCGAGATCGCAGGCGGGGTGCGCTGGCATCCCCCGCTCCGACGGCTTGAGATCGACGGTCTTCTGGGCGTCAATACCTTCGGCAGTTGCACCGACTGCCCCTTCTCCTCGGCGGCCACCGTAACCGGAGAGGCGCAGTACTATTTCCTCAAGCACCTGAGCGGGGATGCTGCAATCACCGTCGGGACCAACAACTACGGCAATCAATTCACGCTCGGGGTCACCTACTACTTCTTCCGGTAGACCCCGCTTCCTCCAGGCCCGGATGCGCCCGGCATCCGGGCCGGAGTTTTGGCGCCGGACTAGAGTTCCTGGAAGGCGCGCAAGGAGCGCCAGTACCCGGACCGTGCGCGCCACAGACTGGGCGCCATGGCGAGCAGACCAAGTGCCAGCGTAAGGCCCGTGGTCAAAACGGGGGCCAGTCCCAAGATCTGCCAGTCGGGATGGAAGCGCAGATGAAGGAGACTCCGGGCCTCGAAGGCCCCGAGAGCCCAGGCTGCGGTTGAGCCCAAAATCCCCGAGAATAGCCCGAGCAGACCAAACTCGAGGAGAAGCCAGACCCAAACCCGTGCACGGCGGACACCCAGCGTGCGGAACAGGGTGAGTTCACGGGCGCGCTCCTCGCGCGTCACGGCCACGACCAGATAGGCGAGGAGCAGTGCGGCGAGGAGGGTCGTCGCCAAGAGGACTGAAACCGCCTCCGAGGCACGGGTCAGCACTCGTCTCAGCTCACGGATGATCTGGTCGAGATCGACGGTGGACACCCCCGGGAAACGCCGCGGCAGGAGGGCCAGCCAGCCCCGCGCGGATGGCGGTGCCCGGAGGGAGGTAATTTCGGTGTGGGGAAGCCCCCTGACCGCACGCGGGGTCACGTCGACGAAAAAGTTGGGCGTCATGCGATCCCAGCGCACATGGCGGAGGCTCGTCACCCGCACGGTGAACTCCCGTCCCGCAATCCGGTAGGTCAGCCGGGCGCCCAGCCCGATTCCGCTCGCGCGGGCAAAACCGCGAACCAGCGACGCCTCGCGCCGGAGGCTGCCCCGCCTCCAGAAACGGCCCGTTTCGATCCGGTCTCCAGCAGGCAGGACCGGCGTGGCACTCACGCTCTGGTCGTGAAGCGCCCAGAACCGTTCGCGGGGATTGGCGATCCGGGCCGGGTCCAGTGTCTTTCCGTCGAGCGCAACCCAGCGCGCGATGTAGAGCGGCGCAAACGGAGCCGGTTCGAGGTGATGATGGGCCAAAAGCGCGGCCAGTTTCCGCTGCTCTCCGGGTTCGATGCCGATGACGAACCAGTTGGGGGTTTTCGTGCTGAACATCTCCTGGTAGCCGGCAAAGAGACTCGTGCGGGCACCCAAGAGGAACGTGACGAGGCAGACCACGAGAGTGAGGGAACCCAAGGTACAGGAGAGAAGTACGGAGCGCCGGTTGAGGCTTGCGAGCACCCAGCCGAGATCGACCGGTCCCCGGGAGGCGAGATGGCGCAGACCCGCCAGCAGGAGAAGGGCGAACCCGGCGGTTCCGACAAGCACCCCAAGCCCGCTCGCGGTATAGCGGAGGCTGGCGCCGCCGCCCAGGAGGTACCAGAGACCGTAGGAGGTCAGGAGGGCGAGACCACCCCACAGGACCCGGCGGCGGACGGACGCGGGGGTGCCGGACGACCCGGGACGGAAGTTCTCAAGGGGGGAAGTCTCGAGGATCCAAAGCCAGGAGGGCACGAGGCCGGCCATGACCAGGAGGGCGGCCATCGCCACGCTGCGGAGGAGACCGGGCCACGGCGAATGGGCCGCAAGACCTCCGGTCGGATCCAGAACGGCGGTGAGCGAGGCGATCGCCCGGTAAAGCCCGAACCCGAGAGCGGCGCCGAGCCCGAGCCCCACACCCACCTGGAGGAGCCGGCGTCGGGCCAGAAGGAACAGGAGAGCACGCCGCCTGAGCCCCCAGGCCCGCAGCAGGGCGATCTCCGGCCGCTCGAGGCGGGCCTGATCCCAGGCGCTGAGCCACAGGGCCAAGAGCGAGAGGAGCAGCGTCCCCGTGATCGTGAGGTTGAGGAAACGCTCGGCCCGGCGGATCGCCCCCTCGGTCCGCGACCGGGTTTCGCGCGCGGTCACGATGCGCACATCCAGAGCTGGGCGCCAGGCCCGGACTTTCCTTTTGAGCTGGGTCAAAAGGGATGCCCGACCTGCAACAAGGAGGAAATCCTCGATCCGGCTTTCGGTTCCGACCAAGCGCGTACGATCGAGATCCCCCCGGTTCAGGAGGAGCGGAGGGGCGAACAGGGACAGGCCGGAGGAAATGGCGGGTGCCAGATCGAACAGTCCGGTGATCCTGAAAGTGGCATAGCCGATCGTGATCTTTGAGCCCATCCTCGCCTTGAGCGCGTCCAGGAGCTCGGAGGTGACCCAGACATGTCCGGGCCCGGGCCCGCGACGCAGGTGCTCCGCACGCCCGGTCCGTGATCGCCGGAGGGCCACCGTACCCATGACGGGGTAATCCGGCCCCGTGGCATTGAGTTCGACCAGATGGGTCGTCCGCCCATGCACCACGACCGTCGGAAACCGGACCAGACGGGCTTCCTTGAGGGACGGTGCACGCAGGGCCTTTAGGAATGGAGCGGGGAAAGGCGCACTGCGCTCGAGCCGGAGAGCGCCGCCGAAGGTCGTCTCGGTGCGTCGGAGGAGCGTCTGCCGGAATTGTCCCTCGAGTAGCGTGACCGACGCGAGCGCCGCCGTCGCCAGGATGACACCCAAAAGAAAAGGACCCTCGCCCGGCTGGAGGCGCCGCATCCGCATCCCGCGCCCCGGACCGCGCATCAGGTAACCGCCTCCCCAACCCGCAGGCACCCATCCTCGAGCACGGCGCAGCTCCTGCAGCGCGCTACCAGCCGTCGGTCATGGGTCGCCAGGATAAGCGTCGACCCCTGTTCGGCATTCAGGGCAAACAGAAGATCCGCGACCCGCTCAGCGTTCCCGGAATCCAGATGACCCGTGGGCTCGTCAGCAAAGAGGACCCGGGGGCTGCCAGCAAACGCCCGCGCCAGGGCCACGCGCTGCTGCTCCCCCCCGGAGAGGGCGGCGGGCCGGTGGTGAAGCCGCCGCTCGAGCCCGACCGCCGCAAGCGCCGTCCGCGCCCGTTCCGCCGCGTCCGGAAGCCGGCGCAGCCGGAGCGGGAAGAGGACGTTTTCCAGCGCCGTGAGACTGGCCAGCAGATGGAAAGTCTGGAACACGAAACCGACCGACTGGAGCCTCAGGTCCGCCCGTTCGTCATCCGAGAGGGTACCGAGATCGCGGCCCATGAGGCGGACAGAGCCGGCCTGGGGTAATTCCAGTCCGGCCAGGAGGGCCATGAGCGTGGTCTTTCCCGCTCCCGAGACGCCAAGCAGCCCCCATGAAGAACCGGATTCGATCGCGAGGTCAATCTCCCGTAGAATCTCGATGGGGCCGCCGGAAGCCGGGTAGCCATAACTCATTTTTCTTGCTTCGATCGCAACAGGACAGGTTGGCATGGGCGTCATACGTCAGAGTCTCAAGGTCGTGGTGGTTGTGGTCGTGGTCGGAATCACGGGCACCATCGCGGCCGGCGCCAGTCCAGCCCGCCGGGTCCGCCATCCCCGTATCCTGATTTTAGGCGATAGTCTGAGTGCCGGCTACGGCGTGGCCGTCGGGCACTCTTGGGTCGATTTCCTGCGTCGGAAACTGGCCCACGAGGGCTGGGACTGCCCGATCCGGAATGCCAGCATCAGTGGTGAGACCTCAAGCGGAGGTCGCGTCCGCCTGCCAGAGCTTCTCCATCGCCTGAAACCCCGGATCCTCATCCTCGAACTCGGGGCCAATGACGGCCTGCGCGGTTCCTCACTCTCCATTCTGCAGAGAAACCTCGAGGCCATGATCCGGTCGGCCACCCGGCATGGGACCCGTGTGCTCCTGGTCGGCATCCTGCTCCCCCCGAACTACGGTCCCTACTATACGCACCGTTTCGATGCGCTCTATCCGACCCTCGCGCGAACGTATCATCTCGCCTTCGTGCCGTTTCTCCTGGCCCACGTGGCGACCCACCGCTCGCTCATGCAGCCGGACGGGCTCCACCCCCGCGCGCGGGCCTCGCCGCGTATCCTGGCCAACGTCTGGCCCATCCTGCGCCCCCTGTTGCCCCATGCCTGCCATCGCGGATAAGCTTCAGGGGAGGCAACCAAAACAAACGGGAACGATATGGACAAAATCTGGCTTCCGCATTATCCCCCGAACGTTCCGGCCACGATCGACCTGGCGCCCCATGCGACCCTCAAGTCGCTCGCGGAAGACGCTTTCGCGCGCTACCCGGACCTCCCGGCGTTCTCCAACCTCGGACAGACCCTCACTTTCGAGGCGGTCGAGGAAGCCAGCCGCAATCTCGGCGCTTTCCTCAAGACTCGGCTGCACCTCAAGAAGGGTGACCGGGTCGCCATTGTCCTGCCGAACGTCCTAGCCTATCCGGTCGTTCTCTACGCCCTGTTCCGCACCGGACTCGTTGCCGTCAACTGCAACCCCCTCTACACCGGCCGGGAACTCGCCGAACAACTCAAGGATTCCGGTGCCCGGGTCGCCGTCGTACTCGAAAACTTCGCCCACACGCTCGATGAGGCCCTGCCCGGCACCCGGGTGCACACCATCCTCGTGGCCCGGCTGGGTGATTTCCTGCCCATCCACCGGCGCATGCTCGTCAACTTCGTCGTGAAGCACATCAAGCGCCTCGTTCCGCGCTACCGGCTGAGAAACGCCCTCTCACTGGCCCAGGCTCTGCGGGAGGGCAGCCGCCTCAGTACCGGTGAAGAAACCGTCGACGAATCCGATCCGGCTTTCCTGCAATACACGGGTGGCACGACCGGGATCCCCAAGGCAGCCGTCCTCAGCCACCAGAATCTCGTCGCCAACGTCCTGCAATGCAGCGCCATGCTGGGCGCCGATCTCAAGCGTGGCTCGGAGGTCGTGGTCACGGCACTGCCGCTCTACCACATCTTCGCGCTCACGGCCAACTTTCTCCTGTTCACCTTCCTTGGGGGACACAACGTGCTCATCACGAACCCCCGTGATCTGCCCGGATTCGTCAAGACCCTGGAGCGGCAGCGGTTCACGGTCTTGACCGGGGTCAATACCCTGTTCAACGGACTACTCCGCACTCCCGGCCTCGAGTCGGTCGATTTCTCGGAACTCCGCTTTACGCTGGGCGGTGGGGCAGCCATTCAGCGCGCGGTGGCCCAGCGCTGGAAACAACGGACCGGACACCCGATCATCGAGGGGTATGGGCTGACCGAGGCTTCGCCGGTGGTCTGCGTCAACCGGCTCGACATCGAGGAATATACCGGGGCCGTGGGCTACCCTGTCCCCTCGACCGAAATCCTGATCCGGGACGATGCGGGCGGTGAGGTGGCCGTCGGTCAGTCCGGGGAACTCTGCATCCGGGGGCCCCAGGTCATGCGCGAGTACTGGAACCGGCCAGCGGAGACGGCTGCCGTGTTCACCCCGGAGGGCTGGCTCAAAACCGGGGATATCGCCCGCGTGAGTCCGGAAGGGCTGGTCTTCATCGTCGACCGCAAAAAAGACCTGATTCTGGTCTCGGGCTTCAACGTCTATCCGAACGAGCTCGAAGACGAACTGGCACACCTCGAGGGCATTCACGAGGTGGCCGCGGTGGGAGTGCCGGACGAGCAGTCGGGAGAAACAGTGGTCCTCTACATCGTGCCGGCCAGCCCCCAACTGACCCGTGAGGCGGTGATGCAGTTCTGCCACGACCATTTCACCGGATACAAGCGCCCCCGCAACCTCGAGCACATCCGGTTCGTCACGGATCTGCCCAAGTCGAACATCGGCAAGATCCTCAGGCGGGCACTCCGCGAACAGTTCCAAGCCGAGGTGAGGTGAAAAGCGGCTAGAGGCCGCCCAAGAGGCTGCCCACGACATCCTCGGCGGCGGCGAACCCGACGCCCATGCCAAGCCCCGAGGTCATGCTCGACAGAAAGCCGCCCCCGCCTCCCCAGCCGCGTTGCCGGAGTTGGGTCGTGGGATGGGTCTGGAGCTCCCCCTCAAGCGTCTGGATATACTGGCCCATCTGGCCGAGGAGTGCCGTGCTTTGCTGGTTGAGCTGCTGGATCGACAGGGTGAGATCGCGCAGGTCCATCCCCCAGTCGCGGGCCGTGTTGGCATCGGGGGCGGCGGTCGCGAGTTTCTGGGAGAACGCCTGGATTTTTCCAAGCGTGTCCTGGGCCAGTTGCTGGCTATCCTGAATCTGTTTCTGGGCTGTCTGGTAATCCATGGGGACCTCCTTAAATCAAGGATCAAGGTGGAAGGGGAAGCGTCCCGTCTCGAGCCGGTCGGCCGACAGGCGCCTGGGGGGACATTGGTCGGAGCATTATAATACGGGTGGGCTGGGCGTGACCGGCCGGTTCAGCATTATGGAGGGTCGTGCATGAATGAAAAAGCGTTTACCCGTCGTGCCGCCGTCTTCGGTGCCGTCAGGATTCCCTTTGCCCGGGCCTATACCGCCTATACCGACCTCGGCAACCTGGACCTGCTCTCCGCAACTCTGAAGGGTCTCGTTGATCGCTACCAGCTGAATGGCATTCGTCTGGGGGACTGTACGGCCGGAGCGACCTTGGCCGACCCCCGCGAATGGAATCTTGCCCGCGAAGCGGTCCTCGACAGCGGTCTGGCCCCCGAAACCCCGGGCTTCGATCTCGCACGGGCCTGTGGAACGAGCGCCGAAGCCACCATCGCGATCGCCAACAAGATCGTACTGGGCCAGATCGACTGCGGGATCGCCGCCGGGGTGGACAGCATCAGCGCAACCCCGCTCCTCTGGTCGCGGGAGATCAGCCGCCGCTTGACCCAGATGAGCCGGGCCCGGACCGCCGGTCAGAAAATCGGTGCCTGGAAGGGTTTTCGCCCACACGAACTCAAGCCCGTCCCCCCGCGCATCACGGAACGCCAGACCGGGCTCAATATGGGAGAGTCGTGCGAACTCATGGCCAAACACTGGAAGATCAACCGCCTCGACCAGGATACTTTTGCGCTGGCGAGCCACGAGAAAGCAACCGCCGCCTGGAAGGAGGGGTTTTTCAAGGATCTCGTGATGCCTTTCCATGGCGCGGATCGCGACAACAACGTACGTCCCGATACCTCGCTCGAAAAGCTTTCGGCCCTGAGGCCGGCCTACGACCGGACGGGAACCGGAACGCTCACCGCCGGCAACAGCACCCCACTGACGGACGGCGCCGCCGCCGTTCTTCTGGGATCAGACGACTGGGGACGGTCCCGTGGACTTTCTCCCTGGGCCCACGTCGTCGATGCCGAAGTCTCCGCCGTTGATTTCTTCCGGAAGGGGGAAGGACTCCTCATGGCACCGGTCTACGCCGTTCCACGGCTTCTTGCGCGCCAAGGGCTCGGACTCGGAGATTTCGACTATTACGAGATCCATGAAGCTTTCGCCGCCCAGACGCTTTGCGCACTCCGAGCCTGGGAGTCGGATTCCTATTGTCGCGATAACCTGGGATTGCCAAAAGCCCTGGGATTGATCGAGCCGGGGAAGCTCAACGTCAAGGGCGGGAGCATCGCTTTGGGACACCCCTTCGGCGCGACCGGAGCCCGCATCGTGGGCACATTGGCCAAGCTCCTGGCCGACAAGGGCCATGGTCGTGGACTCGTCTCGATCTGCACCGGTGGCGGCATGGGAGTCACACTCATCCTCGAGCGCTAGTTGGAAACGGATCCGGCAGAAGACGGCCCCGGCGTACTCCTCGTCAATCTGGGGACCCCGGACGCTCCGACGACGCGTGCCCTCAGGCGCTATCTCCGGGAGTTTTTAACCGACCCCCGGGTCATCGGCCTGCCGCGGACCGCTTGGCGGATTCTCCTCGAAAGCCTGATCCTTCCCTTGCGTTCCCCCCGCTCGGCCCGCCGATATCAAAGCATTTGGCTGGATCGCGGCTCACCCCTTCTGGTCCATTCCGAAGATCTCCGGGGAAAGCTGGCCCAGCGTCTCCATGCTGGGGGCAGGGATCATCCACGACCCGTGGCTCTGGCCATGCGCTACGGCTCACCCTCCATCGCAAAAGCGCTCAAAAAACTTCACAGATGCCGCTCTCTCGTGGTGGTACCGCTCTATCCCCAATACTCGGCCGCCACAACCGCAAGTGCCTTCGATGGGTTGGCAAGGGCACTGACCAAAATCCCCAGAATCCCTGAAATCCGCTTCATTTCTGGCTACTCTGGCGAGGCCGTCTATCTCGACGCCGTCACCCAGACCATCCGGAGAATCTGGGGAAGCCAAGGAGAACCTGACTTTCTGCTTTTCTCATTCCATGGGCTCCCCCTGGAAAGCGTGAGGCGTGGGGATCCCTATTACTTCCAATGCCTGGCCACGGCCGAGACCGTGGCCACCCGCCTCGCTCTTGATCCCAACCGTTGGAGCGTTTCCTTCCAGTCGCGTTTCGGCCGGGCGCAGTGGTTGCCCCCCTACACCGTGGATCGCGTGCGCGAGCTCGCGGGCTTGGGGACCCGCAGCCTGGACGTGATCTGCCCCGGATTTGCCTGCGACTGTCTCGAAACCCTAGAAGAAATCGCGATTGAAAATGCCCAAGCGTTCCGGGAGGCTGGAGGCGGTCATTTCCGTTATCTCCCGGCGCTCAATGCCGACACCGAACACGTCGAAGCCCTTGCCGCCCTGATCGAACGGGAATTGTCAGCCCAACCATAATTCCGGCTCGCGAATAGAATAGCGGGGGACAAACCTTGCAAGGGGCCTATAGCTCAGCTGGTTAGAGCAGTCGACTCATAATCGATTGGTCGCAGGTTCGAATCCTGCTAGGCCCTTCAATAACAACCGTATCCCTCGATGGCCATCCGGCACATCAGGCGCGCGCGGTCCTGGCGTGGCTCGCGCGTTCCGACTGCCAGGTTCGGCTCTACTTCCTGCCGAGCTACAGCCCCGAGTTCAATCCCGATGAGTTGCTCAACCACGACGCCAAACGCATATCGTTCGCCGCTTTTCCCACGGCAAACATGTGCTGTACGCCGCCGCGTGATCCCCGCACTATTGATCGCTTCCCGTAATAACTTGATTTAGCGGGCCTTCGGGGCCGCCGAGAGCGCCGCGATCGAGACGGCGCTCTCGGACGGAACGTGTGGCCTTCCGGCGGCACGTTGCCAAAGTCTCATGGTTGACAGTGGTGGCCCGGGTCGTTCGGACAGATTTCCGGGTGGGATAAGTGGACAACCCTGCTGAGTTGATTAAACACGGTAACGGTTCTGTCTTCAACTCTTGATCTTGAATTTTACATCTATTGGGTCTCCTGTGTGCGGCGCCGAAGGCGTCGCGCAGTCTGCCGCCTTCGGCGGCACAAGTCCGCGCTTGAAAAGAACGCGGGCATCTCGGTGTCTGAGGCGCTCCGAGGGAAGAAAGTCTGCTTTTTCCGAAGACGCGAGTAAAGGCGACCGCATAGGAAGCCCGGTGAGCGGCGATCATGGGGATACCCGCTACCTCACCATCCCTCAGATTTCGATCCCTGCTGCTGCGCCTCGTCATTGCGATCCTTCAGGCCACCGCGGCGAGCTCGTCGGTCCGCGCGCCGAAGTAGACCTCGTCCGGCGTTTGGTAGTCGAGGGACTGATGCAGCCGCCTGCGATTGTAGGTATCGAAGTACGCCGCGAGCTGCCGCTGCGCTTCGCGGCCGTCACGGTACGCGTACAGATAGATCTCCTCGTACTTGACCGACCGCCACAGCCGCTCGATGAATACGTTGTCCACCCAGCGACCTTTGCCGTCCATGCTGATGCGGCAGCCGGTGCTCTTCAGCCGATCGAGCCAATCCCCGGAAGTGTAC
>JAJZIH010000020.1 GCA_021810635.1 Pseudomonadota bacterium | reverse complement strand
CAGGTTATCGAGGTTCATAAGGGTTTTCATCTCCCTATCATGAACAAACCCCGATCCGGCTTCAGACTCATTTCATGTTAGAAACACAGCCCCCCCCCAGACTCATTTCATATTGGACAAGGCTGCTGCTTGTTAGTAAATCAAATTATAGGGTATACTGCCCGCCCGAATTCGGGAATGGGTTGGGGGTTGCTGTACCTTAGGTAGACAGCAAGAAGTGTTTTAAATCAAGTAGTGCTTCAATCAGGTAGTGCTTTAGGGCAAGTAGTGCTTTAATTCAGCTTCTGAGGTAATTTTCTCAAACGGGGGTTTAAATGAAAGAGCAATCCGGATTTACGCTCATCGAACTCGTCATGGTGATCGTCATCTTGGGCATCCTCGCCGCAGTCGCGATTCCCAAGTTTGTCAACTTGGGCACCCAGGCGAATGCCGCCGCCCTCCAAGGGGTCGTGGGCGCGATCGAGTCCGCCAGCGCCATCAACTATGCCGCCGCCGCAGCCGGTAACCCGAGTGCGGTCTCAACGGCCGGCGCCTCCTGCTCGGCCGTGCTCGCCGGCGCACCGAGCGGCATTCTCCAGCAGCCGCTCAACCCGAGCCAGTACTCGGTGGTGGGCAGCGTCGGGACCGCCCTCGGCACGGCTTCGGCCTGCACGGTGACCCAGGTCTCGACCGGTAACACGACCAGCGCGGATGTGATCGCCACCAACGGCCCCTGATGGGAGGCTTGGCGTCCGCAGGTTCCGGGCGCTGAAGCCGGAGGGGCCCATGCCGAAGCGTGGGGGGCAGGGGTCCCCCTTCCCCCCTCGCGGCGTGACGCTCATCGAACTCGTTCTCGTCATGGTCCTCGTGGCCATCCTCTCGCTTTTCATTCTCCCCCGCCTTTTCGACCTCACGGACTTCGATGCACATGGCTACTTCGACAGCTTGGATGCCGCCTTGGGCTATGCCCGGAAGGAAGCCATCGCATCCGAATGCCCGGTTCAGGTCACGCTCGCATCCGGAGGCTACAGCCTCGACCAGGCTGGACAATGCACGACCGGGAGCTATACCGTCCCGGTGGTTAATGCCGCAACCGGACAACCCTACGTCACGACCTTGCCGAGCGGGGTGGCACAATCCACGAACCCTGCAACCCCGAGCATCCTCTTAGACGCCTCGGGATCGACCTCAACCACGGAGACGGTAACGATCAGCGGGGGGGGATTTTCGGGGACGCTCACGGTGCACGGCGGCACCGGTTTGGTGAGCCATTCCCCGTGAAGCGGCGCCCGCCCCGCTTCGGGCGGGGATTCAGCCTCATCGAGCTCGTGATCACGATCGTCGTGATCGCGATCGCACTCACGGCCGTCTTCCTCGCGCTCGACACGGCGGTGGGTTCGAGCGCGAACCCGATGGCCGAAACCCAGGCCATCGCGATCGGACAAGCCTACCTCGAGGAGATCCAGGGCAAATCCTATGCGGATCTCCCCTGTCCCAGCCCCTGTACCCGCTCCGACTATAACGACGTCGACGACTATAACCATCTCGTGAACGTGGGGGCCCAAAACCAGTTCGGACAGCCGATCCCGGGTCTCGGGGCCTACACGGTCCAGGTCACGGTCACCCCCGCCACCCTGGATGGCGCACCGGCCAAACTCATTTCTGTGAACGTGACACGTGGCAATCTCGTCGATATCACCCTGGCCACCTACCGGCTCGCGCTTTAGGCCGGATCGATGATGGACCGGATGCACCCCACCCCCTCCAGTCCGAAAGGCGCGAGCCTCATCGAGCTCGTGATGGTGATCGTAGTTCTGGGCATTCTCTCAGCCGTGCTCGGACTCATCATCGCAGGCCCCATCCAGGGTTTTTTCGAGACCGGGCGGCGGGTCGCGCTCGTCGAGGAGGCCAGCACCGCGCTCACCCAGATGGTGCGGGATATCCGTGCCGCACTTCCGAACAGCATCCGGACCACCCAAAGCGGCGGCATCACTGCTTTGGAGCTGCTCTCCACCCTGGACGGTGTCCGCTATCGCGACGGCCCGGGCGGCGGCGTGACTTCGAGTGCCGACATCCTCACCTTCAACGCTGCCTCCTCGGGTTTTAACATCCTCGGCCACTTCGAAAATCTGACCCTTCCACTCACGACGACAGCCGACTACCTCGTCATCTACAATACCGGACAGACCGGCGCCAATGCGTATGACATCACGGCCGGCCCACCCAACGTCATCACCCCGGCCGGGACCACGCTCTCGATCAGCGCGGGGACGGATGAGGATCACGTCTCGATCAGTCCCGCCTTCCGGTTCAAGTATCCTTCGCCCTACGACCGGGTTTATCTCGTCGGTGGCCCCGTCTCCTGGTTCTGCGACCCGGCGGCGGGAACGCTTCGCCGCGAGAGCGGATACGCGATCTCGGCAACCGAGCCGGTGAGCGCAACCGCGGGCCATCTCGCGGCCAACCAGGTGAGCGCCTGCACCTTCACCTATACTCCGGGAACCGCAGAGCGAGCAGGACTCGTGACCCTGTCTCTCTCGCTCACGAGCGATGCCGAGAGCGTGACACTCTTCCGCGAGGTCCAGGTGATCAATGCACCCTGAAATCGAGCCGCCCCGGAGAGGCATCCGATCCGGATCACCGCACAAGGTTGGCGGGTTTTCGATCCTGATTGCGCTTTTCATCATCGTCGTGCTGGGCGCGCTCGCCCTGCTCGTGGTTGAAATCACGGGCGCCGGACAGACGACGCCGATTCTGGCCCTCCGGGAAGCCAGCGCCCTCGCCGCAGCGGAAAGCGGGATCCAGTGGGATGCCCATGAAGCGCTGACCCAACATGCGTGCCCACCGACCACGACGATCAGCCTGACGCCCCCGGGTCTTTCCGGATTTTCCGTGACCGTGACCTGCAGTTCGACCCCGCATACGGAGAGCGGGACGAGTTTCAACGTCTATGCCATCCAGGCGGATGCCTCGAACGGTCCGTTCGGGTCGACGCCTGATTTCGTCCAGCGCAAAATCGAGTTCACCGCGACCGATGCACCCTCCTGATCCACGCTCGCAGAATCCCTGCTGCCGCCTGCTCATCCTGGCGATCGCCCTCTGCGCGCTGTCGAGCCTTGCCACCGTCCGCGCGACGGTGAGCTATACCGCAACCGTATCCCAGACCCTCTTCAGCTGGATCCCGACCACCACACAAACATTAATTAAGACCGGATCGGCCGGCGGCACCTGGTCCAGCGGTGTGGCCTGTAGCCCCGCGAGTTCCTACGATGGGGCGACCCCGGACGATGACATCACCTGGCCCATCCCGCTGGGGTTCATTTTCAACTACGGCGGAACCGACTATACCCAGGTGCAGATCGACGCCAACGGGCGTCTCCAGTTCAATAACGGCGCCTGCGGATTTGGGGGCCCGTTTATCCAGATCCCCACGACTCCCGGCAACACGATCGCCACCCCCACCACGACGATCATTCCCTACAGTCTCGATTTCGACCCCGGTGATCCTTCCATCTACAACGGGGTTCCGGAAAACACTTACTGTGTGCCCGCGCCCCCGGCCCCGGCTCCGGGTTGTGGGGTGTTCTACGGCACGGGAACCACCACAGGCGGCATCCCGTATTTCGTCGTGACCTGGTTGAACGTGCCGCAATCCGGTTTCCAATCCCCGCCATTCAGCGTCCAGGCGATTCTTTATGGGAACGGAACCTTTGCGTTCCAGTACGAGAATAACTCGAGCGACCCGTTCACGGATAGCAATGGCAATCTGCCGGCGATCGGCTGGGTGATCGACACCACGAGCAACTATTACAACGACCCCTACATCACCAACATCGCCAACACTAACAATATCAGCGCGCTCAATAACTACGCGATCCTGTTCACGCAGAACCTGCTCGATCATTTCGCCCTCTTCGCACCGACTTCCGGCAGCACCTGTTCTTCTTTTCCGGTTCCCGTGACGATCGTCGCCGAGGATGCCGCCGGGAATCCTCTCCCGAGTTACGCGGGTCTTGTCACCCTAACGATCATCTCCCCCTCCGGCAGCGGTAACCTGACCGTCAACCAAGGCCACGGAACGCTGACGCCCCTTGGCCCTAATCCAACGACCGGATACCTTCAGTGGGCCTACCAGTTCGTTCCCGCTGATGCGGGTGAAATTGTGCTGAATCTCTCCGACCCGAACGCCGAGACCGTCCAAGTCACGGTCGAGGATTCAGGCACGGGCATTACGAACACCTCCGGTCCGATCACCTTCAGCGGCGGATCGCTCGTGGTCGCGAATGCCCCGGGCGAGATCCCGGTGCCCGTGGCCGGCCGTCCCCAGAACATGACGGTGACCCGCTATACCGGTTGCCGTATCGACACGAAATTTAACAATGCCAATCAGAGGATGACCGTGTGGCTCACGCTGGATCAGAGCCAGCCCGCAGGCGCGACCCTACCCGGTGTCAGCGGAAACGCGACACGGTCACCCACCGCTGTTTCTCCCCTGCCAACTCGAAAGCCCGGCCGGTTCAACATCAATCTCAACTTCCGCACGACGCCCGGCACAGCGAATTTCGTCCTTCACACCACCGACGTCGGCAAGTATCTCCTGAACTGGTGTCAAGGCAATGGAACCATCTGCGGAAGCCTGCCGATCACCGTCATCCCCTACGACCTTCTCGTGAGCGTGAGCGGTAACCCGGGCGCCCAATCTCCCACAGAGCCGGTATTCACCGCGGCCGGGAAAAATTTCACGGCGACCGTGACCGCCTACGCGTGGTCATCGGCGGATACCTGCCAGCCGCCCGGCTGTCTGCCCCCGACGGGATCCGGCATCAGCGTGGACACGGCCTCGAGTCTTGTCCTGGGCCATTTCTCGTGGCCGGTCGCGATGACGGCCGTCAGCCCGTTCCACCCGGGTGCCGGCACGCTGGGATCTGTTGCGAACGGCGCGCTCACCGTAACCAATGGGACCGGCACCACAAACAGCCTGGAGTACAGCGAAGTCGGCAGCGTCACGCTCGAGGCGACCGCCGCGAACTACCTCAACACGCCGGGCGTGAATGCCACGGGTTACAGTTACTACACCGGCACCCTTCCCACCAGCAGCTTCGTCGGCCGCTTCACGCCCGATCATTTCGCCGTGACGGTGAACGCGCCGACCTTCGCTTCGAGCTGTGGGGCAGGCTTTAGCTATCTCGGACAACCCCTGAACTATTCCACGGCCCCAATCGTCACCCTCACGGCGGTCGACGCCCAGGGGCAAACCACGCTCAACTATACGAACTATACGATCCCGGGCACCGGATCGGATTGGTGGAAACTCCCCGACATCACCCCGACCTATACCGATCCCAACGCTCCCGCCGCACTCGGCGTTACGGTGGATGCCGGTTTGGCTGCTTTCTCGCCGCCGACGAGCACCAACACCGCTCCCGGGTCGGTGACCACCACCTTCTCCGGTCCGCTGTCCTATATCTTGCCTGATACCGGCGCCACTCCGGATCCCATCGCGAGCCCCTTCAGTTCGGACATCACCGTGAGTTTTCCGGTCCAGGATTCGGACGGGATTGTCGCCTCTCCCCAAAATCCGTTCACGTTCACGATCGGATTCGCCTCCGGTGATTCCCCAACCATCCGGCAGGGTCGGCTCTTCATCCCGAACGCCTACGGGTCCGAGGAACTCGATCTCAACGATCCGATGACGACCCAGTACTATCTCGGACCCGCGACCGGGTGGGTCACGGCCACGTTGGACAACTGCACAACGGGTGTGACCCTCACACTCACGGAACCGACCCCAGGCGGCCCCATCACCCCGTCCGACACCTGCGTCTGGGAAACCGCCAACCAGAGCGGGCTCTCCTGCGGGAGCGGGAAAGCCGGGGAGGATTTCAGCGAGCCGCCCACAAACGGCAACTTCAATCTCTGGTTCAAAGCGCCGGACGTGATCGGCCCGCTTCAACTCAGCGCACAAACCCTTCCCAGCTGGCTCGAATACGACTGGGGGGGGACGGGCAAGGACAACCAGGTCCCTCAGGGGACCCTCAACTTCGGCATCTACCACGCCAATCCTGCCCAGATCTACTGGTACGAGATCTACTGACTCCGAAGTGACCCACGGGTGAAGTCAGCGCACAGGGCACCCAGCCGCTCCTCGACCGGGAAATGCCCGGCCTCCTCGATCCGGTGCACGGTGAGATCGGTATCGCGTGGCGCGAACTCGCGACTAACCTTGAGTTCTGTGCGTGGTGGAAACGTGCGCTCTCTCAGTGGGGATCGGCCCACCCGGCAGACTGTCCTCCAGCCGGGCGTCATCGAAGCGGTTGTGGAGGGAACGAAGCGAGCGAAGCCTCCGAAGCCAGAGGTTACCCCAGGGTGATTCTGCGAACCCGCGGGCTGCAACGGGTCGTGAACGGCGTCTCGGAAAAAGACGCCGAGACCATCCGCGGAGCTTTCGTCTATCCGGGATTCTCTCTGTGACCAAAAAGACCATGGGCGAAAAGCAGGCAAAGCGGAACGACCAATGCTGCCAGTCGTGACCGCATACGACCCGATCGGAGGAAGCTCGGGAAGTATTGATCCGCTCGGCGCTCTTCAAACTGATGGCACGCTCGCAGACCTGTTGTTGCCACGTGTCACGACCATCACGGTCTGTTCGCGCTATCTGTCGATGCTATGCGCAGCACTCGCAACCGCAGGAAAATACCGACTTTTCTGCCGGGTGCATTGGGGTTGGCGTAGCGACGAAAGACAGTGGAGCCATTCCAGATAGGATGACTTTCGCGTTGACAAGCGCTGACCCTTTTCGGGGTCCAGGTCGCAAGTTGGCGTGATGCCAGAGCCGCGGGAGCGAGCAAGTGCTACGCTCATTATCGGTTTCCGCCGTGGGGGTCGGCATAAACGACGATAGCACCATTTTTATGGGTCTGGACGTGCATAAAAAGTCAAACCTGGCGGCGTACTCGATCAGCTTGGGCGAGGTCCAGAGTCTGGGCAACATCGGCGTATTGGAGCCTGATCTCGTCCGGTTGTGTACGCGGATGCAGAGCAAGGGTTCGCGGGTGGTGTTCGTCTACGAAGTCGGCCCCTGCGGCTACACGCTTCCTCTTGTCCTCATCTGACACGGCAGGATTAGAGAATGTACCGGCTCAGGTCTTCATTGCCCGCAATCCCCTCGAGGCGCGCCTCGACGTAGGCGCGGTCGATCACAACCTCACGGCCACGGACGTCCGGGGCCTGGAAGGATACCGCCTCGAGCAGACGCTCGAGAACCGTATGCAGTCTCCTGGCCCCGATGTTTTCGGTGCGGGTGTTCACTTCGTGGGCAATCTCGGCGAGACGGCGTACGCCGTCAGGCTCGAAGCGCAAATCCACCCCTTCGGTGGCGAGGAGAGCGCTGTACTGGCGGGTCAGGGAATTCTCCGGTTCGGTGAGGATACGGACGAAGTCGTCGCTCGAAAGGGCGCTCAACTCGACCCGAATCGGCAACCGGCCCTGGAGCTCGGGAATGAGGTCGGCAGGCTTGCTGACGTGGAAGGCGCCCGAAGCAATGAACAGGATGTGGTCGGTGTGGACGAGTCCGTAGCGGGTGCTCACGGTCGAGCCCTCGATCAGGGGCAGGAGATCGCGCTGGACACCCTCGCGCGACACGTCCGCCCCGCCCACGGTCTCCCCTGAGCGACGGGTGATCTTGTCGAACTCATCGATGAACACGATGCCGTCCTGTTCGACCGCGGCAAGCGCACGGGCCCGTAACTCGTCCTCGTTGACGAGCTTGAATGATTCCTCCTCGACGAGACGTTTTTTGGCCTCCTGTACGCGCAGCCGCTGGCGCCGGCTCTGGCCCGAGCCCGCGAGCTGGCGGAACATCTGGTTGAGCTGGCCGCTCATCTCCTCAAGTCCCGGGGGGGTCATGATCTCGAAACCGGCTGGGGCCGCGGAAAGCTCGATCTCGATTTCCTCCCCGTCGAGGGCCCCCGAGCGCAGGCTATCGCGCAGCGAGGCGCGCGTGGCTTCCGGGCGGGGTTTCGTTGGAGAGGGGGCGAAGCCGTAGGGGTTCCGCCCCTGGCCGGACAGGGCGTCTAGGATGCGGTTTTCGGCCGCCGCCTCGGCCTGGAGGGCGACCTCACGCAATGCGGTCTCGCGTTCCATTTTGACGGCCATTTCGGCGAGATCCCGGATGATCGAATCGACATCGCGGCCGACGTAGCCCACCTCGGTGAACTTCGTGGCTTCGACCTTGAGGAACGGGGCGTGGGCGAGACGGGCCAGGCGACGCGCAATCTCGGTCTTGCCGACGCCCGTGGGACCGATCATGAGGATGTTCTTGGGGGTGACTTCAGCGCGGAGCTCGGGGGTGAGCTGGGCCCGGCGCCACCGGTTGCGCAGCGCGATGGCCACGGCCCGCTTGGCCTCATCCTGGCCGATGATGTAGTGATCCAGTTCCGCGACAATTTCACGCGGGGTCATCGGGGTCATGGCCATCAGATCGCGCTCTCCGTCAGGACGGTCGGTGGATCAGGTCGGGGAAACGAGTTCTTCGACCAGGATTTCCCGGTTGGTGTAAATGCAGATGCCGGCGGCAATGTTGATCGCTTCCCGACACAGGCTCGGGGCATCGAGATCAGTATGGCGGAGGAGCGCCTGGGCGGCCGCCTGCGCATAGGGTCCGCCGGAACCGATGGCGATCAGGCCGTCTTCCGGCTCGAGGACGTCGCCGTTTCCGGAAATGAGAAAGGCCCGGTCCCGGTCGGCCACGGCCAGCATGGCCTCGAGCCGGCGCAGGACCCGGTCGCTGCGCCAGTCTCGGGCCAGCTCCACGGCAGCGCGCGCGAGCTGCCCGTTGTGTTTCTCCAGTTTTTCCTCGAAGCGCTCGGCCAGGGTGAAGGCATCCGCCGTGCCGCCGGCAAAGCCGGCCAAAACGCGATCATGGTAGAGGCGGCGGATCTTGCGGGCATTGGCCTTGAGGATGGTTTGCCCGAAAGTGACCTGCCCGTCCCCGGCCATCGCGACACGGGCATCCCGCCGCACGCACAGGATTGTCGTGCCTTGGAAAGCCGGCAGGCCCGTGGGGCTGTTCATCGGCTCTCCTTGCCGGCTGCGCGTTTCTGACGATGGGCACGCGGATGGGTTCTGTCGTAGACGCGGGCCAGGTGCTGGAAATCGAGATGGGTGTATATCTGGGTCGTGGTGAGGTGTTGATGGCCGAGAAACTCCTGCAATCCGCGCAGGTTGCCGCTCGACTCGAGGAGGTGGCTCGCGCAGGAGTGCCGGAAGAGATGCGGATGAAGCCTGGCGCCGATGCCTTCGCGGACCCCATAGCGGGCCAACCGCGCCTGGATGGTCCGGGGTGCGATGCGAGAACCCCGGGTACTCACGAACAAGGCGGTTTCACGGGGGGTTCCAGCCGGACGGACACCGAGCCAGCCGGCGAGTGCCCGAAGTGCCGGAGCGCCGACGGGGACCACCCTTTCCCGGTTGCCTTTTCCGCGGACCCGGACGAATCCCGACTCGAGGTCAAGGTCCGCCATATCGAGCCCGACCAGTTCCGACAGCCGGAGGGCAGAGGAATAGAGCAGTTCGAGGACGGCCCGGTCAAGGTGATCGCCCGGCGTGCGGGGGGGGCGGGTGAAGAGTCGTCCCATCCGGTCCACGTCCAGGATGGCGGGCAGGCGACGCCGGGTTTTGGGGGGACGCACCAGAAGGGCCGGATTATGATCCGTCAGTCCCTTGCGGATGAGGTCCCGGTAAAAACTCCGTACCGCAGAAAGGTCACGGGCCAGCGTGCGCGGAGAGGTTCCGGCCCGGGTGCGGGCCGCGAGCCAGTGTCGCAGGGTATCCGGCTCAAGCGTCTCCCATCGCCCGGTCCCCTCGCCGGTCAGGAATCCGCCTAGGCTTTCGAGGCTCTGCCGGTAGGTCTGGATCGTGGAGAGCGAAAGCCGGCTCGTCTGGTTGAGTTCATGCAAGTAGGCGGTGAGGACCGGTTCGAGTCCCGGGTTCATGGGGAGGGTGCCAGACCGAGTGCGGTCGAGAGGAGCTGCCCCAAACGGTGGAGGTAGGTGGTGGCCAGGCCGGGACGGAAATGGTCGGGGTCGGAAAGCCCCAGGGCAAGGAGGCCCATCTCGCGGCCTGCCGGTCCGAGCGCGATGAGCGCAATCGAGTGGAGATCCGAGTGGTTGCCGCCGAACAGGAGAGCGCCCAAAGTCTCGCCCAGCCGCCCGCAGTAGGGATGTTCCTCATCCCAGTCCCCGGGCAGGAGCTGGACCGGCTTTTCGGGGAGAACCCTGAATCCGGCGAGGGGTCGGCGCGGGGTGATCCAGAGTATTCCGGCCACGGCGTCCACGGCCAGGAGCTCGCGGAGATGGCCCAGGAGTGCCGGATCGGAGATCGTGTCTTTCAGGGCCAGGAAATGGAGGGCGACCTTGTGCAGACGGTCGAAGAGCTGGTCATTGTTGCGGCCCGCTTCGAGAAAGTCGTTGAGCCGGCGTTCCAGTCGCTGGTTCTGGCGGCGCAGGACTTCCACCTGCCGCTCGATCAGGGAAACCGTCCCTTCGGGCAGTGCATGGGGGATTTTGAACTGGCTGAACAGGGCGGCCTGTTCCTGGAAAAACTCGGGATGGTCCGCGAGAAAGTCGATCACCCTCTGTGCGCTGAGGTCGGTGAGGGGCTCTGGCGGGAGGGCGGATTTTTCGTTCACAGGGAAAGGACTCCGGAAAAAACCCGTATGGCCGGTCCCGTCATGTAAAGGGGATGGTTCCCCCCTTCCCATTCGATTTCGAGAATGCCGCCCGCCAGATGCACCGAGACCACCGGATCGACCCAGTCCATGAGACGGCTCCAGGCGACGGCCGCGCAGGCGCCGCTGCCGCAGGCCAGCGTCTCTCCGGCACCCCGTTCATGAACCCGGAGATGCAGGTTTCTCCGGTCTTTGACCTCGATGAACCCGACGTTGGTCCGTTGCGGGCAGCGGGGATGGTGTTCCAGTGCCGGGCCCAGCTTGTTGACCGGGGTGGTGGCCAGATGCTGGACACGGAGCAGGAGATGGGGGTTACCCATGGAGACGGCGCCGACCGTGAATTCCATCCCGTTGACGTCGATCGGATAGCTCGAGGAACGGGACGGGGCCACGAACGGGATCTCCGCGGGTTCGAGCCGGGGGGATCCCATGTCCACCCGGATCCGGTCGGGGGCGATGCACCGGGCACGGTGCGTGCCTCCGGGTCCTTCGAATTCGAGGACGGTGTCTTCGGGGATTCCCTGGTCATAGCCGTAGCGGGCGAGACAGCGGAGACCATTGCCGCACTGTTCAGCCTCACTCCCGTCCGCGTTGAAGACCCGGTAGTGGAAATGCTCCCCGCCCAGGGGTTCGAGCAAGAGGACCTGGTCACAACCCACGCCCAGCCGGCGGTCGGCAATGGTCCGGATGGTCGCGGGACCCGGCCCGAACCCCGGCTGGTCGATGACGACGAAATCGTTGCCCAGCCCCTGCATCTTGGTAAAGGGGATGGATCGCCCGGCCGGTGGAGCGTCCGCTGTCGGAAGGTTCCCGACGACTTCCGGGTGGAGACCAGGGTTGCGGGTATCCCTAGTGGCTCTGATGCGCATGCCCGCCATTATATAGGGAGTGTGCGGGGGACCGGTTCTGCCTATAATCGGGGGAAATCCGGCCGGAGGGGAAGGCCATGATGCAGGCACGTCATCTGCTTGAGAAAAAGGGGACCCAGGTGTTTACGGTGGGTCCGGAAGACAGTGTTTACCAGGCGCTCGAGGCGCTGGCCCGGCACGATATCGGGGCGCTGGCCGTGGTGGAGGGCGACCGGCTCGTCGGGATGTTCTCGGAACGGGATTATGCCCGCAAGGTGGTCCTCCAGGGGCTGACCTCGAGGACGACCCGGGTGCGCGCCCTGATGAGTTCCGACCCGGTCACGGCCGAGCCCCAGACCTCGATTGCCGACTGCATGCGGCTCATGACCGAACACCGGATCCGCCACCTGCCGATCCTGGTTGCCGGGCAGCTTTCCGGTCTCGTGAGCATCGGAGACCTTGTGAAAAGCCTCCTGGCCGAGCAGGAGGAACTCATCGGCGAGTTGCGCGACTATATCGGCGGAAAAAGCTAGCCGTTAGCTGAAGGGCGGTCAGGTCCGCTGCCTTTCATGCGCCCCGGGAGATTGCCCGATCAGCAGGTAGAGGGCGTGGAGGAGCCGGGGGGTCGAGACCAGCGACCCGCTTTGGAACAGTTGGCGCAGATGCCCCTTCGGGCCGTAGATTTCGAGAGGGTCCTCGTGGCTTGGATCGGGGTGGATCCCATGGGGGTTGAGCGGGTTGTGCCAGATGAGACGCGGGGTTCCACCCGGGCGATGTGGGGTTGCCACCGTGCCGAACCAGACGTGGAATCCGCCTTTGACTACCCGGTCAAGGATGGCCGGGGGTCCGGTCAAAAACTCCCAAAGACGGTTCCGTGGGTTCCATCCGAAGATCCGCTGAAAGCGGGCCAGCGTTGCGGGCTGGGCGGATTTGGGATCCAGATTGAAGGCGAGCAGAACGACCTTGGGTGCCCAGCCGCTCGCGCGGATGGCTTCTGCATATTGGACGTAGTGATGGGCAATCAGGGGGCATTCTTCCCGGCAGAAAGGAGAGATGAAGCTCACGACCTGGATCCGCCCCCTTAGGGAAGCCGAGGACACGCTTTCGCCGAGCTGGTTGGTCAGGGTGAAGGCGGGTTCGGCCGGCGCCGGGCCGGAGGCCTTGCCGGGCTGTGCGGATTGGCGGAGCAGGATCAGGAAGACGAGCCCGACGAGTAGACCGCCCGCGGCCATGCCGATCCAGAGGATGCGGAAGGGGGTGAGCGGGAACCTGAACGGTTGCTTCGGAGGCACTGGTATGCGGACCCTGTGGACATCTCAAGGGATCCGGGAGCGGCTCCGAACCCTCCCACAAGATTCTACACCGTTCCGTCAGACTTGCTCATTCCTGTCTAACCCGAACTTTGGTTTCCTGAAGAGAGTCGCGGCTTCGAGTTGGCTTCAGGCTCATGTCACATTGGAAAGGCTGGGAACATAACGCCCCGCCGTTTTACGATAAAATGGGTATTGGCGCAGCCTGCCGCTCAAGTAGGCCTCTTCGGGATACAGGCGCATCCCGAAGCACCACGAAGTGCGCAGACGAGCGTCCGCCCAAACACAGGAGGCGGCCATGGATTTCCATATCGAATATGAGCGCGAACAAGACGGACGTTGGCTCGCGGAAGTTCCAGAAATTCCCGGAGTCCTGGTGTACGGGGCCACCGCCGACGAGGCTATGGCCAAAGCGGAGACATTGGCGTTACGGGTCCTCGCGGAACGCATCGAGTGCGGCGAGAATCGCCCCATGGCCATCCGTATCGGCTTCGTTGCCGCATGACCCGCTGGCCTTCACGGAAGGCCAATCACGTCCTCGCCGCTTTGCTCGCCGGCGGCTGGCACATCAAGCGGCAAGCCGGGTCCCACCGCACCATGACTCGCGAGGGTTGGCCGGATTTTGTGTTTGCCTTTCACGATGGCGAAGAAATCGGGCCCAAGATGCTCGCCCGTATCGCCAAGCATACCGGACTCACCCCAGAGGACCTGTGAACCGTCCGGTCCTGGTCGATCCCTCCCCGCGCGTACGCATCGAGCACCCGTGCATTCTCTGGACGTTCACATAGCCGCTCCATCGCGCTACTGGCTGGCGCTGCCTCGAGCCGTCGAGCTATAGTCTCGTCATCCACGGTCGACCTTGCAGAATTTCTCATGGAGAGACCAGGCCGGGGTCATGCACGGGCTCGAGTCCCAGCCACTATTTCTTTCCATCGGTCACTCGGGCGATGCCTCGGGAAAGATTGCCGTCACCGGCACGCCGGAGTTTCTCGGCGATGCGTGGCTCGAGCAGCACCTGATATCGGTGTTTGGCTTCCCGTCCCTCGATCGGCCGCCCACGACCGCGTCGGGGACCGCTCACAGGGATCCGCTTGTCGGATTGTACGCTCACAGTCCCCCATCGGAATCAGGCCCGCCGGACCGCTTGCCGGGCCCGAGTTCTCGATTTCTCGTGTGCTGAGGCACCTCTCGACAGGACAGCATGAAGTCGATCATTTGCGAGGCATTCTGGCTCAAGTAGAAATCGCGCATCTTGGTGTTGTACTCAAGAGCACGAGCCGCCGGGATGCCAATTGATAGGATTCCATTTGTCATCAACACTCCATTCATCATGTTACGGGCGGTGCGCTTGTTGCCATCAAAGTAGAATTGATGCAGTGCTCCAAAGAGCGAATACGCAATCCCCCGTTCCAGTGGGGGGCAGTTCGCAAGCACATCCGTGCCTTCTCGAAAACGACGATTCAACTCCGTCGCACCCGGCTTGGTCGGGCTCGGGCGATACTCCCCGCGATCACCGAGCCCCACATGAGGTGTGTAATTGCGTTCCGCACCCTCACCTCGGAAGTGACCCGATTCAAGAGCATCCTCCCGCATGAGTACATCGTGCAGACGATCCGATACCGCCTTGGTGAGCGCGAAGCTCCCGGATGCCACGAGGCTACCCAACTCCTTGGCGGCTTGCGCGATGCGCAGAATCTGCAGCTGATCCGCGATCTTACGGCCACCCGTGGTGATCCCATCGAGCAGCGTCTTGACCTCCGGAAACGTGTGAGGATTGCCCTCGAGCACGCCCGTGCTCCACACGTATTCGGGCAACCGGCGATTGAAATCCAGGACACACACTTTCACCGAGTGCGCCGGCTCATCCGCAGTGCGCTCAAAGACCGCGCGGTTCCACCGAAAGCCGAGCGCAGCGAAAAGTTGTGTGCCTCGTTCCATATTTAATATGGTACACACTTATTTGAGATAAAGTGGCATTCTCGGTCATTCCGGATGGCGCGGCTTCAAGTCTATCGGCGCACGGACCTCCCGTCATTCCCCGGCCTTCGTTCGACGCAGCAAATCCGCAATCACCGAGAGGGCATCGGCGATTCGTCGCGCTGTCTGCGGCGGCGGCAGTGGCAGCCGCAGGCTGCACGCGCCAGTCGCTGGGTCGCGCTCGACCCAGGGATGTGGCGTCGCTTTAGCATCGCCGGCAGCGCTCAGCGCCGAAACCAATTGCGCGCCGGCCTGCAGCAGCACGTCCCAGGGATCGACGCCCGCTTCCTGCGGCGCTAGCGCACCAGGTCCAGGTGCGGTAGCGTCGCCTGCCGATGCGACGTCGCCAGCCACGGCAGATTCGTCGGCGGCGGCCGCCTCGACCGGCGATTCTACCGGTGCGCTGGCGACGTTCGACGCCTCCTCCGCCGGCACCATGGCTTCACCCTCGCCCATCCGGCCGGTGACGTTCTCAACTTCCTTCATGAAACGACTCAGGCGCGAGCCGCCGAGCGCGATCTCGCTTTGGCCGCCATCCAGGATGCCCGCCGAAAGCGAGCGCTTGAAGGCGAGCACCGAGAGCATTCCCTCCTCGATGGTTCCCTTGGCAATAAAATTGACGATCTGCACCGGGCGCTTCTGACCCATGCGGTGAATGCGCCCGATGCGCTGCTCCAGAAGCGCCGGGTTCCACGGCAGATCCATGTTCACGAGCATCGAGGCGTGCTGCAGGTTCAGTCCCGCCGCGCCCGCGTCGGTAGACAGGAAGACGCGGCAGTCCGGATCGGTGCGAAAACATTCGACCAGCGCCGGGCGCCTCTCCGAAGGCACCCCGCCATGGAAACTCACATAACCGATGCCGCGATCTACGAGCCTGCGGATAACGATGTCGTGCGTGCGCGTCCACTGGCTGAACACCACCACCTTCGCGTCCGGTTGATCGAAGACGCCGTCGAGCAGCGCCGCCAGTTCGTCGGCCTTGACGCCGTGGTCGGTTTCCTGGTCCAGCAGGTAGGTGCTGTTGCAGGACATTCGCATATTCTGTAGGGCGCAGGTCAGCCGCCGTTGATCCTTGTCCGACAAAAACTTCGTCCGCCGCCAGCGCTTCACGATCTGCGCCACGATGTCGGCATTCTCCCGGTGATGCACCAGTTGCATCTCAGTCATCGGCACCAGCAGGTTCTGGTCGGTGCGACTGGGCAACTGTGTCAGGACCTCGGACCGGCGCCGGCGGATCAGGATCGGTGCCAGCGTCTGACCGATCTTCTCCAGCCCCGTGTAGCCGGTGACGCGACCGAATTCATCCTTGACTTGGTGCTCGTGCAGAAGCTTCCAGGTGGGTCCCAACCGGTGCTGATCGACGAACTGCACGATCGAGATCAGCTCCTCGAGCTTGTTTTCGAGCGGGGTGCCTGTGAGCACCAATGCGTATGGACTGTCGATGCGCTTCAGCGCCCGCGCGGCGATTGTGTTCCAGTTCTTGATGCGCTGCGCCTCGTCGACGATCACCAGCTCCGGAGCCCACTCGGCGATCAGGTCGAGATCAGGCTTCAGTTTTTCGTAGTTGGTGATCTTGCAGAAATCGGAGGTGCTGAAATCCTTCTGCCGCTGCATCCGGCCGCCGACCATCACCCGCGCCGTACGGCCGGAAAACCGGCTGATTTCGCTTTGCCACTGGTACTTGAGCGAGGTCGGGCAGACCACCAGCATGCGCGAGACACCGAAATGTCGTGCCAGAATTTCCGTCGCCGCAATCGCCTGGATGGTCTTGCCCAGGCCCATTTCGTCGCCGATCAGAGCGCGGCCTGCGCGCACCGCGAACAGCGCGCCGTCGGCCTGGTATGGATACAGCGGTTCCTTGAGCAGATGTGCAAGTTTCCTGTCGGACTCGCCGCGCGGGAACAGACCCTCGAGGACCTCCGCCCGCCGAGCCGCATCGCGCCGGCCGGCGACAAAGTCGAGTGCATCGTCGTAGGCGCGTAGCTCGTGGCCGCGTTTCGCAGCCATTGCATGAAAATGCTCCAACTCGCCGAAATGCTGCTCCGGCAGCGCGCCGCCGCACGAGGCGTCAAAAAGCCTAGCAGCCGCTTTCCTCACGACCGGCGGGCAGTCCGATCCGGCGCGGAAGTACACCGCGCGTGCACCGTCATTACGCAGGTAGATCTCTGAAAATGCCGGACGCCACCCCTGGGCAAAGGCGGCCTTGGCCCCGCGTTTCTTCTCGATCCGCGCGAGGACGAACTCGATGTGCTTGCAAGTGCCCAGTTCGTTGGTATCGTAGTCCGGGCAGGAGCAGTAATTGTCTCCGGCATTGAGGCCGCGTATCGCCACGTGATAGCTGGCCTTCGACTGCGGGTTGCTGACGCGAAACTCCGAGAAGAATGGCTGATCTCCCCGATTTTCCAGCGCGAACGCCTGGTCGCGCCCGAACTGACGGCGCAGTCCGCGTTGCCAGTCGATGGGAGCTAGGTCGACCGGAGGATGGGTGCGAGAGAGCTTCGGTTCCTTGATGGAGCGGTCGGCAACGGGCTTCTGCTTCACCCTTGAACTCTTGTTATGTGATTTCACTGAGTCAGTCAATGCGTCCCCCTTGATTGGATCGAGCGTCCGGTCAGGGCGCCTAAGGAACACCGCCCCAAAAGCGTCCGCAGAATTCCGTCTAGAACCAAGTCCAGTTTTTTGCCCACGTCGTCGGTGAGAAAGCGCAAGACGAAATAGCCGCTTTGTTGCAATAATCGATCCTTGCTCCGGTCGCGCCGGTATGCGACGGGATCCGCAGGATGCTGTGGTCCGTCCAGTTCCACCGCTACCCGGGCATCCTCGCACAGAAGATCAACCTCCAGGCTTGCGGTCGCATCAAATGCGATCGATAGCGAGGCGTTGAGACGGAACCGTCCCTTGGTTTCGGGCAATGTCTCCAGACGCCGGTACAAAAACGCTCCCGCCGCACTGCGCGCCCGGTCGGTTCCTTCTGCATCCGGAGGGATCGTTCGGGCCGCGTGAACAAACAAGCCTGCCAGAGGAAGGTCGACACCGTCGCGAATGAGTCTGCGGACGCTGCGCGAGTAATCGCGTTTCCACATTGGGTCCGAAGGCAGCGGTACGTCAGCAGGCCAACCCGGGGTGGCGCTCGCCGGCAAATGAATCGTATAGCCGATGCCCTCGTATCCTCGGCAACGCCGATCGAACATCCGCGCAAGCATGGGAACGTTGAGGTCCGCGTAATCATAAATGAGCACCTCGCGCTTGCCATCGTAAAGCCGATGCAACCGGCCAGCGTATTGGGCGATGGTCCCGCGCCATGACACCGGGAGCGTCAGGAACAGGGTATCGAGCCGTGGGTCGTCATATCCCTCCCCAACGTATTTTCCTGTTGCCAGGATGACCCTGGTTTCCTCGGGTGGAATGGCCGCGAGTCGATCGGCCATCGCTTGCTTCTGCTTCTTTCCCATCCCGGCACGCAGTGCCACCATGTGCGGAATGCGTGGAGCGAGCATCTGATCGAGGCGTTCCAGGTGATCGTTTCGCTCCGTCAGTACGAGCGGTGAGCGACCGGCGCGCACCGATTCGACGATATCCTCGCAGATGCGGTGGTTGCGGTGTTCGTCCTCGATCAGTTCTTGGTACAGGGATTGGAATTCGACGCGGCGGTCCGGGGATGCATCCTGGGTTGGCAGGAACGCCGTCGGCTGCACAATGACGAAATGCTCGAAAGGCCGCTTCGCCGCCTGCAGTTTCGCATCCACACGGTAGCGCACGGGTCCGCATTGCATGAAGATGATCGGCTGATGACCGTCCTTGCGGACAACCGTCGCCGACAGCCCCAGGAAATACCGCGCCTTGACCCGGCGTGCCACCTCCTCAAAGCCCGGTGCCGACAAATGGTGGCACTCATCGACGATCACATGGCCATAATCGGCGACACGATCGTCGACAACTCCTTTCTTGACCAGACTCTGAATGACGGCCACGTCGATCTGCCCGTTCGGCCGATTTCTCCCGCCGCCAATGCGACCAATCGCCTTCACGGGCACACCGAGAAATGCCGCGAGTTGTTCGACCCACTGATCCAGAAGTTGCCGACGATGCACGAGCACGAGCACATTGACGCCGCGCTTTGCGATCAACCAAGCTGCTACCACCGTCTTTCCAAACGCCGTCGTCGCGGCCAACACGCCCATGTCGTGCGCCAGCAGCGCCTCCACCGCAGATTTCTGCTCGGGTCGAAGATCGCCCGTGAAGTCGACGCGCAGTGGAAGCCCAGCATAGCGTTCGTCGCGGACAGCAATCCGAATGCCCAGGTCCGTTAGAGTTGCGCGGACGTCGTCGATGCAGCCTCGTGGCAGGCCGATATGATGGGGATAATCTTCGGCGCAAGCGATGATGCGTGACTTGCCATACGTTGACAGGCGCATCGCCTGTGCCTTGTAGAACTCCGGATTTTGGAATGCTGCCAAACGAAGCAGCCGATTCCGGAGCGCAGGGGGCAATCCTTCCTTGGCAACGTAGATCTGATTGCCGAGCACCAGCTCCAACACCTGAGGAAGTTCGCCCGCAATCGGGGCATCCCTGCTACGGCGTGACGGCGGTGTGGTCCACGGCGCGACATCGTCTTCCTCCACTGGCGGCAAACGCACACCAAGAACGCGGCCGCGACGTTCTGCTTCCTGGACCAACCCTTCAATTTGAGCCCGGCCTATCCTATGCAAGCTGGCGAGAAACGCCCACTGATCCGGCCACGGCTCGAGTGCATCATCGAGAAACACGCTATTACCCTGATCGCGCGCCACCTTTTGCAGCGGCAAGGCGATCAGGTTGCCGAATCCACCTTGCGGCAGGAAGTCCTGGTTCGGAAAGAGGCGGTCGTAGGAATCCAGTCCAACGTCCGGCCGGTGTTCCATGGTTTCTGTCAGCAGGGTGGAACCAAGCCGTCGGGCCAGGGCCGCCGATATAGCCTCCTCGAAGAACAGCCAGACGTGTCCGCCGCGCCCGGAGCGTGACCGCTCAAGCGCAGCTGGCAGGTGCATGCGGCGACAGGTATCGAGGAAGGCATTCGCGTCCTTGCACCACTCAGCTTTGTCGAAATCGACGGCCAGGAAGGCGCAGGTTTCATCCGGGAACAGCGGATAGCCCCCCGCGACGAAGGGCTCGCCAGCAGAGTCGCAGCCGGAGAGGTGCCAACGGATGACGTCGTCTGTCAGTGGGAGTAGTCCACGGTGTGGACAGGTGGCACATTTGATCCTCGGCTTCTCGCAGATTCCGCGCACCCACTCGTTGGCGCAAGCGGGAGCGTACCCTGACTTGCCCGTCTTCCTGCTCTCGAATCGTCTCGCGTACACATCATCGCGGACGCGGAACAACGATCGGAAGAGCGCGATCTTCGCTTCCGGCAAAGAAGTGCGATCGACCTGGCCAGGGTCCACTGGCCTCGGCGTGGGTTGCAATATTTCCACCCGCTGTGCTGCCGCCATCAACAACGCGGGCGCGGCGGGGTAGGTGCCAGAAGCCGTCATGTCTCCCGGCGCCGAGACAATTCGTAAACCAAGGCGATACGCTCGACGATCTCGACAACGCTGCTGTTGATACCAATGGATCTCGGATCGATCGAGCGATCCGCCTTGATACCATCGAGGAAATGTCTCAGATCGTTCGCGATGCGTGGGGCGACCGCGATTCGAAGCTCGGGCGCGAGAAGTTGCGACAGCCGCAGCACGTCGTTCGCATGTTTCCGAATGTTCTTGGTGTCCACGGGCTTGCCCCTGGCCTGGCGTTCTCCTAGGTCTAGCCACGCGCTGGCCTTGAGGGGGATGAGCCTATCCTCGCCGACCCAGGGCAACCCATCTGCTTCCCGGCGGCCAGCGAGGACGAACATGTAATACGCCTCATCGAGCAGGATCGCGGACAGGCTTGCGACGGCCTCGTCGATCGGAATGGGCGTGAGGTGACTGCCTCCGGCAAGCTTGATTCCGTCGGGTGCGCGACCGAATAACTCCAGCATGGCCGGGAAGCGTGGATCGACCGGCTTCTGGAACCGGTAGAAGACGGGCTTCCCGGAGACGCTCGCCTGTCGGACCTCGTAGCCGCCCGCTTCCACGAAGCTCCAGAACACCGCACCGAATTCCGGCCGGAGCGCTTCGATGTGCAGGACGATGTCCAGGTCCTTTGTGGCGCGAAACTCGAGATCCGCCCCTTCCATCGCGAGCGTCGCGGCCGTGCCGCCGATCAGTACGTACTGATCGGCGTGGCCAGCAAAGTGTGTCCGGAAAATGTCGAGTCCCCTCACCACGGGAAGCGCCCCTTTAGTTCATCGAGGGCGAGCTGAACGCGCTCGTCGGGGTTTGCCTGCAGGCTGAGCGTCAAGGAGAGCGGATCGACTGTCTCGCTGCTCGTTACGAGCGCGGGGCTGTAGTGCCAGAGTTCCAATTCCCACGCACTTGGCAGCGGCTCGGGCAGTACCTCGAGGTCGGCCTTCATCGCCGTCTTCCACTGCGCCGGACTGATCGCATAGATCGGCCACTGCGGCTCGGCAAGCATCGAATATCTCGCCAGCGAGCTCAGGCCGGCCAGCCGGACGAGGGGCGGCTTCCCCTTGGGAATCGGCTTCGCCCAGAAGCGGCGCTTTACCGGACTACGCATCAAGGGCTTCGCCCGGTCCCAGATCTCCGCGGCAGTACGTTCCGTATGTAGCCACCGCGTCCTACCCTCAGTGCGCAAAGTCGCGATGCCGGCGGACGTGATCTCCTTCACCGCCCGGGACAGCGTCATTGCGGTGTACCCCAGGTCGGCGACCACGTCGGCGGGCTGCCAGTCAGCATGCCACGGCTGCCGCAGCAGGACGGCAATCAGGATCGCCTGCGTCGCCGGACTGAGTGCCGTTTCCTGCGCAACGGGCGGCTTGCGAAAGTACTCGCGCAGGTCGATCCCCAACTCCGGCAGGTAGAGCTGATTGCCCGGCACCAGGAACGGCACCTTTTGCTCGATGAGTCGTTTTCGCTCGTAGGACGCGAGAGCGTTGGTCACATAGACCACCGGAACGCCGGCGAGCTCGCGCAGCTTGGCAACCTGGCCGCAAACATTGGCCAGACCCGGCTTTGTGGTCCGCTTTTCGATCGCGAGGAGAACCAGCCAATCCAGCAGCATCAGCTCGCGGACGTCGAAGGCGTCCAGCAGGAAATACGGCAATTTGTCAGCGCCGGGCCACGCCCGAACCTTGGGAGCGAGTCCAAGCGCTTCGTGCAGGTATGCGCGAACGGCGATGCCCGCGGGATGCTCTGCGGTGGCGGCATCTAACATCATTGGCGCACGATAACACAATACTCGTTATCGTGCAATACGATGTTACCTAATTATTTCCGCGACTGATCAGGACATGGTTCCGAGCAATTTACCGTCACGCAATAATTGTGTCTTCGATGAAGGTAACACCTTGTTCCGTATGGAGTTATCGCAAAATTCCTTACCGTCAACACTACCAAAACCGGAGAGGGATTCATTTTCTTGGAAATATTCTGGGTCATGCACCCACCTCCCTAAAAAACGCATGATTGAGCGATCGCCAAATCTGGCTATGTATAGCCAGAATGCCTTATACGATCGTAATTGCACCGGAAGCCGCCGAGGATTTTCGGGCCCTGAAGGCGAATCTCCGGTCCACCGTGCAAGAGGCACTGGAAACGCATCTGCGTCACGCGCCTGCGAAGGTAAGCAAAAGCCGAATCAAACGCTTGCGGGGGCTTTCCCGGCCCCAGTATCGGCTTCGGATCGATGAGATCCGGGTCTTCTACGGACGTGACCGAGGCAACTGTTCTTTTATCGGGTTTGGAAACAAGGCCAAAATCAAGGTAGCTGTCTTATGATCGGCGCTCAGCAAAGCACAGAACGATGTGCAGAAGCTACTGACGCACCAGACCGATGCAAATACCACACCCCGACATCCCGACACCCATGGTGGAAACTTTGGTAGAGACGGTGACGGCCTTTCTTTGGTGTACATTTGTGCAATCATAGGACATGAAGTTCACGTGGGACGACAAAAAGCGGCAGACCAACCTGCGTGTTCCTCGCGTGGACTTTGCCGATGCCGTCGGGGTCTTTTTTGATGACGCGCTCTGACCACGGAGGATGTGGATGCCGAAGGTGAACAACGTCTGGTGACGATGGGGCGGGATTTCTTGGATCGGGTACTGATCGTGGTGTACACCGAGCGCGGCGAAGATGAAATACGCCTCATATGAGCCCGCAAAACCAGCCCCGGAGAACGCAAAGCCTATGCAGGAGGTGAAAACCCATGAAAGCAGAGTATGATTTCAGACAGGCCCGGCGGGGTGCAGTCGCCGTAGAGCCGGGGAAAACCCGCGTGACCATCCGCTTGGATAACGACGTGTTGGATTGGTACAGAAGGCAGGCGCAGGAACATGGCGGCAATTATCAAACCGCGATCAACGCGGCCTTACGGGAACAGATGTCCGCGCAGGATGGAGCACTGGAACGGGTGTTACGGCGGGTGATCCGCAAAGATATGCTGGCATGAAACTAAAGGGGGTTCCTATGCATCTGCATACCGAAGGATTTCCACATCCTGAGCTGATTGGGACATTCCGCCAGTTCGGGCCATTTGGGATTTCATACCAGGTACTCAAGGAAGGCCACGATACCGATAAGGGCTGGACTGTCGAGATTGAGGTGCCGCAGACAGGGGAGCGATTGGAGTATCCCCTTAAAGACGCCCTAGACGATCCAGAGGCCCGTTAGTGTTCGCTATCGCCTTTGACCTGACCGTTAAGGAAGTCACGAAGCATCACCCCAAGAGCGTTGCCACTGCCTATGCCGATATTGGCGCGACACTGGCCGGGTTCGGGTTCCGGTGGGTGAAGGGTTGGCAACTGTGACCGTAAATAGGGAACTTTGTAGCGATTCATGTTGCCTTATTACGCATGAGACTCAGCGCCTGGGCAAGGACCCAAGGGGTGACTTACCGCACTGCCTGGGAGTGGTTCAAGAACGGAACCCTGCCGGTACCTGCGCGGCAGTTGCCGACGGGCACCATTCTGGTGGACGTACCAGGAAACCCTGGTTGGCAGAAC
>JAJZIH010000009.1 GCA_021810635.1 Pseudomonadota bacterium | reverse complement strand
GCGCTGTCGCGGCCGTGTCGACGGGACTGTATCGGGGAGAGGCCGTCCTGGATCTCGATTATGCCGAGGATACCGAGGCGGAAAGCGACCTCAACGTGGTCATGAACGAGCTCGGCGCATTGATCGAGATTCAGGGAACGGCCGAGGGGCACGCGCTTCGGCGTGAGGAATTCGACCGGCTCCGGAAACTCCTCACAGCCTTGGCCGGGCTGCCTTCCGACCGACGGACAGCCCGCTTCCGCTGCATACTGATCCTTTGGCCCGCCGGTCGGGGATCCCCCTTTGGGCAGAAGGAGTGTGTTCCGGCCGGATCCTCGCGGCTCCCCGGGGGACTATCCCCCCGCCCTAGACCGTGAAACTCTCGCCGCAGCCGCAGACCTCGCGCGCATTCGGATTGTGAAAACGGAACAGGCGGTTGAGCCCCTGGTGGACATAGTCGATGGTGGTGCCGCGAACCATTGGGAGATCGGCCTCCGCAACGAAAAGTGCGATCCCCTCGCATTCGATGCGCGTGTCGTCACGGGTCGTCGCCTCCGCGTAGCCGATCCGCCAGCTGTAGCCGGCACAGCCGGCCCGGTCGACCGAAATCCGGAGTCCCGGCACCTGGGGACGGGCCGCGAGCAGGCGACGGGCCTGGGCCGCCGCCTCCGGGGTCAGGGTCAGCTCACTCATCGCAAACCTCCCGGCGGGCCGCCAGCGCCGCCATCAGGGCATCTTCCACGATCAGGACCTCATCATACCGGACGCGGGGATAGCCGAGTTGGCCAGCCAGCTCCGCCGCGGGCGGCCAGCGGACGCTGGCCGGCTGGCCCTCGAGTAGACGAGCGTAAAAGGCACATGCGGCGCCGATCCACGGGCTGCCCCGGAACCGGTAGCGGACCGCCTCGATCCGGTCGGAGCGGATGCTCAGCGTAAACTCGACCTCCCCGCCCGCCCCGGCGTGGCCGGCGCGGCCCTCGACGAGTCCCGGGGTATCCGGCGCCAGACGGCCGGCCCGCTCGAGGTTGGACGCCCAGAATTCAAACTGGGCGGATCCGCTCGTCTCGAGGATGACCGGGAGTCCGGCCGCACTCATCCGGCGTGCCGCCGGCCGCTTCCCGGAGCGATGGCAGCGAGCCGGGTATAGGCCTGGATGATGCGTTCCGCCGCGATCTCGATCTCCTCCGGGGTCGTAAATCGCCCAAGCGTGATCCGGAGGGTCGACTCGGCTTCGCCGGGGCTGAGTCCCATCGCCTGAAGCACGTGCGAGGGCTCCCCGCGGGCGCTGGAACAGGCCGAGCCCTGGGCCACCGCGAGGTTCCCGAGGAAAAAGATCAGGCTTTCGCCATTGACCGCATTGAAACTCGCGCTCAGGTGTCCGCAGGCCCGCGGCGCCCCCCCACCGTTCAGGTGCACCTGATCCAGGCGGGAGAGCCGCTCCCACAGGGCATCGCGCAGCTGCCGGATGCGGGCGGCATCGGCCTCGCCCTCTTCCCGGGCGATGCGGAAGGCGGTCCCGAGCCCCACGATCTGGTGGGTGGCGAGCGTTCCGGCACGGAGTCCCCGTTCCTGCCCGCCGCCGCGGATCAGGGGTTCCAGGACAAGTCCGGGATCGTGGCGGACATAGAGGGCGCCGATGCCCTTCGGCCCGTAGACCTTGTGCGCGGAAAAAGACATGAGGTCGACCGGCAACTCCGACAGGTCGATCGGCAGCTTGCCCGCGCTCTGGACCGCGTCCACGTGGAAGGGAATGCCGCGGTCCCGGCACAGGCCGCCGATGGCCGCGATGTCCTGGATCACACCGGTTTCGTTGTTGACGTGCATGACCGAGCAGAGCAGGGTCTCGGGTGTCAGGGCCTCCCGCACCCGTTCCGGCTCCACTCGGCCCTCCCGGTTGCAGGGCACGTACGTCACACGGAAACCCTCGGCTTCGAGGGCTCGGGCCGTATCGAGTACCGAGGCGTGTTCAATGCGCGAGGTGACGAGATGGCACCCACGGTCCCGGCGCGAGGCGGCCAGCCCGCGCCAGGCGAGATTGTTCGATTCGGTGGCGCCGGAGGTGAAATAGACTTCGCGGTCGCGGGCGCCGATCAGGGCCGCCACCTCGTGACGCGCCTCCTCGACGGCCGCGCGGGCCGCACGCCCCGGCGCATGCGTCACCGATGAGGGGTTCGCGAAAAGACCCTCCACGCCCAGGAAACCGGCCATCCGGTCGATCACCCGCGGATCGACCGGCGTCGTGGCGGCATAGTCGAGATAGATCGGGCGCTGTGCGCGGGCCATGCAACATTATAGCGCTGGAGGCACCGGAGGTCGGCCTCTGCTATGATCCCGGCCTCCGTCCCGCGTCACGACCATGCAGCCCATCGTCCAAATCGCCATCCGGGCCGCCCGCCGGGCCGGCGAGGTGATCCGCCGCCAGGCCGACCGGCTCGACCGCATCCGGGTGGAGGAGAAGGCGCCCCACGATTTCGTGAGCGAGGTCGACCGGGCCGCCGAAGCGGCCATCGTCGAGGTGATCCGGGCCGCCCATCCGGATCACGCCATCCTGGCGGAGGAAGGCGGGCTGCTGGCTCCGGCCGGAGCGCCGGGCGAGGAACGCTGGATCGTGGATCCGCTGGATGGAACCACCAACTTCCTCCATGGCTTCCCCGTCTATGCCGTCTCCATTGCCTTCGAACGCCGCGGGGTTCTCGAAGCCGGGGTGGTCTATGACCCGACCCGTGATGAACTGTTCGTCGGAAGCCGCGGGGAGGGTGCGCTCCTCAACGACCGCCGCATCCGCGTCGCGAAGCGGATCCACCTGGACGAAGCGCTCATCGGAACCGGCTTCCCGTTCCGGGATTTCAGCCGGCTCGGGATCTATCTCGAACAGTTCCGCGCCCTCCTCCCCCAGGTCGCCGGCGTCCGTCGGGCGGGTTCGGCCGCTCTGGACCTGGCGGCGGTGGCGGCCGGCCGGCTGGACGGATTTTTCGAACTGGGACTCAAACCGTGGGATCTGGCCGCGGGCCTCCTTCTGATCCAGGAGGCGGGCGGAGTGGCCCGCAGTTTCGGAACCGAAGGAACCCACCCGCTCGAGAGCGGGGACGTGATCGCCGCGAACCCACGCCTGCTGGCGGCGCTCGCCGCCCTCCTGAACCCGTTCTACGGGCGATCAGGGACCCCCGTCGGCCACGGCCTCGGGACGCCTGGGCAGGAGGTCCGAGCGATTGACCCCGAGCATGAGGGCGATCGCGCTCGCGATGAAGATCGAGGAGTAGGTCCCGATCAGGATACCCACAAAAAGGGCGATCGAAAACCCGCGCAGCACCGGGCCACCCACAAAGAGAAGCGCAATCACGACCAGGAGGGTCATGAATGAGGTCATGAGGGTCCGCGACAGCGTTTCGTTGATCGCGATGTTCATGAGTTCCAGCGGGGTCCCTTTCTTGAACTTGCGGAAATCCTCGCGGATCCGGTCGAACACCACCACGGTATCGTTCAGGGAATAGCCCATGATCGCTAGGATGGCGGCCAGCACATTGAGGTTGAAGTCGATCCGGGTGAGGGAGAAAAAGCCGACCACGAAGATCACGTCATGGACCGTGGCGGCGATGGCTCCGAGCGCGAAGCGCCACTCGAAGCGGAACATGACGTAGACGAAAATCAGGATCAGGGCGGCCAGCATGGCCGTCAGGCCCTTCTCTCTGAGGGCGTGCCCCACCTGGGGCCCGATCACCTCCTTGTCGACCAGCCGGGCTCCGGGAAAATGGGCGGCCACGGCGCGGGAGATGGCCGAGGCGGCAACATCGGCGAGGCCGGGTTTTTGCGGCTTGAGCCGGATGAGCACCTCCGGGTGGTGGCCGAAGGGGCTGATGTGGGCGCCCGGATAGCCGGCCGCGGTCACGACCGCACGGACCCGGCCCAGGGACGGCATCGTGGGGAACCCCATCTGGACCACGACCCCGCCCGTGAAATCAAGACCGAGATTGAGCCCCTGGATCGCAAGCGAACCCAGGGCCACCAGGAAAACCAAGGTGGAGGCGGCCAGCGCGATCCGACGCGCCGACAGGAAGTGGATGTGGGGAACGCGGTGAAAGAATTCCATGGGCGATCCTCAGACGGGCAGGCGGGCGAGACGGCGGCCACCGTAGATGGCGTTGGTGATGGCCCGGCTGTTCATGACGGCCGTGTACAGGGAGGTCAGGATGCCCAGGCAGAGCGTAATGGCGAATCCCTTGACGGGGCCGCTGCCCAGCAAAAACAGCAGGATGCCCGCGATGAGCGCCGTGACATGCGAATCGACGATGGTTCCCCACGCCCGTTCATAGCCGGCGTGGATCGCCGCCTGCGGGCTCGCCCCGTTGCGCACCTCCTCCCGGATGCGCTCGTAGATGAGCACGTTGGCGTCGATGGCCATGCCGACCGTGAGCACCATGCCCGCGATGCCGGGCAGGGTGAGCGTGGCCTGGAGAACCGAAAGCAGCGAGACGATGAGAATCAGGTTCACGAAGAGCGCGAGATCCGCAATGACGCCGAACCACTTGTAATAGAACGCCATGAACAGCACGACCAGGGCAAAACCCAGGACCACGGCCGCCACCCCGTCGCGGATATTCTGCCGTCCGAGGCTGGGGCCGATGGTCCGCTCGGCGACGACCGTCATCGGGGCCGCGAGCGGAGTGCGCAACAACAAGGCCAGTTTGTCGGCCTGCCGGTTGGTGAGCCCGGTGATCTGAAAGTTGTCCGAGAAAACCCCCTCGATGGTCGCGATGTTGATGACCCGCTCGATCTTGTGCGTGATGAGCACGGAATGCCCGTCGACCGTCCGGTGTTCGCTCCGGTTCTGGATGTAGAGCACGGCCATTGGTTTGCCCAGGTGGTGGCTCGTGGTCCGGAGCATGCGGCGCCCCCCGGCTGAATTGAGGGTGACGTTGACGGCCGGAGATCCGTTCACATAGGAGGTGATGGCGTTCACGATATCGCGCCCCCCCACGATGCTGCCCGCATCGAGGAGAACGGGTGCGCCCGCGGTCGTGGTGAAACGCCGGGCCCCGCGCGGGGTCTGGCCGGTCTCGAGGGCGTTCTCGGCCGCCGGCGAATCGTCGACCAGGCGGAACTGGACGGTCGCCGTGTCGCCCAGGCGGCGTTCGGCCCGGGCGGCATCCTCGATCCCCGGCAGTTCGACGACCACGTGCCGGGCACCTTGCTGCTCGACCACGGAAGCCGTGACCCCAAGCTCATTGACGCGACGGCGCAGGGCCGCCACGTCATCGACGATCGCACCCTGGTCGAGATGGGTCCGCATGGCGGCCCCGTAGCGGGCCCGGATCACCGGAAATCCGTGCACCGTCCGGCTGGTCGTGAGGAGGTTGGGATGGTCCTGCCGGAGGAGGGACAGCGTGGGCTTGAGGGCCGAGGGGGAGCCGAGCTCGATATGGAGCACATGGGCCGCCTCCCGGATACCGAGGTATCGAATTCGGTGGTGGCGAAGCAGGGACTCGATCCCACTGCGGTCACGGCTCAAGGCATCGTGCAGGGCCGCCCGCGTATCCACCTCGAGCAGGAAGTAGATGCCCCCGCGCAGGTCCAAGCCCTCCGGCATGGGCTGAAGCCCGAGCGCGCGGAGCCAGGACGGAGTTTCCGGGACGAGATTGGGAGCCACCGAGTAGTTTTTGCCGAGCAGGCGTTTGAGGCGGATCAGGGCGAGGCGCTGGGTCGCCCGGTGGGGAAAGACCAAAAGGACGTGCCCGGCCTCGACCACGGCGCGCGCGGGGGGGAGCGCATGGTGCCGGAGGTGGCGCTTGATGCGCGAGAGCAGGCCGGGGGGCACGACCGAGGCCCCGATCCGCGTGACATTGAGGGCCGGCGCCTCCGGGTAGAGATTGGGAAGCGCCAGAAGGATCGCCACCAGGGTGACCAGGATGACCAGGACGTTTTTCCAGAGTGGATAGCGGTTCATCGGTTCATGGGCTGGTGATGGGCCGGTGCCCGGAATCCAGGGTCTAGACGGGTTTCAGGGTTCCTTTGGGATAGACCGCAACCACGGCCTGGCGCTGGAGCGTGAGCTCGACGCCCGGTGCGGTTTCGAGGGCGATGGTCTGATCGTTGAGCCGGAGCACCCGTCCCAGGAGCCCGCCTTGGGTCAGCACCTCATCCCCCACGGCCAGGCCGTCGATGAGCTTGCGGTGCTCTTTCTGGCGCTTGCTCTGCGGCCGGATGGCCACGAAGTAAAAGAACAGGATGAAAATGACGAAAATCACGACGAGCTGCCAGAGCCCGCCGGAAGGCTGTGCGGCGGGGCCGGTGCCCTGGGCCCAGGCGTTGGTGATGAGGTTCACGGCAATCCCCGTCAGTCCAGATGGTGCGCTGCATTATCGCACAGCTGGGCCGCTCCGTTGCTGGCGTTCGAAGTCGGCTGCACACTCCCCGAGACACCTGGTCCGGATGGCCTCGCGAAGCCGTGCCAGGAGTCGCTGGTAGTAGGTCAGGTTGTGGAGGGTGAGCAGGCGGAGCGACAAGGGGTCGCCGATGCGGTCGAGATGGTGGAGGTAGGCCCGGCTGTGGTGGCGGCAGGCCGGACAGGGGCAGTCCGGTTCGATCGGGGATTCGTCAAACCGGTAGCGGCTGTTGCGCAGGCGGACGACTCCGGTCGCGGTGAACAGGTGGGCATTGCGCCCGTTGCGGGTCGGCAGCACGCAGTCAAAGAGATCGATGCCGCGGCAAACCGCCGCCACGAGGTCGGCCGGCTTGCCCACCCCCATGAGGTAGCGGGGGCGGTCCTCCGGCAGGAGGGGGATGAGCGCATCGAGTACCGCCTCCCGCGTCGGGGCACTCTCGCCGATCGCGAGCCCCCCCACGGCATAGCCCTCGAATCCCAGGGACGCCAGTGCCTCGAAGGACCGTCTCCGCAAATCCGGGTCGACCCCGCCCTGGACGATGCCGAACAGGGCACCGGGCCCGTCCCCGTATGCGCGCCGGCAGCGCTCGGCCCAAAGCTGGGACCGCCGCATGGCGGTCTCAATCTCCTCCCGCGGCGCAAGGTAGGACGGGCACTGGTCAAGCACCATGGCGATGTCGCTGCCGAGCTCCTGTTGGATCCCGACGGCCCGCTCGGGCGTCAGGCGGAAGCGGCGGCCGTCGACCGGTGCCTGAAAGGTAACCCCGTCATCGTCGATCGACCGCCGATGGGCCAGACTCATCACCTGAAACCCGCCTGAATCGGTGAGAATCGGCCCCCTCCAGCCCATGAAGGCGTGGAGGCCGCCCATCCGCCCGATCACCTCGAGTCCGGGGCGCAGCGCGAGATGGAGGGTGTTGCCGAGGATCATCTGGGTTCCGGTGGTCGCCACATCCGTCGGATCGAGTGCCTTGACCGCCCCGTAGGTGCCGACCGGCATGAAGGCCGGCGTGTCGATCTGGCCGTGACCGAGTGCGAGGCATCCCAAGCGGGCCCGTCCGTCCGTCGCGAGACGTTCAAAGCGCATGGCGGGACGGGATCCACATGGCATCCCCATAGCTCAGGAAGCGGTAGTCCGACTGGAGCGCGTGGGCATAGGCCGAGCGGATCCGATCCAGGCCAGCAAAGGCGGAGACGAGACAGAGGAGGGTCGAGCCTGGCTGGTGGAAGTTCGTGAGGAGGGCATCGGCCAGGCGAAACCGGAAGCCGGGACGGATGAAAAGACGCGTGCGGCCGGTCGCGGGCTTCAGGGGACGGTCCGGGTAGCCGGACTGAATGGCCAGGGTCTCCAAGACCCGCACGACCGTGGTCCCGACGGCGATGATGCGTCCGCCACGGCTCCGGGCGGCGGTGAGGGCGGCCACGGCTTCCTTGCCGACCCGGTAGCTTTCCTCGTGCATTTCGTGATCCTCGATTCGCTCGGCGCGCACCGGCTCGAAGGTCCCCGGCCCGACATGCAGAGTCACGGCCGCGCGGGTCACCCCACGGGCATCGAGCGCGGCCAAGAGGTCGTCGTCAAAATGGAGGCCGGCGGTCGGTGCCGCGACCGAGCCGGGCTCGCGGGCGAAAACCGTCTGGTAACGCTCCCGGTCGAGCGGCTCCGCCGCGCGCGCGAGATAGGGAGGCAGTGGCACCTCGCCGACAGCATCCAGGACATCCGGCCAGCGCCCTTCCGCAAGCTTGAGCCGCCACCGGTCCCCGGCGCGGGCCGCGACCCGGATGCGGAAACCGGGCGCGATGTGGAGGGTGGCCCCCACGCCGAGGCGATGATGGGCCCTGAGCCAAGCCCAGGCCACGGAGCTTTCGGGTGCTTCGATGAGGAGGATTTCGACCTGCCCCCCCGTCTCCTTGCGGGCCCGGAGCCGGGCCGGGATCACCCGGGAATCATTGACGACGACGAGATCCGCGGGCGCAACGAGAGCCGGCCAGTCCCGCATGAATCCGTCCTCGAGCGTTTTGCACCCGACCGTGAGCAGGCGGCTTGCGCTGCGGCACGGGAGGGGATAGCGGGCAATCCGGTCATTCGGAAGCTCATAGTCGAAATCCGCTCTCTGCATCACCGGCCGCCGACCTGTCATCGCGCTTTCGTCATTCTAAAGGGGGTTTGATCCCGCGGCACGGGCTGGTAGACTAGACCTCTGTCTTCCTGTGCTCCGCATGTCCCCGCCGACCCGACTCTCGAGAACCTGTCCCACGGAGTGGCCAGACGGTGCGGTTGCTGCCCTTCGAGCGCGACGCCGGACGGTGTTCCTGTGCGCGGGACTCGGGATCCTGCTCGCGTTCCTTGGTTGTATCCGGCCAGCCTGGGCGGACTACAACTGGAACAAAATCGAAGCCGACAACTCCATCCTCAACCAAACCACCGCGTCGACCGGATTGCAGGGTTCCGTCAACCTCGGCTATCTCGCGACGAGCGGTAACAGCGTTTCGAAGAGCCTCAACGCAAGGGTCCTCATGGGTTACCGCGTGGGCCGGTGGCGGACCGATCTCAACCTGAACTGGATCCAGACCAGTGCGTCCGGGATCCCCTCCGACCGGAGCCAGGAAGCCAGTTCCCAGACCGATGTTGACTTCAACAGCCACAACTACCTCTTTCTCTACCTCGACTACCTGGACGCCCCCTTCAGTGGCTATCTCCGCCGCTATACCGAGGTCATAGGCTACGGCCGCCGGCTCATCGCGATCCCCCACCAAGCCCTGGATGCGGAGATTGGCGTGGGCGCCCGCCAAACCCAACCCACCTCGGGGAGTTCGCGCAGTTCCGCCATTGAACGGGTGGCCCTGAACTACCGCTGGAAAATCAGCCGGGTGAGTTCCCTGGTCGAGGGGCTGAGTCTCGCCCGCGGCACGACCAGCACCTACTCGGAATCCAATACTTCCCTCATCCTCCATGTTGCGGGCAACCTGGCCTTATCGGTGTCCTACACGATCTCCCACGTTTCCACCGTCCCGGTCGGTTTCCTCAAGACCAACACGGAAACTTCCATCTCGTTCATCTACAGCTTCAACTGACCGGCACCCCGTCGACCTTCCGACTTCCGCCGGAGCCGGCGGGAGGAGTCCTGGGCGTTCGGACCCTGCCGCAACCTTCGCGTCGCATTCAGAAGCAACCGGTTTGCCGGAGTTTTCCGGGTGGGCGATAATGACTCCGGCTTCCTGTGCGCGATCGCAACTTGCCGGGGTGGCGGAACTGGTAGACGCGCCGGACTCAAAATCCGGTTGGGGCAACCCAGTGAGGGTTCGATTCCCTCCCCCGGCACCAATATAGATTCCCCCGGCTCAAGCCGCGGGGGGTCCTTCCCGTTACAGTTCCCTATGGAACTGACCTGAATCCTGGCGTCCTTGATGCTCGATATACCGCTTGATCGTACCCTCGTCCACACCGACGCTGCTGACGAAGGAGCCCGGCGACCACACGATAGGCTCATTCCAGTACACCTTCTGCAACCCTCCGAAGGTCTTTCTCATGGGTGACGACGATTGCCTTTTGAGCCGCCCCAGGACCACCGCGATGCTGGATCGGAGCGGAATCACCATCACCATGTGCAGATGATCCGGGTCACAGCCAATCGTCTCAATCCCTACGCCGGGCATACTTCGCAGCAGCTTCGGCAAAACCTTTTTGACTCAGCAGTCAGTAATATATCCATGGGTAAACTCGGGGTATTCTGTCTTCGACCTCATAAGGAGAAAGCCGATTTCGTCGCGCGTGTCTCCTAGTCTCCGGCCGTCAACCGCTCGGCCTGCCGCATTTCTTCGCGCGACAGCATGATCCAGCCCAGTGTGGGTTTTATGAGCGCCCGGTCAGTTCTCGGAAACAGCCAACTTCAAGTCTTCGTGCTCGAAGGCTGATGCCATTCGATCGATCTCGCCCTTGCTCAAGCCCAGGCCGGCGGCTTCTTTGCGCCAGCCGGCGACTGCATTTCCGGTTTCTCGAGCGATCAGGCGGACTTCTTTTTCGGTCAGCTCAAAATAGGGGGCAGCCTCGTACGCAACCTTAAGTGACGCCGTTCTGTCGTCCTCGTTGATAGCGGTTGCGAGCACCCTTGGTTTTATATCCGTAGGCACCGGATTCAGGTCATACGCGGGTGAGAGCCGCCATCCGGCTGGTCCGGCCCAGAGAAAACCGTGGTTGCGCAGATGGTCGTCCGTGTTCGAGATCAGGATGCTGAAAACGATGCGCCGCCACAGCGCGTGCATGTCTTCTTGAGGCGACGCCCCGTGCTGGCGCAGGACATCGACGAATTCGAGATAGCTGCGCGTTTCATTGTCGCGCGCATCGAGCATGCTCATCGCAGAGAGAAAAGGGATTCGCGCACCGCTTTCGCGGTCAAAACGCCGCAGTAACAGGACCGGTTTATCGGCGACGGATTCGAGGCGCCATTGTGGAACAGGAATGCCTGCTTTCTCTGCGAGGGTCAGGGCGGCAGCTTCCCACACGACAGTGTTGACTTCATCGCCCTTATTCGGAAACTTGGCGATTGCGAGATGCCCGTCGCGGTCACGAACGGATGCTTTCGGCCGTGCGCCGCCGAGCGACGAGCCGGGGGCCAGCAGGAGGCGCAGATCTTCGTTGCTGTCTTCATCGTCGATGACGTGCTGCGCCGCCGACAATAGTCGTGGCAGCTCGGTCAATGGCGGAATCTTCGTCGGCTGCTGATCGGCAAGAAACGGACCGCCCTCTTTCTCTGCGAAGCGCAACGCGCCTTGCCGCGCCTCGTCGTCGACGAGCAGCAGGTAATCGATTTCCCAAACGGTCCGCGGAGTTTGTTTTTCCCGCTCGGCGCGGCGCCGCTCGGCGCGGCGCATGAGCACCCGGCCCCAACGGTCGGGTGCAGAATCGCCGATAGCACCAAAGAGCGGCTTGTCGGACGCCGTGTGAAACGGACCTGGGCCTAGTTTCAGAGCGGGTTCGAGTGAAAATCGCTCGCGATGCTCCAGCCAGCTTTTGTCGTATTCAAAGGTTGCATTCTCCCGGTCCTTGCGTACGCGCGCCCACAGGCGGCCGACGAGATGCGGCTTGCCTTGCAGATCGACGTAAACAAGAACTTCGCGGTCCATTTTCATGCACCCGCCTTCGGTGGCCTTGGCTCCTTCCGTGGCCGGGACAGACGAATGCGCACCGGAAGCTGCTCTTCTTCGAGCTCGCGTCCCACGGTGTCGTGCATCGCGCTGGCGAGGTCCGAGATGCGGTCCACGAGCCCGAGGGCAAAGAGCACCGCCGCGTAATTGCCTATGTAAACTCCGGCATCACCTTTCTCGATCTTGTTCAGCGTCATCCGGCTGATGGAAGCCCGCTCGGCCAGAATCGACACGGGAATCCGCCGCCGCCGGCGGGCGTCCCGAAGGTCCTGCCCCAGTTTCCGCAGAGCCCGCGTGACGGGAATCGGCAGGGGCGACGATTTGCGGGCTTTTTCCATTGCGTCCATCCTGATAGCCGTTAACCTGTTTAGCGTATATAAGAATAGACGTTAAGTCAAACTAAGTACGGGAAGTCAGGCCAGGCACCCTTGCAGGTACCAGGTGGCCGACGCGACCCGATCCGCGTGTCCCAACGCAGCGACCATCGCCTTGCCATACCGCTCCAAGCGTGTTTCCAGACTCGCGCCCATGACCCATCCCCTTGCGTGTTTTACAAGTCAGGTCATAGAGGAAAGGGGTTCCCCGGGACATGCCCCGGTGCTGTCCCGGCCATCTCTGGAAAGGCAGCGGAGGCCGGTTCCTCGGATCCCGATCGGAAATTCATCCGGAATTCCATATTCTTATTTTCTCTCCGGTTTGCAATGCAAAGCCGCTTTGCCCATAATGAACGGTGTCATGTCTCTTCCCGGGTCTCCCCGTAGGACACAGTCCGTCACGCTGGCTGAAGCTCCCCCACTCGCCCCGCCGCCCGCGGTGCGCTGCCGGGAGAGCGCCATATTCCTGGACGTCGACGGCACCCTCCTGCCACTGGCCGCCCATCCCCGGGACGTTTTGGTGCCCCCTACGCTCCTTGCAAGCCTCGTCCGGATCCGCTCTCTCGTCCGGGGAGCGCTCGCACTCGTCAGTGGGCGGCCGCTCGCCGATCTTGATCGGCTCTTTTCACCGGAGATCTTCGCCGCCTCGGGTCAGCACGGGAGCGAACGCCGTGACGGCGCCGGGAGACTCCATCGCCTCGAGACCCACGTCGCTCTCCTGCATCGGCTCCGTCCCGAAATCGGCCGATGCGTGGCCGAGGACCCGGAATCCTTCACCGAGGACAAGGGACTTTCCCTGGCCGTCCACGTCAGGGGCGGTCCCGAGGTCTCGGATCGACTCTGGACCAGGCTCGAAACGCTGGTTTCCCCCCATCCGGAACTGGTCCTCCTCAAGGGCAAAAACGTTCTGGAAGTCCGCCCGGCGGCGATGGACAAGGGGCGGGCGGTCTCCGCCTTCCTCGAGGAACCGCCCTTCCGCGGGCGCCATCCCGTTTTCCTTGGTGATGACGTCACCGACGAAAGCGCCTTCGAGGTCGTGAACCGGCGGAATGGAGTCAGCATCAAAGTGGGAGATGGACCGACCCGGGCCCGGTACCGGCTCGGGACGCCGACAGCGGCAGTCGCCTGGCTGGCCCGCCTGTCCAGAGACCGTCCATGAGCCGGAACCTCGAACTCGGCCTCATCGGCAACAGTGCGACCTGCGCCTTGATCGACGAGGTCGGGGAATACGTCTGGACCTGCCTGCCCCGCTTCGACGGGGATCCGGTTTTCTGTTCGCTGCTCGAGCCCGCGACCGCGAATCGTCGCGGTTTCATGAACCTCACCGTCGAGCGCTGCCGGTCGCACGCGCAGCGTTACGAGCCCAACACCGCGATTCTGGTCACGACCTTCGAGGACGAGCAGGGCGGGCAGCTCGAGGTGATCGACTTCATGCCGCGCTTCAAGCTCTACGAACGGGTCTACCGCCCTCCCCTGTTCGTCCGCATTCTGCGGCCGATTGCGGGACGGCCGCAACTCACCGTCCGCCTGCGGCCCGCCGGGCAGTACGGAGCCGCCACACCCGAGGTCACGATCGGCAGCCACCACGTCCGCTATGTCTTTCCGGGCCAAGTGCACCGCCTCACCACCGACGTCTCGCTCACCGCGATCCTCAACGAAACCCCCTTTGTCCTCGACCAGGAACGCGTGCTCTTCTTCGGGCCGGACGAGAGCCTGACGCGCCCGCTCGAGACCCTTTCACGCGAGTTTTTGGCCGAAACCCGGAAGTACTGGCAGGAGTGGGTCCGGTATCTGGCCATTCCCTTCGAATGGCAGGAGACGGTGATCCGTGCCGCGATTACTCTCAAGCTGTCGACCTTCGAGGACACCGGGGCGGTGCTCGCCGCGGTCACGACCTCGATTCCGGAAAGCGCCGATTCCGGCCGCGACTGGGACTATCGCTACTGCTGGCTGCGCGACAGCTACTTCGTCGTGCGCGCGCTCAACCGGCTCGGCGCCACCCGCACCATGGAGGATTATCTCCGTTTCGTCATCAACCTCGGCACCCGTCAGGGCTACGAGCACCTGCAGCCGGTCTACGCCATCAGCGGCAAACCCGAGCTGCCCGAGCGTGAAATCACGAGCCTGGCCGGCTACCGCGGTATGGGTCCGGTCCGCGTCGGCAATGCCGCCTACGGACAGCGGCAGAACGATGTCTACGGTGCCGTGGTGCTGGCCGCGAGCCAGTCCTTCTGGGACCGGCGCCTCGACCGGCCTGGCGATGCGGCGCTTTTCGCCCATCTCGAAACCCTGGGACAGGTTGCCGCCCGGGTCTACGACCAGCCGGATGCCGGATTGTGGGAGATCCGGGGCGAGATGCGGATCCATACCTACTCGAGTGTCCTCTCCTGGTGCGCCTGCGACCGCTTGGCACGGATCGCCGACCGGCTCGGGCAGGCCGACCGGGCCGCGTTCTGGACGAAACAGGCCAGTACCATCCGCGAGGCGGTGCTGGCCCGGGCCTGGAGCCCCAAACGCCGGAGCTTCACCGCCACCCTCGACGGGGACCGCCTGGACGCCAGTTGCCTCCTGCTCGCCGATCTCGGCTTCCTGCCGGCCGGCGATCCCCGCTTCGCGGACACGGTGCGCGCGGTCGAGCGCGAGCTCAAGCACGGCGACTACGTCTTCCGCTACCGCGAACCGGATGACTTCGGCCCCCCCAAAAACGCCTTCACGCTCTGCTCGTTCTGGTATCTCAAGGCCTTGGCCCGGCTCGGTCGGACGGAAGAGGCCCACGCCCACTTCGAATCCCTTCTGGCCCATCGCACCCGCCTGGGCCTCCTTTCCGAACACATCGATCCCGCGACCGGGGAACTGTGGGGCAATTTTCCCCAGACCTACAGCATGGTCGGGATCATCGAGTCCGCCCTGCTCCTGAGCGCCCCATGGGAGGGGGCATTTTGAGCCGCCTCGTCATCGTCTCGAACCGCGTCGCCACCCCGCACCGGCGGGGAGCCGCCCAGGGGGGGCTCGCCACCGGACTGCTCGAAGCCATGAACCGGCAGGGCGGGCTCTGGTTCGGCTGGAACGGCCGGATCTCGGAAAATCCCTCGCCCGCCCCGGCCCTCCAGACGGAAGGGGCCATCACCTTCGCCGTGACTCCCCTCACCCACCGCGAGTTCGAAGGCTATTACGTCGGTTTCGCCAACCGCTGCCTGTGGCCCGTCTTCCATGCGCAGCTCCACCTCCTCCATTACGACCGGTCGTCGTTCGAGACCTATCTCGAGGTCAATGACCGCTGGGCCCGGATGCTGGCACCCCTGATCCGCCCGGACGACATCGTCTGGATCCACGATTACCATCTCATCCCCCTCGGCGCCTCCCTCCGGGCCCATGGCGTCCGGGCCCCCCTGGGGTTTTTTCTCCATACCCCCTTCCCCGGGATCGACCTGCTCCGCGCCCTGCCGGGACAGACCGAGATCTTGGAAAAGCTCCTGGCCTACGATCTCGTCGGTTTTCAGACCCCGTTCGACTGCCAGTCGTTGTCCCGGGCCATCGCCTTTTTCCTGCCGGAGGCAGAACGCGAGGCATCTTGCGTACGGTTCCGAGGCCATCGGGTCCGGGTCGACAGTTTTCCGATCGGCATCGATGTCGACGAGGTTGCCCGGGTGGCCCGCGCCGGTCACAACAACCGCCATGGCCGGCGGCTCGCGACGAGCCTCGCCGGCCGCCGGCTCATTCTCGGCATTGACCGGCTCGACTACAGCAAGGGACTGGCCCAGCGCTTCCGGTCCTATGCCCGGCTCTTGGAACAGTGGCCGGAGTTCCAGAGGCAGGTGGTCCTGCTCCAGATCGCACCGCTGTCACGAACCGAGGTGCCCGAATACGACGAGATCCGCCGCGAGTTGAACGGGATCGTGGGCGACATCCATGCCCGCTACGCGGAATATGACTGGATGCCGCTGCGCTACCTGACCCGCGGCTTCCCGCGCAGCACCATCCTGGGTTTCCTGAGACAGGCCGAGATCGGTCTCATCACGCCGCTCCGGGACGGCATGAACCTCGTCGCCAAGGAGTTCGTGGCGGCCCAGCCGGAGGAGTCCCCGGGCGTCCTCATCCTCTCGAGCCTGGCCGGCGCCGCGCAGGAACTCGAAGAGGCGCTCATCGTCAATCCCTACGATTCGGGCGAGGTTGCCCGAACCCTGGCCCGGGCACTCGCCATGGGTCTCGACGAACGCCACCGGCGCTGGGAGGCCCTGATGGGCCGCCTGAGACGCCGGGATCTCCACCACTGGACCGAAACCTTCCTCAAGGCACTGGCCGGCACCTTCCTGAACCCGTCCCCGCAAGAACATCCATGACCGCATTCCTCCCCGGTCTCGCGTCACCCCTGATCCGGCTCCTGCTCTGGCTCGGCGGCCTGGTCGTGGGTACGCTCGCCGTCCGCCTCGCCATCCTGCTGCTCGGGAAAAGCCGCCATGGCTTCTCTCAAGCGGCCGTCCGCCGTCTCGGCCTCCCGCTGACCTGCCTCGTCCCGGTCGGAGTGGCCCGGTTGTCCCAGGTGCTCCTGCCGATCGGACCGACGGTCCGCGGCCTCGTTGACCATGGACTCCTCCTCCTCCTGATCGCCCTGACCGGCTGGGGGCTCGTCTCTCTTTTCGACGCCTGGCGGGACTTCGCGATGCAGAGCCACCCGATCAACACGGCCGACAACCTCCGGGCGCGCCAGCTTCATACCCAGCTTCAGATCATCCGCCGGACCTTCGTCATCCTGGTGGTCCTGATCACCGCCGCGGCCATGCTCATGACGTTTCCCGCAGTTCGCGTCCTCGGGGCGACCCTCTTCGCCTCGGCCGGAGCCGCGGGACTCATCGTCGGGCTGTCCGCCCGGCCCCTGATCAGCAACCTGATCGCTGGCATCCAGATCGCGTTGACCGAGCCGATCCGGCTCGATGACGTCGTCATCGTCGAGGGCGAGTGGGGCTGGATCGAGGAGATCCGGGCCACCTACGTCGTCGTGCGGATCTGGGACCTCCGGCGGCTCATCGTGCCGCTCTCCTACTTCATCGCACAGCCCTTCCAGAACTGGACGCGCAACCAGACCGACCTGTTGGGACACCTCTACCTCTACGCGGACTACACCCTGCCGGTTCAAGCGCTGCGGGACGAGTTCCTGCGTCGACTCGGCGAAACCCCCCTGTGGGACGGCAAGGCGGCCGGATTGCAGGTCACCGAGGCCACCCCCCAAGGAGTCCAGCTACGGGCCCTCATGAGCGCCAGAAACAGCAGCGACTCCTGGAACCTGCGGTGCCTCATCCGGGAACAGTTGATCGCCTTCCTGCAGAGCCGTTATCCGCAATGCCTGCCGCACACGAGGATCGACTGGATGCCGTCCCTTTCGCAACCCCCGCCACCGGCCCCGGGATGATCCGGCCCTGGGCATGGGCCCGGCTTGTGGGCCGGCCCCCTCCTCGCGGGAGCAGCCCGTTCCCCCGGTTCAGACAGCGGACGGCTGGGATCCCGACCGGAACACGGGCAGGTGCGCCAGCGCGATGACCTCCCGCCAGCGCGCGGCATCCCCCTCGGTCGCGATCGCCGCCTCGGCCACGACACGGGCCTCGGCCGCGCGGGCGATGGAGCGCAGACCCTCCAGGGTCGATCCGGTACTGATCACATCGTCCAGAAGAACGACCGCCCGGCCCGCCAGAGCCGTGCGATCCTTGGCATCGAGGTACAGAACCTGCTCGTGGCCGGTCGTGATGGAACGAGTCGTCACGTGCAGGGCATCGCCCATGTAGGACTTGTAAATCTTGCGCAGCACCACGTAGGGTCGGCGCGCCACAACCGAGAGCGCATGGGCCAGGGGGATGCTTTTCGCCTCGGCCGTGAGGAACACATCGTAGGGTCGGTGCCTGAGGTGGTGGGCCAGTTCACGGGCCGCCGCCTCGACGAGCTCGGTGTCGCCCAGGATGTTGAGGACCGCGATCGCAACGCCACCCTCCACGGCCACCACCGGCAGGCGGCGCCGAATCCCGGCAATCTCGAGTGCGTAGTGGTCCGGAGGCGGGGCGCAGGGGCCGGTCATGGAATCATGATAACGGTTTGGCGGGCTCGCGACCGGCACTGGAATCGGGCGGACGGTCTTTCGGCGCAGCACCCGGCATCGTGAGGACCGCAGCCCCCCGGATGTCGCCCGAACGCAGATCGTCGAGTGCCTGGTTCGCCTCCTCCAGGGGATAGGTTTGGACGCGGGTCCGGATCGGGACTTGGGGTGCCACCTTGAGAAACCTGTAGGCATCGGCGCGCGTGAGGTTGGCCACGCTCTGCAGCCGGCGCTCGCCCCAGAGCAGGGCGTAGGGGAAACCCGGCAGATCGCTCATGTGGATGCCGCCCAGAATCACGCGGCCACCGGGACGCACTGCCCGGAGGGCCTGCGGGACGAGAGCCCCCACCGGAGCGAACACGATCACGGCATCGAGCAGGTCAGGCGGGGACTCGTCGGATCCGCCGGCCCACGCCGCCCCGAGCGAGCGGGCAAAGTCCTGACCTGCCCGATCCCCCGGCCGGGTGAAGGCAAAGACCGTCCGCTCCTCGAATTGGGCCAACTGGATCACCAAGTGGGCGGCGGCGCCGAAGCCGTAGAGGCCGAGCCGCCGGGCCGGGCCGCAGAACCCGAGACAGCGGAAGCCGATCAGGCCGGCACAGAGCAACGGAGCCACCTCGGCATCGCCATAGCCTGCGGGCAGCGGGAAGACGTAACGCGCGTCCGCCAGAGCCTGCGTGGCATAGCCGCCGTCGATCTGATAGCCCGTGAAACGCGCCCGGGGACACAGGTTCTCGCGACCCGCCCGGCAGTCCTCGCACGCCCCGCAACTGAAACCGAGCCAGGCCACCCCCACCCGCTCTCCTGGTTCGCGGTCGCGGACGCCCTTCCCGCACGAACGGATGCGGCCCACGATCTCGTGGCCGGGAATCAGCGGATACGGGATGGAGGGCAGTTCCGCATCCCGGAGGTGGAGGTCGGTCCGGCAGACGCCACAGGCGGCCACGTCGATCAACACCTGCCCCGGACCGGGAACCGGCAGCGGACGCTGCCGGAGGACCAACGGACTCCGGGGCACCTCGAGGACCTGGGCCTGCATCAGGGCCATGGCTGGACCCTCCCTTTCGGGGGATGTGAGAAAATACACTAGCGGATCCAGAGTGCAAACTCCATGAACTACTGCCCCAGTTGCGGTGCCCCCCTCGAGAGGCGGATTCCCGAGGGCGACAACCGGCCCCGCGACCTCTGTACCCGCTGCGGGGAGATCTTCTACGAAAACCCCCGGATGATCGTGGGCTCGATTCCGGAATGGAACGACCGGATCGTGCTGTGCCGTCGCGCCATCGAGCCCCGGCGCGGGCTCTGGACGCTCCCGGCGGGCTTTCTGGAAAACGGAGAAACCTCGACCGAAGGCGCCGCGCGGGAAAGCACCGAGGAGATCGGCGCAACCGTCACCGTGGATGACCCCCTGATCCTCATCAACCTGCCGCGCATCCATCAAATGCATCTTTTCTACCGGAGCCGGCTCGCGGCCTGGCCCGAGCACCCGGGGCACGAAACCCTGGAGGTGGCGTCCTTCGGCGAAGACGATCTGCCCTGGTCCACGGTGGCCTTCCCGAGCGTCCGCCTGGCGCTCGAATACTACTGGCAGCGGCGGCGCGAAGGAGCCGGCTTTCCGTTCCGGGTCCACGATCTCTGGATCGAACGGACCCTCCAGCCTGTGGCAAAATACACCCTCCCGGATTCCGGAGCCTCACCATGACCTTCGTCGTCGGCGAGAACTGCATCAAATGCAAGTACACGGACTGCGTCGAGGTCTGCCCGGTTGACTGTTTCCACGAAGGCCCGAATTTCCTCGCCATCGATCCGGACGAATGCATCGACTGCACGCTCTGCGAGTCCGAATGCCCCGCCAAGGCCATCTTTGCCGAGGACGACCTGCCCGAGGACCAGCGGCTCTTCCTCCGCATGAACGCCGAACTGGCCAAACTCTGGCCGACCCTGACCCGCAAGAAAGCGGCGCCGCCCGACGCCAAGGAATGGGACGGCATCCCCGACAAGCTCAAGCTCCTCGAACGCTAGCCCCGGGGATGGTGGGTGCGGTGGAGGTTCTTGAGCTCCTCCCGTGCCACGTGCGTGTAGATTTCAGTGGTCGCGAGATCACTGTGTCCCAGCAGCAGCTGCACCACGCGCAGGTCCGCCCCCCGGTTGACGAGATGGGTGGCAAAGGCATGCCGGAGCACATGCGGGGAGGGGATGAAACGGAGCCCCGCCCGGATGGCATAGCGGCGGACAGACAGCCAAAACGCCTGGCGCGTGAGCGGTCGGCCGAAGCGTCCCGGGAAGAGGACGCCCGTCTCCCGCCGGGCCGGCACAAGATGCGGCCGTCCCTGGGCCTGATAGCGCTCGAGCCAGTCGAGGGCCACCTCCCCCAGCGGCACGATCCGTTCCCGCCCCCCCTTGCCGGTCACCCGGACGGTCCCCTGCCTCAGGTTGACCGACTCCACCCGGAGATGGACCAGCTCGGAGACGCGGAGACCCGTGGCGTAGAGCACCTCGAGGAGGGTACGGTCACGCAGGCCGGCGGGGGTCGATTCATCCGGCGTCTCGAGGAGGCGAGTCACCTCGTCCTCCGTGAGCACACGGGGCAATCTCCGGCCGAGCTTGGGTGAGGCGATCTCGGTCGTGGGATCCTTGGAAATCAGGCGCTCGGAGACGAGAAAGCGAAAGTAACGCCTGAGCCCGGAGAGCAGGCGCGCTCGGGTTGCGGCACCCAGGCGGTCGCGCTGGCAGGATTCGAGATAGGCCAGAAGATCCGCGCGATCGGGTGGAAACTCCTCCTTTCCGGTCCCCTTCCACCAGCGTGAGAAACGCCGGAGATCGCTGCCATAGGCCATGACCGTGTTCGGCGCGAGTCCGTCCGCGATGGACAAGTGGTCGAGAAAGGCCTCGAGGTGGGGCGGGCCGACAGTCATCCGGAGGCGTCAGAGGGCCCGGCGGTACTGGCCGCCCAGGGCATAAAGCTCGCGGGTCATCTCGCCCAGTGAACACGATCGGGCCGCATTCATGAGCGCGGCAAACAGGTTCCCGCCCTGACGACCGGTCTCCCGGAGCGCTGCCAAAGCCTCCGTGCGGCGCTCGGCATGGATCTCGCGAAACCGGCCGAGCGCCTCGAGCTGCTGCTGTTTTTCCCGTTCCGTGGAACGGATCAGGGCGGGTGGCACCTCCGGCTCGCCACGCCCACCCTCGGGCTCGAAGCAGTTGACCCCGACGATCGGCAGGCGGCCTTCGTGTTTCAGGCGCTCGTAGAGCAGGCTTTCCTCCTGGATCTTGTTGCGCTGGTACATCGTCTCCATGGCGCCGAGGACGCCGCCGCGTTCCGACAGGCGGTCGAATTCGGCCAGGACCGCCTCCTCGACGAGATCGGTCAGGGTCTCGATGACGAAGGCCCCCTGCAGGGGGTTCTCGTTCTTCTCGAGGCCGAGCTCGCGGTTGATGATGAGCTGGATCGCCATGGCGCGCCGGACCGATTCCTCGGTCGGGGTGGTGAGCGCTTCGTCATAGGCGTTGGTATGCAGGCTCTGACAGTTGTCATAAAGGGCGTAGAGCGCCTGCAGGGTGGTCCGGATGTCGTTGAACTGGATCTCGCGCGCGTGCAGGCTGCGGCCGGAGGTCTGGATGTGGTACTTGAGCATCTGGCTGCGCGGCTCGGCCCCGTAGCGCTCCCGGAGGGCCCGCGCCCAGATGCGCCGGGCCACGCGCCCGATGACCGCGTACTCGGCATCCATGCCGTTCGAAAAGAAGAAGCTCAGGTTGGGCGCGAAATCGTCGATGGCCAGCCCGCGCGCGAGGTAGTACTCGACCAGCGTGAATCCGTTGGCCAGGGTAAAGGCGAGCTGGGTGATGGGGTTGGCCCCGGCCTCGGCGATATGGTAGCCGCTCACCGAAACGCTGTAGAAATTCCGGATGTCGTTCGCGACGAAATAGGAGGCCACGTCGCCCATCAGCTTGAGTGCGAACTCGACCGAGAAAATACAGGTGTTCTGCGCCTGGTCCTCCTTCAGGATGTCGGCCTGGACCGTCCCCCGGACCTGCCTCAGGGTCTCCGCCCGGATCCGATCATAGGTTCCAGGATCAACGAGGAGATCTCCGCTCACTCCGAGGAGCGCCAGGCCCTCTCCCGTATGTCCTTCCGGCAACGATCCCTCGTAGGCGGGCAGCGTTCCGCCGATCCGCCCGCGGAGGCGGTCGAGGGCGGGCTCCAGGGTGCCCGTGACGCGCAGATGCCGTTCGACGGCCTGGTCGACCGCCGCGTTGAAAAAGAAAGCCAGGAGAATCGGAGCCGGCCCATTGATCGTCATCGAGACCGAAGTTTTGGGGGAGGCCAGGTCAAACCCGGAATAGAGCTTCTTCATGTCATCCAACGTCGCGATCGACACCCCGGAGTTACCGATCCGGCCGTAGATGTCCGGGCGGGGATCGGGATCCTCGCCGTAGAGCGTCACGGAGTCGAAGGCCGTGGACAGGCGGGTCGCGGACTGGCCCCGCGCGAGATAGTGGAAACGGCGGTTGGTGCGTTCCGGCGTGCCCTCCCCGGCGAACATCCGGATCGGATCCTCGGCCGTGCGCCGGTAGGGATAGACACCGGCCGTGTACGGGTAGTCACCCGGCAGGTTCTCGCTCAGAAGGAAACGCAGGAGGTCCCCCCAGTCGCGGTAGCCGGGCACGGCAATCTTGGGGATCCGGAGTCCGGACAGGGTCTCGGTGTAGTTCGGCCCCCGCACCCAGCGGTCGCGCACCGGGTAGGCGTACTCATCGGCGCGGGCGGCGACCGTACGGGCAGGCCAGGCCTGAAGCAAACCGCGGCCTTCCTCACCCACCCGGTCGAGGGCGGCATGGTAGGCCCGGCGGAGCCGGGTGCGGTCGTCGTCTCCTTCCAGCCGGGAGTCCGGGTAGCGTTGGAGGGGAGGCGGGCAGATGTCCTTCTCCAGAAGACCCAGGACTTCATGGAGGCTTTGGGCCTCGGAGGCGGCCGCACAGACCGTCTCGTCGCTCTGGCGCCGCGACCGGATGGTTCCGGCTATCTCGGCCAGGTAGCGCTCGCGCGCTTGGGGAATCTGGACATGGCGGATGGGCGAATCCTCGCCGGGTGGCGTGGCCGGCACCCAGCGCCCCCCCCCGCGGGGATCGCGCTCCGCGAGTGAGCGGCACAGGGCCGCAAACAGCCGGTCGACCCCCGAATGCTGGAACTGGCTCGCGATGGTGGGGAAGACCGGCAGGGAATCCTCGGGCCGCTTGAAGTCACCCCGGTTGCGGCGCCACTGCTTGCGGATATCGCGCAGCGCGTCCTCCCCCCCGCGCTTCTCGTATTTGTTGAGGACGATGAAGTCGGCGTAATCGAGCATCCCGAGCTTCTCGAGCTGGAGCGGGCCACCATATTCGGCCGTCATGACAAAGAGGCTGAGATCGACGAACCCGCGGATCGCGGTATCCCCCTGTCCGCTCCCTGCCGTTTCGATCAGGATGAGTCCGAAACCCTCCGCCCGGAGGTAACGCACAATCTCCCCGAGATCGGCATGGAGGGGACCCGTGGAGTCCCCGGTTGCGAGTGAGCGCATGAAGACCCGCTCGGCGCCGAGGCTGTTCATCCGGATCCGGTCGCCCAGAAGCGCCCCGCCGGTCCGGCTGCGGGTCGGATCGACGGCAACAATGGCGATCTCCAGTTCGGGGAAGGCGGAGAGGAAACGGCGGACGAGTTCGTCGGTGAGGCTGCTCTTGCCGGCTCCTCCGCTGCCGGTCAGCCCGACGACGGGGGCCGGGTGACGGGGGACGGGCAGCGTACGGAGAAAGGCGTCGCGGACCGCCCGGTCGGGACGGGACTCGATCCAGCTCACGGTCTGGGCCAGGCGCCGCCATTCGCGGGTCCGTTCCACGACCGGCGGGGCCTGGGGGCGGCGGCGGCGTTCGACCCGCGCCAGGATGTCGTCGGTCATGCCCTCGAGGCCAAGCCGCTGGCCGTCTTCCGGCCGGTAGATCTTCTCGACCCCGTAGGCTTCCAGTTCGCAGACCTCGTCGGGGGCGATCGTCCCGCCGCCGCCCACGATGAGTGCGATGTCGGGGGCACCCTGCCGGCCGAGTTCGTCGATCAGGTACTTGAAATATTCCATGTGGCCGCCCTGATACGAACTCACGGCGATGGCGTGGGCATCTTCGCAGAGCGCCGTCCGGACGAGTTCCGTCACCGAACGGTTGTGGCCGAGGTGGATCACTTCGGCGCCGTGGCCGATGAGCAGGCGGCGGATCAGGTTGATCGCGGCGTCATGCCCGTCAAACAACGAGGTTGCGGTGACAAACCGCAGCGGGCGGCGCGGGGTGGCCTGGGCGTCGGGTTCGAGAACGAGCGGTCGGCTCATCAATCTGACCTTCCGGAATCTCTTCTCCGATTATAGGCCTCCACCGCCCCCCGGGGGCGTGAGCGAGGCAACGGCCGATGGCGCCTGGTGGACCGGTTTATAATGCGGGGACTTTGCGGCAGATGGGATGAACGGTTCAGGCAGGGCGGGGCCGTTCCGTCCCCTGTGCCGGGTCCCCCCCTTCGGAGCATCCAAATGACCGTATTTTCCAACCCGTTTTTCTCCAATCACGAGGAAGTGGTCTTCGTGCACGACGCCACCGTGGGGCTCAAGGCGATCATTGCGATCCATAACACCCAGCTCGGCCCGGCACTCGGCGGGCTCCGGCTGTGGCCGTATGCCAGCGAGGACGAGGCGCTGACCGACGTCCTGCGCCTGTCGCGCGGCATGACCTACAAGGCGGCGATTTCCGGGCTCAACTTAGGCGGGGGCAAGTCGGTCATCATCGGCGGCCCCGCGATCAAGAGCGAAGCCCTGTTCCGGAGTTTCGGGCGCTTTCTCCAGGGCCTGGGCGGACGCTACATTACCGCCGAGGACGTCAACACGAACGTCGACGACATTGAATCCATCTATCAGGAAAGCGGTTATGCGGTGGGGATCCATCCCGAACACGGAGGCAGCGGGGATCCCTCGCCCTATACGGCCCTGGGAGTCTTCCACGGACTCCGGGCGGCGCTCGAAAAAACCTTCGGACATGCCGACTGGGCGAAGCGGAGCTTCGCAGTCGAGGGCGTAGGCAATGTCGGACTCCATCTGGTCCGGCTCCTCCGCCAGGAGAAGGCCAAGGTCTTCGTGACCGACATCGACGCCAGCCGCGTCGAACGGGCGGTCGAGCAGTGCGGATGCGAGGCGGTCTCCGGGGAGGGCATCTACGACCTCAAGGTGGACGTCTTCGCTCCGTGCGCGCTGGGCAGTTCCATCAATCCGGAAACCCTGCCCCGGCTCAAATGCCGGATCGTGGGCGGCAGCGCCAACAACCAGCTCGCCACGCCGGAGTGTGGCAGCGAACTCGAGCGCCGCGGCATCCTCTACACGCCGGATTACGCCCTCAATGCGGGCGGGCTCATCAATGTCGCCCTTGAAATCGAGGGCTATCACCGTGAACTCGCGGACCGCCGGGTCATCACCATTTACGACATCATCAAGCGCATCTTCACGTTCGCCGAGAAACAGGGACTGCCGACCTGGCAGGCGGCGGACAAGATCGCCGAGCAACGGCTCGCCGCCCTGGGTCCGGCCCGCCTCCGCTACCTGGAACGGTCCCGTCCGTGGCACATCAACCGGGGCCTGGCGGGCCGCTAGGGACCATGCCCACCGCACCGCGCCCCACCGAAGCCGGTGATCTCGAGCTCCTCAGGGAATCGGTCGCCCGTTTCGCCACGGCCGAAATCGCCCCCCACGCGGACCGTTTCGACCGCGAAGGCGAATTCCCGCGGGCGCTGTGGCGGAAGCTCGGCGAACAGGGCCTCCTGGGCCTCACCGTTCCGGCGGCGGACGGAGGGGCCGGACTCGGGTTCGAGGCCCACCTCATCGCCATGGAAGAGATCTCGCGGGCCTCGGCCTCGGTCGGACTGTCCTATGGCGCCCACTCGAACCTCTGTGTGCATAACCTGGCCCAGAACGGCACCGCGGACCAGAAGGCCCGCTATCTCCCGGGACTCCTTCAGGGCAGCCACGTTGGGGCACTCGCCATGTCCGAGTCGGGCGCGGGGTCCGACGTCGTGGGATCGATCGCCTGCCGCGCGACGCGGCGCGGACCGAAATGGATCCTCCACGGCAGCAAGATGTGGATCACCAACGGCCCGGAAGCCGATCTCTTCATCGTCTACGCGCGGACCCGTCCCTACACGGAAGCGGGATCCCATTCCCTCACCGCGTTTCTGGTCGAGCGCGGGCAGCCCGGGTTCTCGACCGCCCAAAAACTCGACAAGCTCGGCATGCGCGGATCCGGCACCTGCGAGCTCGTCTTCGAGAACTGCGCGCTCGACGCCCGCCAAGTCCTCGGCCAGGTGCATGAAGGAGTTCAGCTGCTCATGCGGGGGCTCGATACCGAACGGCTGGTGCTCTCGGGTGGCCCTCTGGGCATCCTGCACGCCTGTCTCGACACGGTTTTGCCCTACGTCGTCCAGCGCCGGCAGTTCGGCCGGCCCATCGCCGAATTCGAGCTCATTCAGGGCAAGATCGCCGACCTCTATACGCGTTTCGGCGCCGCACGCAGCCTGTGCCTCGAGACCGCGCGCGCCTTCGACGCCGGCCGGCCGCGCCGCGTGGACGCCGCAGCCGCCCTGCTGTTCGCCGCCGAAAATGCCGTCCGGTCGGCCCTCGACGCCATCCAGTGCCTGGGCGGCAACGGTTACATCAACGACTATCCGGCCGGGCGCCTCCTGCGCGATGCCAAGCTGTACGAGATCGGGGCCGGCACCAACGAAATCCGGCGCATGCTGATCGGGCGCGAACTGTGCCAGAACCTGAAGGAAGCCGTCCCGTGACCGATCCGCGCGAACGCGTCATCCTGGCGGCCCGGCGGAGCCCCCTGGGATCGTTCCTGGGGAGTCTGGCCCCGCTCACCGCCCCCGGGATCCTGGCCCCGGTGCTCCGGGCTCTCATGGAAACCGCCCCCGGGCTCGGCCCGGACGTGGATGAAGCCGTGGTGGGCTGTGTCCTGCCGGCCGGCATCGGACAGGCACCGGCCCGCCAGGCGGTCCTCATGGCCGGACTCCCGGAAACCACCGGCGCGACAACCGTCAACAAGGTCTGTGGATCGGGCATGAAGAGCCTCATGCTGGCTGACGCCCTCCTCGCGTCGGGGCAAGCAAAAATTATGATCGCCGGTGGGATGGAATCCATGAGCCGGGCCCCCTACCTGCTCGCCCAGGCCCGGAGTGGCCAGCGCATGGGTCATGGCACCCTGATCGACCACATGCTCTACGACGGCCTCGAGAATGCCGCCGACCACAAGGTCATGGGAGAGTTCGCCGAACTGTGTGCCGCCCGCTACGGCTTCGACCGGGCCCGGCAGGACGCGTTTGCGATCCGTTCCGTGGAGCGGGCCCGGGCCGCCCAAGCGGCGGGCGCATTCGACGGCGAGATCGTCCCCCTCGAGGTTCCGGCCCGCAAGGGACCCGTGAACGTCCGCACCGACGAGGGCCCGGGCCGGATCGACCTCGACCGGGTGAGCAGCCTGAAACCGGCTTTCCGTCCGGATGGCACCGTGACCGCGGCCAGTTCCTCCTCCATCTCGGACGGAGCGGCCGCGCTGCTCCTCACGACGGCGGACGAGGCGGAGCGCCGGGGACTCCGGCCCCTGGCCCGGCTGGCCGGATCGGCCAGTCACGCCCAGGCCCCCGAGTGGTTCACCACCGCGCCGGTCGGGGCCATCCGGAAACTGCTGGCCCAAACCGGCTGGCCGCTTTCGAGCATCGACCTCCTCGAAATCAACGAGGCCTTTGCCGTGGTGACCCTGGCCGCCATCCACGATCTCGGGCTCGATCCCGAACGGGTCAACGTTCACGGTGGAGCCTGTGCACTGGGACATCCGATCGGGGCCAGCGGCGCACGCCTGGTCGTCACCCTGCTTCACGCGCTCATCCGGCGCGGGGGCCGCCGCGGCATCGCTGCCTTGTGCATCGGCGGGGGCGAAGCCACCGCGGTGGCGATCGAGCGGCTGGACGCCTGAACCCCCATGCCATGGAAATGAGGCCGTGACTCCCTGGACCAGCACGCTAAGGCGGGACGCCGATTACCAGGAACGTGACCGCCACCACCGGTCCCTGGCCGCCCAGCTGGCGGCGCGGATCCGCGCGGCGGCGGCGGGCGGCGGACCCCAGGCCCGGAGCAAGCACGAGGAACGGGGCAAGCTCTTCGTCCGCACCCGGATCGACCGGCTGCTCGATCCGGCCAGCCCGTTTCTCGAGCTCTCCCCCCTTGCGGCCGATGGCCTCTACGACAACGCCGCCCCGGCGGCCGGGCTCGTCACCGGCATCGGCCGGATCGCCGGTCGTCCGGTGCTCGTGGTGGCCAACGACGCCACGGTCAAGGGGGGGACCTACTTTCCGCTCACCGTCAAGAAACACCTCCGGGCCCAGGCCATTGCCCGCGAAAACGGATTGCCCTGCCTCTATCTGGTCGACTCGGGCGGGGCGTTTTTGCCGCTCCAGGACGAGGTGTTTCCGGACCACGATCATTTCGGGCGGATCTTCTACAACCAGGCCCAGCTGTCCGCGTCGGGCATCAGCCAGATCGCCCTGGTCATGGGTTCGTGCACGGCGGGAGGCGCCTACGTGCCGGCCATGTGCGACGAGGCCATCATCGTGCGCCGCCAGGGAACGGTGTTTTTGGGGGGGCCGCCGCTCGTCCAGGCGGCAACGGGAGAGGTCGTCGACGCCGAAACGCTCGGGGGCGGAGAGGTGCATACCCGCCAGTCCGGCGTGATCGACCGGCTTGCGGACGACGATGAACACGCACTCGCCCTCGCCCGCGAATTGGTCGGACGCCTGCCGGCACCGCCCGCGGGAGCTCCCCGGACGTTCCGGGAACCCCGCTATCCAGCCGATGAACTGTACGGCATCCTGCCGACCGATCTGCGCTATCCCTACGAGGTGCGCGAAGTCATCGCCCGCCTGGTCGACGATTCGGCCTGGGATGAGTTCAAGCCGCTCTACGGCCGGACGCTCGTCACGGTCTTCGCCCGGATCTGGGGCTACCCGGTCGGCATCCTCGCCAACAACGGGATCCTGTTCTCCGAATCGGCGCTCAAGGGAACCCACTTCATCGAACTCTGCGAACAGCGCGGCATCCCGCTTTTGTTCCTCCAGAACATCAGCGGCTTCATGGTCGGACAGAAGTACGAACAGGCCGGCATCGCCAAGGACGGGGCCAAGATGGTAAACGCCGTAGCCACCACGAGCGTGCCCAAGCTCACCCTCCTGATCGGCGGCTCGTTCGGAGCCGGCAACTATGCCATGGCCGGGCGGGCGTACGGCAGCCGGTTCCTCTGGAGTTGGCCCAATGCGCGCATTTCGGTCATGGGTGGCGAACAGGCCGCCCAAGTCCTGGCCATGGTCCGTCGCGAACGTCCCTCCGCCCGCGGGGAGACGCCGCGTCCCGCGGACGAGGAAGACCGGTTCGAGTCCGGGATTCGCAACCAGTACGAAACCCAGGGCCATCCCTACTACGCCACGGCCCGCCTGTGGGATGACGGGATCCTCGACCCGCGCGAGTCGCGGCGCGTCCTGGGCTTGGCCCTGAGCCTCGTCACCGACGCCCCGGTCCTGCGGCCGGCCGGCCGCTTCGGCGTTTTCCGGATGTAACCGTGGGCATCCTTCTCGAAACGCGCAACCCGGCGGAGGTCGTCACACTGACCCTGAACCGGCCCGCCGTGCGCAACGCGCTCGATACCGATCTGGTCCGCGAACTCACCGCGCGTCTCGAGGTCCTGGCCCAGGACCCCACCCTCCGCCTCCTCCTCCTCCGCGGGGCGGCCGGTACCTTCTGCTCCGGGGCGGACCTGGCCACCATGCGCGCCATGGCCGAGGCCGGTCCCGACGAGAACCTGGCCGAAGCCCAGCGGCTCCTGTCTCTGATCGAGCGCCTGAACCGCTTTCCCGTCCCGACCGTGGCGGTGATCGAGGGCGCGGCCTTCGGCGGGGCGCTTGGACTCATCGCCGCCTGCGACCTCGCCCTCGCCGCTGCGGGGACGCGCTTCGCCCTGAGCGAGGTGCGCCTCGGACTCATCCCGGCCCTCATTTCGCCCTATATCGCGCGGGCCATGGGCCATCGCCAGCTCCGGCGCTACATGCTCACCGGGGAGCTCTTCGACGCCGACCAAGCGCGGCAGATGGGACTGGTCCACCTGGTCGCCCCGACGGAATCTCTGGACGCGATCCTCGCGCAGTGGGTGGAGGAGTTGCTCAAGGGGGGGCCACGCGCGCAGCGGGCCGCGAAGATGCTCCTGCTCCGCCTGCGCCCGACCTTTCCCGACGAGGTCCGTCTGGCCGACGAGACCATCCGGCTCATCGCCGAACTCCGCGCCGGTGCGGAAGGCCGGGAGGGGCTGTCCGCCTTTCTCGAAAAACGCCGGCCCGCCTGGCGGCCCACCCCCCCACGCTCGTGACGAGGCGGCGCCATGTTCCGTAAGGTCCTGATCGCCAACCGGGGCGAAATCGCCTGCCGCATCATCCGTACCTGCCGCGCGCTCGGGTTGAGCCCGGTCGCGGTTTATTCCGAGGCCGACCGGGGCAGCCTGCATACGCTCCTCGCCGACGAGGCCTGGCCGATCGGTCCGGCCGCCCCGGCCGAATCCTACCGGTCGATCGACCGGCTGCTCGAGGCCGCCCACCGGTCCGGTGCCGAAGCCGTCCATCCGGGCTACGGGTTCTTGTCCGAGCAGGCGGAGTTCTGCCGCCAGGTCGAGGCGGCCGGGCTCGTTTTCGTGGGGCCGCGCCCGGAGACGATCGCCCTCATGGGATCGAAACGCGAGGCCAAGGCTCTCATGGCACGGGAAGGCATCCCCGTGGTCCCCGGCTACGACGGTGCCGGGGCGGATCCGGCAGCCTTCGAACAGGCTGCCGCCACGATCGGATTCCCGCTCCTCGTCAAGGCGGTCTTCGGCGGCGGCGGCCGCGGTATGCGTCTTGTGCGGAATCCGGAAGAGTTACCCGACGCCCTGGCCAGCGCCCGCCGCGAGGCGGAGTCGAGCTTCGGGGACGGGGCCCTATTGCTCGAACGCTACATCGAACACCCCCGCCACATCGAGGTCCAGATCCTGGGCGACCAGCAGGGACACCAGGTCCACCTGTTCGAGCGGGAATGCACCCTGCAGCGCCGCTACCAGAAAGTCTGGGAGGAAGCACCCTCTTCCCTGGTGGGCACCAGCGCCCGCGTGGCACTGCTCGAAGCGGCGGTCCAGGCTGCCCGCGCGGTCGGCTACCGGGGCGCGGGAACGGTCGAGTTCGTGGTCGGCCCCGACGGCGACTTCTACTTTCTCGAGATGAACACGCGGCTCCAGGTGGAGCATCCGGTCACCGAGTGGGTGACCGGGCTCGATCTGGTCGCACTCCAGTTCGAGGTGGCCGCCGGCCGTCCCCTGCCCTTCCGCCAGGAGGAGGTCCGGTGTACGGGACATGCCATCGAGGCCCGCCTTTACGCCGAGGACCCGGCCCGTGGCTTCCTGCCTACGGCCGGCCCGCTCGGGACCTTCATCCTGAGCCCCGATCTCCGGGTGGATGCCGGTTTCCGCGCCGGCGACCGTCTCGGCACCGATTATGACGCCCTGATTGCCAAGCTCATCGTGGGCGGACCGGACCGTCCAACGGCCCTGGCCCGGATGCGGGAGACTTTGGCCGCCTGCTGGGTGGAACCGCTGCCGACCAACCTGCCCCTCCTCTCCGGGCTGGCGCACCATCCCCTGGTGGCCGACGGCCGGTTCGACACGGGCTTCATCGCGGAGCGGATCGATGAACTGCTCACGCCACAACCGGTCGGGCTCCACCACTGGGCAGCCCTGGCCTGGGCGATTCTGCACCCGGACCCCCCGGTCCCTGCCCCATCCCCCTGGCAATGCCTGGACGGGTTCCGGGTAGGCGGACTCGAGGCCCGGCTCTTCGTCGAGCACGAGGGGCACGACCGGATCCTGACCGTCCGCCGGCTCGAGCCCGGGGCCTGGAATCTCGAATGCGACGGTCGCAACTACCGGGTGGAAGGGTACGTTCGGGACGGTGAAACCGCCTCCATCGCGGTCGACGGCGAGTTCCGTCCGGTCCGGATCCTCCGCCAGGGCGACCGCTTCCACATCGCCTGCCAGGGGATCGCCCAGGTCTTCGGACTCAGGACCGGTCCCCGCCCCGACGGGCCGCGCGGTGCGGAGACCGGCACTCATGGATGCGTAAGCCCGTTCCCGGGCCGGATCATCGAGATCCGCGTTCAACCGGGCACGGAGGTGGCAGCGGGAGAGGCGCTGATCGTCCTCGAAGGCATGAAAATGGAATACACGGTCAAGGCCGACCGGGCCGGTCGGATCGGAACTTTCCTCTGCGCCGTGGGCGACGCCGTCGCCATGGACCAGCCACTCTTTGAATTCGAGGCGGACCCTTCGCCATGACTCCCCGCGCCACCGATTCCGTCACTCTCGTCGAGGTGGCCCCCCGCGACGGGCTGCAGCATGAAAACCGGGTCATCCCCACCGACCTCAAGGTCGCCTGGATCGACGCTTTGAGCAAAACCGGGCTGCCCGTCATCGAGGTCACGAGCTTCGTCCGTCCCGACCGCATTCCGCAGCTCGCGGATGCGGAGGAGGTCATGGACCGGATCATGCGGCACCCGGGCACCCGCTACACCGCGCTGGTGCCCAACCTCCACGGACTCGAACGGGCTCTGGCGCACCGCCCCGATGCCATCGCCGTCTTTACGGCCGCATCCGAAAGCTTCAACCGGCACAACATCGAGACGGGAATCGAAGGGGCGTTTGAACGCATGACCCCGGTCATTGCCGAAGCCCGCCGTCGCGCGCTGCCGGTCCGGGGCTACCTCTCGACGGCCATCGGCTGTCCCTATGAGGGCTGGATCGATCCGGCCCGGGTGGCCGCGCTCACCGAACGCCTGTTCGACTTGGGCGTGGACGAGGTTTCCCTCGGCGACACGATCGGAGTCGGTACGCCCAAACAGGTTCGCACCCTCCTCGACGCGGTGGGGGCCCGGGTGCCGCTGGCGCGGATCGCCGTCCATTTCCACGATACCTACGGACAGGGAATCGCCAACGTGCTGACGGCAGTCGAGGCCGGGATCCGCACGGTCGACGCCTCCCTGAACGGTCTCGGCGGCTGCCCCTTCGCACCCGGCGCCAGCGGCAATGTGGCCACCGAGGAGGTGGTCTACCTGCTCGAGGGGATGGGGCTGCCGACCGGCGTCAGCCTGCCGGATCTGCTCGCCACCGGAGATTTCCTGAGACCCGCCCTCACCCATTCCGAAATGAGCCGGCTGGCCCACGTTCCCCGCACCAGCCGCTGGCTCGATCCCGGACGGTCCGGCCGGGATTCAACCCCCGGATGCTCTGTGCTAGATTGAAGGGTAACCTGAGAGGAGGTCCTGTGGCCGCCCCGCTGTCCGAACACCCGGGCCTCCCGTCTTGTTTCAAGGCGTATGACATCCGGGGCCGGGTGCCCGACGAGATCAACGCCGACTTCGCCCGCCGGCTGGCCCGTGCCTATGCCGATTTCCTCAACCCGGAAAACGTCGCCATCGGCTACGATGCCCGTCTGAGTGGTCCGGAACTGGCGGAGGCTTTGGCCGACACCTTCTCCATCAACGGCATCGGCGTCACGGAAATCGGAGCCGTGACGACCGAAGAACTCTATTTCGCGACGGCATCCCTCGGACTCGACGGCGGCATCATGGTCACGGCCAGCCACAACCCGGCGGCCGACAACGGCTTCAAGCTGGTCCGGCGCGGAGCCCGGCCCATCAGCGCCGACACCGGAATCGCCGAAATCGGCGCCCGCCTGGACCTCCCCGACCGTCGCCCGTCCGCCCGCGGTTCCCGCCGGACCGTCGACATCCGTTCGCCCCTGGCCCTGTATCTCACGGAACACTTCGGCATTGCCACCTCACGCCCCCTGCGGATCGTCGCCAATGCCGGCAACGGGATGGCCGGCCCACTCGTCCGGGAGCTGGCCGGCTCGTTCGGCTTCGAATGGATCTGGCTCCATGAACGGCCGGACGGCCGGTTCCCCCACGGGGTGCCCAATCCGCTCCTGCCGGAAAACCGCAGCGAGACCGCCCAGCTCGTCCGGGCCACGGGAGCGGACCTCGGGCTGGCCTGGGACGGAGATGCGGATCGCTGTTTCTTCTATGACGAGACCGGGCGCTTCATTGAAAGTTATTACCTCGTGGGATTGTTGGCCGCCCACCTGCTCGCCGGCTCACCCGGGGAGCTGATCGTCCACGATCCCCGCCTGGTCTGGAACACCCGCGAGATCGTCCTGGCCTCGGGCGGGGAGACCCTGTGCACGAAGTCCGGGCACGCCTTCATCAAGGAAGCCATGCGCGAACGGAAGGCGCTTTACGGCGGGGAGATGAGCGGCCACCACTATTTCCGGGACTTTTTTTATTGCGACAGCGGGATGGCTCCGTGGCTCCTCCTCACCCGGATCATGATTGAATCCGGCCGGTCGCTGTCCCAGCTGGTCGAGGACCGCATCGCCCGGTATCCCATCAGCGGCGAGATCAACCGCTCGGTCCGCGACCCCGAAGCCACCCTCGCGCGGATCGCCGAACGGTACGTTCCGGGCGCCCGGTCGGTCGATTCCACCGACGGACTTTCGATCGAATACGAGAACTGGCGTTTCAACGTCCGCCTGTCCAACACCGAATCCCTGCTTCGCCTCAATATTGAGACCCGTCACGACCCCCGCCTGCTCGTCCGTGAGACGGCGGCCCTCCTGCGCGAACTGGAACGGCATGAGGCAGGCTGAACCCGGCGGTGCTTCGCCGGGAGCCGCAGCCCCGGAGTGCCAATCCCGGGGTCTCCGCATCTGGGCCGTCGCTTGGGGCGCGACCTGTCTGCTCACGATTCTGGCCTACCTCCCGGGACTTTCCGGAATCCTGGTGTACGACGATGGGCCCGTCCTCGGCCCCTATCTCCGGCCCGGGCCACTCCTCCACCCGTTCTGGAGCGCGAGCGGCCCGCTCGGCCGTCCCGTCAGCATGCTGAGCTTCTGGCTCGACCGGGCCTTCTGGCCCGGCAGCCTCTTCGCACTCAACCTGACCAACCTCGGCCTGCACCTCGCGGCCGGTACGCTGGCGGCCCTGCTGGCCTTCCGGCTGTTCCGCCTGGCCGGCGCCGACCGGTCCGGGGCCGCCCTGGCCGGGTTCTGGATCGGGGCCTTTTTCCTGATCGAGCCCATGCAGGTGGCCACGGTGCTCTATACCGTCCAGCGCATGGCCGTTCTGTCCGCACTCTTCACCCTGGCGGCGCTCGGGTGTTACTGCGGGGCCCGGAGCCGCAATCGGGACTCCAAACCGGCCTGGGCGGGCCTCCTCATGGGCCTGTTCGTCTTCCCGCTCCTGGCCCTGTTCAGCAAGGAAAACGGGGCGCTCGCCCCGGTTTTGGCCCTCGCGGCCGAACTTCTCTTCTTCCACTTCCAGGGCTCGCCGCCGACCCGGCGCCTTTTGGGCTGGTTTTACGGTGTCCTGACCGGGCTCGCGCTCGGACTGGGGGCACTGGCCCTCCTCGACCGCTCCTTCATCATCGACGGCTACAACGGTCGCCGGTTTACGTTCACCGAACGCCTCCTCACCGAATCCCGGGTGCTCATCCGCTACCTCGTCATGCCATTCTGGCCCACCCCCGCACGGGTCAGCTTTTTCCACGACGACATCGCGCTGTCCACCGGGCTCGCAAGCCCGCCCACCACGGCCTTGGCCCTCATGGCCCTCCTCGCGCTGGCGGGGGCCGCCATCGCGTTCCGGAAACGGCGTCCGCTCCTGGCCTTCGGAATCGCCTGGTTTTTGATCGGCCAGTTCCTCGAATCCACCTTCATTCCGCTCGACCTCATGTTCGTCCATCGCAACTACCTGCCGCTTTTCGGCCTCCTGCTCGCGGCCGCCGATCTCCTGTGGATGCTGGGCCGGCGGATCCGGCACCAGATCCCTCCCGGATGGAATCCGTGGATCATCCGCCTCGCCCCGCTCCCGGTCTGGTCGCTGTTTTGGGTGCTGACCTTCCATCAGGCCGGACTGTGGAGCAGTCCCGCGCGCCTGTTCCGGAGCGGGGTTGCCGACCATCCCCGCTCGGCCATCGCGGTTTCCGGCCTCGCCGCCACCGATGACGCGCACGGACATCTGCGCCGGGCGATCGCCCTGCTCGACCATTCCGCCATCGTCGGGGCCGGATTGCAGGCGGACGTCTACCGTTGCCAGGCGCACCACCGGCTTTCCGCCCGTGAACTCGCCCCCGACCTCATTCCGTCCCGGGCGAATCATCTGTCCACCTACCCGATCAACGCGCTGACCCGACTCGCCATTCTCGGACTGACCGGCCAGTGCCGCTATCCGTCACGGCGGATGCGGATCCTGCTCGCACAGGCGGCCCGCGCCCGCCATATGCGGGACCACAACTGGTTTCTGGTCTGGATCTATTCGGCCTACGAAAACGAGCACCGGGGACGTCTGGCGGACGCGCTCGGCGATCTCAGGCGCGCCGCCCGCACCCGCAGGGATACCCCCGTGCCGTGGCTTCTCGGTGCGCGCTGGCTTCTGGCTCACGGCCAGCGCCCGCGTGCCCGTGCCTGGCTCGAGCGCGCCCGCCCCGAACTGGGGTCGGCGCCGCGCCTGAAACCCCTCTGGGAATCCATGGTCCGCAAACTCGACCCGTCCGGCAGGTCCCGCGCAGGGTCGGCTCACGAACCGGGCGGCAGGCGGGCCAGGACCCAGGTCTCGAGCTCACCGGCAAACCGGGACCAGCTGCGCGTTCCGGCAAAACGCCGGGTCGCGGCCGCCCGCACCACGGGATCCTGACCGAGACGACGGCGGATGGCCTGCCGCATCGCGGCGTAATCCCCGGGCGGCACGAGATCGCCGCTCTCCGGATCGGAAACCGCGTCCGGAATCCCGCCCGTGGCAAAGGCGACTGTCGCAAGGCCGTGCGCGGCCGCTTCGAGGGCGACGAGACCGAAGCCTTCCATGTCACCCGGGCGTTCCAGAACAGGGAACACAAAGAGATCGGAGGCGAAGTAGGCCTCGTCGAGCGTCTGCCCGGTCAGAGGACCCACGAGATGCACGTGCGCCCCCACCCCGGCCCGCTTTGCACGGCGCACCAGTTCCTCCGGTGGGACCGCCACCCGGCCGAGCGCCCGGGCGGGCGCGGCGCCCACGACCGCGAGGTGGATCCCGGGGTCGGCGCCGACCAGAGGGGCCAATCCCTTCTCGACGAACGGACCGATCCCCTTGCGCTGGGTGAGCCGCCCCACGAAGAGGAGCAGATGCGCCTCTTCCGGCACGCCCCACGCGTGCCGAATCCGCGCCCGGCGGTCCGCAGCGGGCGGCCACGCCGGGAGATCCACGCCGAGCGCAATCTCTCCGATCCGCTCCTCCAAGACGCCGAGCCGGCGGGCGGCCCGGGCAGTCGCGCGGCTGTTCGCGAGCACTCCGTCGAGCCCCCGGATCGCCGGGGCAAAAAGGATCCGGTACAGGGGATGGCGCGCCGTCACGTCGAGCCCATGCACGAGGGCCCAGGCCGGGCATTGTGCCGCCCGGGCCGCGGCCCGGGCGGCCGGGGCCATGACGCCGCTGCCGGCCAGGACGGCCACCGGCCGGAGCTCCCGCGCGATCCGGGGGGCGAGCTGCCGCGTCACCCGGAGAAAACGGCTCCCGGGCACGGGAGATACCGGCCGATAATCGATCCCGGAATCGGTGGCCGCCTCTCCGCCCGCCGGCCCGAGCACCACCACCCGGAAGTGCCGGGACAGGGCACGGGCCGCCTCGGCCACGACCCGTTCGATGCCGCCGATCACCGGCGGAAAGTTGCGGGTGACGATGAGGAGGGATCCGGCAGGCGGTCCGGTTTCCCGGTCAGGCAGAGGAATCACGATAGAGCAGCGCCGTGATCTGTTCCGAAACGAGGCCGATCAGGAAGGTGATCACGGCCGTGATCCAGAGCAGCACGCTCATGTTGGTCAGGATGCCAGAGGTGAGGTAGGTGTAGGTATAGCGCGCACAGCCCAGGAAAAACAGAACGGCACTCACGGGCACGAAGAGCTTGAGGGGGGAATAGAGCACGCCGATCCGGAAAATGATCAGGAAGAACTTGGCGCCGTCGCGAAACGGGCGCAGGTGACTTCGGTTGGCCTGGCGGGAGGGGGCATGGAACGGCACATAGTCCACCGGGTAGCCAGCGCGGAAGAAGGCCATGGTGATGGTCGTGGGATAGGAGAATCCGTTCGGCAGGAGATAGAGGAAGCGCCGGAAGGTCTCGGCATGGACGGCCCGGAAGCCGGAGGTGAGGTCCCGGACCCTCTGGCCGACCATCCAGGTCGCGAGCCAGTTGTAGAGAAGGTTGGCGGTGGCCCGGAGGCGGTTCTGCTGGGAACCGGGACCCCGCGCCCCGACCGCCATCGCATAGCCCTGTTCCAGGGAAGCCAGGAGACGGGCGATTTCCTCCGGTGGATGCTGTCCGTCGGCGTCCAGGAAGACCAGGCGGGTGCCGGTGGCTGCCCGGGCTCCCGACTTGACGGCGGCGCCGTTGCCGAGCGAGCGGGGATGGCGGATCAGGCGGGCGCCAGCGGCGGTGGCGGTGGCAGCGGTCAGATCCGTCGATCCGTCGTCCACGACGATCACGTCGGCGGCCGGATAGAGGGTTCGGATGCGAGGCAGGAGGTCCGCCAGTACCGGCGCTTCATTGCGGGCAGGCAGGATGATGCTGAGTGAAGTCGTCGATTCGCTCACGGAACGTTCCGGTCGGCACCTGCCCGCATCATAGGGCAAACGCCGGCCTGACGCAGATGGGGGATGCCCCCCGCTCCCCGTGGCGGAGCGTGCTATGATCGCTCCCGAGGAGGCTGGCGCAACCTGACGCAGACCGGCTGACAATGATGGGGGACATGGCCACTCAAACCGCACCGCAGCCCGCGCGCATCCCGAATGAACCCACTCTGGGTCCGTTCCTGCAGTTCCTGATTGCGCGCTCTCTTCTGACCGAGCCCCAGGCCCGACAGGCCGAAGTGGAGAGCCATCGCCATCGCACCTCCCTCGTCGCCCACCTCGCCGAGAAGGCCAAGCTCGCCCCGAGCGCGGTGGCCCTCGCCCTCTCCCAACATTTCGACACGCCCCTGCTGGATGCGGACGCTCTCGTGGTCGATCCGGAATGTCTCCCCCTGGGAGAGGAGCAGGTCATCCGAGGCACGTTCTCGCTGCCCTTTTTCCGGCGCGGAAAATGCCTGTACATCGCGGTATCCGATCTCACCCACCACCTCGGGATCGACAAGATCCGCTTCAAGACGAACCTCGACACGGTCCCGGTGCTGGTCGAGCACGACAAGCTCATCAAAGCCATCGAAAGAGCATTCAACGAGTTCGGATCCTTTGGGCCGGATGCCTCGGTTGACGAGAGCAACTACCTCGACGAGGTCGACTTCGATTCGGGCTCGGAAATGGCGACCCAGAACCTCGACGTGGTCCAGGAGAACAACGAGGAGGAGCCGATCGTCCGGTTCATCAAGAAGACGCTGCTCCATGCCATCCAGAAGGGCGCCTCCGATATCCACTTCGAGCCGTACGAGACCTTCTACCGGGTCCGGCTCCGGATCGACGGCATTCTGTGCGACTACAGCCGCCCCCCGATCCAGTCGAAGGACCGGATCGTGGCCTTCCTCAAGAACAGCGCGCGCCTCCGGACCGACGAACGACGCATCCCCCAGGACGGCAAAGTCCGGGTCTCCATCGGCCCCACGCGGGCCCTCGATTTCCGTGTCAGTTGTGTCCCCACCGTGCATGGCGAAAAGATCGTCATGCGGGTGCTCGATCCCGGCATGACCCAGATCGGCATCAAAGCCCTCGGCTTCGAGCCGCACCAGGAAGAGATCTATCTCCGCGCCCTGGCCCGGTCCCAGGGCATGATTCTCGTGACGGGTCCGACCGGTAGCGGCAAGACCGTGACCATGTACGCGGGCATCAACAAGCTCAACACAGTCGAGCGCAACATCAGCACGGCCGAGGATCCTGTTGAGATCCAGTTGGTCGGGGTCAACCAGGTCAATGTCCAGCCGAAGCTGCACTTCGGTTTTGCCGACGCCCTGCGCGCCTTCCTGCGCCAGGATCCGGATGTGATTCTGGTGGGCGAGATCCGCGACCCGGAAACAGCCGATGTCGCCATCAAGGCGGCCCAGACCGGACATCTCGTGCTGTCCACGCTGCACACCAATGACGCTCCCCAGACGTTGACCCGTCTCCGCGACATGGGGGTTCCCGCCTACTCCGTTGCAAGTTCCGTCTGTCTCATCATCTCGCAGCGCCTCGCCCGCCGCCTGTGCGAACATTGCCGCCAGCCGTTCACGCCCACGCCTGCCGTGCTCGGCGATGCCCGCCTGCCTGAGGACATCGCCAACCGGGTCCAGAAACTGTACCGGCCCAATCCGGCCGGCTGCGAGAACTGCCAGCTGGGTTACAAGGGGCGGATCGGCATCTACCAGGTCTTCCCGATCTCGGAAGCCATGTCCGCCCTCATGATGGACCAAGCCAGTTCCATCGCGATCGCCGCCCAAGCCCACAAGGAAGGCATCTGGGACCTCCGACGGTGCGGACTCGACAAGGTGATACAGGGCATCACCACCCTCGAAGAAATTGACCGGGTCATCTCCAGCTAGCCCCACCATGGCCACCAAACCGAACATCCAGACCGTGAGATTCCGCTGGGAGGGCCGCGACCGGCAGGGTCGGTCCGTCCGCGGCCGCGACACCTCGCCCGCGGAAGTCCTGCTGCGCAGCCAGCTCCGCAACCAGGGCATCACCGTGACCCGCGTCCGGCGTGAACGGGCCGTCAACAGGCGGGGACGACGAATCCATCCCCGCGACATCGCCAACTTCACCCGTCAGCTGGCCACGCTGACCGGCGCGGGGGTTCCCATGGTCCAGGCACTCGGCATCATCGCCTCGAGCGATGACAACCCCCGCATGCGGCGGATGGTCGAGTCGATCCAGAACCAGGTTTCAACCGGGGTCTCCCTGGCCAAGGCCATGGAACAGCACCCCAAGTATTTCGACTACTTGTTCGTCAATCTGGTCGCCGCCGGCGAGGGTTCCGGCAAGCTCGAACAGTTGCTCGACAGCATCGCGACCTACAAGGAAAAGATGGAATACATCAAGGCCAAGATCAAGAAGGCCATGATCTATCCGGCCTCGGTGATCGCGGTGGCCATCCTCGTGATGACCGTGATGCTGGTTTTCGTGATCCCAGAATTCCAGAAACTTTTCAACGGGTTCGGAGCTTCCCTCCCCGCCTACACGCGCATGGTCATCAACCTGTCGGAAAGCGTGCGCACCTATGCGCCGGTCTATCTCCTCGTGATCGGCGGGGTGGTGGCCGGCATCATCGCGCTGTATCGGCGTTCGGACGACTTCCGCCTGTGGGTGGACCGAACCCTCCTGCGCGTTCCCGTGATGGGAGCCATCCTGAAGAAGGCCATCATCGCGCGGTTCTGCCGCTCGCTCGCCACCATGTACGGCGCTGGCGTTCCCATGGTCGAAGCCCTGGAAACCATTGCCGGCACGAGCGGAAACCTGGTCTATGAAAACGGCATCCAGATGATCCACGACCAGGTGGCGACCGGCCGTGCCCTCAACGAATCGATGAAGCAGTCGGATCTCTTCCCCAACGCGGTCATCCAGATGATCGCCATCGGCGAGCAGTCCGGGAAAATCCAGGAGATGGCCACCAAGGTGGCGGTCATCTACGAGGCGGAGGTCGACAACGCCGTCGAATCTTTGAGCACGCTCATCGAACCCATCATCATCGTGGTGCTCGGAATCATCGTGGGTTCGCTCGTGGTCGCCATGTACCTGCCGATCTTCAAGCTGGGTTCCGTCGTCTGACCACCGTCCTCATGCCCGCCGCTCTGCCCGCTGACGTCCCGGTCCCGTGATTGCCACCGAGACTGCGCTTTGGCAGTGGTACCTCCTTTCGGCCGGCCTGGTGGGTTTGGTTGTGGGCAGCTTTCTCAACGTCGTGATCCACCGTCTGCCCCGCATGCTGGAACAGCGGTGGCACCGTGAATGCGCCGAGGCCGCGGGTACGCCGGCGCCCACGGCGGGACCGCCCTACAACCTGGCCCGGCCGGGTTCCCACTGCCCGGCGTGCGGACGGCCGATCCCGCCGTGGGCCAACATTCCGGTCGTGAGCTGGATCCTCCTGGGCGGCCGCTGCCACGACTGCAAGGCCCGGATCAGCATCCGCTATCCTCTGGTCGAGCTCGCGTCGGCAGCGGCCGCGGTCCTCTGTGCCTGGGGCTTCGCGACTCCCCTGCAGGCGATCGGCGCCATGCTGCTCTTCTGGATGCTCCTCACGCTGGCCCTGATCGACCTCGAGCACCAGATTCTTCCGGATGCGATCACCCTCCCGGGGATCTGGCTCGGGCTGGCCTTGAACAGCCTGGGGATGTTCGTGCCGCTCGGAACGGCGCTCTGGGGAGCCATCCTGGGCTACCTCTTCCTGTGGGCGGTCTACCAGACCTTCCGCTTGCTGACCGGCAAGGAGGGCTTGGGGTACGGCGACTTCAAGCTCCTGGCCATGCTCGGGGCCTGGCTCGGCGCCCCCAACCTCCTCGTGGTGATCCTTCTGGCCTCGGTGATCGGCGCGGCCACCGGCATCGGACTGATCCTGACCGGTCGCCACCAGCGCGGCCAGCCCCTGCCTTTCGGCCCATTCCTGGCTGGCGCCGGACTGGTCAGCCTGGCTTACGGAGGCCATCTCCTGGCCTTCTGGCTCCATCTGATCCACCCGGCATGAATCGGCCCTGGACCGTCGCCCTGACCGGGGGGATCGCAAGCGGAAAGACCGCTCTGGCTGCGCTCATCGCCGGCGCCCGGATTCCGGTCGTGGACAGCGACGCCATCGCCCGCGAGCTGACCGCTCCGGGTGAACCGGGGGCGGTCGATCTGCGGGAGAACCTGGACCCGGCTTTCTTCGGGGTGGATGGAGCGCTCGACCGGCGCCGACTGCGGGAGGCCATGACCGTCGATCCCGGCCTCCGCCGGCTCGTGGAGTCCCTCCTGCATCCCCTGATCTGGGCGAGACTCGAATCGCGGATTCTCGCCTATTCGGACGCCAGCTGGGTGCTGTGCGTGATCCCGCTCCTGACCGAGGTCGGGGAGACTCCGGCGTCCCTCACCATCGACCGGAAGCTCGTCGTCGACTGCAACGAAAACACCCAGATCGCCCGTCTCATCGTTCGCGACCGGATCGGGCGGGAGGGGGCGCTGCGTCTCCTGTCCCTCCAGTCTTCCCGGGAAACCCGGCTCAGTCGGGCCGACGATCTCGTGGTCAACGAATCCGGACTGGGTGAACTCGCCGCATCCGCCCGGGATCTCGTCCGTGACTATACCCGCCGGTCGCAAAACCGGACCGGGAGCTTCCCCGATGCCGCCCCCGCCCGCCTCCACTGAACCCGTTCGGCGGGGCATGCGGTATTTCGAGCATCCCTTAAACGAGAGGATCCGGCTGTTTTTGCGCCTTGAATGGCTCTTTTCCCTTGGCCGTGACGATGCCGCCCGCACCGGACCGGCGGCCGGACACGCCCGCCTGGGCAATCTGCTCCAGATCGAGTCCCTGCTGTTGCGGGGAGACGTCCGCAAGGAGATTCTCCGCGAGTTCGAACGCGTCCAGCAGGCCTGGAACACGCTCCGGAAGCGGCCGGCGGTCGATCACGCCCGGCTCGACCGCCTTCTGGGCGAGTTTTCGCTGAAAAGCCGGCGACTGCTCGAGAACGAGTCCCGCATGGGCGAACGCCTGCGTCAGTGCGAACTCCTCAACCTGTTCAAAAGCCGGTCCGCCGTCCCGGGGGGGGCCGCTCCCTTCGAAGTTCCCGCCTATGCCCACTGGATCCAGAAGGAGGAGGCGAGCCGGGGAACCCTGATGGCCGGATGGTATGCGGAACTGGATCCGATCGAGGATGCCGTCCGTTTCTACCTCCAGCTGTTGCGGGAGAGCGCACCCTTCAGCCCGGAGCAGGCTCCCCAGGGGTCATTCGAGGAAGACCTGAGCCTCCTGAGCGCAGTCAGCCTGGTCCGGATCGGACTGTCCGGTGATGTCCTCTGTTTTCCCGAAGTCAGTGCCAGCCGGCACCGTCTCTTCATCCGCTTCCTGATCCAGCCCGATCCCTGCCAACGACCGGAACCGTTCCGGCAGGCGGTAGACTGGCAGCTTCAGCATTGCCAGCTCTGAGCCCCCATGACCCCTGGCGAGCCCCCCATCCATCCCAGTTGTCCGACCTGCGGCAAGGTGCTCGACGGCTCAAACGACCCCCGCGACCGACCCTTCTGCTCCACCCGCTGTCGCCTGCTCGACCTTTGGGGATGGTTCTCCGAACGTCACCGCATTCCCGTCGAACAGGAACCCGCATCCCCGGATGACGGGGCGCGAGCGCCGGACGGACCGGAAAACCCTTGGAGCGACCGCCCGGACTGATCTGGAAATGCCTCGGGGAACCCCCGCTCGTCATGGCCGGCCCGGTCGCCGGTGGCCAATCGGGCCTTGAGGTCGATGGCGTTGGCACCAGGCCCCTCAGGGTCATGGCCTGATCCCACACCGGTGGGACCACGGGTCGATTTCAACAATCGTCCATGTCATGGTCTTTCAGGTCACGAGGAAAGCCCTCCGACCTACACGCGTCGGCTTCCTCCCGGCAGACGCATCCTCCGGGATGCACTTCTTGGCACCTCCATGGGCCAAGACGGCATTGCGGTCAGCCGATGCAGGCACCTCTGCAAACTCTGGGGGACCCGTTTCCCAAAGCGCCCGTATGCCACGTTCGAGCACAACACTGGCCGGTCTCAACACGGCACGCGGGCTCACTCGTTCCAGAAAGCGCGGATTGCAGCCACCCCGAAACCGCCGGCCCGACGGACTTGGCCGAGATCATCGGGACCCAGCCCTCCGATCGCATAGACCGGGCACCCCGCACCACCTGTCCATGCCGCCCAGCGCTCCCAGCCGAGCCCGGGATCCCCCGGGTGGGTCGGTGTTTCACGGACCGGACCCAGAAAGGCGTAATCGGCGCCAAGCCGGGTTGCCTGCCCGATTTCCCAGGGATCATGACAAGAAACGCCGAGCCGGATTCGGGGCGGGACAGGACGGAGGACCAAGGGGCGGGCGGCTTCGGCAGAGAGGTGGAGGTCCCCCCGATCTGCGGATCCGGGAGGCCGTTCGAAGGCAACCCGAACCCGCCGGCGACGGGCCCACACGCGAACCGGTTCCATCTCGGACGATGTCCAGGATTTTCCGGGCGCCGGACGGATCACAAAAAAACCCACTCCCGCGGCAATCGCCCCGGTAAAACCGGCCGCGATCCGGTCGGGATCCGGGTGGTCGAGGCGGGGGGTGAGACCACACCAGGGCCCAGCCGCGAGGGCATCGACCAGCGGCTGGTCGGCCGGGAGCCAGGACCGGAGCGGGAGTTCATCCGGCCGGCACCAGGCAAGCGACTGTCCGTCACGCGGATGGGGGTGCCCCTCGAACGCGTCCGCCGCATAAAAGGCGATCGAAAGCCATCCGCCGGGAGCGGGCCCAGCCTGCCGGCAGAACAAACTCAGGTCGCCGACCCGGATGCCCAGTTCCTCTTCTGCTTCACGCCGCAGGGCCTTCTCGGGCAACTCCCCGGGCTGCACCTTGCCACCCGGAAACTCCCAGAACCCCGCCCAGGTCCGGCCGGGCGGCCGTTTCTGGACCAGGAATCGCCCCGTATTGTCCGAAAGACAGAGGGCCACGATCGACGGATGCTCCTGCGGCAACGGTGGAACCGGCCGTTCCATCTCCCGCCGTTCGCCGGCGTTCGATCCACCCCCAGTGCAATCCTTACAAATCCTGGATCCGCCCGTGACAGTTCTTGTACTTGAGCCCCGATCCGCACGGGCAGGGTTCGTTGCGTCCGACCTTGCGGCCGGTCCGCACGAAAGGCGTCTGCGCCGGAGGAGCGGGTCCGTCGTCCTCCCCCCCGCCGTCCATCCGGGCCTGCCCGAGCTGCCAGTTCTGCGCCCGCCGCCGCTTTCGTTCCAGAGCCGCCACTTCCTCCGGCGCCCGGATCTCGACCTTGGCGAGCACACTCACGGTATCGAATTGGATCCGGTCCAAGAGCTGGGTGAACATCGAGAAGGCCTCGCTCTTGTAGGCCTGCTTGGGATCGACCTGGGCATAACCCCGGAGATGGATGCCCTGGCGCAGGTATTCCATGGCCGCGAGGTGCTCCTTCCAGAGTTCGTCGAGCGTCATGAGCATGACCTGGCGGGCGAAGCGGTTCATCTCCTCCGTCCCGAGGACCCGCACCTTTTCCTCCCAGGCCGCTTCGAGGCCGGCCACGAGATCCCGGGCGAGTGCCTCCCGGCCTTCCTCCGGATGGGCTTCGATCCAGGGGGCGAGCGGAAAGCGAAGGTCGAAATCGCGCTTGAGATCCTCCTCGAGGGTACCGAGCTCCCAGTGTTCCGCCTGGGTGCCGGGCAGGATCAAAGGATCGAGCAGCCGCTCGATGACCTGGATCTGCATCCCACGCACCGAATCCATCACGTCGCTGGCGTCGAGCAGGCTGTTGCGCTGCTGGTAGACCAGACGCCTCTGCTCGTTGGCGACGTCGTCATACTCCAGCAGCTGCTTGCGCATGTCGTAGTTATGGGCTTCGACCTTGCGCTGGGCGTTCTCGATGGTCCGCGTGACCCAGGGGTGCTCCAAAGCCTCGTCGTCCTGCATGCCGAGCTTGCCCATGAGCCCCTTGAGACGGTCGGCCGCGAAGATCCTCATGAGATCATCCTCGAGGGACAGGTAGAACCGGCTGTCTCCCGGGTCGCCCTGGCGTCCGGCACGGCCGCGCAGCTGGTTGTCAATCCGCCGCGATTCATGGCGCTCGGACCCGACGATGGCCAGTCCGCCGGCCGCCAGCACTGCGGTATGGCGTTCCTCCCAGGCGGTCCGTGCCCGCACCGCTTCCTCGGGACGGTCCTGGAGCCCGGCCAGTTCCAGGCTCAGGTTGCCCCCCAGGACGATATCGGTTCCCCGGCCGGCCATGTTGGTCGCGATGGTCACGGTGCCGGGCCGTCCGGCCTGCGCAATGATCTCGGCTTCGCGCTCGTGCTGCTTCGCATTGAGCACCGCGTGCGGGATCTGCCGGCGTTTGAGCATCTCCGACAGGTATTCCGAGTTTTCGATGGAGGTTGTGCCGACCAGAACCGGCTGCCGCCGCCCGTGGCGCTCCACGATGTCCTCGACGATCGCCTCGAACTTTCGCTTCTTGCCGAGGTAGACGAGATCCGGGTAGTCATTCCGGATCATCGGCCGGTGGGTCGGGACCACCACCACCTCAAGCCGGTAGATGTCGAGAAACTCGTAAGCCTCGGTATCGGCCGTACCCGTCATCCCGGCGAGCTTTTCGTAGAGACGGAAAAAATTCTGGTAGGTGATCGAGGCCATCGTCTGGTTTTCAGCCTGGACCCGGAGTCCCTCCTTGGCCTCGATCGCCTGATGCAGCCCATCGGACCAGCGCCGTCCCTCCATCGTGCGTCCCGTAAACTCATCCACGATCACGATCTCGCCATCGCGGACGATATAATCCACCTCGCGCTTGAAGAGGTGCTGGGCACGGAGCGCCGCTTGGACGTAGTGCATGAACTTGAGGTTCTGAGGCTCGTAAAGGCTTTCCCCGGGAGCGATTTGCCGAGCCTCGAGCAGAAGTTTCTCGAAGGCATGGTGGCCGCTTTCGGTGAGGTAGACTTGCTTGGTCTTTTCGTCGATCTCGAAGTCGCCCGGGCCTTCGGCCTCGCGCTGCGGGGTCAGACGGCGGGCAAGACGGTCGATCACGGCATAAAGGTCGGTGTCCTCCTCGACCGGACCCGAGATGATGAGCGGGGTCCGGGCCTCGTCGATGAGGATGGAGTCGACCTCGTCGACGATCGCATAGTGAAGCTTCCGTTGCACTCGCTCAGCCGCCTCAAAGGCCATGTTGTCGCGCAGGTAGTCGAACACGAACTCGTGGTTGGTTCCGTAGACGACATCGGTCCGATAGGCGGCCTGTTTTTCTTCAAGCGGCTGGTCCGAGTGGATGATCCCGACCGAGAGTCCCAAAGCCTCGTAGGCCGGGCGCATCCACTGCGCATCGCGGTTGGCCAGATACTCGTTGACGGTGACGAGGTGGACTCCTTTCCCGGTCAGCGCGTTGAGATAGACCGGGAGGGTGGCCACCAGGGTCTTCCCCTCGCCCGTCGCCATCTCGGCGATCCTTCCGTCATGCAGTACCATGCCCCCGATGAGCTGGACGTCGAACGGTCGCAGACCAATCGTCCGCCGTGCCGCCTCCCGCATGAGCGCAAACGCCTCGGGCAGGAGCTTCACCAGGGACTCTCCGGCCGCGTGGCGGGCTTTGAGCGCAGCCGTCTCGGCCGGCAGGTCCTCGTCGCGGAGAGCCTGGCAGCGGGACTCCAGGGCGTTGATGGCAGCGACCTGCCGGCTGAGACGGCCGATCACCCGCTCGTTGCGGCTGCCAAAAACCTTGTGGGCCAGCGTTCGCATCATGTCTCAGGGCTCCGGGCGTAGCCGGGGTGTGCGGAGGATCCGCCCCCCGGAATCCAAGCGGTCAATTATGCCACCCGGACCTCAATCGCCGCGCGAGGAGAAGACGAACGGAGCCGGGTTAAGCGGCCGGTCATCGCGAAGCACTTCGAAATGGACATGGGGCCCGGTCGACATCCCGGTATCCCCCACCAGCGCGATGACGGTTCCCCGCCGAATCACCTGCCCCACCTTGACGAATACCTTCTCGCAGTGGGCATAGTAAGTGGTATAGCCCTGTCCGTCGTTCACGATCACGATATTGCCGAAGCCGTAGCGCGGTCCGGCCCAGGTCACGACCCCGGCTGCCACCGCATGGATCGGTTCCCCTGCCGGCGCCGCGAGGTCGATCCCTTCGTGGAACTCGAGCCGTCCCGTGATGGGATCGATGCGCCAGCCGAAGGGCGAGGAGACCCAGAAGTCCCGGACCGGATGTCCTTCGGGCACGATCTGGTGCCGGAGACGGGTCTCCGCGACTCGCCGGTTGAGCGACCGGAGGGCCAGCCGCTGGGCGCCGATCCGGTCGGCGAGATGGCTGATCCTCCAGGACAGTTGGCGGGCCGACAGCGGCACCTCGCGGGAGCGGTTCGAGGGCCCCCCCTCGGGCACCGGGGCGTTGAAATCAAAGAGTTTCGGGCTGACCCCGGCTCGCTGGGTGAGCACCGCACCAAGCGCGTCGATCTCGCTCATGCGGGCCTCGAGCCCGGCGACCCGCTGGGCCAAGGCATCCACTTCCGAACGGTTCTCCTGGCGCAGGGTCCGGAGTGACGCCGCCTCAGTGGCGAGGCGCCGACGCCAGTGCCTGACCAGTCCCGGCGCCTCCGACCCGCCGGCACGGGCCCCTTCATAGCCAGCCGCGACAAAGGCGCTGCCCAGCACGAGGGCCGTAAGAGCGGCCAGGAAGCCGGCCCTCCAGCCCCACCGCACCGTTGCGGAACGGGCATTCGATCGCACCAGTATGATGTGCATGTCAACCGCCCCTCAACGGAGGGTCCTCATGGATCCGTCCGGCGAAAAATCCGTTCCGGCCGCCCTGACCGGGGTCCTCGCGGGAGTCCGGCTCGGGGGCCTCTCCCTGTCGGCTCTCAGCGACGATGCGCTGCGTCTGACCCGGCAGTTGCGCGGATGTCTCGAAGCGGATCTCGCCACCCACTGCCTGTGGGCCGTGGCCCACGGGGACCTGCTCTGCGTGGTCACGGACAGCCCGGGCTGGGCTACCCGGTTCCGTTTTATGCAAGTCACGCTCCTCGAAACGGCTTCCGCCTCGGCGGACCGCCCCCTCCGCCAGTTCCGGGTCATGGTTGCCCCGCCGTCCTCCGGTGGGCCATTCCAATTTTCCTGAACCGGATCGGGGGGGTGCAACGGGTCGAACCTTCAGGCCGCCGCGTGTGCCGGGTTGAGATAGAAGATGGGGGAACGCTCGCTGTCCTCGAAGGTGACTTCTTCCCAGGCTTCCGGCTCGGCCAACAGGGCTCGGACCATGGCGTTGTTGATGCCATGCCCACACTTGTAGGCGGTATAGGCACCGATCAGGCTGTGGCCCAGCAGATAGAGGTCGCCGATCGCATCGAGAATCTTGTGCTTGACGAACTCGTCCTCGTAGCGCAGGCCGTCCTCATTCAGGATCCGGTAGTCGTCGATGGCAATGGCGTTGTCCAACGAGGCCCCGAGCGAGAGCTGGCGCATGCGCAGGAGCTCAAGGTCCCGGAGGAAACCGAAGGTGCGTGCGCGGCTGACTTCCTTCACGAAGGAGGTCGTTGAAAAATCCACGGTCGCCTGCTGCGAGTGACGCCGGAAAACCGGGTGGTCGAAATCGATCTCGACGTTCACGCGGAAACCGTCATAGGGTTCGAGGCGCCCCCATTTGTCCTCCTGGCGGGCTTCGAGGGGCTTGAGCAGGCGGATGAACTTCTTGGGTGCCGGCTGCAGCTCGATGCCGGCCGACTGGATCAGAAAGACGAAGGGTCCCGCGCTGCCGTCCATGATCGGCACTTCGGGCGCGCTGAGGTCGACGTAGGCATTGTCGATCCCGAGACCGGCAAATGCCGCCATGAGGTGTTCCACGGTCGCCACCTTGGCGGAGTTGTGGACGAGGGTGGTCCCGAGCGTCGTCTCGCCGACCTGCAGGCCGTTCGCCGGGATTTCGACCGGTTCCGGGAGGTCGACCCGCCGGAAGCGGATCCCGGTGTTAGGCGCCGCGGGCCTCAGGCACATGTAGACCTTGACGCCGGTGTGCAGCCCGACGCCGGTGGCCTTAATGCTGTTGCGGAGTGTACGTTGCTGAAGCATGCGCGTGGTCCTCAAACGGAACAAGCGCCCGGCCGGCCGGGGCACAACCAGACGCCGCCCTCCCTCTTCCGGGCAGGGGTTTGCATGTTATCACACCCGCTGCCGGAAGCCCACGCGCGGCCCGCCGGTCAGTCGGCCTGCCGCCGCAAGAACGCCGGAATGTCCGACAGCACCTCCTCCTCGTAAAGGGTGGGCGGAACCCCCTGGGGCTTCTTGCGCTTGATGGTCGGTGGGTCGAGTTCCGAATAGTTCACGGGATGCCGGGGGCCATTCACGACCCGCGGTTGTTGCTCTTTCGGCACCTCGACCGAGATCGGGGCCTGGCGATGCGGCGAGTTGATGCCCGTCACGACCACGGTGACCCGGAGCTCCCCGACCAGTGCGGGATCCACCACGGTCCCAATCTTGACGACGGCATCGTCCGAAGCGAGGTGACGAACATAGTCCCCGACTTCCTGGAACTCGCCCAGACTGAGCCCGGGCTCTTCACCGACCGTCACGTTGACGAGAAGTCCTTTCGCCCCCGACAGGTCGCACTCCTCGAGCAGGGGACTGGCCACCGCCTGTTCGACTGCTTCGCGGGCCCGTTTCTCACCCTGACCCCGGCCGGTCCCCATCATGGCCGTCCCCATCTCCGACATGACGGTCCGTACATCGGCAAAGTCGAGATTGATGGTTCCGGGGCGGGTGATCAGTTCCGCAATGCCTTGGACGGCGCCGACCAGAACCCCGTTCGCGATCTTGAACGCCTCGAGCAGCGGAATCTCGGCGCCAACGACGCTCAGCAGCTTCTCGTTCGGTACCGTAATCAGGGAGTCGACCGACCGATTGAGCTCGGCGATGCCTTGCTGGGCAATCGTCATGCGGCGGGAGCCTTCGAAGGCAAAAGGCTTGGTCACGACCGCTACGACGAGCACTCCCATCTCCTTGGCGATCTGGGCGATGACCGGGGCCGCCCCGGTGCCTGTCCCCCCACCCATGCAGGCGGTCACGAACAGGAGATCCGTGCCGCGGATCACCTCCTGAAGCCGCTCCCGGTCCTCGAGTGCCGCCTGTCTCCCGATGTCCGGGTTCGAGCCAGCGCCGAGCCCGCGGGTCAGGTTGGAACCGATCTGCAGCGGCAGCCGTGCCTCGGTGTGGCGTAGGGCCTGGGCATCCGTATTGACACAGATGAACTCGACTCCCTTGATGCCCATGGCGAGCATGTGGTGGACCGCATTGCCGCCTCCGCCACCGATACCCATCACCTTGATGACCGCATCCTGGGTCATCCCATCGACCATTTCAAAATGACTCATGACCGTTACCTCTTCGTTGACATGGATTTGGACTGCACTCCCGTTCCGGTACCCATCCCGTGGCCCTCATCAGAAATTGCCCTGGAACCACTGTTTCATCCGTTCCCAGACTCCCTCGAGATCGTCCCGCAGGTGCGCGCGCTCGCCGTGGACCAGCGTCTCATCGCGCACGGCATGCAAAAGCAGCCCCACCGCGGTTGAATAAATCGGATTGGAGACCACCTCCCGGAGACCGCTCACGGCCTTCGGAGCGCCGCAGCGCACCGGAGCATGGAAAACTTCCTCGGCAAGCTCCGTGGCTCCCACCATCTTGGAGGCCCCGCCCGTCAGCACGATTCCCGCCGGGATGAGATCCTCGTAGCCGGCCCGCTGGATCTCGTGCTGAATCAGTGAAAACAGTTCCTCGTAGCGTGGCTGGATCACCTCGGCCAGAGCCTGGCGGGCCAGTTTGCGCGGAGCCCGCTCGCCCACGCCCGGCACCTCGATCGTCTCCTCGGGGCTCGCGAGCTGCGCCAAGGCACAGCCGTAACTCAATTTGATCTCCTCTGCATGGTGAGTCGGCGTCCGCAGCGTGATCGCGATGTCGTTCGTGACCTGGTCGCCGGCGATCGGGATCACGGCGGTATGACGGATCGCGCCGTGCGCGTAGACCGCGAGATCGGTGGTCCCCCCGCCGATATCGACCAGGGCTACCCCGAGCTCCTTCTCATCGTCGGTCAGTGTGGCCAGCCCGGAAGCCAGCTGTTCAAGCACCATCCCACGGACCGAAAGGTTGCAGCGTTCGATGCATTTCACGATGTTCTGAGCCGCTGAAACCGCGCCGGTCACGATATGGACCTTGGCCTCGAGCCGCACGCCGAACATCCCGATCGGTTCCCGCACGTCCCCCTGCTGGTCGACGATGAACTCCTGGGGCACGACGTGCAGAACTTTCTGGTCGGCCGGGATGGCCACGGCCCGCGCGGCATCGATGACGCGTGTCACGTCTTCCGGCGTCACCTCCTGATCCCGGATGGCCACGATGCCATGGGAGTTGAGGCTGCGCACATGGCTGCCGGCGATACCGGTATAGACCTCGGTAATTGAACACGCCGTCATGAGCTCGGCCTCGCGGACGGCCTGGTCGATCGACTGCACGGTCGAGTCGATGTTCACGACCACACCGCGCTTGAGTCCACGCGAAGGATGAGACCCGATGCCGATCACCTCGATCTGGCCCTCGGCATTGCGTTCACCCACGAGGGCCACCACCTTCGAGGTTCCGATATCGAGGCCCACGATCAGGTTCTTGTCGGACTTTTTCGCCATGCGGATCTCCTCGGTTCAGTGCATTTCGGTAACGGTGGAATGGAGCCAGCCCACGGCGAAGCCATTGACGTAGCGCAGGTCGACATACGCCACCCGGTTCAGGCGGGGTCCCAGGGCCGGACGGACCACCTCGAGAAACCGGTCAAGGTGCCGCAGGGCCCGGCTGCGTTTCCGGCCGAGGCGGAGTTCTGGGCCACCGGCCAGACGCAGGCGGAATCCCCCCCGCCGGTTCTCGGCCAGCGAATGGAGTCCCTCGCCGGCCCCGTTGAGCCTTCGGGCACAGGTCAACTCCATTTTCACGAACGCAGGCAGGCTGCCGGACGCCCCGGACAGTTCGGGCAGACGGCGGAAGCGCTTGGGAATGGGACCCCGGTAAAACAGCCGGCCGCGGGCATTGACCAGTGCTTCGCGGTCCCAGCGGGCGACGGGTCGTTGCTCACGGACCGTGATGATCAGGGTATCGGGCCAAACCCGTCGGATGGCGGCATGAGCGACCCACGGCATGCGTTTGAGTCGACGCACGGCCCGGTTGATCGGAAAGCCGATCCAGCCGGCCCGCCAATCCGGCCTGAGGACGGCTTTCACCTGGGCAACCGTGATCTCCCGTCCCCGGATCCGTACGATCCGGTGGACCAGCCGCGGTCCGGCAGGCCACGGGACCCGCCAACGCAGAACCGTCCCAAACAGAAACACGGCCCCGACGAGGCCCGCGGCCAGCCAGACCCACCGGGAGCGGGGAGGGGAGACGGATCGGCGCCGCCCGCTCATGCCGACTCCCCACCCCGGCGGTGGGCCAGGATTTCGAGACACAGCCGGGGGAAATCCCAACCGTGGGCGCGTGCCGCCATGGGGACGAGACTGTGTCCGGTCATGCCGGGCAGGGTATTGACCTCGATCAGGAAGGGCCGGAGATCCGGCGTCACCCGGAAGTCGACCCGGCACCACCCGGAGACATCGAGGCAGGATGCCGCCCGCCGCGCCAGGTCTCCGAGGGCCGCTTCCCGTCCGGGATCGAAGCCGGACGGACAGTGGTAACGGGTCTGCGGGTCCGAATACTTGGCCGTGTAGTCATAGAAGTCACGGCTGGTTTCGATCCGGATCGAGGGCAGGGTCAACGATCCCACGAGGGCCACCGTGTATTCCCCTCCCGTGATCCAGGGTTCGACGAGGGTGTGGGGAGAGTAGCGGCGGGCCTGCGCACAGGCTGCGTCGAGTCCGGACGGCTCGTCGACCCGGCTCACGCCGAGGCTCGAGCCCTGATCCGCCGGCTTGACGCACCAGGGCGGCGGGAACGGGGGTTCGGCCGGACCTTCCGCCGGACAGAGGATGCCGGGCGGGGTGGGCAGACCCGCCGCCTGCCATAACAGCTTGGAACGGTACTTGTCCATGCTGAGGGCCGAACCGAGCACCCCGCTCCCGGTATACGGCAGGCGCATGGACTCCAGCAATCCCTGGATCGTTCCGTCCTCCCCACCCGTGCCGTGGAGGATGTTGAACGCGCAGTCGACGTGCGCCGCGAGCAGCCGGTCCACAAAATCGGCCTCGGCTGGATCGAACCGGAACACCTCGAAGCCGGCTCCGGCCAAGGCTTCGCTCACGGCGCGTCCGCTTTCCAGGGAAATCGCGCGCTCGCCCGAACGGCCGCCCGCGAGGACCGCCACCCGGTGGATGCCGTCCAGGCGGGTGGGCGACGGCGAGCGACTCGCCCTCCGGGCGGATTCCGGCTTTAAAACGATGGGGGACCGGATCGGCTCCGTCATGAACGCGTCCCTCCGGCCATGAGTTCCGGAATCAGTTCGCCCCAGTCTCCGGCTCCGAGGAGAAGCACCACATCATCGGGTTCGACCAGCCGGCCGAGAAGGCCGGGCAAATCCGAAAGGCGATCGGCGAACACCGGTACGGCGGGCCCGCGCAACCGGACCGCCCGGGACAGCGCCCGGCCGTCGGCACCTGGAATGGGCCGTTCCCCGGCCGGGTAGACCTCGGTCAGGACCAGCACGGCCACCTGCGACAGCACCCGGCTGAAGTCCTCCATGAGGTCGAACGTGCGGCTGTAGCGGTGCGGCTGGAAAACCACGACCTTGCGCCTGTCGGGCCAGGCCTGTTCGGCTGCCTCGAGCGTGGCCTCAATCTCGCGCGGATGGTGCGCGTAGTCCTCGACAAGCAGGAATCCGGTGGTTCCCCGATGCGCCGTTCCATGGAGCTGGAAACGCCGTCCGGTTCCCTGGAAGTGGTCCAGCGCACGTGCGAGGGCTTCGTCCGACAGCTCGAGCACATCCGCCACCGCAATGGCGGCAAGCGCATTCTGGGCATTGTGGCGGCCGGCCAGGTTGACCGTGAACTCGGTTTCGGGCCGCCCGTTCCGGGCGACCTGGATGCGGGTTCTCAGCCCTTCGGAGACGAGCCTCACGCCACGCACGTCAGCGGTCTCGGAGAATCCATACCGGAGGGTTGGCCGGCTGATGGCGGGCGCGAGGCGGGCGACCTCGGGATCGTCGATCCCCACCACCGCAAATCCGTAGAAGGGCAGGTGGTGGAGAAAGTCGGAGAAGGCCTGCCGCAGGCGGTCGAAATCGCCCTGATAGGCGTTGAGATGGTCGCGGTCGACATTGGTCACGACGGCCAGGAGCGGCTGGTACAGGAGAAAGGAGGCATCGCTCTCATCCGCCTCGGCGACGAGATACCGCCCGCTCCCGAGACGGGCATTGGCCGAAACGCTGTTCAGCCGCCCTCCGATCACGAACGTTGGATCCTCTCCAGCTTCGACCAAGAGGCTCGCGATGAGCGCCGTGGTGGTGGTTTTTCCATGGCTCCCGGCCACGGCGATCCCGTAACGGAACCGCATGAGCTCCGCCAGCATCTCGGCCCGGGGGATAATCGGGATCTTGAGTTCCCGGGCGGCTGTCAGCTCGGCGTTGCCGGAACCGATGGCACTCGAAACCACGATCACGTCCGCTCCCCGGATGGCTTCGGCGTGGTGCCCGAGCGTGATCCGGACACCGAGCGCAGCGAGCCGTTCGGTGACTCCGCTGCTCCGGCAATCTGACCCGCTCACTTCGTAGCCCAGGTTGAACAGAAGTTCGGCAATGCCGTTCATGCCGGTTCCGCCGATCCCGACACAGTGGATCCGCCGGACCCGGCCCATCCGCTCGCCCAGGATCATGCCGACCTCCGGGCCGCAGAACGGATCTCGGCGGCCACGGCGTCCGCCGCGCCCGGCCGGGCCAGACGGCGGGCCGCTTCGGCCATGGCGAGGAGCCGGGCCCGGTCGCGCAAAAGTCCGACCATGAGCTCACGGACGGCCCCGGGGTCGAGATTCCGTTCGGCGACGAGGCACGCCGCGCCGACCCCGACCAGACCTTCCGCATTGCGCGTCTGGTGGTCGTCGACCGCGTGGGGATAAGGCACGAGGAGCGCGGGCAGCCCCGCACAGGCCAGTTCGGCGACGGTCGCCGCCCCCGCCCGGGCCAGCACACAATCCGCCCAGCCGTAGGCCGCTGCCATATCCTCGAAAAAGGGGACGACCTCGACCTGCCCGCGGTCAGGGGCATAGGCCCGGCGAGTGGCTTCCCATTCCTCCCTGCCGGCCTGATGGCGGATCATGACCGGAAGATCGACCGGCCAGCCCGCGAGGATCTCGGGCATCAGCCGGTTCAGCCGATGCGCTCCCTGGCTGCCACCGAGAACGAGCAGGCGGGCCGGACCGGTGCGGTCCCGCCAGCGCTCGTCTGGGGGCGGCAGGGCGGCAATGGCCGGGGCCACCGGGAGACCCACGACGCGAACGCGGGCACTGTCGGGGAAGGCCCCCGGAAAGCCCGCCAGCACCCGCCGCGCGAGCGGATACAAGAGGCGGTTGGCCCAGCCGGGCACCGCGTTCTGTTCGTGGATCACGAGCGGCCGCCGGACGATCCAGGCAGCACACCCGGCCGGCAGGCTGGCATAGCCTCCCATGCCAAGAACAGCCACCACGTCGAGACGCGGCAGGAGGCGAAGACAGGTCACGAACGCTCGCGCGAACTCGGCCAGAGCCCTTGCGCGCAGGCGGCCACTCCGGCCGCGGAAACCGGTCAGGTCGAAGGCGGTCAGGGGATAGCCGCGCTTCGGCACGAGCTCGCTTTCGAGCCCACGGCGGGTACCGATCCAGTGCACCCCGAAACCGGATCCCTCAAGGGCACTGGCAATGGCCAAAGCCGGCATGACATGCCCGCCGGTTCCACCGGCCACGATGGCGACGACGGGAACCTTAGACACGCCAGCCTCTGGGAAAGGGTTGCCGTCGCGGCCCCGCCGATGCCCCGGTCGAGACATTGAGCACGAGCGCCAGGGCCACCAGCGTCATGATCAGGTTCGAGCCGCCGGCGGAGATGAGGGGCAACGTGATGCCCTTGGTCGGCAGGGCCCCGAGATTGACGCCGGCATTGATCAGCACCTCGAAGCCGATCCAGCTTCCGACCGCGTAGCAAAGCAACCCTTCGAAACGCCGGCCCACCGTTTCTGCCCCGCGACCGATCCAGAAGACCCGGAAAGTCAGGATGGCGAAAAGGACCAGCACGGTGACCATCCCGATGAACCCCAACTCCTCACCAATGACGGCGAAGATGAAATCGGATTCAGGCTCGGGCAGATAAAACAATTTTTCGATTCCCCGGCCGAGTCCCGTACCAAACCAGCCACCATGACCAATGGCAATCAGGGACTGCACGAGCTGGAACCCGCTGCCCCGGGCGTGGTTCCAGGGATCCAAAAACGTGGTCAGGCGGATGACCCGGTAGGGTGCCGCCACCGCCACCAGGACCATGGCGATGAGGCCCACGAGGCAGAGAATGAAGAGATCCCTGAGACGGGCCCCGGCCAGGAAAAAGACCGTGAACGCCATGGCGAGCAACACGGCGGCTCCGCCGAAATCGGGCTCGAGCAGAAGGAGCACGACGGCGAGTCCCACCGGTAGAAGCGGGACCACGAGCCCACCCAGGCCGGCGGCAAGCCGGCCGCCCTGCTCTGCCCCATAGCCCGCGAGGTAGATGGCGATGAGAAGCAATGCAGGCTCCGATGCCTGCATCCGGAACAACCCGAAGGGCAGCCAGCGCATCGAACCATTGACCGCCCGTCCCACTCCCGGGATCAGGACGAGTGTCAAGAGCAAGAGCGCGACCGCGAGCACGAAGTGGCGCAGCCGGAGCAACATTCCAAGCGGCAGGTTGAGAGCGACGAAGCCCGCGACCAACCCGATGGCCGAAAACAAGAGCTGCCGCTCGAACACGTGCCAGGGCCCACCCGAAACCGCCGCCGACCAAAACACCGAAGCCGAGGCGACCATGACCAGTCCGAACGCAAGCAGGAGTCCGCACAGGACGAGAAGCATCCCATCCGGATTCCAGACCGCCCGGCGCAGACCCGCTTCAGTCATGGCCGAGCTCCCGCACCCGTTTCTGGAAAACCTCGCCGCGGTGCGCGTAGTCCCGGAACTGGTCGAAACTGGCACAGGCAGGCGCGAGGAGCACGACATCGCCCGGCCGGGCCTCGCGAACAGCCTCCCGCACGGCCTCATCCAGCGTTGCGACGATGCGGTAGGGCCGGACCCCGTCGAGCAGCCGTCCCAGGGTTTCCGCGCTGTCCCCGATCAGGTAGACCGCGCAAACCCCGGGCGGCAGCCCCTCGACCCAGGGTCGAAAATCCTGTCCCTTGCCGAGCCCGCCCGCGATGAGCCGGACCGGTACGTCGAAACTCCGGGCAGCCGCCAGAGAAGCACCCACGTTCGTGGCCTTGCTGTCATCGAAGAACCGGACCTCATTCACTTCGGCCACGAACTCGAGCCGGTGAGGCAGACCGCGGAATCGCCGCACGGCCTCCACGGCCGCTTCGCGGTCGAGGCCGAGCGCCTCTCCCATGGCCAGGGCAGCCAAAAGGTTCATCACTTGGTGCCGTCCGGTCAGGGCCACCTCCGACAACGGCAGGAGGCGGGTCCGGCCCCGGCTGAGCCAAACGCCCGCTCGCCCGGACCGGATGCCGAACTCGCGTCCGGAGCCCGACGCCTTCCAGCCGAAGGTCCAGTCCGGTCGGCCGAGCTCGGGAAGGGCCATGACCCGCGCATCGTCTCGGTTGGCGACCCGGACTTCCGCTCCCCGGTAGACGATGGCCTTGGCGCGCGCGTAGTCCGCCTCCGAGGGATGCCGGTCCAGATGGTCCGGGCTGATGTTGAGCACGACGGCGGCCCGGGCGTGGAGGGAAGCCGTACGTTCGAGCTGGAAGCTCGACAGTTCGAGCACGTAGAGGTCGGGCGGTGGACGGGCGGCAAGCGCCAGGACCGGAGTACCGAGGTTGGCCCCGCACTCGACCGCGAGTCCCGCCCGCCGGGCCATCTCGGTAACCAGGGTCGTCACGGTACTTTTGCCGTTGGTGCCGGTGATGGCTGCCACCGGAACCCGGCAGTCGCGCAGAAACAGTTCGACATCCCCCACGACTTCGAGTCCGCGGCGGCGGGCAGCCACGAGGAGCGGGTGATCGTTGGCCACTCCGGGTGATGGAATGACCCGGACGCAGGTATCGAGTACGGACTCGTCAGCCCCACCCCAGTGGATCTCCAGCTCCGCAGGCAACAATCCCGCAAAGTCCCCGGCCAAGGGTCCGGCGCGGTCATCCACCGCCACCACGTCGCGGTGGCGGGCAGAGAGCCAGTCGATCGCCGCCCGCCCGCTGCGCCCCAAACCCAGAACCAGATCCCGTCCGTCCGTCATCTCAGCGCACCTTGAGGGTGGCCAGACCCAGGAGGACGAGCATGAGGGAGATGATCCAGAAACGGACGATGACCTTGGGTTCGGCCCAGCCCTTGAGTTCAAAGTGGTGGTGCAAGGGCGCCATGCGAAAGACCCGCTGTCCGGTGAGCTTGAAAGAAGCGACCTGGATGATCACCGAGAGGGTCTCGATGACGAAGAGACCGCCCATGAGCATGAGCACGAGCTCCTGGCGGACCATGAGGGCCACGATCCCGAGGGCAGCGCCCAGGGCCAGTGCGCCGACATCGCCCATGAAGACCTGGGCCGGATAGGTGTTGAACCAGAGGAAGCCGATGCCCGCGCCCATGAGGCTCGCGCAGAAGACCGACAGCGCGCCGACGTGCGGGAGATAGGCGATCTCGAGGTAGGAGGCGAATTTGAAGTTGCCGGTCACATAAGCAAAAACCGTGAGCGCGCCGGCCACCAGCACCGTCGGCATGATGGCGAGACCGTCCAGCCCGTCGGTCAGGTTGACGGCATTGCTCGTGCCGACGATCACGAGCCAGCCAAGCAGGATGAAGCCGGCGGTTCCGAGCGGGACATCCGCGTGCTTGACGAACGGGATCAGCAGCGTCGTGGCCAGGGGGTTCCGGTCGGTGACCTTGAGCGCCACCACGAGACCAAGCGCCGCAAGCCCCTGCCACATGAACTTGTCCCGCGCCCGTAGTCCCTGGCTTGAGCGGCGGGTGAGCTTGAGGTAGTCATCGATTCCGCCGATGAACCCGAAGATGAACAAGGTCGCCAGCGCGAGCGCCACGTAGCGGTTTTCCGGACTGGCCCAGAGGAACGTGGCCAGGAGAGTCGCAAGCAGGATGAGGGTGCCACCCATGGTCGGGGTGCCGCGCTTGCTCTGATGCTGCTCGGGACCGAGGATCCGGATGACCTGTCCGACACCGAGCCGGTCGAGACGGCGGATCATCCAGGGACCGATCAGGAGGCTCAGGGTGAGCGATGTCAGGGTGGCCAGGATGATCCGGAAGGTCAGATAATGGAAGACCCGGAAACCGGGGGCCCAGTGCATCAGCCAGTCAGTGAACCAGACGAGCACGGCTCCCCTCCTCCGCCCGGCTCAGCGCATCGGCCACCTCCTCCATCCGGGCGCTGTGCGATCCCTTGACCAGCACCAGCACCGCCTGGCCCTCGAGGTCCCGCCGCAGGACATCGATGAGCGTGCCAGAATCCCGGAACCAGGCCCCACCCGCGGAACCGAAGGCGTGCACGAACAACTGCATCAGCGCTCCGGTGGCATAGACGCGCGCCACGCCGAGTCGGCGAGCCTCGTGTCCGAGTGTGTCATGCCATTCCGACTCGGCCGGACCCAGTTCGGCGAGATCCCCGAGGGCCAGCCAGACCGGATCGCCAAAACCGAGCGCGCTTTCGATCCCGGCCAGCAGAGACTCGGGGTTCGCGTTGTACGAGTCGTCCAGGATGTGACTGCTCCCCGGGCCCGGGCGGAGTTGCAGCCGGCGGGGCACGCCGTGGAACCGGCTCAGGGCGGCCAGGCTCTGTGCGGGTGGAATGTGCCAGGCCGAGGCGGCGGCAGCGGCGGCCAGGGCATGGACGAGGTTGTGGCGGCCGATCAGGGGCAGGGTGATCGGGTAGCCGTCCCCACCGACGACCGCAAACCCCTCCCAGCGCGCCTCGTGCCGGTTCCAGCGGGGGGGTGCGGCAAAGTGAAAATCACCCCGCTCCCACCCGAAGGTGACGAGCGGGCGGCTGCCGATCCGGCGACGCCACTCCGGCGCGTGCGGATCTTCCTCCGGAAGGATGGCCACCCCGGTGGGCGCGAGCGCCTCATAGAGGGATCCCTTCTCGCGGGCGACGGCTTCGACCGTGCCCAGTCCCTCGAGATGGGCCGCCTGCGCGTTGGTCACGAGCGCAAGGTCCGGTTCCGCGAGGGTGCCCAGCAGGGCAATTTCTCCGGGCCGGCTGGTGCCGAGTTCGAGCACCACGAAATCGGGAGCCTCCTCCCCATTGAGGAGGGTCAGCGGGACTCCGATCTGGTTGTTGTAGTTGCCCGCGGTGGCGAGCACCCGGCCCGCCGTCCGGAGGACCGCTCCCAGCATTTCCTTGACCGTGGTTTTGCCATTCGACCCGGTGATGGCGGCGACGGGCGCCCGGAGCTGCCGGCGCCAGGCCCGGGCCAGTTCGCCAAGGGCGTGAAGTGGATCGGCGACCACCACCGCCGGTTCGCAGGTCAGCCCGGCCCGTTCAGCGATCAGGACGCCCCCGGCCCCGCCTGCCAGGGCCCGGCCTGCAAAATCATGACCGTCCGCCACCCGTCCCGACAGGGCAACAAACAGGTTGCCGGGCACCAGTGTCCGGGTATCGATTGAGATCCCCCGGCACAGGCCGTCCGGTCCGCGCAATCGACCGGCCGTCTGGCGGGCGATCTCGGTCAAGCGCCATTCCATCATGGCCGACCCTCCCCGTAGAGCAGTTCGCTCACGTTTCCGCGGTCGGAACAGGGCAGTTCACGATCGCCCACGACCTGGACCGTTTCATGCCCCTTGCCCGCCACGAGCACGGCACCGGTCGAATCCGTCACGGACAGTGCCAGCCGGATGGCTTCCCGGCGATCGTGCTCAATGCGAAGCCAGTGCCCGTGAGGCACCCCGCTCGAGATCTCGCGGGCAATGGCATCCGGCGATTCGTCACGCGGATTGTCGTCAGTGACGATGATCCGCTGGGCGTAGGTCGCGGCCACGTGGCCCATGACCGGACGCTTGTGGGGATCCCGGTCCCCCCCACAACCGAAAACCACCGTGATCGGCCCCGAAACGTATCCACGCAGCGAGGTGAGGGCCTTGAGCAGAGCATCTCCGGTATGCGCATAGTCGACGATTACGAGCGGCCGGCCCGGTGCCTCGAACCGTTCGAAACGGCCTGGTGGCGCCCGCAGGGGCCCCAGCTGCGCCGCAATCTCCGCCAGGTCGAGCCCGCGCAGTCGCAGAGCCCCCGCAACGACGAGCAGGTTTTCCAGGTGGAAACGTCCCCACAGGGCCGTCTTCACCAACACCGACCGTCCGCGTTCGGCCAGTTCAAACGAAAGTCCGTCCGCGGACTGGCGAATGCCCCTGCGGATGGCAAGATCCACCTCCCACCCGGGCTCCGGGTCGCAGGCCACGCGGAGTCGGCGCTCGGGCCCGGCGGGACTGCGGGCCCACTCACGGCCGGTCGCGTCACCCACATTGAAGACGGCGGCGCGCAAAGGGAAATCGGCAAACAGACGGGCCTTGGCGGCCCGATACCCGGCGAGATCCCGGTGGTAATCGAGGTGTTCGGGCGTGAGGTTCGTGAAGAGTCCGAGATCGAGGTCGGTGCCCGCCAGCCGGCCCTGATCCAGCGCATGGGAAGAGGCCTCGAGTGCAACCGCCCGCAATCCCTGATCACGCCAGCGAGCCCAGGTGGCCTGCAGAAAGACCGGATCGGGAGTCGTCCGGTCGTGCGGCTCGAGCCGACCCACCGGACCGGCACCGAGCGTACCCAGGTAGCCTGTCGGTACCCCGAGCGCCTCCAGGACCTGGGCCAGAAACCAGGCGACCGAGGTCTTTCCGTTGGTTCCCGTCACCGCAGCCAACCAGAGGGCGGTGCTCGGGTGTTCGTAGAAACGGGCGGCGATCTCGCCGGCGTGATGACCGAGTCTCTCCACCGCCATGGCCGGCAGTCCGGTGGGTGCCTGGAGTCCGGATACCGGCTCGTAGACCACGGCGGCGGCTCCACGGGCACGGGCTTCGACCAGATAGTCGAGACCGTGTTTCCGGCTGCCCTGCACCGCGAGGAAAACCATTCCATGCTCGACCGACCGGCTGTCCAGCGTGAGCCCGGTAACGGCAAGGTCGGGCACCGGATCCGTCGTGAATCCGTCGAGGCAGTCCGAAAGACGGGGCAGCGGCGTCATTTCAGCTCACCGGTGCGACGGATCGCAGGAGGATGGGGGGCGTCCGTTTCGGCCAGTGGGAGGGCGGGACGCCGTAGAGTCGCAGGGCACTTTGCATCACCTGGGCGAAAACCGGAGCCGCAACGAGTCCGCCAAAGTAAGCCTTGAGGGCGTGCTTGACGATCACGACCACGACAAACCGCGGATGGCCGGCCGGGGCCATCCCGGCAAAGACCGAGTTGTAGACCCGGTGCGAGTAGTGCCCGTGAATGAAAAGGCGGGCGGTCCCCGTCTTGCCAGCCACCCGATAGTAGGGAATCTGGGCCAAAAACCCGGTTCCGGCCGGCGAAACGACGGTCTCCAGCATGGTTCGGAGTGTCCGTGCGAGCCGAGCGGTAATCACGCGGTGACCCTCGGGAGCCCGCTTGAGATCGAGGAAGGTGAGCGGACGGCGGACCCCCCCGTCGGCCAAGATCGAATAGGCCCGGGCCAGCTGCAGGGCCGTGACGGACACGCCATAGCCGTAGGCAATCGCCGCATGCGCGGCGGGCGGCCATTCGAACCAGCGGTGGAGGATACCCGGTGCCTCGCCGGGGAATCCCGTCCCCGTAGTCTGCCCGAACCCGAAGTCGCGGTAAGCCTGCCAGAGGAAATGGCGCGGCAGGGAGAGGGCAATCTTGGCGGCTCCGACGTTACTCGATTTTTCGAGCAGCGTGGTGAGATCGATCGTCCCCCAGTCAGCATCGTCGCGGATGGTATAGTTGCCGACCCGGAAAACCCCGTGGCCGGTGTTGATGAGGCTCCAGGGTTCATAGCGGCCGCTGGCCAGAGCCGCCGAAATGGTGAACGGCTTGAAGGAGGAGCCGGGCTCGAACATATCGGTTGCGGCACGCGCCCGCATGCGGTCGGGACGGTAGTCCGCCCGGTTGTTCGGATTGAAGGATGGCAGGCTCACCATGGCCAGGATCTCCCCGGTTTGGGGGTTGACCACGACCACCGATCCGGATTTGGCCTGCTCCCTGCGAATCTCCTTGCGCAGGGCCCGGTAGGCCAGGTACTGGAGCCTGAGGTCGATACTGGTCCGCAGTCGGTGGCCGGGCTCAGGCCGGCGCATCACGCGGGCCACGCTGACGGTCTGGCCACGGCCGTTCTGGATCACCTCCATTCGGCCGTCGTGGCCCTCGAGCCAACGGTTGAACTCGAGCTCGAGGCCGCCGGCACCATGGTCATCGATATTGGTGTAGCCGACGAGCTGGCCCGCGATTGCACCCGCCGGATAGAAACGCTTGTCGGCAGGCACCAGAAAAACACCGGGGATGCCCTGGTTCAGAATGGATTCGGCCTTGAAGGGATCCATGTCCCGCCGGAGGTAAAGGAAGTAGAGGTGGCGTGCAAATCCGACCCGGCGGGCCAAGCGGGATTCCGGCCATCCGAGCAGATCCGCGAGACGTGGCCAGTCGGCGGTCTCGTGGATGAAGACGCGCGGATCGAGGCAAAGATCGTCGACCGGGGCGCTCACGGCGAGTGGTTGTCCGTTGCGGTCCACGATCAGGCCGCGGTGAGCCGGGAGCGTCAGGATCCGGAGCGAGCGATCCAGGGCCTGCCGCAGCAGGAACCGGCGGTCGGTTCCATCCAGCCACGCCGCCCGGAGAAACAGGCCGGCCATGGCCAGCGCAAACACGCCGATCACAACCAGCCAACGAGGCAGGCTCGGAGCTGGCGGCGGGGGCGCTTTCATCGCTTCCCCACGATGATGAGCTGGATGTGATGAGGCGGATGCATGCCGAACTTGATCCGGGCCAGCCGGGCGATGCGCGCATGATTGGTGAGCGTTCCCTGCTGGAGCAGGAGCTGCATGCGGCGGGCTTCCTCGATGTGGTGGACGGTCTTGAGCTGGAACAGGCGGGCCAGCCGGCTGCGGTGCTCGTAGGTGGCCTGGACCACCAGCAGCGCACTGGCGAAGAGGAGGATCGCGAGCATGGCGGTGACAAGTCTCGAGGCCGTCATGGGAGCCGCTCGGCCACCCGCAGGAGGGCGCTGCGGGCACGGGGATTGACGCGGGATTCCTCCTCGGTGGGACGGATGGGATCCGTGAGCGGGCGCAGGCGCGGCGCCGGAACCGGGGCCAGCCGACCGGAGGGCTCGGTCCCCTTCATGAAACGCTTGACGATCCGGTCCTCGAGCGAATGGAAACTCACAACCGCGAGGCGGCCGCCGGGACGGAGCGCGGCCAGAGCCTGCGGCAAAACCGACCGGAGTTCGTCGAGCTCGTGATTGACCGCGATGCGCAGCGCCAGAAAGGTCCGCGTCGCCGGATGCCTGCGGCGCTCGTGGTGTGGCACGACCCGGCTCACGAGGTTCGCAAGACGGACGGTGGTCCAGGGCTCGTGCCGACGCCGTTCCTCGCCGATGGCGCGCGCGATGCGCCGTGCATAGCGTTCTTCCCCCCACTCGGCGAGCGCCCGTTCGATGGTCGGCACGGGTGTCCGCATGAGCCACTCGGCCGCAGTCATGCCCCCCGGGTCCATCCGCATGTCGAGCGGACCCTCGGACTGGAATGAAAACCCGCGGCGGGGATCATCGAGTTGCGGGGAGGAGACACCGAGGTCGAACAGGATGCCATCGACTTTTCCGGTCACTGCTTCAACCTGAAGCCAGTGCCCGAGCTGCGAAAACCGTCCTTCGCAGACCGTGCACCGACCCTCCGGACCCAGAATCCGGCGGGCATGGGCCACCGCCTCGGGATCCCGGTCTCCCACGATGAGGCGTCCGTCCGGTCCGAGGGAGCGCAGGAGGGCCTGGGCATGCCCGCCACGGCCGTAAGTGGCATCGACATAGATCCCGTCACGCTCCTGCACCATCCAGCGGACCACCTCGTCGGCGAGGACCGGAATATGGGGGGGCTCCACGATCCGGCTGCCTCATAGTCTGAGATTGAGCAGTTCGGCCGGCAGACCGGGACCCGAACCCGGCGACTCGGCCAGCCAGATTCGGCGGTGGTCGTTCCAGCGCGTCTCTTCCCAGAGTTCAAACTTGTTGCCCTGTCCGATCAGGACCGTTCGGTGGTCGAGGCGGGCGAACTCCCGCAAGGGCGGGGGAACCAGGAGGCGCCCATGCGAATCCATCGCCACCTCCGTGGCGTGACCCAAGAGAAGCCGCTGCAAACGTCGCGTCTGAGGGTCGAGGTTGGGCAGACCGGCAAGCTGGTTCTCGACGACTTCCCACTCCGGCAAGGGGTAAAGGAGCAGGCACTCGTCGCGATCGACCGTGAACACGAAGTGTCCTTCGCAGGCTTCGGCCAAAGGCCGACGGTAACGGGTCGGGATCGAAAACCGCCCCTTCTCGTCCAGCGCGACCTGATTGACACCACGATACAAAGCCGGCTCCTGTGGCTGATTCAGCCCAGTTTTTACCACTTTTTACCACAGTGCAAGTCCCCCGGCACAAAACCAGTCTGTGCACGGGAATCAGGCCGGGGGGCCATTATTTTTTATCTTATAAATCATATTCATATAAAACGGCCATCCCGCTCTTCCCGGATGCTCGGCAAAAACCGTGATCAAGTCTTGGAAAATCGCGCAGAGCGCGCGCCCCGGAATGGAGGGATTCCAAGGGTGCAGACTCCGGGAAACCCGGAATCGGCTAGACTGCTTTCATCCGAGGAGGGCAACCCGTGGGCAATCGACGGCAGACCGCGGCACGGATGGGGTGGATCGGGCTGGCAGGGTTCTGGCTCGTGCAGAGTGCCTTGACTGTCGGCCTGCTGGGTACGGCCGCAGCCCGCACCCTGACGCCACCCGGAGGGGGAACGCTCCTGCATTTTTCGCTGCATGTCGAAACCCGCGTGACCTCCCGCATCCAGGCGATACTCAGCGCTGTGGGCCGCGCGGCAAACCCGATCGTCGCCGAGCGTCTCGCCAACCGCAAGCTCCGCTGGGCGGTCGGCGAAATCCGGCGCCAGAGCGGAACCCGGATCCCCTTCCACACCAGCGCTCTCGCCTCGCGGCCATTGACCTGGGTGCATGGACGGACCACCTCGTGGCAGGCCACCGATGACCTGACCCTGGAATCCGGCAACGGGCGGCGGATCGGCGGTCTGCTTGCCCTGCTGGAAAAACAGCTCGAAGTCGTTTCCATCCGCTACCGGCCGGTCGGCAGTTCCCGGACCCGCCATGCGCTCATGCTGAAGGGCCTGCATGAGTTGGCCGGCCTGGCCCACGAGGCGTGCGCGGCGCTGGGGCGGACAGAGACTCACCTACTCGGAATCCGGATCACTGCCATCGGCCACCCGTTCCGGCCGACGCCGCTTTTGACCTTTGCGGCCGCTCAAGCGCCCGCCAGGAGGGTCCCGGGGCTCCATCACACGCGACGGGTCAAGGTGGAGCTTGCGGCGCGGGTGCGCTGTGCCGGATCCCGGAGCCGTCCGGGTGGGAAATAAAGGGAAACGCAGAGTGGGCCGATAAGCCGGGTTCTGTCGTGGACAGTCATGCCTCTCGATGCATCGTCACCGATACACTCTAGCGACCGACCCGGGAGCCGTGCGGATCACACGTGTCGCCGAAGCGACATGCTCCCCTATTTGGTCTTGCTCCAAGCGGGGTTTTCCGTGCCGCGGACTGTTACCAGCCGCGCGGTGCGCTCTTACCGCACCTTTTCACCCTTGCCAGCCTGACGGCTTCGGCGGTCTGTTCTCTGTGGCACTTTCCGTGGGCTCGCGCCCCCCAGGCGTTACCTGGCGCTTCGATCCGAGGAGCCCGGACTTTCCTCTCCACGGGAGGTGGAGCGACTGCCTAGCCCACTCTGCGTTTCCACTTCTACCTTAACAGAATGCCGCACTAAAGTCCCTCCCTTGAGGCCGGGGGATCCGAGTCCGGATCGGGGGCAGGAACCTGCAACAACGCCGGATCAATCAACTCCAGGATTCCCTGCACGAGGACCGCGGGTGAGGGCGGACATCCCCGGATGACCCCATCCACCGGGATGACCCGATGCACCGCGCCACAGCTCGCATAGGAGACCCCGAACTCTCCGCCATCGGCACCACAATGTCCCACGGCAAGCACCCGCTTGGGCTCGGGCATGGCCTCGTAGGCCAGCCGCAGCGCAGTTTGCATGTGACGCGAGACCGGACCCGTGACCAGCAACAGATCGGCATGCCTGGGTGAAGCCACGAAATGAATTCCATACCGTTCAATGGCGTAGTAGGGGTTGCTGAGCGCCTGGATTTCGAGTTCGCAGCCGTTACAGGAGCCGGCATCCACCTGCCGGATCGCCAGGCTGCCGTGAAAAATCCGGCTCACCGCATCCTCAAGCCTTGGACCCAGAAGATCCAGGGCCGGTCCACGACCGCACGGGGTGGGCTCGCTCACGATTCCGACCCGGCAAATTCGAGTCAGCTGGCGGAACACGGCAGGTCCTCCCTTGGATAGGAAAACGGATCGGTGCCCCAATCCGGCATGAATCGGCCGGGTTTACAGGTCATGGCCGGCATAGGATCCATTGACGGACTTGTTGCAGACCGGAAAGTCGGGCACGATGGCCCCCGTAATCAGGTGCTCCAGGGCCGACCAGTTGAGAACACTGGGATCCCGGGGATGATAACGGGCAATCAACCCATCGGTTCCGAAGCGGACATAAGCCCAGAGTTCCCCCCGCCAGCTTTCCACGAACCCCAAACCCTCGGCCCCAGGCTGCGGCGCGAGCCAAGCCGACTGACACGGTCCGTCCGGCAGAATGTCCAGCAGATCGGCCATGAGCCCCAGGGAAATATCGATTTCATCCTGCCGGATGCGCACCCGCGCAGCGACATCGCCTGCATCAGCCACCGGAACCCGGATCTCAAGCAAGTCGTACGGCACGTAGGGGGCATCGCGCCGGAGGTCATGGTCAACCCCGCTCGCACGGGCCACATAACCCAGGACACCGAGCGTCCGGGCCACTTCCCCGGGCAGAATGCCAGTCCCGCACCAACGATCCTGGAGCGAGGTATTGTCCGCCAGAGCCGGCCTCAGGGTGGCCAGTTCGTGGCGCAACCGGGCCCGCTCCTCCAGCAGGCGTGATGCCCCGTCCGCGGGCAGGTCACACCGAACTCCACCGGGCGTGATCACGTCCATCAGCAACCGGTGTCCGAACAGTTCGTCATTGAGCCTGAGGAAAACCTCACGCAAGCGTCCGAATTGGGACTGGCCAAAGGCAAAACCGACATCTCCGCAGATTGCGCCAATGTCACCCAGATGATTGGCGATGCGTTCCCGCTCCGCAAAAAGCGCACGCAGGACCTGGGCCCGCCCCGGGACCGGGAGGCCCGCCGCCTGTTCCATGGCCTGGCAGGCCGCCCAGGCATGACTGACCGTGCTGTCGCCCGACACCCGTCCGGCCAGGCGGACCAAGCCTTGCGGGTCACGACCTTCGGCAATCTTCTCGATCCCCTTGTGGGCGTAGCCGAGGCGTTCCTCCAGGCGGAGAATGGTCTCCCCGACCACCTGGAAACGGAAATGACCGGGTTCGATGATGCCGGCGTGAATCGGACCCACGGGAATCTCGCAGACCCCCGATCCCTGTGCCAGCACAAAGGGGTAATCCGCGTCGGGGGGAGTGGATCGCTCGGGTCGTCCGGCCGTGGGGTACATCCGGCGCAGCGGGAAGTCCTCGCCGGACCAGCCCTGGTGCCGGATCCAGCGGCGCGGATCCGGGTGATCCGAAAACACGAGGCCAAACAGGTCGTGGATACGGCGCTCCATCCGGTCGGCCGCCGGATAGGCCGATGTCTGGGAAGGAAGCCGAAGGGCATCGAGGGGGATCCGGGTCCGGACCCAGGAATACTGGCCGGCCCGTTCCAGCAGGAGCGAAAGTTCCAGGACCGGTGATCGGTCCTCGGCCCAGATCCCGCTCCAGCGCCAGCTGGCCCGCGCGGCATCACCCGCGAGACGGGCCCAGTTTTCCGGCGCCACGACAAACTGCCGGACCAACGGACGTGACGACCGCTCTGGGCGGCCGGAATCCGGTGGAACCGGTTGCACATAGAGAGGCAGCCCGGATCCCGACTCTGCCGGCATCGGATCATTCATGGTTCAAACCTGGAGAGGCGCGTCCATGCCTCTCCCCGGGCCTGCGCTCGGGAAGGAGGGCCGTCACCAGGGCGACCTGCCGGAAATGAGGATCGTGGCATGGATGAACCAGTGAGCAAGAATGACCGGAATCGCGAGCCCGAGCCAGAGAACAAGGGCCAAGTGCACAGCCACCGGAAGCACGTTGGCGCGGACCGGCTTCCACCCGGCCATGGGTTCGCCGTAGACCATGGGTTGCACATGGCGCAAAAGCCCCGCCAATGCAATGAGCAGACCGGCCAACAGCGGCAGCGTGAGCCAAGGCCAGCTCTGGAGGGTCGCGAGAAGCAGCAGGAACTCGCTCGTGAAAATCCCGAACGGCGGAAATCCGGCAATGGCCACCGTCCCGATGAGGAGCCCCCATCCCACCGTGGGTTCGGCCCGGATCAGTCCCCGGATTCTCTCCATGCTCTGGGTTCCGGCCAGATGGATGGCATGACCGGCGGAGACAAAAAGGGCCGATTTGGTCAGCGAATGGACCGTCATGTGCAACAGGGCCGCAAACGTGGCCAAGGGGACTCCGAGTCCGAAACCGAAGGTCATGAGCCCCATATGCTCGATGGAAGAGTAACTGTACAGGCGCTTGATATCCCGCTGGCGATGCAGAAAGAAAACCGCCACGAGAAACGACAAAAGGCCGAACGCCATCATCAACTCGCCCGGCAGAGCCCCCAGGGTGGGATCGGCCAGCATCTTGATCCGCACCAGCGCATACAGGGCGACATTGAGCAGGAGCCCGGACAGGACGGCCGAGATGGGGGTCGGACCTTCCGAGTGGGCATCAGGCAGCCAGTTGTGCAGCGGAACCAGGCCCACCTTGGTCCCGTAGCCGACCAGGAGAAACACGAAGGCCAAGCTCATGACGGCCGGGTCAAGATGGTCCGCCCGTGCATACAAGACGTTCCACCAGAGAGCCCGGTCCCGATGATGAACCACCCGTTCGGCCGCAAAGAACAGGAGCACCGTTCCGAACAGGGCCTGGGCGATGCCCACGCCACACAGGATGAAATATTTCCACGCCGCCTCGACGGATTCCGGGGTCCGATAGAGGCTGACCAGCATCACCGTGGCCAGGGTTGCGCCCTCCATGGCCACCCACAGGATCCCGAGATTGTTGGTCGACAACGCCAGCAACATCGTGAACAAGAACCCCTGGTACATCGCATGGTACAGCTGCAGACGTTTCGTGTTGACCCGTCCATGCGCCATCTCGTCAAGCATATAGGCGCGGGAAAAAATAGCCGTCGTCAGTCCCACAAAAGCGGTCAGCACCAGAAGATAAACGTTAAAGGCATCGATATAAAACATCCCGCCGCCGATCAGAAGATGGCCTTTCTCGAGAACGACCGCAGCCAGCCCGAGGGAAGCCAAGAGGGTCAGGAGGGAAATCCCGATGTTGATCCAGCCGGCCCGCCGGCTGTGTCCCAAAACCGCCAGGATGATCACGCCCGCGAGCGGGACCAGCAGTAGGGGAGCCAGCAGGGCCGCTCCACTGCTCATTCGTCAGTCTCCCGAAGCCGGCTCAACCGATCAATGTCGAGCGAGTCGATGCTGTCCCGGATCTGCAGGAAAAACAGGCCAAAAAGGATGGCAGCGATCAAGACGTCAAACGCGACCCCGAGTTCCACCACCATGGGCATCCCGTATGTGGCAACGACAGCGGCAAAAAAGAGACCGTTTTCCATGCACATGAACCCCACCACTTGGGTGACTGCCTTGCTGCGTACGATGATCAGCAGCATGCCGAGCAGAACGACGGCCAGACTGACCGCAATGACGTTGCGGGTGAGGAGAGTGGACAGGCGCATGATGGGCAGCGCGATCTCGTAGCAGAAAACGGTGAGGGCAGCGGCACCGAGCAACACCAGGGCGTTCGCTTTCGGGTTTTCCACCTCGTTGTGCAGACCCAGCCGGTTCACCAGGCGAATCAGCAGCCATGGGATGAGCAGTGCCTTGAGGCCCAGCGTCAGCAGTGCAGATACATAGAGATGGGGCTGGTGTGTCACCCAGGCGACCAGCGCCGTGGTCACGGCCAGAAGGATGCCCTGCCAGGCGAACAGTCGGATCAGCGGAAGCGCACGCGTTTGCGCGAGGAGCGCGAAGGAGGTAAACAGGATCAGGGAAGCCAGGACCAGGATGGACTGTCCGTAAAGGCTGAGTGTCGCCATCAGAGCGCGACCTCCAGAATCAGGTGGCTCAGCAATCCGAGCAAGCACAGCAGGAAGGCGATGTTCAGAAACTCGGGAACGCGAAAAAGACGCATTTTGGCAAAATGAGTTTCGACCATGGCCAATAGCCCCCCCCAGAAGGCCAGCTTGGCGACGAGCGCAATTGATCCGAGCAGCAGGGACGGGACCGTCAGCCGGGTCGCGATCCCCCAAGGCAGGAAGAGATCGGCGATCAGAACGCCATAGATCATGAGCTTGATCTCGGAGGCCCATTCGATCAAGGCCAGATGCCGCCCGCCGTACTCCAGGATCATCCCCTCGTGGATCATGGTCAGTTCCAGATGGGTCGCCGGGTTGTCGACCGGCAGGCGACCGGTCTCCGCGATGGCCACCATCAGGAGGCCCACCAAGGTAAAGACAAACGCCGGCCGCAGCACCAGACCGCTGTGCAGGATGTAACCCACGGCGGTCGAGAGGTTGGTGCTCCCAGCGGTCATGGAAAGCGTGAAAACCGCGATCAGCATGGCGGGTTCGGCCAGCGAGGCCACCATCATTTCTCGAGAGGCCGCCATGCCGCCGAAGGCCGTACCGACATCCATGGCGGCCAGTGCCAGGAAGAAACGGGCCAGCGCCAAAAACCCCACCAAGACGATCACATCGGCAATCGCATCCGTCGGCAGATGAGTGGCCACGGCGGGCAGGGCGGCTGCAGCGGATACCGTGGCTGCCAACACGACATAGGGGGTCGTCCGGAAAATCCAGGAAGCCTCGTCCGCCAGCACAACATTCTTGCGGAACAGTTTTGCGAGTTCGCGATAGGGCTGCCAGATTGGCGGAGCCGCGCGGTTCTGTAGCGCGGACCGGACTCGCCGGATCCAGCCGGTGAGCAGCGGAGCACCCGCGATGAACACCAGCACCTGCAGCAGTGCCAGCGACCAGAGGGTCAGCGAACCAGCCACAGCAGCAGAAGGAGTGTGAAAAAGGAGTAAGCCAGATACGTCCGCACGCGACCCGTCTGGATCCGGCCGATCCGCCGGGTCACCAACTGCAGCCCGCGGGCCATCGGTTCATACAGGAGGGGCCAGATTCGGTCGCTGATCTGCAGCTGGTAGCGGATTCCTGCCACACGCAGCGGCTCGCGATCATCCATCTGAACCTCGGTTTGTTCCTTGAGTGTCCAGACGGGACTGAAGATTCTCCGGATGGGCATGGAAAAGGCCGTCGAAGTGTATTGCATGCGCGGCGTCAGACCCCCGAATCCGCAGTCCCAGGCATGGGATCGGCGGATGGCGGCCCGCCGGCGCCGCGGATGCAACAGCCCATAGCCGAGAGCCAGCATCAGCACCAGCCCGAGGACCAGAAGGGGTGCCGAATAGGACGCCACCCGCGCCGAGACCGGCGTCAGCCACAGCCAGCCATGGACGGAGGCGCTGGGCAGACCCCGATGCAGCAGAAGCCGGGGAACGGATTCGATAAGACGGATCGTCAGGGTGGGCAGGATTCCGAACACCAGGCATAACAAGGCCAAAAGCCCCATACCGACGCGCATCCCCCACGCCACCTCCCGGGCATGGCGGATCCGGCGGGTCCGCGAGCGGCCGAGGAAGGCGACCCCGTAGACCTTGACGAAGCAGGTCGCCGCCAAGGCTCCGGTGAGCGCAAGAAGCGCAGCCGAAACCGGAAGGACGGCACGCAAAACGGTATTGGACAGCACGGAGACCTGGAGTGCAGTCTGGAAAGTCAGCCATTCGGAGACAAAACCATTGAAGGGCGGCAAGGCGGAAATGCTGAGACAGCCGATCAGGAACAACAGGGCCGTCTGCGGCATGCGCCGGATCAGTCCGCCCATGTGTTCCAGATCCCCCTCGTGGGTCCGCAGGAGGATGGCGCCCGAACCCAGAAAAAGCAGGCTCTTGAAGAGCGCATGGTTGAGGGTGTGGTAGAGCGCCGCAATCAGTCCCAGGACGCCAAGCACCGGATGCCCCGTTCCGATGAAGATCATCGACAGGCCGAGCCCCATGAAGATGATCCCGATGTTTTCTACCGAGTGGTAGGCCAACAGCCGCTTCAGATCATGCTGCATGATGGCGTACAGCACCCCGAAAAGTGCTGAGACGGTTCCCAGAATCAGCACGGCCAGCCCCCATCTCCATTGGATGTGAACCACGAGCCCGTAGACAAACCGGATGAACCCATAGACCGCCACCTTGAGCATCAGTCCGCTCATCAGGGCGGAAATGTGCGATGGAGCCACAGGATGGGCTTCCGGCAACCAGACATGAAACGGCACGAGACCCGCTTTGAGGCCAAAACCAAGCAGCGCCAGGACAAAAGCAGCCGTTGCCCATTCGACCGGCACATGGGCCGCCCGCAGAGCACCGAAGGTCAATCCATGGGCAAATGCTGCCAGTATCCCAAAGGCCAAAAGGATCAGGAGCGCGCTGCCTTCCGCCATGAGCAGGTAGAGAAACCCCGCCCGCCGGTTGGCGGCGTGCTGGTGCTGGTAGGTCACGAGAAAATAGCTGGACAGTGACATGATCTCCCATGCCAACATGAACAGAAACACGTCATTGGCGAGGAGCACCAGCTGCATGCCGGCGACGAAGATGCCGGTGAAAAACCCCAGTGCCGACAGGGGCTGTTGGCCATTCTGGTACTGGCGAACATAGGCGGGTCCGTAGCAGGCCACGGCCACCACGACGATTCCGGTCACCGCCAGGAAAAATCCGGACAGGGGATCCAGCCGGAGATGCCAGGCCAGTCCGGGCAGACCGAGCCCCAGCTGGCCGGTTACGATCCCGCCCGTGAGCAGACACCCGACCCCGGCGACGACACTGACCCCACCACCCGCAGCAAGAAGCAAAAAAAAACCGGCTCGGACGGTTCGGGGAAAAAGGTCCGAAAGAAGTGCAATGAGGGCGGCTGCGAACGGCAGAACAACCGCACCGTATCCCAGGACGAGGATCAAGGTCGTTCCTTACGAACTCCAGACGCCGATGGGTGTACTTGCCATGCGGGAATGCGGGAAAGAACCCTCTGTGTTCGGATCTCGGGTACCCCAGTCATTAATTATGGATAAAAAAACGCGAGTTTATCATTCTAGTCAAAATTGCTAGCGTTTGTCAATCCTGAGCCTCTTCCTGTTAGCCCAAGGCAGTAATGTCCCCTTTTGGATTCAGGGGGGCCATGACCGAGGGGTGCATCATGATGAGTCAGAGGGAAGTCGACCGGCTGGGAGTGATCCAGGCGGTCCAGAGCAAAGAGCTTCGTCAGCGCGAGGCGGCCAGGCAGTTGGGGGGGACTGTGCGGCATGTCAAACGCCTGGTGCACCGGTATCGGAATCCAGGAGCCCTCGGGCTGGTCTCGGGGCACCGGGGCCAGTATCCCAACAATACGATTGGCGTCGCGGTACGCGCCGAGATCATGGATCGGGTGCGGACCCGTTACGCCGACTTCGGTCCGACGCTGGCGTGCGAGAAACTGGTGGAGGTTCACCGATACAGCCTTTCGGTCGCGACCCTGCGCCAGTGGAGGATCGCCGAGGGGATCTGGAAGCCCCAACGGCGCAGACCGGCGCGAGGATGAGATCTCGTTCGATGAAGTCGAACGGATTGCAATTTAGATATCTGTCGCAGGGGAGGTCCAATCTCCCCGGTAAGCATCCTGCATAGCACCGATTCCCTGCGTTCCTCTGAATAGTGTGCCATTCAGACCAGATTCTTTAACAATAGCCGCTCCAGCGTCAAATAAGGAATGGCCGATCGGTCGCGTGGTCCTCACGCGCGGTTTCCCGCCAGCCGCCCGGATCGAGAGCGGCGGGAAAGTGCCGGCCTCGAAACGCGCGTGTGCCGGCGGCAAGTACCAGCGCATCGCGCAGCGAATGCGCCACCTCAATGCCGTCCGTATACAATCCTCGGTTATGGGCGACAACCATGTTGCGCCGCCCGGGCAAAGGCTTACCGATGGCTTCAAAAGCCTTGCGCCCCACGATGACCGGCTTGCCGAGCGTCAGCGACTTGAAGTGTTTGAGATCTACCGGCAGGTGCCACGGCATCCTGCCGTTTTTGCCGATCTCATTGTTTTCGCCCCCTTACCATGTTCCCGCCCCTACCCCCCCACGATGAGGGCCAGAGATATCCGGTCAGCGTCTTCGATGCCGCATGGTCATTGGACGGGCCTCTCAAGCAGGCTCATGCCAAGCACCTTGGCAGCCTTGTTGAGCGCGGCATTGTGACAGGCAAACACCAGTGTCTCATTAGTTGCGCGTGAGAGGTAATCGGCCGCTGCGAGGTGTACGCTGTCGTAAGCGCGCAGAGCAAAAGCTTCGGTCAATTCAACCGCCCGTTCCAGCAGCGAGTCGCCGGTTTCCACACGTCGCATATCGCGCCAATCTTCCCTGAAGCGCTGGCGAGCCAGTTCATGCTGCGGTCCACTCAGGAGCCCTTCGTGGCGCAACCGTGCAAATGCCGCATGGGCCTCGACATAGGCGAGCGCCGAGGAGACCAGCGAGTCGGCCGCCTTTGCGGCTGCTTGCACAATATCGCTGTAATCCTCGGCCACATAGAGTTTCACCAGCGCCGAAGTATCCAGATACAGGATCACCGATCTTCCAACACCGCTTTTGCGGCCGGCTCACCCTTGAGACGTGCCTTTCCCTGACTTTCCAGGAAGCGCTTGGGCTTGCCGCGGTTCCACTGCACGCCCGCAATCCCGGACACCTCAGCCGCCGACAGCGGGCCGAGCTGGGCCAAAGGCTTGCGCCGGGCCGTAATCACCAGCGTTTCCCCTTGGCGCGCGCGGGCTAGATAGGCGGAAAGTCGACTCTTCAGTTCACGCACTGAAATATTCATGGTGACTACATCGCATTCAGCATGTGACCTCATGGTAACATATTATGTGACCACAAATTGCGCACCGTTCGACACCGGCTGTCCGGCACCGCCAGAATCACGCTGCCGTCTTCGCGGTAGAAACCACAGGTCAGGCATTCGGAAACAAATGATTCCTCGTCATTTCAAGCGGGTCGTCTCTGATCCGGCTTGCCCAGGATGAGGTGAGCCAGATCGATGAAGTTTTGTGGGTGCGATAGCCCCGGGCTTTCTCCCTGGCGGGGGGGATGAGACTGTTGCGGTCTTCCGGAAGGCCGGTGGTGATCTGGCTTTCGAGCCGGCAGAGCATGCCATCCCAGTGATCCATGAGGGGGTAAGCGACCTTGACGATGGGCGATCGACCGCTCTTCCTGACCCAGTGCGCGGCAAGTCCCGTCGTTCAAGGCGGGGGAGGATAGCGCGAACGGCGTAGGCGTCCTTGGGTTTCAGTGTGGTGTCTGCTGCTGCTCGATGTATTGGTGCACGATGGATATCAAAGCGCCGTTGCAGGATGATGCGAAGGAGGACGTCGGCCACAGAACACCTTGAGGCATGCAACGGCCCCAAGTCTTCAAGTTTGAGCTTCGACCGAGCGGGAGGTTGAGCCGCAAAACGAAATCCAGCAACAACTGGAAGAAGGCGAAAGCCCGCGTCCAGAAGATTCACTCCCGCGTCGGCAATGCCCGCCAAAACGACCTGCATAAGGCCTCGACCACGATCAGCCAAAACCACGCGATGGTGTGCATCGAGGACTTGCCGGTGAGGAACCTGTCCAAGTCGGCGGCGGGGACGGTCGAACAACCCGGCAAGACCGTTCGGGCCAAGTCCGGCCTGAACAAGTCGATTCTCGATCAAGGTGGGTTCGAGTTCCGCCGCCAGTTGGACGACAAGCTGGCGTGGAACGGCGGATGACTCCGCAAAACACGAGCCGGACCTGCCCGTTCTGCGGGCAAGTGTCAGCGGATAACCGGCGGACGCAAGCACGGTTTGCATGCGTCGAATGCGGTTTCGAGGAAAACGCCGATCTGATCGGCGCGATCAACATTCCCAGGGCAGGACATGCCCGTTGCGCCTGTAAAGTGAGCGGTGCAGTCAGGCCGGGGAGGATGTCAAGGGATCATGGTCACCCCCTCGAATGCCCGCTCTCGAACGTGTACACAAACCGGATCCAGTCCGGTCATCAGGCGCGTCTGACGCCTCCGGGAGGTTCGGGTTGGTGCCTCATCCATTCGGCATAGTCGGCAGGAGTATCCAGGTCGCGCTCAACCGGCATGAGCCCGCAGGACAGGCCCAGCCTGCACATTCTCCCAAGCGTCTCGCCGCAAACCCCCCCCGTGCCCCAATCGAGACCGGAAAAGAGCTCCGGGCAGCGTCTTCGGAGTCCGATCAGCACATAGCCCCCATCCAGGCTCGGCACCAAGGTCGCCTCCGCCGTGCCGGTCGCAAGGATGGCTGCCGCGTCCCGGAACAGTTGGGGCGTGGGACGGCAGAGATCGGTTCCCGCAAGGAGAGCGGCCGGATGGCGGCGGAGAACACAACCCAAGGCCCGATCCATCCGCTCGCCCAAATCCGCACCTTCCTGCCGGCACAGTTCCACTCCATGGCTTTCGGCCATGCGGGCAAAGAACGGATGTGAGCAGTCGGGCATCCCCCAGAGGGAAACCGGACCAACCCCGGAAGCCCCGGCCGCCACGATCGAGGCCTCAGCCAGTTTCTCGGCCAACTGCGCCGCCCCTTCCGCACCCAGCGTGGGCAACAGCCGGGTCTTGACTTGGCCCGGCACCGGCGCCTTGGCAAAGAGCAGAATCGGGATGGGTTCCATCAGGGCAGCGGGCCCTCCACCCGCGGGGGAGCAAAACCTCCCGCCGCACGAGTCCGGAGCGGCTCGATCATCATCGCCCAGAACCCGAGCCGCCGGCGTCCCTGCATCGGCAGGCCGATGGGCACCTCGCTGGGTGCCTCACTCCGTTCCAGATAGGTTCTGAACCAATGGTCCCACCACGGGAAATTGAATCCGAAATTACGGTCCAGTTCTCCCGGCCAGGCCGAGTGATGGATCTCGTGCATGGCCGGAGTCACGACCACACGCCTGAGCCGGCGGTCCGCAGCGGGCCCCAGATCCAGATTGCTGTGATTGAAAAGCGAGGTGGCGTTGAGCAGAAGCTCGAAAACAAGAACCGCCAGCGCCGGCAGACCCAAAAGAGCAATCACGGCCAGTTTGACGAACGCGGAAAGGGCGATTTCCCCGGGATGGAAACGGACCCCGCTCGTGGCATCCAGATCAAGATCGGTATGGTGAACGCGGTGCAGGCGCCATAGCCAGGGCACCCGGTGGAACAGCCGATGCTGGAGGTAGATGGCGAGATCCAGAATGAGGATCCCGGCCAGAACGGCCGGCAGACGAGGGACGCCCAGCCAGGGAAACAGTCCACCCGTCCAGCCCGCGGCGAAGACCACGAGCCCGGCCGGAACGAGAAGGCGGACGGCCAGCGAGCCCACGGGCGCCAGACACAGGTTCGCGATCCGGTCCCTCGGCCGGGTGGTCTGTCGTCTCGGATACAGCCGTTCCAGAACGGAAAAGACCACCAAGGCGCAGAGGAAAACGCCGATCCGGACGCCGGTGAGCCCGTTCACGACCGGTGGCCTAGTCGTTGGGGTAGTCCGGATCGTAATGCGAGACGAGACGGGCAGGCGATGCCCCGAGGGCATAGGCGATCCTCAGCCTCCACATGCGGAACACCAACCGCCAAGGGCGGTGCCGTTCGTACCGGCGGGCGGAGACCCAGACCGGACCGGACCGGATGCAGGGCGGAGCGAGACGCCGCAACCGTTTCGAGATCTCGATGTCCTCCATGAGGGGAATCTCGGGGAATCCACCGATCCGCGCGAACCACTCCCGCTTCACCCAGAGCGCCTGGTCTCCGCTCACGATTCCGGTCAGACGGGCCCGTCCGTTGATGCCGGCGGCAATGAGACGGTACGTCAGGCGATCGGTTTCGAAACCGAGGCGGAAGCAGCCCCATCCCGCTCGCTCCGGGAGCACCCCCTCCCCGAGCCAGGCATCGAGACTCCCCTCCGACAGGCGGACATCGGCGTGCAGAAAACACAGCCAGTCGGATTGAGCGATCCGGGCACCCGCATTCATCTGGCGAGCCCGGCCCGGCCGGGTTTCGATGCAGCAAGTGGCACAGCGCCGGGCGATTTCCGCGCTGTCATCCCGGCTCATGCCGTCCACGACAATGATTTCGCATCCCCGCCCACGCCAGGCGGCCAGGGAGGCTTCGAGGCCCAAGAGGGCCTCCCGATCATTGCGAACCGGGATGATGATCGAGAGGGGAGGTGCCGCACTCATCCGGCCGTCGGCCCCCGACCGGATGCCGGCTGGCCTTTCCAGGTCCGGTAGGCCAAGGGCAGGAGCGTGATCAGCACGACCAGGCCGAGCGCCGTGAGGTTCCCCGCAGTCCACGGATCACCCAAACGGAACCGGCGCAGGTGAGCCCCGAAGTTGACGAACACGAAACTCCCTGGAATGATCCCGAGAAAGGTGGCCACCACATAGTCCCGGGTCCGGATCGTGGTCACGGCTGGCACCAGGTTGACCAGCCAGAACGGAAACAGGGGAATGAGGCGCAGGAGGAGCAGGTAATGGAAGGCATGGCCTTCGAAGCCCTGTAGCAGGACTGCCGCCTGGGGTTGGTGTTCCAGCCGGCCCCTGAGCCAGCGGCCGAGCAGCCAGCGTGCAAAAGCGAAAAGTACAAAGGCTCCCAGGCTGGCCGCGCAGACGACGATTCCCGTCCCCAGCCAGCGACCGAACAGAAACCCGCTCAGAACGGACAGGTACACCGCGACGGGCAGGCTCAGAATCGTGACCAGAACGTAGAGGCCACCCAAAAGGAAGAGGGACCGGACCACGTGCTGGCGCACCGCCAGCCGGAATCCGGACAACGCCCGTCCGGGATGGAGCGCCTCGAGCCTCTCCAGAAGGCCGAAGCGCCACGCTCCGGCGACCAGCAAAACGACAGCCGCCAGCACCCCCAAACGGACCGCCAGACGGCGGTTCACGACCACGGCGTGCCTTCCCCCCCGCCGGTCCGGCGGAAGGCCAGCCACGCCCTCACCGGCTGCGCAGTCGGGCCTTGAGCTGCCGCATGAAATGCTCCACCCGCGAGGCGTTACGGCCAATGTCCGACAGCCCGATGCGGGATTCCGAACGCATGTCGATCCGCACTCCACCCGGCACTTTTTGGATCCGGATGGCGACATCGTCCTTGAAACCGAACCAGGGGGTCCGCGCCACCGCCTCGATTCGGCCGGTACCCGGACTGGCGAAGGCGACCCGCCAGTGCCGCTGCCGGACCAGCTCGAGGGTCTTGGCGTAGGCCTCCGAACGGCTCTCGTGGTCGAGGATGAGGGGACGGATCATCGGATAGTAGACTTCCTGAACCGTAAACAGGCAACGGGCATCCCAGTGCGCGCAGCTTCGGACCACCTCGGCCGCATGCCGGTTCGTCCGTCCGCTCCCCCGAGTGACAAAGGCCACCACGGCCCCCCGTTCCATCTTGCGGGCCGAGGCACTGCCATCACCATAGATCGGGCTGTTCGGTACCTGGCGGAGGATCGGCATCAGTGCAGTGAACGCGGGCGGATGCAGCGGATCGGTCGTGATGTCATGGATGGGCGGAACGGATTCCGCCTTGAGCAGCCAGAAAAAGGGAACTCCGAAACACATGACGCCGGCGATGGCCAGGACCAGATTGCCCAGAAGGAGCTTGGTGCGATGGGCATAGACGGACGCGATGACCGCAATGATGCCGAAAACGAGGACCAGGACCCCGAGGTAGGCACCGTCGCGGATGGACTGGAAGGCACCTCCAAGGGACACCCAGTGGGCGCGGTAAAGAGGCCCGGGCAGGATGGTGAGTGCGGCGGCCAGCAGGGCCAGAACCAGGGTGACCACCGACAGCCAGAAGGCGGTCGTCTGGGAACGCTTGGAGGGAAGGGGACTGATCATGGGTCGGGTCCTCAGGAAGGCGTCTCTATCTTACCGCGACCGCAGAGCGGGGGCGATCCACAGCCTCTTCCAATGGCATATGAGGCTGAACGGGTTCCGTATTTCCAACGGCATATGAGGCTGAAATAGGGATTTGGGTCGATCATCTACCGACTATGGTGATCGACATGAATGACTCAAGGCT
>JAJZIH010000019.1 GCA_021810635.1 Pseudomonadota bacterium | reverse complement strand
CGGCGGACCGCCTTCAGAAGGCCCGCCACAAGCTGTTCCACACCATTCGTGAACAGGATCTCAAATCCGGCTGAGAATGATCCCTGACACTCACTCTTCAGACTCATTTAAGGATTGGAAAATACTGCAGCTATGGTTTATGCTTGGCTGAACCAGCGGGTGTCGCGCTTCACATCGAAGGCTCAGGGCCCGGTGGGCATGATCTCGAGGGACAGGGGAATGTGGAAACTCGGCGAATCGCCCAGTGATCAATGCGCTTTGACAGGCGTCGTCCCTTTCGGGGAAATGTTCGCGTTGGCCAAGATCAGCCGCGAGCCCGGCCGCAAACCCCGCCTCGAGCACTATGTGGAGACCGCCCCGGCCGACCCACCCGCCAAGACTCTCGAACACTTCATTCGTGAGAGTGTCCGTTCCCGGGACCGGCTGAGTCTCGTCACCCCCTGGGAGGCTTACAAAATCCTTCTCGTCGACGCTCCGGATGTCCCGGCCCATGAGCTCCGGAGCGCCCTGCGCTGGACCATCAAGGATCGCATCGACTTCCATGTCGATGACGCCCTGATCGATGTTTTCGAGCTGCCGGGGGATGGCCATGCCAGAGAAGCACGGGGCAGCCTCTACTGCATTGCCGCACGAACCGAAATCATCCGCGGCCTCATCGACCGCGTGCGCGACACTTCGGCCCAACTCGCCGTGATCGATATTCCGGAGATGTGCATCCGGAATCTGGCCGCACTCGCCGACGAGGACCAGTTGGGTCTCGTGAGCGTCCACCTCGAGGCCGAGCGTGGGTTGGTCATCGTGACCCGTCAACATACCCTTTACCTCGCGCGGCGACTCGAGTTCGGCCGTGCGGCGCTTGCCGCCAATCCTGGTCAGATCGAGCAGCTGGCGCTCGAGATCCAGCGTTCGATCGATTATTGTGACCGCCACTTCCACCTCGCGATCCCCAAAACGATCCTCATCCTGCCATCCGGTATGGAGAATGCCCCCCTCGCCCAGGAACTCAATCGGTACACGGGGCTTGAAGTTCGGTCCTTCGATCTCAACGATTACCTGGATGGCGAACGGAGACTCGAGGCAGCCGAACAGGCCCACGGATTCCTGGCCGTTGGAGCGGCCTTGCGACTCGGACGGGGCGCCTGACATGCAGCAGGAAATCAACCTTTATCAGCCCCTGTTCCACACCAAACCCATTCCGCTCGCGGGGAAAACCATCGTCCGGATTCTCCTCTTGTTCCTGGCCGGCTTGGTACTCGTTTACGGTTACGAATGGACCGCTCTGGTTTCTGCGAACGCCAGTCTTTCTCACCTGAACCGCGAACAGGCCGACCTCACCGAACGGCTGACGACCCTCACGCGTGGGGTGCATGCCCACCGGAAAAGCCCGCTTCTGGAAGCGCGCCTGAGACACTTGCGCCACGCGCTTCTTGAGAAAGAGACCGCGCTCAAGCTCCTGAACACCCGCCGCTACGGTAACCTCAAAGGGTTCGCGCAGGAACTCGAGATCCTGTCCCGCGCGATCGTTCCAGGGCTCTGGTTCCAGGCCATCCGGATCCGGGGGGGGGGCAGAACCCTGACCCTTGAGGGCCACGCCCTCAAAGGGTCCGATGTCCCCCACTATCTTGAAAAACTGTCGCGCACCCAACTGTCGTTGTCCATCCAGCGCCTCCTGATCCGCCAAGGGCCAAAGGGTGTAGGCTATCTCAACTTCATGGTCTCGACGGCATCCAGGGGACGCCCGGTAAAAAACCAATGATCCACGAGAGCTGGAACAAGCTCCTGCACCGTATCGACCAGATGAAGCTGCGTGAGCGGGTGCTTTTACTCGTCACTCTGGCTGTGGCCCTCTACTATCTCGGACAGAGTTTCTTCCTCACGCCCCTCAATCGGACGCTTGACGCGCGTGAAATCAGTATCACCCGATCAGAAACCCAGATGCGCTCACTGGAACGGACCGCCGAGAGATTGACCCGCGCGATCACGGCGCACCCGAACCGGGCCATGCGACAGGAGATTGCCGAGATCCGGCTCCAAACCCGCGCCATCGACCGGCAGTTGCGGCGGAAAACGACCGGACTGGTCAATCCCGACGCCATGGCATCCCTGCTCGAGGCAGTCCTGGCCAAACAGCACGGCCTTGTTTTGATTCGTGCCGAGAATTTGCCTCCCCGACCGTTACTCCAGGAAATCCGGGGCGCCCGGCAGGGAACCAACTTGTTCAGCCACCCGCTGAAACTGGAGTTCACGGGCAGTTATGTCTCGACGCTCGATTACCTCCTTGCGCTCAATCGCCTGCCCTGGCATTTTTACTGGGACCGGTTCGATCTCACTGTTTTGCACTATCCCCAAAACCGAATGACCCTCGTCGTTCATACGCTGAGCCTGCAACGTGCGCTATTCCGTTCTTAGTCTCCTCGGCGGGCTCGCCCTTTCGGCCCTGACCGGATGGGTCGTTTCCGCGAGTGCCCAAAGCATCATCGATCCCACCCGCCCACCGGATTTCGTCGCATCCGCTCCCTCGGCGGCCAAGCCCCGGTTCCGGCTCACGGCCATCCTGATCGCCCGGGACCGCAGACTCGCCGTCATCAACGGCGTGATCGTGGGCGTCGGCGCATCTCTCCCCAGTGCGAAAGTGCTCGGCATTAGCCCCGATGCGGTCCGCCTGAGACTCCGTTCGGGGCGCCTCATGCTCCTCAGCCTCTATCCCTCCCACCTGCGAACCGCCCTGGGACCGCCTCAATGAAGCAACTCCTCCTGCTCCTATCGGCACTCGTTCTATCCACTCTATCCGGCTGTGTCACCTCCCTGCCCCATTCGAGTCCAGCTTCCCTCCTGAGCCAGGCCGCCCGGACCCGGGCCACGCCCTCTCCCAAGATTCCCCCGCCGCCCCAGGCTCTCGCGGCGAGCTTCCTGCCCCCGATCGGCCAGGTGCGGGGCCGCCTCTCCCCCGAGCACTTTAATCTTTCGGTTCGCAATATGCCGGCGCGGGCATTCTTTCTGGGACTGGTCAAGGGAACCCCTTTTAACATCGTCGTCGCCCCCAAGGTCCGCGGGCAGGTCACGCTCACGCTGAAGCATGTCACCATTCCAGAGGTGCTCGCAGTCATGGAGGCCACCTACGGTTACCATTACCAGCGCATCTCGGGTGGCTATCTCGTCCTGCCCAAGGGACTCCTGACCCGCGTGTTCCAGGTAAACTATCTCGACGCGAGCCGCAAAGGGGTCACCCGAACGATGGTAACGTCCGGGGAGACCACCAATGTCCCGGAGAACAACGGTTACGGCGGCATGTACGGTGGCGGTCTGTACGGTGGCGGCTATCCCAACATGCAGGGCGCCCAAAACCAGCAGATGCTCCTGCCTTCAGGCCAGGAGGCCAGTACCAGCGTCGAGACGAAGTTCAAATCCAACTTCTGGAAACACATCCAGAAAACCTTGGATGCGATTGTGGGCACAGCCGCCGGACGCAAGGTCATCGTCAGTCCGACATCCGGTGTCATTGTGGTGCGGGCCACTCCTGAGGAAATCCGGCTGGTCGCCCGCTACCTCAAAACGGTTCAAGGCAGTCTCGATCGCGAAGTCGTGATCGAAGCTAAAATCCTTGAGGTCACCCTGAACAAAGGCTTCCAAACCGGCATCAACTGGGCAGCCCTTGGCCAACCCGGCGCCGGAAAGACGATCCTGGCCGGGCAGGTCGGCGGACAAAATCTCTTCAATCAGGGAGTCTCGTCGCTCGCCGGGCAGCCGATCACGCTCCAACCCAACAACCCAACCCCGATCTCGAGCTTCCCGACCACGGCATTCGGCGGGACCTTTGCCGCCGCTCTCAATCTCGGAGACTTCAACGGATTCATCGAGCTGCTTCAGACCCAGGGTCTGGTCCACGTCCTGTCGAGTCCCAGCGTCGCCACCCTCAACAACCAGCAGGCTGTCATCAAAGTTGGCACCGATCAGTATTTCGTGACCGGTGTGAACAGCAACACGGTCGCCCTGACCGCGGTGAGTACGGCGAGCAATGTTATTCTCACGCCCTTCTTCTCCGGGATCTCCCTCGATGTCACGCCCCAAATCGCGGGCCATGGCTCGGTGATCCTCCAGATCCACCCGACGGTGAGCAAAGTGACGACGCAGATCACCTCCTACACGGTCTCCGGCCAGTCGAGCACCCTGCCGCTCGCACTGAGCCAGGTACGCGAGTCGGATACCGTGGTCCGTGCGCACTCGGGGCAGGTGATTGTGATTGGCGGGCTCATGAAAAACGAAATCGAGAACCAGGTCTTTGAGACACCGGTCCTCGGCAACATTCCGCTTTTAGGGAATCTGTTCAAACAACGCCTCCAGAAAACAGTCAAAACTGAACTCGTGATCCTCCTGCGGCCGATCGTCGTCGGGAGCCGGCGGGCCTGGGCCCATTATGCCCGTCACGCAGCCCGCTTCTTCCGGGGTTACGGCCATCTCCTCCATTCCGGGGGCCACTAGTCACGATGGAACGACCGGCCCCGATCCGCATCATGATCCGCAGTTTACGAATCGGAGACCGGTCGTTTCATTGTGACCAGGCCACCCATGTATCTTGAGCATTTCGGCTTTCGGGAATATCCGTTCAATCTCACCCCGGATACGGATTTTTTCTATGCCTTTGGCAGTCACCAAGAAGCCCTGAACGTCCTGCTCGTGGCGCTCGAGGCCCGGGAAGGGTTTCTCAAAGTCACGGGCGAGGTGGGGCTCGGGAAAACCCTTTTGTGCCGGACACTCCTCAAGCACCTGGAAAAGGGGGTGGCCACCGCCTATTTGCCGAACCCCCATCTCGATGCGAATGAGATCCGCCGTGCCCTGGCACGCGAGTTGGGCATCCCGATCGGAGGGGAGACAAAGGCCGACTTCCTCACCGAAGCCATCCAGAACCGCGTGCTGCATCTGGCCCGGCGTGGACTGCGCGTGGTGGTCTTGATCGACGAGGCCCAGCAACTCTCCGATGCTGCCCTCGAAGCCATCCGGCTCTGGTCCAATCTTGAGACCGAAAAATCGAAACTGCTCCACATCATTCTTTTCGGGCAGCCGGAACTCGATGCCCGGCTCAAACGTCCTGAACTCCGCCAGCTCGCGCAGCGAATCAGCTTCAGCTACGAGCTCAAACCCATGACCCCAGCCATCGTCTCGGGATATCTCGCGCATCGGCTAAAAGTCGCGGGGTCGAAGAATCTCAATCTGTTCACCCCTCGGGCCAACCGGATGGTGGCGCGCGTGAGCCGGGGTGTGCCCCGCCTCGTCAATCTCTGTGCGCATAAAGCCCTGCTCAGTGCCTTCGGGGAAGGCGCCCAGCGCGTTCGCTGGCACCATGTGCTTCGGGCAGCTGCGGATACGGAAACCCTCAAATCCCACCTGTCTTGGCAAAACCGCCTCTGGAGCTGGCCATGAGCCTCATCAACGACATGCTCCGGGATCTGGCCGAGCGGGAACCCCGATCAGCCCAGGCGGCGGCTGGCATCCAGGTCGTGCCGCACGCCCCGAGCCCTCACTCGAAATCCTACGGAAAGGGCGCATTCGCCATGGTTTTTTTCGCAGTCCTGGCTGGAGCCACAATTTGGATGATTGAAAGTGGATCCGACACCAGTGCACCGGTGTCCCGGGTGGTTGGGGTCGCGCACCGGGTCACCCGGCCCCATCCATCGGTTCCCCGACCGAATCCAGCCCATCCGATCGCACCCGCTCCCAGACTCGCCACCGCGAACCCCGAACTCCTTCTGCGACCGCCTGGGACCCGCCCCCAACCCGAAAACGCCCGGTCTGTTCGAGAGGCTAAGCTCTTGCACGGTATCCGTGGCATGCCGGCACGGATCGAGCATCCTGCGCTTGAGGCGGTCGCCACCCCGGCACCGGTCGAGATCACCCCGACCGCCCCCGAGACCCCCGCCCGACGGATCTCCATCGATCTTGCCCGTGCTGAAAGCGCGTCCCGCCGGGGCGATCGACGACGGGCGACACATGACCTCGAAACTGCCCTGGCGCTCAATCCGAATCTTGAGCCGGTCCGGTTGTCACTCGTCCAAATTGAAATTGAACGCGGCAAGATCACCTACGCACACGAGCTTCTGATCCAAGGAATCAAGCTTGCCCCCAGAGCATCCAGAGCCCGCGAATTGGAACTCGACTGGCTCGCCCGAACCGGGGATGCCCAAGCGGCCTGGGTGCTCAGCCAGCCCGGCGCCCCCCACCCGCTGCACGACCATCCGCGCTATCTCGCCCTTGAGGCGGCGCTCGCCCAGGCAACCGAACACTGGCATGCCGCGCGCCGACTCTACGGCCAAGTCTCGGCGCTTGAACCGGACAATGCATGGGCCTGGGCGGGCCTTGGCATCGCGCTCGATCAGCTGGGGCGAGGACCTGCGGCCCTTCTGGCCGACCGCAAGGCCATCGCTCTCGGGACGCTCACCTCCCGGCTGACCAATTATCTCAAGCGCCGCATTCACGCCCTCAATCAACCGACATCCGCCCATGAACCGGTCCACCGCCCCTAGCGCTCCGGAGCGGATCCGGATCGGCGATCTCCTGATCCGCGAGAAAATCCTCTCCGAGGAGGCCCTTAAAACCGCCTTGGCTGCGCAGCGCAAAAGTGGCCACAAGCTCGGCCGTGTACTCATCGAACTCGGATATGTGAATGAGGAAACCCTCCTCGCGTTCCTGTCCCGGCAGCTGCAAATTCCACTGATCGATCTCAAGCACTACCGGTTTCATCCGGAAACCGTGCGTCTCCTTCCGGAGAGTTATGCCCGCCGCCATCGGGCCCTTGTCTTGCAGGATCAGCCCGATGGACTGCTCGTGGGATTGGCCGATCCAACCGACATTTTTGCCTATGATGAGCTTTCACGTCTGCTCAAAAAACCCCTACGCCTGGCTCTGGTTCAGGAATCGGACCTCCTCCGCGCCATCGATGTCGTCTACCGGCGCACCGAGGAAATCTCCTCGCTCGCCGAGGAAATCGGTGCTGAGTTCCGGGGGGAGGGTAGCAATTTCGATTTCGACGCGCTCGACCAGGGCGAAATGCTCGGGGAACAGCCGGTCGTCCGGCTTCTCAAATCGCTCTTTGAAGACGCCATCCAGGCGCGCACTTCCGATATCCACCTCGAACCTGAAGAAGACCAGCTCCGGGTCCGGCAGCGGATTGACGGGGTGCTTCATGAACAGATGGTCGAGGGACGCCGGGTGAGCCAGGCCATCATCACCCGTCTCAAGCTCATGGCGGGGCTCGATATCTCCGAGAAGCGGCTCCCGCAGGATGGCCGATTCAGTCTCAAGGTGAAAAACCGCCTGACGGATGTACGTCTCGCGACCCTGCCGACTCCGTACGGGGAGACCGTGGTCCTGCGTTTGCTCGATTCGGCCCACAACCTTCTCAAACTTGAAGACCTCGGTCTGCCACCGGATCTCATGCCCCGGGTCCGAAAACTGATCGGCCGTCCAACCGGCATGCTGCTCGTCACCGGGCCGACTGGAGGCGGTAAATCGACCACATTGTATTCGATCCTGAATGCCATCAACAAACCCGAGGTCAAGATCATCACGGTCGAGGATCCGGTCGAATACCGTCTCCCCCGGATCAGCCAAGTCCAGGTGAATCCGCGCATTAACCTGGATTTCGCACGTATCCTGCGAACCGCACTGCGCCAAGACCCCGATATCATCATGGTGGGCGAGATCCGGGACGAGGAGACGATGGATGCTGCATTGCGCGCCGCGCTCATGGGCCATCTCGTCTTGTCGACTTTGCATACAAACGATGCTCCGACCAGCCTGGATCGCCTACTCAACATGGGTGCCCCGGGCTATCTGATCGCGGCCACTGTGAACGGGGTGATCTCCCAACGGTTGATCCGCCGCCTGTGCGAGGACTGTGTGGAATCCCACCCCCCCGACAGCCATGAAACCGCCTGGCTTGAGGCCCAGAATGTCTCCCCCCACTCGAACTGGCGGCACGGGCGCGGGTGCCCCTTTTGCAACATGAGCGGCTTTCATGGCCGCATCGGTATTTTCGAGCTCCTCGAAATGGACGCACCCTTGGCCCGGGCCTTGCGTCTGGGTGATCCCGATGCCGTCACCCGCGCGGCCCAGCAGCAGACGGGTTATGTGAATCTCGTCCGTCGCGCACTCGGGTATGCGGAAACCGGGATCACCAGTCTCTCCGAGGTCATCCGGATTTTTGGCGAAATCGATCCCCTGCGGGGCTTGGGCTGACATGGCGCTCTTTCTGTTCCGGGGGCGCGATCGCCGGGGAGCACTCGTCACCGGACAACGGGAAGCCGATGGGCCTGAGGCGGTTGCGAACCAGCTGCTCACGGTCGGGATCACGCCGGTCGAGATCCGCGAGCGGACACCGGAACCCACATGGTTGCTCACCCTCAAGAAAGCCTGGCCCGGACGGCGCGTCACCCTGGATGACTTGATTCTTTTCAGCCGCCAGATGCACGCCCTGACCCGGGCTGGGGTCCCCATCAATCGGGCGCTCGATTGTCTCGCGCAATCGACTCGGGTGGGCGCGCTCAAAGAGGCGATGCTCATCCTGATGGGGTCCCTCGAGGAAGGACGTGATCTCGCGAGTTCGATGCAGCGCTGTCCCCATGTCTTCCCGCCGATCTATGCGAGCATCATCCGGGTCGGAGAAAACTCGGGCAAACTCGAGGAATCCTTTCTTCAGCTCCATCGCTATCTCGAGCGCGACAAAACCACGCGCAACCAGCTCAAAAACGCGCTCCGCTATCCCGCCATCGTGGTGATCGCCATCGCTGTGGCCATCGGCATCATCACCGTCATGGTCATCCCCGCTTTTGCGCGGGTTTATGCCCAGTTCCACAGCCAGCTACCGCTTCCGACCCGAATCATCCTCGCCGTCTCCAATTTCGCATCACACGACTGGCTTCTCATCCTGGCCCTGATTATCTTCTCCACGACCGCAGCCAAAATCTACATCCGCACGGAGTCCGGTCGCTACCGGTTCGATGCCCTCAAACTCAAGCTGCCCATTTTGGGTCCCATTGCGCTACGCGGGGGGCTCGCCCGGTTCGCGCGCGCCTTTGCCATGAGCTACCGTTCCGGCGTACCGGTCGTCCAGGCCATGGGACTCATCGCCGAGTCCGTCGGGAATGACTATCTCGGGGAGCGGATCCTCGCCATGCAGACCGGGATCGAACGGGGAGAATCCCTCAGCCGGACCGCCGAGAACGTGAGTCTTTTCACTCCTCTTGTAATCCAGATGCTCCGCGTGGGAGATGAAACCGGAGCAACCGATGACATGCTGGACGAGGTCGCGACCTACTACGAAGAGGAAGTGGACTACGATGTCCGCAACATGGGTGCCCTGATCGAACCCATCCTGATCATAGCGCTCGGACTCATGGTCCTCATTCTCGCGCTGGGCGTGTTCCTGCCCATGTGGGATCTCATCCAGGTCATCCAGCATTGACCGGTCTACCGCTGCACGGCCCGCACTTCGCCTGATGCCGTCATGACCGATCGGTTGTCCGAGCGCGTCCGGAGCATAAGCCTCTTCGAGCTTGTGATCGTTGTGATTTTGATCGCGATTTTCATCGGTGTCGCGATCGACCGGATCTGGTCGCTCCGGATCGCGGCGGAACAGACCACCGTGATCGAGGTCCGGGGCGTTATCGAAAGCGCCCTGGGAATCACGGTCGCAGCCCGTATCGCCCGGGGCCAACCGCTCGCCGCCATCGCCCGCCTCGCCGGCACAAATCCCATCCGCCTCCTCGCCACACCCCCTGCAAACTATGTAGGCAGCTTCGCCCACCCCGGGCGGCACCGGATTCCCGGAGGCTCCTGGTATTTCAATCGAAGCCGGCGGACCCTGGTCTATCTCGTCCGCTTCGGCCACCTCTTCAGTTCACCCCTGCCCGGACGCAAGCGGATCCGCTTCCGGGTGGAAGCGGTCTATCGGGGGAGGCACACGCTCAGGGATCTCGCTGGGATTACGCTGGTCGAGCTCAATCCGTACGTCTGGCAAGTCCATCGGTGACCCGCGCAATGAAGTGGATCGGTTTGTCAAGACAGTTTTTAGGCCTTTTCTAAGCGCATCAATCTCAGGAAAGGGGACTGTCTCGAAATTGGATGCGGTCTTTGGTCCTGTTCCTGAGAGGTCTTTTTTCTCCTTCTGAAAGAACCTCCCAAGGGGTTTGGTCGTCCAGGGACTGGTGAGGTCGTGCGGTGTTGTAGAAGATGAACCAGTCCCGGATTCGTTCTCTGGCCTGACGGGGAGAATCGTATTGGTTGAGATAGACTTCCTCCCACTTGAGGGATCTCCAGAGCCGTTCCGTGAAGATGTTCCATCAGCGGCATAGACAATATTCAGATTCCAATCTTGCGACACTCCGCGGCTGATCGGCTTATCGGAGCACCAGAATGTTATCGGGTGCGTCATAATCGGTTTTCATGCCGCGTGTCCTTGCTCTGGCGCTGTAGCAGGTCCAGCAGGTACTCGGGCGCAAAATCTGCGCCGTTGGGCCATGTCACGGTATGGAACAAGGGATTTAGTACGGCCTCGGAAAAGAGCCCTCGATGGTGCAGCGGCTCGAATACCGGGCCCCAAAGTTCATCCGCCAAGTCCACAATTCCAGCTTGCCCGGTATTAAAGCGAAGCTCTAAAAGTCGCTGGTCGTCATTGCTTGGCACTACACGAAGTTCGGTGATATGTAGCACGGTGATTACTCCAAAGGCTCTATAGGGTTAATGGGTTCTTTCCGGCTGGCGTGTTCCCAATTGGCGGCCAGTTCGTCCGGGTATCTTGTGCGCCAGTCCTCCACCAGTTGCAGGGCGCGGCGTGGCAGGCTTCCGGCCAATAGGGTGCCGTCCAGCCCGATCTCGGCCTCCATGCCCGCGTAGTACGCATGGAAGTGGGGCGGCAGGTGGTCACGCCAGAACATCGCCAGGACGATACCGTAAAAGCGGCTGATCTCAGGCATTGGCTCTCTTCTTCAAAGGCACCACATCGCCCGACTTTTAATGTATGCAAGACATGCCCGATTGTCAATGCATTCCCAAACGGTTACCAGTTGCTGCGCAAAGAATTGGCCGATCACTTGAAACGGTATGATTGGAGCAAACCCGTATTCTGGAGCCGCAGTGGCTGCATCCTGACGGTTGGCGGCGCTCCACGGTCTGTGCTCAAACCATACATCGAACAGCAGGAAAGGCCGGAAGGATCGCCCATTGGGCGATAGCGCCGCTTCGCCCCCCTGAACCGCTACGCGGTTACAGACGGAGCACTGGAGCTTTCTGGGTAGATCAGCATGGCTTTCACTTCGGGGCGCATCGGCTTCTTGGCCCAGCAATAGTGGGTATCGCTGATCCGCCCAAAGCGCGCTTCGTCCTGGTACATCAACCGCAAAGGGCGAGAGACCGAAGCCATCGCCAACACTTCGGCGATGGCTTCGGGCAGTTTTTTTCCCAGACGTCCCGGCGTTCCGCATTCCCTTGTGGGTGGTCGGTATCGGGAGCGAGCTTCCGTCAACCGTGGCGGGCCAACATCCGATAGACCGTCGAAAGCGCCATGGGTTCCCCCACCTACTCCTCAATCAGCGGCTTGAGTTGAGGAATCACGACGATGCCACCCTTTTGTGCGTCGGCCAATCCTTCGTCGAGAATGCTGGCCTCTCGCTCAAGATCGGCCAATGCATGGTTGCGCAATGCGGTTTTCCCCGGGGCGGCTCCATAGTCCCTTCGGCAATCCTGGCAAATCGTGTGCGCATCGCACAGGTGGCATTTACGGAGCGTCCGATGGCCCGCGTCGGAGCACCGCGTCACCCGGCACCCCCCCGCTATCCGACAGGGCCCGCATGGACTCGGTCAGGTTCATCGAACAGAAATGCGGGCCGCACATCGAGCAGAAATGCGCCGTCTTGTGCGCCTCCTTGGGGAGGGTCTCGTCATGGAAGCTCCGTGCTCGTTCGGGATCGATGGACAGGTTGAACTGGTCCTCCCACCGAAACTCGTAGCGGGCCAGGCTGAGCGCGTTGTCCTGGAGCTGGGCCCCGGGGAAGCCTTTCGCGAGATCGGCTGCATGGGCCGCAATCCGGTATGCCATGATGCCGTCCCGGACATCAGCCTTGTTGGGGAGGCCGAGGTGCTCCTTGGGCGTGACGTAGCAGAGCATGGCGGTTCCTGCGGCCCCGATGACCGCAGCCCCGATCGCCGAGGTGATGTGATCATAGGCCGGAGCGACATCGGTCGTAAGTGGCCCCAAGGTATAGAACGGAGCCTCGGCACAAAGAGCGAGTTCGCGCTCGACGTTCTCGGGGATCCGCTGCAGCGGGATGTGCCCCGGCCCCTCAATCATCACCTGGACGTCCTGGTCCCAAGCCCGCCGGGTCAGTTCCCCAAGCGTGGCCAGCTCGGCGAACTGGGCCGCATCGTTGGCATCGGCGATGGATCCGGGTCTCAGTCCGTCGCCGAGCGAGACCGCAACGTCGTAGGCAGCGAGAATCTCGCACAGCTCGTCGAAATGGGCGTAGAGGAAGTTTTCCTCATGGTGGGCCAGGCACCAGTACGCGAGAATGGATCCGCCGCGGGAAACGATGCCGGTCACCCGCCGGGCCGTGAGCGGAATATGGGCGAGGCGGACTCCCGCGTGGATCGTGAAATAATCGACCCCCTGTTCCGCCTGTTCGATGAGCGTTTCGCGGAACACCGGCCAGTCGAGTGCCTCGGCCCGCCCGCCCACCTTTTCAAGCGCCTGATAGATGGGCACGGTACCGATCGGGACGGGCGCGTTCCGGAGAATCCATTCCCGGGTCTCGTGGATCTCCGCTCCGGTCGACAAATCCATGACGGTATCACTGCCCCAGAGCACGGCGCAGGCCAGTTTCTCGACCTCCTCGGCAATCGAGGAGGTGACCGCGGAGTTGCCGATGTTGCTGTTGATCTTGACCCGGAACCGGCGACCGATGACCATCGGTTCGAGTTCCGGGTGATTGATATTGGCCGGCAGGATGGCCCGGCCAGCAGCAATTTCGCTGCGTACGCATTCCGGCGTCACGAGCGGGGGCAGGTCCATCACCCCCGGATGCTGTACGAGCAGCCGGTCGTAACGCGGATCTCCGCGCAGTGCGGCGAGACGGGCGTTCTCGCGCAGCGCGACGAACTCCATCTCGGGAGTGATCCGCCCCTCACGGGCGTAGTGGAGCTGGGTCACCCGCGAACCGGGGCGCGCACGCCGGACAGTTCGGTCGCAAAACGGGTGGCCGGCACGCAACCGCTGGATGGCACGCGAAGCGTCGACCCGTTCGGTATCGGCACGCTCATCAATCCAGCCGTCCCGGATGGAGGGCAGCCCGCGACTGAGATCCTTCTCCACGGCGGGATCGCCGTAGGCTCCCGAGGTATCGTAGAAAGGAATCGGAGGATTGGGCAGGATCGACCCGTCGCGCGACGACGGGTTCTGGATCACCTCGCGGTAGGGGACCCGGAGATCAGGGCGCGAACCGGTTTCGTAGCGACGCTCCGAAGCCGGAGGGAGTTTCGGCAGGTGGAGGGCCAGTCGGCCCAGAGTTTCTTCGACGCGGGTTTCGGGTCTGGACACGGCTCACCTCCAAACAGCGGAAGATCACGCCCGGGCCCATGCCCTCAAGCCTTCCCTCCGCCGGTTTTACCCGGATCAGGTTCCAAGGGTCTTTCTCAGCCCACCCAGGGCACCCCCGGCTTGTCCGGCCGACCTGAGGCCGACCGTGCCCCCAGTATAGCAAGCCCGCCCGTCAGTCGACGAGTTCGTCAAACCGCTCGTAGTCGATCTGCCAGCGTCCGTCGGCACGCCGCTCCATGACGTCGGCGAACCAGCGATTCCAGCACAGGTCACTCATCCGGTAGAGATGCTGGGCATGGACGGCCTGTCCGAAGGTCCGGTCGTGCCCGGTAAAGTTGACCAAGATAAAGGTATCCCGGTCCTCCAGATTCACGGCTTTTGGATCAATGAAGCCGGCCAGCGGATTGTCCGGGTGGATCTCGTGCATGACGAGCCAGGTCAGGGCAAAGAGCGGGGTATGCGACCGCACCAACGGCAGTTCATGGATCCGTCTGAGTTCCCGGCCCTCGCGGCTTTTCTCGGAACGGATCAGGAAAACGCCCAGGGTCCCTCCCATGATGAGGTTATGCCGGCTGTTGGCCAGACGGAAAACCAGTGCCGGGGCACCCTGAAACTGGGTGATGAGAGCATGGCGGCTGAAGCGGATCCGGGACGAGGGACGCGAGACCCGGGCAAACATCACCCCAGTCACGAGCGCGAGACCCATGAGGCCGACCATGGGTTCAAGGGCCGTCAGGATTTCAGTATAACGATCAGCCGGGTACCAGAAACCGGAGCCCAGAGTCGTGAGCGTCTCGGTGCTGAAGAAAAACGCATCCCAGAACGAGCCCGGGCTGAGATGGGCAATCCCGCCCTGATCCAGCCAGAACAGAAGGCCGAACGCACAGTTGATGGCGATGTAGACCCCCAGGACGAACAGCAGGAACCAGCCCCAGCGGGTGGTCAGCAACCAGTAATAAAAGTCCCGGAGCCAGGTGCGGGGTTGACCCAGAGCGACAACCGATGAACGGGTACCGAAGGGAAAATCGCCAGCCTCGTCACCGTGGCCCGTTTTCCGTGCGTGCCTTCGGGTTCGCATCACGTTCTCCGGGGTCGTGCGGGCGCTCATCTCCCGGTGGAACTCGTCCGCCCAGGGAAGATTCTATGTTAACATTCAACGCCTGACGGTCACGCCAGCGCCTGTTTTCCATGCTCGACTTCAATTTTGCCGGATTCCGCCACCAGATGGTCGAACAACAGATCCGGGCGGACGGGGTCCTGGATCCCGCGGTACTCGCCGTCTTCGACGAAATCCCCCGCCATGCGTTCGTCCCCGAAGCGTTCCAACAACTGGCTTACGCCGATTGCGAAATCCCGCTGGATCATGGGGAATCGATGCTGACGCCCGCCGTTCAGGCGCGACTCGTCTCGGCTCTGAATCTGGACAGGACGGGGCGGATCCTTGAAATCGGGACCGGTTCAGGCTATCTCACCGCCTGCCTCGCCTGCCTCGGCGGAGAGGTCACCTCCGTCGATTTATACCCGGATTTCATCGCAGCCGCCCGCCAGCGCCTCCTCGCACTCAAACTACCGCATCCCATCCGATACCTCGTGGCCGACAGTCACACCTTCCCCCCGGAACTCAAAGACGAGCGTTTCGACGCCATCGCCATCACGGGTGCCCTCTACCTGCCGGAACCCAGTTTTTCCGGGGCTCTCGAACCGGATGGACGCCTGTTCATGGTCCTCGGAACGGACCGGCTTCAAACCGCCCATCGCATTCGGCGCCTGGGAAACAGTCATGCGTTCGAAGACACCCGCCTGTTTGAAACCCGCATCCCCCCTCTGAAAAATGCTCCCAAGCCCCCGGAGTTCAGTTTCTCCTGATCCTTGGCTTGCACTCATGTCCGACCCTTGTACCCCCCCGATGAATACTGATATACTCCAGTAAAACGCCTGAGGTTTACCCGATGCGCTTGAGCAAAATCCTCTTTGTACCTGTTTTTTTGGCCCTTTTGGGACTCTGTCCATCCGGACAGGCCATGGATCTCTGGACGGTCTACCAGCTGGCCCTGCACAACGATCCACAGTACCGCCAAGCTCTCGCCACAGCCAAGGCGAGCGAGGAAGCACGGCCCCAGGCCCTGGCGGCCCTCTTGCCGCAGGTCAGCCTTGCAGCGTCCCTGACAAAGGTCAATACGGGCTCGACCCGGGTCTCCAGTTTTTCCATTCCCGGCAACAAGTTCGCATTCTTCACGGGAACGAACGCTTCCAACACGGCCACCCGGGCCTACACGGCGCAACTCACCGAAACCCTGTTCAACTGGGGAGACTGGCAGTCGCTGCATGAGGCCGATGTGACCGGTGCCGAAGCCCTGGCCACCCTCAACGCCACCATCCAGAGCATCCTCCTCACCGTGAGCCAGGATTACTTCGACGTGCTTTACGCCGAGGATGTCCTTGCGGCGCAACGGGCCGCGGAAAAAGCCTTTGCCAGCCAGCTCGCCCTGGCCGAGGAACAGTACAAAGTGGGGCTTCAACCGGTCACGGCGGCCGAACAGGCCCGGGCGTCTTACGACGCGGCCGCAGCCCAGGTCATCGCCGATGAACTCAGCCTGACCCAGGCCAAACAGACACTCGAGGCCCTGATCGGCGTGCCCGTCGTCCATCTGCGCCCGCTCGTTCCCCAACTGCCCCTCGCCCGCCCCCAGCCAGATAATCTCATCCACTGGATCAACAAAGCCCAGGCCCAGAACCCGGCCCTGATCGCGGCCCGCCTGGCTGCCCGGGTGGGGCACGCCAACGTCAGTGTCCAACGCGCGCAGGCCTATCCGTCACTCGATCTCGTGCTGAGCCATGGACGCAGTTTTGTCACCGGAACCGCATCGCAAGCCTCCGAGACCGCATCGCTTTCGGCTCCGGCCGTCGCCGGCACCAACATTAACCAGCTCGGGGTCGAGCTCAGCTGGCCGATCTATTCGGGCGGACTCATCGCCTCCCGGGCCCGGCAGGCCCGCTACCAGTATGAGGCTGCCCTGGCGCAAAGTGCCACGACGGAGCGGGCCACGATTTCCGCGACACGGACCGGCTTCCTGTCCGTGATCTCGGAGATGGCCCAGGTCGGGGCCCTCAAGCAGAGCGTGCACGCGAGCCGGATCGCTCTGAAAGCAACCGAAGCCGGTTACAAGGTCGGGACCCAAACCATGGTCGACGTGCTGACGGCCCGCCAGACACTCCTCACGGCCCAGGAAAGCTATGCCCTGAGCCGCTACAACTACCTCATCGCGGTCCTGACGCTGGATCAGGACGCCGGTACGCTCACCCCCGCCGTCCTCCATTCCATCAATCACTTTCTCCTTCATTGAGCCGGCCGGGTTCACGTTCCCTTCGGGCGGTGATCGGTCGCGGGACGCCCCGCCACCACGCCTCGAACAAGGTCAAGAGAGCGGTCCAGTGGTTTTCGCCATCGGCCACCACCCGGAGGGCGCGTTCGACCCGGTCGGCGCGTTCAACCGGGTTGGTGAGCAGGATCAGGACCTCACGCGCGAGGTCATCGGCATCCCGGACGAGGGTCAGGGCCTGCGCCCCGACGAGCCGTTCGACCGCTTCACGGACATTCCCGTAGTGGGGACCCATCAGCACCGGACACCCCTGCTCGATGGCCTCAAGCAGGTTGTGCCCGCCGAGGGGGACCAGGCTCCCGCCGATGAACGCGGCATCGCCCGCGGCATAGAACGCCGGCAGTTCCCCCAGGGTATCGAGCAGCAAGACTCCGCCGGGCTCCGGAACCTGATCGAGGCTGCGCCGGGCCAAAGGCAGTTTCCAGGATTCGCTTTCGGCCCGAATCGCCTCCGCCCGATCCGGATGGCGGGGAGCCACAACGACGATCGCCTGCGGTAACCGGACCCGCACCGCCCGGTGCGCCGCGAGGATCGTACGTTCTTCACCTTCGCGAACGCTGCCAGCGATCCAGGCCGGGTGCCCACCCAGGGTTTCGTGACGCAGCGCCAACCCCTTTTCGGCCGCTTCGGCTGAGGGCCGTCCCCTGAACTTCAGGTTACCGCAGACACTGACGCGGGCCGGATCCACGCCCAGGGTGACGAAGCGCCGGCCATGCACCTCATCCTGGGCCCAAACTTGATCCAGCCCGCGCAAGGCGGGACCAAAAAGCGGCAGGAGTCGTTCGTATCGTTGATGGGACCGGTCGGAAATCCGACCGTTCACGATGGCCATCCGGATCCCGCGGCGACTCGCCCGCCGGACCAGGGTGGGCCAGATTTCCGTTTCGATGATGACCCCGATCGCCGGCCGGAGACGGTCCAGGAAGCGGTCGACCCAGGCCCTTCGGTCCCAGGGCAGAAAGAAAACCGGTATCGAGGAGGCCAGGACTTTCTGGGCCTGCTCGCGCGCCGTGGCCGTGAAAGTGGTCAGGACCACAGGCAGGTCCGGATCCCTCTCGTGCAGGCTCCGGACCAGATTGAGGGCCACCTGGAGCTCGCCGAGCGAGGAGGCGTGAATCCAGAACGTGGGGCCGGACTGGGGTGGAATCAGTCCCAACCGCTCAGTCCAGGCCAGCGAGCGCCCGGTCTGCCGTCGGCTCTTATGTCCCAGCCACCCCACGGCGAAAGGGGAGAGAGCGGTCATGCAGAATTCGTAGAGTCCCTCCCACATTCATCCCTCCTGCGTCCACGAGGCCCGGATCGTGTCAATGATGTGGCTCGTCGAGAGACCCTCGAGGTAGGGCAGTACCTCGACGCGGCCACCGGCCTGCTCCACACACGCCGCCCCCGCGATGGATGCCGGCTCCCAGTCCCCTCCCTTCACCAGGATTTCCGGGAGGAGACGGCAGATCAACCGCTCGGGAGTTCCCTCGTCGAAGGCCACGACCCAATCCACCGATGCGAGCCCCGCCAGAACCGCCATGCGCTGTTCCAGCGGGATGACGGGGCGCCCCGTACCCTTGAGCTTCCGGACCGACGCATCGGAGTTGACCGCGACGACCAGTGCATCGCCGAGGGCTCGGGCCTGGGCCAGGTATCGCACATGGCCGGCGTGAATGAGGTCGAAACAGCCGTTGGTCATCACGAGCCGGAGCCCCCGGGAACGGAAGTCACGGACGAGACGGATCAGGGTCTCCTCGTCGACCACACCCGCCTGGCCGGGGTGCATGTCCTGGGCCGCCTCGAGTTCGGCCGCGGTGACCTGAGCGGCACCGAGTTTGGCCACGACGAGTCCGGCCGCGCGATTCGCCAGGCGGACCGCCTCCTCGAGGCCGACTCCGGCCGCGAGTGCCGCCCCCACGGTGGCGACGACCGTATCCCCGGCTCCGGTGACATCCGCCACCTCATGCGCCTCGGCCGGCAGGCCAAACACCTTGCCACTGGCCTCGATAAGCATCATCCCCTCATCCCCCAGCGTGATGAGCAACGCCTCGAGTCCGAGATCCGCCCGCAGGCGCCGCCCGCCGGCTTCGAGGTCGGCTCTCCCCGGACAGGGACCCACGACCGCTTCGAACTCCGAACGGTTGGGGGTCAAAAGGGTGGCGCCCCGGTACTGGCCGAAATCCCGTCCCTTGGGGTCGACGATCACCGGCTTGCCACTCCTTCTGGCCTCATCGATCAGCGCGGGAACCCGGGTCACGGTTTTTTTCCCGTAGTCCGAGACGACGAGAATCTGCCGCGTGGGCCAGGCGGAAACCAGTTTCGGCCACCATTCGGCATCCCAGCTCCGTGGGGGTTCCTCCTCGAAATCCAGCCGGACGAGCTGCTGGTGTCGGGAGAGGACACGAAGCTTGGTGACGGTCCGAAAGCGGGGGTCGACGAAAAGGTCCGGCTGGACTCCCGCCGCCGCGAGCAGGCCGGCGAGCCGCTGCCCAGCCTCGTCGGCTCCGATCACGCCGATCAGGCAGCAGTCGCTGCCCAGACTCGCCAGATTGACCGCCACATTGGCCGCGCCGCCGGGCCGTTCCTCGCATGCCGAAACCCGGACGACGGGGACCGGAGCTTCCGGGGAAATCCGTTCCGTCGCCCCGGTCCAGTAGCGGTCCAGCATGACGTCGCCCACGACGAGCACGCGCGTCTTCGAGAAATCAATCCCCATGGGCATCCGGGAATATGCCAAAATGCCAGGGAATCATACCACGCCCCGATGGTCCGCCCCCGTCTGCCGGTGAACACTCGCCCGCGCATTCCCCTTCCTGTGCCATAGGCCAGGAGGGGTTCAAGTCAAGCGGGCTACTTGCCTTTGCGCAGTTTTTCCTTTGTCCCCTGACTCTCCACATAACGCCGCACGGTCTCCTGCGTGGCGCCACCGACGCTTCCCACATATTACGGGGAGCGATTACTCAGCAGTCAGTAATATAGGCAACACTTGGAGGCTTGAAGAACGAACGGATCAGATCTGGCCGCGCCGCCATGTCGGCCAGTTGCAACGGGATACGATCTTCCAGATGTTCACCGGCCCGCAGAGGTCGGCGGGCGCTGCCGGTGCGCGCCGGAGAGAAACTCGCCGATCGGGTGCAGGCACCACTCGCCCACATGGCGCGCCAGCCGGCCCTGATTCGATCGTTCTTTCGCCATCCAACTGTTGCCTATATTACTGACTGCTGAGTAATCCGAGCGCACGCCCTTCTCGTCGCCCCAGTAAATCTCGGCCTTCTCCCGCTTGGCCTGCGCCCGGATCGCCGGGTATTCCTCTCTCAGCCAACGGCGGACCGCCCGCGGGTTGCGCTCGTAGGCCTGGCGTACCGGCTTCTGCGGCGTGAAGCCCCACGCCTTCAAATACCGCCCCGCGGTCCACACCGAGACCTTCACCCCGCACCCCTGTTCGATCAGTTGCACCACCGCCTCGCGCGTCCACAGGTCAAACGGCAGCTTGAGCTGATCGGGACGCTTGTCGCGCAACCGTCGTATGACCTGGCGGGTTTGCTCCGCCGAAAGCCGCGTGCCCTTCGGCCGCCCCCGTGGTCGTGCCTGGATGGCTGCGAGGCCGCCGTGCCTCGTGCGCGCCACCCAGCCCTGCACCGCCCGCAGCGACACCCCGAACAGTGCGGCCACCTCTGTTTGCGTGTGCCCCGAGCGTACCGCAGCCATCGCCCGCCGACGCAGTTGCGCTGGCGCCGCTGGCGCCGCTGGCGCGAGACAACGCGTGTCTGTTGCTTGACCCATGCGCCAAGTAGAGCACATGACGAACTATATTGTGCTCTGGTTAATAAGTCTGCACACTACCGCTCGGGAGAAAGGCCATACGCGTTGACGCCAGCGGGAAGGTCACGTAGTCTATGAATCGACCGCTGTCCCAACCTTGTACTGAGTTTGGGAGTTTGGCCCCAACCATGCCGCCTCCTACTTGAACTCCGCCGTGAATAAATGCATTCCACTGCTAACTGGATCTCTCGTAGATTACAATATCTGCATCGTCGTGGCCGATTCACTTCGTTACGATGTTGCGGAAGCTGTACATCCTACGTTTTTGTCTGCAGTCACTACTTTGCATCGTTGTGCAGCCACCGGAAACTTTACGCTGCCGGCACACGCCGCTCTTTTTTCCGGATTTTTGCCACTTCCAGTTCGTGGAATTTTCCGCATAGGAACGCAGTCGTATCCTCGCCTTATCCGGAGCATGGGAGCACGTCCGGCGCATAAAGACGTTGGATTATTATTTAGGGGTCCCAACGTTATTGAGGCATGGCATTCCTCCGGGCGGGTGGTACTTGGAACTGGCGGCGTCCAGTTTTTCAACCCAGATCCTAGCAGCGTTAATTTAGGCCGGATATTCCCATCCTTCGTGTATGAAGGACCGGCCCTCAATGTATCACCGATAGACCCGAGCGAACTTCACCGCGCCGAACAACAGACTGCTATTCCCGGAGCTCAGGACGCATTACGTGTCAGTGGCACCGCTGCCGGGCCATGGCTTCTGTTTGTGAACTCTGCAGCAACCCACTTTCCATATGCGAGCCGTGGAAACCCAGTAATGGAATCCGATCGCCCCTATCTTGAATTTATCTTGCAGGCGACGCGTGACAAGCAATGGCCATATGCTACACCGAGTGACTTGCGGGATTGGGGTATCGGCAAACAGACGGAGGCGCTCCGCGTACTTGATCGTGAGTTAGAGCTACTCATCACGCACCTACGTGGCCAAAGCAATCTACCGATACTTCTTTTGGTTCTGGCAGATCACGGCGAGGCATTTGGGGAGTCTGGGTTTGTGGGGCACGGTGTAAACACTGAGGTCGTTCTTGAGGTACCACTTTGGGTAGGCGAAATATTACCAAATTAACAAAGGTTCATCATGATAATTACACCTGAAAATAGTGATTCACTAGAAATTTGTGATCTGACCTGCTACTTATATTTGCCTTTCGCACACACCAAAGACTTAGCCACGCTACGCAAAGACAACCTAGTAGTAGATTGTGACACGTCAGACTGGAGCCACTGGCTGATGCACGAAGTAAATAAAAACAATAAAAAAGCTATGACAGTACTTTGCAAAGATACTTGGGAAGCCAGCCAATATTTTTTACCGCATATTCGAAGTATATTTTACCCCGAGTCGTTCTGGAACAATAAAGAAGTATTAGAAAAAGTATTAAACGAGGTAAAACACCCTCAAGACAAACACAGAAATCAAAAAGCAGGAAATAATGGTGACACAGGGTGCTGGATCTCGCGGATCTTTTCCGGTGCCTTCTTTACCTGCTGCCAAAAAGTAGAGCCTAAACCCCACGCGCAAGACTTCGCAATCAGGAGATGGTGGAAAAACCCATCAGTGCGGGGAGTGGACGGTCGTGAGTTAAAATTATACGAAGATGAATTGTTGCTAATAATAAATAAAACACAGAGCGGCGCTACCCCCAAACAGGACAATGTTGGCTCAAAAAAGGAAGATCATGAGGAAGTTCCTTTTAAAATGGAGTGGATAGATGTCATTCTGTTTCCGCAATTTATCGGTATCCTGCTTGTAAAAGTTAATCTAAACAATCACAACCTAACTCTAAGTCAAGCGGCTAACTTTATACGCGCCATACGAAAGCATGAGCCCGTAAAGCTCCTAACATTTGGTGTCTCTGATGTAAGGAATAAATCTAACGTGAGATCGTCGTGGCATGATATTGTCGATCAAGCAACTAAACCATGGCGCACTGAGGCCAGTGTTGAATGTGACTTGGTATTTGGCGCAACACTCAAGTCTCTTTCAGTTGCAACTATCAAGATTCAAGCAAAAGAACGAATGCACAGTGTAGTCAGGAAGAGATTGGAACAAGCCGCATTGGCGCTGTCCACCGGGCATAACCCTCTCTCTGGAGAGTTATATGATCTCGTATCAAGCGATGAATTTTGCCGCCTTCGGAAACACGATATGGTCTATCGTTGGAAGAACGGATTAATTCTGGGTGATCCAGAGGGTGAAGCGATCACAACTGTTACTATAAAAAAGGGAACAGTCAAAGTTCGCGATAACTACAAACACTATGTAGATTTAGTACGTGACAGAGTCGAATGGGGCGATTCGTGGAGTTACGCTCTTGTTTTGGCGCAATTTATGCGCCTGCATAAACTTATCAGAAAAACGGTTGAAATACCAACGGGCGGCAAGGAAGACCAAAAAGAAATTGCCGCCCTTGTGGAGGAATACATTAGATTTAGAAAAACATTCTGGCATAATCAGGTTTCGGCACGTCCGGCTATTCAACTGGCGTATCGTCATTTCTGTTCCATCTACCGTTTAGAATCTATGGCAGATGCACAGCACAAGAATCTGGAGATTGTCCGCGCCTACCTACATGAGGAGCGTGTAAAACAGGAAGACGACGTCGAGAGGACCAATTCAAGACGGCTTGTACGCCTTACTATTTTAGGCGGCATAGTCGGTTTTGTTCTCGTGGGTGATCAAATTCATATTTTGTCAACACTCGCAAAATGCTTTCATTTTAGTAGACTGCCGCTCACTTCCCAAGAAAGATGGGCCGTTCTTATAATACTAGCGGTTTTTGTGTGGCCACTATTATCACTATCATCGGCAACCTATAGATGGTTTAAATCGTACGGAAAGAGAAATAATATGAATAATCAGTAGTGTCCGGTTAAACCCGTGTTGATTTCAGTAAAATCCAGTATTGGCACGGCTTAGCGGCCGATTTGGTTTGGTGCCGATTTGAACCCAAAATCTCCATTCTTGTGTAATTTCCTGGGGTCGAGCCCCCAGGGGATGCATCATGAATGTCGGCAAGATGCTTTTCGCCCAGATCATGGAGTTCGTCCCATGGACGAGCTTCACGCGCATTGTGGAGCGCCATTCTGGCAACGCGCGCGTACGTCGCATGACCTGCGCCGAGCAGTTTCGCGTCATGGCGTTTGCGCAATTGACGTGGCGAGAGAGCTTGCGCGACATCGAGGTGACGCTGGGCGCCAACGCCACCCAGCTCTATTCCATGGGCCTGCGTCATGCGATTCATCGCTCGACGCTGGCCGACGCCAACGAATTGCGCAGCTGGCGCATCTGGGCCGACCTCGCCGCCGTCCTGATTCGCCGCGCCCGCAAGCTGTATCGCGACGAGGACTTGGGTCTGGACTTGAGCAACACGGTCTACGCGCTCGATTACATATTCTCGCCGATCGTGAACGGGGATTCTCGCTGAACGCGATCACTCATTCTTGTTGATGGCGAACGGATAATTTCGCGATCGCAATCACCTGTTCTCGTCATGACGAACAGGGATTCTCGCCATGGCGAACACCCCTTTCCCTCCGTTTTATCATCAGGTCGTTTCTCGTATGAATTGTATCCTCCAGATGGATTGTGGTTTCAGTCACCCAAATCTGGAGGGATGCGATGCCAAACGCGAGGTTGCCGATGAACCATGCCCGGGAAATTCTCCGACTCTCACGCGAGAGGAAAATGTCGGGGCGAGCCATTGCCCAGAGCCTGTCCCTGTCCCCATCAACCATTTCCAAATACCTCCGACAACTTGAGCCGGTTCCCTGGCCCCTGCCCGATTCCGGGGGCGAGGCGCTTCTGGCCAAGGTCCTGGAGAAGAAGAAAGCTCCTGCACCCTCTGCCCGGGTCGAACCGGATTGGGCCCAGGTCCATCGGGAGCTTCAGAGCCACAAGGGCGTCACTCTCCTGCTCCTCTGGGAAGAGTACCGGGAGACGGCCAAGGAGCAGGGATATTCCTACTCCCGCTTCTGCATACATTACGCTGCCTATGCCAAGCGCCTGAAGCCGTCTTTCCGGAACACCTACACCCCGGGAGACCGGCTCTTCATCGACTACGCCGGCACCACCGTCCCGATCCGGGATCCCAAAACAGGAGAAGTGGCCCTGGACGCCCAAGTCTTCGTATCTGTTCTGGGGTTTTCGAACTACGTTTTTTCCGAGGCCACGTCGAGTCAGGAGTTGTCCTGCTGGATCGGTTCCCATGTCCGCTGCTTCGCGTTCCTGGGCGGCGTTCCCGCCCTCCTGGTTCCCGATAACCTGAAGAGCGGGATCACCACTCCCGATCTCTACGAGCCCCTCGCCAACGAGACCTACCGGGAGATGGCGGAGCACTACTCCGTAGCGATTTTTCCGGCGCGCGTCAAACGTCCCCGGGACAAGGCTCCCGCAGAACAGTCGGTCCTCCTGGTGACCCGCTGGATCCTGGCCAAACTCCGGAAGCGGACTTTCTTCGATCTCGCCGAGCTGAACCGGGCGATCCGGATCCTTCTCGAGGAACTCAACACCCGCCCGTTCAAGGACGGTCGCCCCGGATCGCGAAAGGATCTCTTCCTCTCCCGGGAGAAGGCGGCGCTCGGCCCTCTTCCGTCCACCCGCTACGAACTGGCCCGATGGAAGAAGGCCAAGGTCCATATCGATTACCACGTCGAGGTCGACCGCCATTTTTACTCCGTCCCCCATGCCCTGATCCACCAAGAGGTCCGGATCCGCATCACCGAGACCGTCGTGGAGGTCTTCCATCACGGGGAACGGGTGGCCAGCCACAAAAAGGATCCCGCTCCCGGCCGTCACACCACGCTGTCCGCCCATATGCCCGAGTCCCACCAGGCCGTGAGCGGCTGGAGTCCGGAACGCTTCCTGGAGTGGGCCGGCCGGGTCGGGAGTGCGACCCGACAGGTGGTGGAGGCGCTCCTGTCCTCCCGCCGTCATCCCCAGCAGGCCTATCGAAGCTGCCTGGGACTCCTGTCCCTGGCCAGGAAGGACTCTCCCTCGACCCTCGAGCACGCCTGTCAGAGGGCTCTCGCCCTGGGGGTCGGTTCCTACCGGGAGGTCCGGGTGCTCATGGAGTCGACGTCCTCTCGAAAGACGTCCGCCGACGCTCCGAACTCCCATCCTGTACAAACCCACGACAACATCCGGGGGGCGCGTTATTACGCCGCCCTCGACACGAAAGGAGAACCCCCATGCTGACTCATCCCACCATCGACAAGCTCCATCGCCTCCGTCTCCCGGTCATGGCCCAAGGCCTTCGGGAACTGATCGACGCCCCCACGGCCGGGGACCTCTCCTTCGAGGAGCGTCTCGGCTTGCTCGCCGACCGGGAACTCCTCGAGCGGGAGAACAAGAAGCTGGTCTGGCGTTTGGCCAAAAGCCGGATCGGCAAGACCGCCTGTCTCGAGGACATCGACTACCGGGCCTCCCGGGGCCTGGACCGCTCCCTGCTTCAGGAACTGGCCGGAGGCGACTGGATCCGGAGTATTTTCCAATCCTTAAATGAGTCTGAAGAGTGAGTGTCAGGGATCATTCTCAGCCGGATTTGAGATCCTGTTCACGAATGGTGTGGAACAGCTTGTGGCGGGCCTTCTGAAGGCGGTCCGCCG
>JAJZIH010000002.1 GCA_021810635.1 Pseudomonadota bacterium | reverse complement strand
CAGGAAGTCCGACGTCTTCTTCTGGCCCGTTCTCCGGCGCAACTGAGCGTCAAGGGGCACGAGTTGCAGGCGATGTCTGCCTATCAACCGTGTGCGGATCAATCCTCTGTACAAGTTTGTACAGGTTAATAGGAACAGACGTTTTCCCTTGAGAAATCCCCGTTCAGAGAAGGCTCGACCTGCCGGATTCCAATCATGTGAATCAGGTCCGGTCATTGGCCGTTGTCCCTGGCCAGGCATCGAAGTGCCGATTTACCGCCGCTATCACGACCAGGAGTGGGGGACACCCGTGAGGGACGAGCACCGCCTGTTCGAAATGTTGGTCCTTGAATCGCAGCAAGCCGGCCTCTCATGGCTCACCATCCTGAAGCGCCGCGAGGCCTATCGAAGCCGGCTCCGGGGATTTGATCCGGAATATCTGGCATCCCTTGACGATCGGCGGCTCGACCATCTGGCCGCCGATGGGCAACTACTCAGGCACCCTGGCAAACTCCAGTCGCTTCGCCTCAATGCAAAGGCTTTCTTGAAGCTCAGCGCAAGATCAGGCGGTTTTTCAGGGTTTTTATGGGCACACTTCGACTTCCGGGTCAAAACCCATCACTACAAGCGTCCGGCGGAAATCCCGGCCGAAACTCCCTGCTCCCGGGAGCTGGCTCGTGAACTCAGGGAACTGGGATTCCGGTTCGTGGGCCCCATCATGATTCAATCCTATCTCGAGGCCATCGGGGTCTACAACGATCACTTGGTCTCCTGTTTCCGCCATTCGCAGCTAAGTCCGGGATTGAGCCAATCCCTCGGTTTCAGAAAAAATTCGCGCAGCCAGCGCTCCGGCTCCTGTTTGTCGTAGTGCCCGAGATCGCGCCAGCCTGCAAGCGGAGGCAAGGACATGAGAATGGAATCGACCCTTCCACCCGACTGGAGCCCAAACAAGGTTCCCCGGTCGTAGAGCAGATTGAATTCCACGTACCGGCTGCGGCGCAACAACTGGAACTCCCGCTCCCGTTCACCCCAGGTTTCGTAACGTCTTGCAGCGAGAATCGGCAGATAAGCATCCAGGAAACCCTGCCCAACAGCCTTGGCAAACCGGAGAGTGGTCGCGAAATCAGCGAGCCTGAGGTTATCGAAAAAGATCCCGCCGATGCCTCGTGGTTCCGCGCGGTGCTTGAGGTAGAAATACCGGTCACATTCGTTCTTGAACCGGGGATAAAGCTCCTCGCCGAACGGGCGGCAGAGGTCGGCCGCAGTCTGATGCCAGTAAACGCAGTCTTCAAGACGGGGGTAGAAAGGCGTGAGATCAAACCCGCCCCCAAACCAGAACCGGGGAGGAACATCCCCGCACGCTTCCGTCTCGATATAGCGGACATTCGCGTGGGTGGTCGGGACGTGCGGATTGCGTGGGTGGATGACGACGGAGAGCCCGACCGCCTGGAACCCGGCTCCCGACAAATCTGGCCGACCCTCAAGAGCCGCCGGAGGCAGTGCGTGGCCATGGACATGAGAAAAATTCACGCCTGCCTTCTCAAAACACACCCCATCGGAAAGGAGTCGCGAAACCCCACCGCCGCCCGCCGCGTGCGCCCAGGAATGCGACTCGAAGCGCTCGCCGGGCACGGCCGCTTCGAGCGTACGGACGATCGTTTCAGCCAGGGCCTCGAAGCCGTCGTGGGCCTCCCGAGCCTGCCGGCTCACCGGACAAGCCCTCCGGCCCGGATGATCCGTCCCGTCAGCGCATCCCGGATTTCGGTTGGTCCATCAAGCTCCCCCAATGCGCCTTCGACGATTCCATCGAGACGGGACGCGAAGTGCTCCTGCAGCGCCTCAAGCGTACGGAGCGGCTCCTGACCACCCGGATTGGCACTGGTCGAGACCAGAGGCATCGCCGCGGTCTGGGAGAGGGCCGACGCAACCGGATGCCGGGTAATGCGCACGGCCACCGTTTCATGGGACCCCCGGATCCAGGCGGGCGTTTCGGGACGGGTCGGCATGAGCCAGGTCGTGGGGCCCGGCCACGTCTCGAGCACTCTGCGCCAGCGTTCCGGATCCAGAGTCCCGACCCATGGTTCCACCTGGGAAAAAGTCGAAGCAAGCAGGATGAATCCCTTGTCAGCGACCCGTTGCTTGATTTCGAGGATCCGCTGAACCGCGGGCCACTGGAGGGGATCACAACCCAACCCGTACACCCCTTCGGTGGGGTAAGCGATGACCCCGCCGCGACGGAGGATCCGCGCCCCCTCTTCAACACTCAGGAGTCTGTTCGCTTCACCGGTCAGCAATCCCATGGCGACCCGTTCCCGTACGCCCCCGACTCCCGCATCAGGAGGAAGAAGCCGGCCGGCTGGATTTCCGTTTCGCTGACCGAGGTTTTTTCGCGGAGGGACGGGCGGCCCCCTCTGAACCTTTGTCCGGTTTCGGATTTTTCCGCCCGTACCGTGCAGCCCGTCGCAGCGGAGCCTGTTCCAGGAATTTTTGACACTCCTCGAGAGTGAGTTGATCGGCCTTCTGATCCTTCGGGACACGGGCGTTATGGGTACCGTCAGTGATATAGGGCCCATAACGGCCATTCAGGACTTCAATCCCCCCTTCGTAGTGTCGGATCACCCGCTGCGCCAGCCGGATCCGGTCTTCCGCAATGAAAGCCAGAGCCTGCTCGTGACTGACGGCCATGGGATCGAGTTCCTTGAGGGAAACATAATGGTCACCATAACGGAGATAGGGACCGAAACGACCGAGCCCCACGCGGATGAGCTCCCCTTCGGCCGTTCGACCGAGTTCACGCGGCAGCTCGAACAACTTGAGTGCTTCGTCGAGCGTCAGGGTTTCGATCCGCTGCCCCGGACGCAAACCGGCAAAACGGGGCTTTTCCTCGTCCTCTCGACTGCCAATCTGCACGAATGGTCCGAAGCGGCCCATCCGGGCCGTTACCGGTTTGGCCGTAGCCGGATCCAGACCCAGCTCACGTGCCTGAACCGCCTGGGCCCGTGTGACATTGGACGCAACCTCCCCGACATTTTTTTCAAACGGTTGCCAGAATTCGCCCAAGAGGGCAGTCCAGTCCTTTTCTCCCCGTGAAATTTCATCCAGTTCGTCTTCCATGCGTGCCGTAAACCCATAATCGACATACCGGGAAAAATGCTCCGTCAGGAACCGGTTCACGATTCGACCGATTTCAGTCGGGATAAAGCGGCGGTTCTCGTTCTCGACATAACCACGCTGCCTTAGAGTTTCGATGATCCAAGCATAGGTCGACGGACGCCCGATCCCATACTCCTCCAGTGTTTTGACTAGGGAAGCCTCGTTATAGCGCGGTGGCGGTTCGGTGAAATGCTGAAGGGCCCTGAACTCGGTCAGGGGCATCCTTTCCCCAACCACCAGCTCGGGAAGCCGGGAGCCTTCCTCACTCGCCGGGCCCTCCTCCGTGGCTTCCTGGTAAACCTGCATGAAACCCGGGAATTTGACCGTTGAGCCCGTCGCCCGAAAAGTGCCCCGCTGGCCAGCGTCCATTTCCACCTGGACATTTTCCAGAACGGCTGGCAGCATTTGGGAGGCAATCGTTCTCCGCCAGATCAGCTCGTAAACATGCATCTGGTCCCGATTGAGATGGGCCCGAATGGATTCTGGGGTCCGGCCAGCTGAACTGGGGCGTATGGCTTCGTGAGCTTCCTGCGCGTTCTTGGTTGCCGTTTTGTAGGTTCGGGGCGTTTCGGGAAGTGCAGCGGCCAAAAAACGTCTCCGGATGCACTCCCGGATCTCGCTGATGGCCTCTCCTGACAACTGGACAGAATCGGTCCGCATGTAGGTAATGAGTCCGACGGATCCCTCTCCCAGATCAAGTCCTTCATAAAGCTGTTGGGCAACCTGCATGGTTCTCCGTGCCGAAAGTCCGTAGCGCCGTGCCGCCTCCTGCTGCAAGGTCGAGGTCGTGAAGGGAGCCGCCGGTTGGCGTCGCCGTTCCTTGGCCTCACGGGTCCGCACGGTGAGATGACCCTGGGCCGCGTCCCACAAGGCCGCACGAACCCGTTCGGTCTCCTCGGCATTGGGTAGATCGTAAGGACCGAGTTTCCTGTCTTCAAACTGCACCAAGCGGGCGGTGAACGATTTGCCATCTTTCTCCAGCGGGGCTTCGATCGACCAGTATTCCCGCGGCTCAAATCGCTCGATCTCCTCCTCGCGCTCCACGATGAGCCGCAGGGCCGGACTTTGCACCCGTCCAGCAGACAAGCCACGCTTGATCTTGCGCCAAAGTAGTGGGGACAGATTGAACCCGACGAGATAATCGAGTGCACGCCGAGCCCGTTGCGCGTTGACCAGTTCCATGAGAAGGTCACGGGGATGATCCAGCGCCTCACGGATGGCGGATTCGGTTATCTCATGGAAAACGACCCGTTGGACCGGAATGCCAGGCAGCCTCTTCGTCTCTCCGAGCAGCTCACACAGATGCCAGGCAATTGCTTCCCCCTCCCGGTCCGGATCGGTCGCCAGCCAGAGACGATCGGCCTTTTTGAGGGCCCGTGCAATCTGGTCGACGTATTTCGCGTTCCGGGCGATGGGTTGATAGGTCTGGGCAAATTCCTGCTGCGGGTCGACCGCTCCTGAACGTGGGATGAGATCACGGACATGTCCATAAGAAGCCAAAACCTCAAAACCCGGACCGAGGTATTTCTGGATGGTTCTGGCCTTGGTGGGAGATTCCACCACCACCAGCTCGTACAGTTGGCGATCCGGTGGAGGGACGCGGGTTTTCTTCAATGCAGGACCCCTCCCCAGTCATTCTGGAACAGGACGGCTTCGGCCCAGACCGACGCGCTTTCCGATCCACAGCGTCCTCGCAAAACATACAGGATGATCCACCGGAGATCACTGTCGTCGAGAGGGCCCATGCCGAGCGCAGAGACTCGTTCAATGACAATCTCGCGTTGCAAGGCATTGAGGACACCCATTTGCTCGAGCGTCAGAAGGAGGCCACAACCGGCAAGTCCGAGTACCGTCACTTCCTCCCGGGTATAGCTCCGCTGCGATTCGTCCGCGGAAGAACCGGATTCATTCCACGATTCCAGGAATCCACGGGCCTCGATTTCGTCCAACTCGCCCAGCCATCGCAAAGCATCGTGTGTCAACTGCTCGCTGAAGCCGGCCGTTTCCAGCCCGGCGGAAATCGAATCCAGATCCAGAAGCGGGGATCCACCGGCTTCGTTCCCGTTAAAGTGCAGTTCGTACAGGAAAGCCAGTACGTCCACGACGCGATCATTCATGCATCAACCTCTTCAATCATCAGTCAAGCGCGGAAGGCATCAGACAGCACGGCTGGTACCGCCTGATCGCGCGGGTTTCAACCAATTCAAATGCCGTTTCCCTTCAATCCCAGGCGTGCGCTACTTTGACGAACTTCAGGTTTTGCGGCCTGATTTGCGGGGAGGCGACCGGTGCACCGACGTGCACTTGCCACTTCTCCGTGAGGATCAGAGCATAACTGAAGCGTGTGTAGGTCTTGAAGACCAACGCCGTTCCCACCTTGATCGGAAGAACGTGCACATCCGACGAGCGATCGCCGAATGCCCGCGGATCCTCTATCGATTCGCCAGGCCGAAACACGTCCAAGACATTGCCTGGCCTGAGTCCCTGGCGGCGTCCCAGATCGACAATCACGATGTCATATTGTCCAATATCAGGGAACCGGGTGGCCATGGCCACAATCTGTCCCTGCACCACGGTCCGGGGCAGGCTCGGGACCCAGTTTTGGTGAACTCCCTTCACGGTGAGTGGCATCAACCGGTCCCCCGGCCGGATCGGCACATCCGCATGCACGAGAAGAAACAGCGCCGGGTGACCGGTCCGCAAAAGACGGACCTGGCCCACTTCGAGCACCTCATATCCCAAGCGCTCCCCGGAGGACCACTGCCGGATCGGCTGGATGAGACGGACCAATGCATATCGCCGGTGCATGTCCTTCTCCGACAAACCACGGACATAAATCCGCTCCACGGGGGCGCCATACGTCATGCGGCGCACGGAACGCAGGACATAGGGAAGACGTCGATAGACCTCCCGCCCCACCGCCCGCGGCTGGTCAAAGAACGGCGCAATGTCGGCGTAGGGAATCACGGCGATCGGCCGGTGGAGCGGACGGACGATCATTTGGGGCCGCAAAACAACCGTCGAAAGGGAAGATTCGGGACGCTGCCTCAGTAATGTCGCGAGATAACGGCGTGAGGTTGACGCGATGGGAGCACGTCCTCGCATGATGGTGAGTTCGCGGTGGCCATTGCGATAACCCAAGAGGATGACATCACCAGGATAAATCAGGTCGGGATTCCGGATACCCGGGTTGAGATACCAGATGTCCGGCCAGCGCCAGGGACTCCGGAGATACTGAGACGCGATCCCCCACAGGGTATTGCCCGGGCGAATGGAGTAGCGGACCGGCACATGAACCCGGAGCAGGGGGGTACGCCGGGCCGTCGCTTGATGGATCTGGTGGAGGACTGCGGGGAGCGGGGATTTTGCCTGCCGCACAACCTGGGTGGTGACGCCCGGATGGGGAGGGACGACAGCCGAGCTGCAAGCCGCCAGTACGCTGGCCAGGAAAGCGCACAACGCCAGTCGGGCAGATGCTCCACTTGTGTTCACCCCCGGATACCGTGACTGCCTGTCGGGTGAGTTACAATAAAAGCAGGATTTTTTGAGTCGCCCAATCATCGTCTTTCCTCACTTTCGGCATGTCCCCAATGCCCCATGCTATACAGCAGAGGGGCGAAGCGCAACGTCCAGACCCCGAATCCCATGACGACCCGTACCATTGTGATCTATCCGGACCCCCGTTTAAGGGCCAAGGCACAACCCGTGACCGCCTACGGCCCGGCTTTGCAGAGTCTGGTCAAGGACCTGCTCGAAACCATGAAGGCCGCCAACGGCCTCGGTCTGGCCTCAACACAAATTGGTGATTTACATAGGGTTTTTGTCATGGATGTTTCCGAGGACGGATCCTGCCCGATCGCCTTTGTGAATCCGGTGGTGGTAAGCCGCAAAGGACAGCAGAAGCGGCAGGAAGGTTGTCTTTCGATCCCCGGGGTTTACGCTGACGTGCTCCGTGCGGCGGAGATCCGTGTGCAGGCGTTCGACCCCTCGGGGCAACCGTTTGAAAGAACCGCGGTGGCCCTCGAGGCGGTCTGCATCCAGCACGAGATCGACCATCTGGATGGACGGCTGTTCATTGATCATCTCTCCCCACTCAAGCGCGAACGGGTTCTAGAGCCCCTGCGGACCGGCGCACCGCAATCCTTATTCGGGGCCTCCTGAAGCGGTGGGTTTCCGGGTCGTTTTTGCCGGCAGCCCACACTTCGCAATCCCGGCTCTTGCGGGTCTGGCCGGGGCTCAGGAGCTCGTCGGAGTCCTGACCCAGCCGGATCGTCCCCGTGGACGCGGCCGAATTCCTCAACCGACGGCGGTCAAGGCCTGGGCACTCGAACATGGCGTCGAAGCCTTCACTCCCGCCTCACTGACCGACCGGAATGTCCGGGAAGCTATCCGTGCCCGGCAGCCGGACTTTCTCATCGTGGCAGCCTATGGACTTTTGTTCCCGGAAAATTGGCTTGCCCTGCCCGCTCTGGGCGTTCTTAACCTGCATGCCTCACTCTTGCCACGCTGGCGCGGGGCATCCCCGATCGAATACAGTCTACTGGCTGGAGACCAGTGGAGTGGCGTCTCCATCCAGAAGCTGGTGAAGCGCCTGGATGCTGGACCGGTTTACCATCAACAGCAGATCTCCCTCAGTCAGGGCGAAACCCAGAGTTCCCTGTATGACCGGCTGTCCAAATTGGGGGCAGAAACCTTGCTCGATGTCCTGACCACCTGGGGGCGGGTCGAGCCGACCCCCCAGGACGAACGATTCACAACCCTCGCGCCCAAAATCAATCTCCGTCAGGCCGCCATTTCCTGGAACCGGCCAGCCAGGGTCATCGAGCGCCAGGTCCGTGCCTTCGAGTCTCACCCGGGTGCCTGGGCCCTGCATGATGGGCGGCGGATCACGATCCTGGAAGCACAAGCACTCGATCAATACGCCATGCAACTACCCGGAATCTTCGAGCGAGGGCCTGAAGAGACGATCCAGGTCGCCACCAGCCAAGGGTTCCTGTCGGTCCGGCGTCTGAGACCTGAAGGCTCCCGAGACATGGCCGCCACACAATGGCTGAACGGGCTCCGGTCCGCACGCCCCTTCCGCTTCCACCCCGTATCCTAAGCTGATGATGGGTACAAAAGCGGCCCGCGAGACCAGCCTCCCCAGCCGCGGTCACGCAGCCCGGATCCTCCACCAGGTCTTGCAGGGTGCTCCTCTGGAATCCCTATGGGAAGACCGTGTCCCAGGTCCGGATACGGCTTTCATCCGTGAAATCGTCTACGGAACCCTGCGCTTTTACCCCCGCCTGGCGCTGCTCCTGTCCTGGGTCACTCCCAAGCGTCGACCCGCGCCTCTGGTTGAGGCACTCGCCCTGACCGCGCTCTACCAGTTGCTCCATCTTCGCGTTCCGGCCCACGCGACGGTCCATGAAAGCGTGGAGGCAGCTCAAGCGCTCGGTCTCGCACATGCGCAGCCATTTATCAATGCCATACTTCGTCGGGTCATCCGGGAACAGGCGCAGTGGCTCATCCGCCTCGACGATTCCGAGATCGGCCGTTATGCCTACCCACCCTGGTGGCTCGACCTCATGCGGCAAAGCTGGCCGGAGGCGTGGCCGGCACTGCTGCTGGCCGGGAACGCCCGGGCACCGATGACGCTCCGGATCAACCGGAACCGGATATCACGTGAGGATTACCTCAATGTCCTGGAATCCAGAGAGATCGAAGGAAGGCCCGGGAAACTTGCGGCCACCGCCATCGTGCTGGAAAGGCCGTTGCCGGTGGAGAAGATCCCCGGATTTTCTGAGGGGTTCGTCACGGTTCAGGACGAGGCCGCCCAGCTTGCCGTCCCGCTTCTCGACCCCGAACCCGGCATGCGGGTGCTGGATGCCTGCGCCGCACCAGGAGGGAAAACCACGCATCTTCTCGAGCACACTCGAGGATGCATCAGCCTGGAGGCCATCGACCGGGATGCCGAGCGGCTGGAAAAGGTCAGAGAGAGCATCCGCCGGTGCGGTTACACGGTATCCGGTCTCCTAGCGGCCGATGCCCGGAAGCCTCTGCAGTTTTATCGTGGCACTCCCTATGACCGGATCCTCCTGGACGTCCCGTGTACGGGGAGCGGGGTGGTACGCCGTCACCCGGACATCAAGGTCACGAGAACCCGGGACAGTGTGGACCTCATTCAGGTTCGGCAACTGGAACTTCTCGAATCCCTGTGGCCCCTGCTCAACCGCGACGGACGCCTGCTTTATGTCACCTGTTCGCTCTTTGAGCCCGAAAATGATGGGGTCATCGGCACTTTTTTGGAACAGCACGGAGACGTCCAGTTGCTGGACCAGGCCCCCCCGGGAACACACCGGACCGGCTTCGGGTGCATCTCATTGACGGGAGAATGGAACCAGGATGGCTTTTACTTCGCAAGCTTGGTTAAATCAGGGTAGGCTAGAGTATCGATGTTGGGGTTTTTCGGCCGAACCACTGTGCAGCATCTTGGCCCAGTCAGGCGAGCATTCCTTCTGTGCGTCCTGGCCACCTTCGGGATACTGGCCAGCACCCCTGTCTGGGGCCGGGGCCTGACCATCCTCCACGTCAGCATCTTCCACCAACGAGCGGTTTACTATCTCAATACCCGCATGCGAATCCGCCTGAATCCCTCTGCCCGACATGCCCTGAAGATCGGCATACCGGTCGTCCTCAAGCTTGAAATCGCCATCAATCACCACAATGCCTGGTTCTGGCAGGGGCCAATCGCGCACCTCACCCAGCGCTTTTCCATTCAGGACCAGTTGGTGAGCGGTCAGGTCGTCGTCCGGGACCTCAATAGCGGAACCCGGGTTTACTTTCGGAAGGTTCATACGGCTCTGCATTCGATCGAAGCCATCCGACACATTCCGGTCATTGACAGCAGCCTGCTCAGGATCAACCACGTCTACCGAATCCGGGTCAAGGCGGTACTCGACATCGAGAAAATCCCCTCAAACCTGAAGTGGATTGCATGGATCTGGTCGAGTTGGCGGACTGCAAGCCCTTCTTATTCGATCGTGATCCGACCATGAAGCGTTCACTTTACCGGATGACGCTGACCCTAGCCATCCTGCTGCTCATCGTGAGCCTCTATCTGCTGGCGGTCACGACCCGAAACACCGTGTTTTTTGCCCAGCTGCACACGGCCCTGCTCGTTCTCGTGCTGGTCTGCATCCTGTTCTTTCTGATTCTGATCACCATCCATCTGAGCCTTCTGATCCAGCAACTCAGACGCCATACCCCCGGAGCTCGGCTGACAGCCAGACTCTTCGGGATTTTCACTCTGGTCGCCTTTATCCCCCTGCTTGTGGTCTATTCCTTTTCGATCCAATTTATCAGCCAGGGAATCGACAGTTGGTTCAATCTGCATATTGGTCATAACCTACGCAACGCACTGACTTTGAGCCGGTCGACACTAGACCGGCAACTCAGGCGCGTGCTCAAAAAGTCGCATGCCGTCGCGACTACCCTGTCAAACACCAACCCGGCTATCCTGTCACTCGTTATTTACGAGTTGCGTTCTGAGGTCGGCGCCTCCAGCATGGCCCTCTATTCGGAAAGGGGTCGCGTGATCGCCTTCAGCACGTCGCGGATGCGTCAGTTGATCCCGCATCAGTTCCACCGATTTTTCTGGTTACCCCCTAATTTCCGGACCAGTTATGTCGGACTGACCCATCATCCCCATCACCCGTTCTACGCCCGTGCGGTCGTGTTGGTCGCAAATCCGATCCCCTGGGAGCAACCGTGGATCTTGGAGGCTCTGTTCCCCCTGCCCCAGAGGGAAAATCTTCTGACCATCGAAGCCAGCCGATCGTATGCCCGATACGAGGAGTTGCGTTTTTTGAGAACACCGCTCGAAATGAGTTTTATCGTCACCCTGACCCTGGTCCTCCTCCTGAGCCTCCTGGCCGCTGCCAGTGGTGCCCTTTACGCGGCCCGCCGCCTGGTGGCCCCCATTCAATCCCTCATCGAGGGCTTCCGCTCGGTCTCCCAAGGCAACCTCCAGGTCGTGCTTCCCGTCACCAGCCGGGACGACCTCGGTTTTCTGAGTCAATCCTTCAATGCCATGGCACAGCAGCTGGCGGAAGCACGGACGGCTGCCGAGCAGAGCCAAAGCCTGGTCGAACGTGAACACTCGTACCTGAGAACGGTATTGTCAGGACTCACCTCCGGCGTGATCGCCCTCAACTCCGAACTCCAAGCCACCATCATCAATGCAGCGGCGACCCATGTCCTTGGCATCCAGAGCCACGAACTATTGGGCCAGTCGATGGGGAGTTTTGCCGCGCTGCATCCGGAGTTGAGCGAGTTCGCTGCAGTCTGCATCGAGGGACACCAGGCCCGCACACCAGATTTCCGCCGCGAGGTCACTGTCCGCGAGGGATCGCACCACCGGGTTCTACTGTTGCGTGCCGCTCCGCTTGCGGCGACCTTTCCGGAAAATGCAGGAACCGTGCTCGTGTTCGATGATCTCACCGTTCAGCTTCAGGCCCAGAAAGACGCAGCATGGGGTGAAGTCGCCCGGCGTCTCGCCCACGAGATCAAGAACCCCCTGACTCCCATCCAGTTGGCCGCAGAACGGATCCAGCGCCGGTCCACTGCCCTACTCGCCCCCACCCAAGCCACTGAGCTTTCCGGCCTGACCGCGACAATCATCAACCAAGTCGACTCCCTGAAACACATGGTCGATGCCTTCAGCGAATACGCCAAAACCCCCGAACTCCACATCAGCCGGTTTGATCTCAACCAGACGGCACGGGAAGTTGCCGACCTGTACCGGGGACAACGCCATCCATTTACCTTGGATCTCCATCTGAGTACCGGACCACTCATGATCGAGGCCGACCAAGCCCGTATCGTCCAGATCCTTCACAATCTGATCAAGAACGCCCTCGAAGCCCTCGCTGCGAAACCCGGTGGCATGATTCTCCTGACCACGCGGACGGCGGCCGGTGGGGAGGCCGATGAGGTTGAACTGTCTGTTGAGGATAATGGTCCCGGGTTCACTCCGTCGATCCTCGAGCATGCCTTTGAGCCCTACGTCACGAGCAAGCGTCGGGGAACCGGGCTGGGGCTCGCGATTGTCAAGAAACTGGTTGAGGAACAGGGTGGCTACATTTATCTGGCCAACCGCCCACAAGGGGGTGCGCTGGTCACCCTCACACTGCCCACCAACGAGTCGGGCCGGGGCCGTTCCCTCCTGGCACAGGCACGGGGGTTACGGGGACGGGGGAGTTCATGACCAAACCTCGGATTCTGGTGGTCGATGACGAAGATGACATTCGTCATCTGATCCGTGAGATTCTCGTGGAAGAAGGCTACGAGGTGAGCCTGGCCGGGAGTGCCGAGGAAGCTCGTGAATTGCGGAGCCGCCATGTTTTTGAACTGGTTCTACTCGACATCTGGATGCCCGATACGGACGGCATCTCACTGTTGACCGAGTGGAACCGGACGGCCCCACTCCCCACGGTTATGATTTCCGGCCATGGCTCGGTTGAAACCGCGATGGAGGCCAGCCGTCTCGGCGCCATCGATTTTCTGGAAAAGCCCATCTCGATCGCCAAGCTTCTCCAGACCGTGGAACGGTCCCTGCTCAAGCCGTCGCCCAAGACTCCAGAACTGCCAATGCCCACCGGTCTCGAACCGATCGGGAAAAGTGCCCGGATCCAGCACCTGCGGCAACAACTCCAGCTGATTGCCCCAAGCCATTCCCCCGTCCTGTTTGTCGGGGAACCCGGATCGGGACGGGAAAACTGCGCCCGCTGGTTGCACCAGTTGCGAAAACGGGCCGGGGCGTTCACACGGCTCCCGCCCGCTTTTCATGGCTGGCAGGCCACTCCAGTCAGCGCCTCGGTGGGGGAGGCTCATGCCGGAACCCTGTTCATCCCGGAGATCACCAACCTTCCCGCCACCGACCAGGAAACCCTCCTGACCCTGTTGAATCGACTCGAGCAGTTACCCGAAGACCGCCCCGATCTCATGGCTTCGGCACAGCCCCAAGTCCAGGACATCCAAAATCCACGGATCAACCGGGCGCTCTACGATGCCTTGGCCATCATGGTCATTGAAGTGCCTCCGGTCCGGGAGTACCGCGAAGACATCCCGGAACTTTTGAAACAGACCGTCAATTGGCTTGTGGATAGCCGCCAGAGACCCTACCGGCGTTTCAGCATCGCGGCCCAGAATCACCTGCGTCATTACGACTGGCCGGGGAACCGAACCCAGCTGCAGAACGTGGTCGAACAGCTTCTGGTGACCGGGGATACTGACGAAATCAGCCAGGAGGAGGTCGAGGCGCGGCTGGCTCACGAAGTCAACAGTTCGGCCCTTGGCTGGATGGGTACCGACTGGCTGGAACTTCCGCTCAGAGAAGCGCGGGACCGGTTTGAACGCCATTATTTCCAGGAGCAGTTGAAACTCTGCGGGGGCCGCATCGGCCGGCTGGCAGAGAAGGTTGGCATGGAGCGAACCCATCTGTACCGCAAATTACGCCACCTGGGAATCGACCCGACCCGTCCTTCCGAGGATCCGGAGGACCACCGGTGAATCCGGACCAGGCCGACTGAGTCGCCTAGACCCGATCCGGAGGACGGATCATGTTCATGAGCTCCATGCGGGAACTGGCATTGGTTCTGAACTCGCCCAGCATAACCGAAGTCACCGTAGCGGACTGCTGTTTTTCCACTCCCCGCATCATCATGCATAAGTGCTGGGCCTCAATGATCACCCCCACGCCGAGTGCACCGGTCACCGAAAGTACGCTTTCAGCGATCTGCCGGGTCAGTTCTTCCTGGATCTGGAGGCGGCGAGCATAGATTTCTACGATACGGGCGAACTTGGAGAGTCCCAGGATCTGTCCGTGCGGAAGATAGGCAACATGGCACTTGCCAAAAAAAGGCAACAAGTGATGCTCACAGAGCGAGTAAAGCTCGATATTCTTGACGACCACCATTTCCTCGCTGGATGAGGGGAAAAGCGCTCCGTGCACGACCCCATCCAGGGTCTCCGAATACCCCCGGGTGAGATACTGGAACGCACGGGCGGCCCGGTGGGGAGTCAGCTCGAGTCCCGGTCGCCGCACCTCCTCACCAATGAGGGTGAGCAGGGTTTCATAAACCCGGATCCAGGTGGTCGGTATCTCCTCGGGATCACGTGCATTCATTTCGGTTCTCCTGCGCCAGCCGGCGGACCCGGTTTCCCGGCCACCGATTCTTTCAGGGACAATTCCAGAAAGCGGAATGATTATAAACTGTCGGAAGCCGGTCTCCAGCCTGCAATCCGGTTGGTCGGCCTACCTTTCCGGGGTTTTCCACATGAATCGTCTGGGCGAGCGCATTGATCACCATACGGAAGGAACTGCGCTCGCGATTCTGGAGGGTCGCAGCCCGCGCCGGGGAATGGTCCGACTGCTGCCGTTCATTGGACCGGCTTTCATTGCTTCGGTGGCGTATATTGATCCGGGTAATTTTGCCACCAACATTGAGAGTGGCTCCCGGTTTGGGTTCGCGCTCTTGTGGGTCGTCATACTCTCCAGCCTGAGCGCTTATTTCGTCCAGACGCTCGCTGCCAAGCTGGGAACCGTGAGCGGAAGGAACCTAGCCGAGCAGTGTCGCGAGTCCTATCCACGCTCCCTGGTCTTCAGCATGTGGATCGGCATGGAAGCCGTCGCGATGGCAACCGACCTTGCCGAGTTCATTGGAGCGAGCATTGCCTTCCATATCCTGTTTTCGGTTTCCCTGGCCATGGCCGCCGGGCTCACCGCTCTTTCGGCCAGCATCGTGCTGGCCGTCCAGGCTTACGGATTCCGGCCGTTCGAGTGGGTCATCAGCGCGTTTGTTGGTTTTGTCGCCTTGGCCTACCTTTTGGAACTGGCCATTGCTCAGCCGGACTGGTTGCGGATCGGTTCCCATTTTCTGCCTCAGGCAATGCCCCCTGCGGCACTTTTCCTCGCGGTCAGCATCGTAGGCGCCACCATCATGCCGCACGTGATTTTTCTTCATTCGGCGTTGACCCAGAACCGGATCCGGGTTCGCGAGCCGGCGCACATTCGGCCACTGCTCCGCTTCCAGTTCTGGGATATCCTGGTCGCCATGACCTTGGCAACGGCGACCAACGTCGCCATGCTACTCATGGCCGCAATCGCGTTTCACGAACACGGCATAGATCACGTGGTGGATCTTTCCCAGGCCTATCGGACGCTGACCCCAGTTCTCGGTGCGGGCGCTGCCATTCTCTTCGCCTTGGCGCTTCTGGCTTCCGGCATATCGGCCACAACCGTGGGAACCTATGCCGGTCAGATCATCATGCAGGGTTTCGTCAACATCCGGATTCCGCTCTGGGTCCGGCGTTCCCTGACGCTCGTTCCATCGTTCATGATCGTGGCCTTCTCCGGCTGGAACCTGACCCGGGTTTTGATCTGGACCCAAGTTTTGATCAGTTTTGGATTGCCAATTGCCCTGATTCCACTCATGGATTTCACCTCCAGGAAAAAAGTAATGGGGTTGTTCGTCAACCGCGCCCTTTCCTGGGGATTCGGCTGGGGCCTGGCCTTTTTTCTGGTCGGTCTCAATCTGGCACTGATCGTGGTGATGATCTGATGATCGGCTCCGGGTCAACCACATACCGGCGGATTCTGGTTCCGCTTGACGGCTCTTCGGCGGCGGAAACCGTGTTGCCATGGGTGGAGCGACTGGCCGAACTCGAGAGCAGCGAGATCGTTCTCCTCCACATTCTTGAACTGCACCCGCCGGCGCTGCGCCACGGGCAACCCCACCTCACCCGGCGGAACGAGGCCCGGCGTTATCTCGACGAACAACGAAAGCGGCTCGGTCAAAAATCACTCGTAGCCCGGACCCGGATCGTCGAGGCGGGATCAGGCATGGACCTGCCAGGGCTCATGGTGCAGTCGGCGCTCGAGATCGGAGCCGGCCTGATCGCACTGTGTACGCATGGACGGACCGACCCCGGACGCTGGCTTTTCGGGTCGATTGCCCAACGGCTCATGACCGCAGCCGGTATCGACATTCTCGTGCTGTCCCCGGAAGGGGTGCGTCGACAGATTCAAGCGGCTTTCAGACACCTATTGGTCCCCCTGGATGGAGACCCGGGGCATGAGCCGGCGCTCGGACGAGCCACCGATCTGGCTGCACGAACAGGGGCCGAGCTCGTCCTCGTCCATATCGCCGAAACGAAACGGAATCTCGAAGGCATCGAGGCCGTTCGCGCCCGCCTGTCCCCGCGCGCTTTTGATGTCCTGCTCGACGAATCCCGTCAGGAGATTGAACGGTATCTCGAGGAACGTACGGGGGAGTGGCAGGGGCACGGGTTCCGTGTGACCACCCGACTTCTCGAAGGAAATCCCCTGGACCGCTTGGCCGAACTGGCGTCAACGGGTGACTATGACCTGGTCGTGCTTTCGAGTCACGGCCATCTCAGCTCGGAGTCGGGTCCCGCTCCCGGATTTGCCCCGGCCTTTTCGGTGAAATCGCCGATTCCCGTCCTGATCGTTCCGGCCACGGTTTCAGGCATCCATTAGACCGGGAAGCTTCCCGCAGGACTGCCGAAGACCGCACAGGATAAATCCGTCTCGGAAGCTTTCCCCGACGGTGGTCTTCGGAAATTACGGCAGCTCTATGGCCTCGTGCGCCCTTGCGGAAGCCAAGCGGGTTCCCACGGCCCAGCTCGCCGGATAATCCGGGAAATATCAGAAGCTCGTTGATTGGGAGGGAACCCACATCAGCGAGACACCCACCTGCTCCCGGTTCCTCCGGAGTGCACCACAGGTACCTCAAGAGCACTGACCGTGCTCGAACAATTGAACAAGAAGATCAAACGACGCACGCGGGTTGGACAACGGACCGTTGGAGTTTGTGGTATTCAGCCCCCATCCCAGTCACACCTCATGTAGCCAAGGATCTGATTTATGGCTGTTCTTGCCCCGCTTGACAAATCTCGGGGTGCGGAGAAGCCTGGTCCTCAGGTCATCAGAAATGTCATCGGATCCGACAGGAGGAAAGACATGAAGAAGCATGTGGTTTTAGCACTGACACCCATTCTCGTCCAGGCTCTGTTTGTCCTGTCGGCGGGTTCGGCCCGAGCCGTCCCACGCAATCTGGTCATGGCGGCGTGTACCAGCTGCACCACGGTGACCGCTTTTCAGGATTACGCGCAAAGCGACATCCCGTCGGGGGCCTACTATATCAACAGTGCCGGGACTCCCCATGTGGAGGCGTTTTTCAACATCTATAACCCCAACTCCCACGAAGCCGCGTTCATTGGACTCGGCGGCGCCTGCCTGTCGACGGCCGATGGCACCCCTTGCAGCTGGAACTATGAATGGACTGACCCCGGTTCGATCCCGGAGATGCAGCAGGACTACGAGGAAATCTTTCCGCCACTGGGGGTTGAGATCCCTTCGAGCGTGGCGAGCACGTTCACGGGGGCAACCCAGGCCCCGACGATTGAATCCTGGCTGGCCAATGAAACCCAATCCGATCCTCCGCCCGTGGAGACCGTGATCCTCGCGGTTTTTCCGGACGGGTCCGATGCGGAGTATATTGTGGTGGGATCCAGTCCGCTGAGCTACGGTTTCGTGTCGGGGCGCGGGCATGCCTCGGACGGGGTGCCGATCGATGACAGTGGCGACACGGTGGCGGTTCCGACTTTCGATTCCCTGGGAGCCTCCTCCTTTGATTTCTCGCCTCCCCCGGTTTCTTCCTCATACATCAAGCCTTTGCTTATCCTGGATGAGCCGCATCCGATCGGTGTCGTGGCCTGTTCAAACAGCTGTGAACAGGGGGCGGCAGATTCCCTGCAAAACACGCTCAATGCGATCATCGAGAGTATTCGAGTCGGAATCTGGCTCTGCAATACTGATCCAGAGGCTGCGCTTTCCTGTAACGGGGGTTAGTGATAGGGTCAGAGGGTATCCGACGGTGCTGCCGGAGACGGTCCCGGGAGCGTGGGAGGGCATACAGGGATGGGTCCGGCCGGTGGTCTGACTGAACGGGGAAGATAGAGTCCGCTTCCGCACCCGTGCGGCGTCCGTGCTGGCGGCCATTCTGGCGGCCGTTCTGGCGGAAGGGATCCTACTGGCTTTGGCCGGGCTCTGGCTGGAAGGTTTCACCCCAGCCCCGCCGCGTGGAGTCTCTCCCTCCCACCCGAGTCCGGTCCAGTGGCTGGCGCACCCGCCGCCCCACTCGACCCTTGTCCGGCGCCTGCCGGAGCCCGTATTTCACCCTGCGGCCGCCTCGCCCCTGCCCCAAGTAGTCCGGCCCGCGCCCGGGCTCCTGGCCCAGGTCGGATCCTTCCCGCATCCCCACCCGCGCGCCCTGCTTCCGAGACTTCCCTCTCCTGCACGGGGTACCGGGGGCGGGGCCCGGACTCAAGGACTCCGGATCGGAGTTCCGATCCCCGGACCCGGCGGACTCCCTGCCACCGGATTGACCGTCATCCAGACCTATTTTGATTGCAAGATCGCGGATCGTGGCATACTTGGCTTGGCGTGGTTCGAGGCCCGGGTGAACCGGGCGGGGCATGTGGTCAGGGCTCGAGTCCTGCACATCCCCGGCGATCGTTGGACAAGCGGGAAGATCTTTCGCGAGGTCGCGAGGTATGATGTGGCGTCGCTTCGCCGCTGGCGGTTTGCGCCTCTCATTTTCAATGGGCATCGAACCGGCTTCCACATCGTCCTGGTTGGACATTTCATCTACTGGAAGGACTTGCCAATTACGAAGATCTACCAGGGGCGAAGCCGGCGGTTCATGCCGTGCGTGCCGATGGATTTCCGGGATTACGTCTTTACCGGCCGGATGCCGCGCTGGGTACTCTATCCCCTGAAAGGCCATCGGCCCCTGGCCGTGCTTCTGGCCTACGGGAACCGGCCCGTGCCGGGCATCGCCCAGGCCACGGCCTATGTCCTCCGACGCCTCGAAAACAAACCGTCCCGCGTGAAGGGAGCTACTCCCTGACCGCACAGCAGAACCGTCAGGCACAGGCCTACTCCCAGATGATCCCAGTGCCTTGCCAACCGCCTGTTGCACTATGTGAGGCAATCCCGGTAGGCGAGCTTCGACCCGATCCCCAAAACAAAAAATAACGTTTAAATCAATAAAATAAAACCATTGACATCCAATTGAATTGATGTTATAGTCAACTATAACACCATCACTCACTTTGGAGTCTTTACATGTTTACACTGAACTCTCAAATCGAATCCACCTGCCCGGCCAGGAATGAAACCGCCGAACCTGTCGATCTTGTTTTTTTTGAGCCTAGAGTTATACTTAAATATAACAGCAACTCAAGCCGGGCGAGGAAGCCCAGAACGTCATGGTGGAAATTCCTTTCTTTTTTGGCTCCTCTCATGCTCGTCGGGATGTTCGGATATTTCGGGAGCTTCCTCGTCGCAAATCCGGCGGATCCGGAACTCATCAAAGTGACCGGATGGACGCTGGCGGTTTTGACTTATGCCACCCTGCTGGTGGCGAGTGGTTTCATGACACTCGCCCTGTGGGATTTTCACGACGCCTGATCCGCCGACCCCTCTGACGGACGGAGAACAGCCTATGGCCCGAGAGACCAACTGGGACGATCGAGAACCAATCTACCGGCAACTGCGGGACCGCATTGCCGCCCTGATCCTCGAGCGAAGGGATACCGAAGGATCTCCCCTTCCCTCGGTCCGATCCATCGCAGAGGATTTTCAGATCAACCCGCTCACGGTCCTCAAATCCTACCAAGCCCTTGTGGATGAGGGGGTCGTCGAGAAACGGCGCGGCCTCGGGATGTATCTCGCCCCGGGCGGACAGGAACGATTGCTCGAAAACGAACGAAAACGGTTCCTGGAGCACGACTGGCCGGACCTCGTGGAGACCATCCGGCGTTTGGGTCTTGACCCCGGAACCCTGTTCCATTCCTTGACTGCTCACCCCGAACGGAGGGATTGACATGTCGGTTTTTGCCGAAACCCAACGGCTCGCCAAGCAATACGGGAAAACCCGGATTCTCGAGGAGGTATCGATCAGGATCGACGAAGGGTCGATCGTGGGGCTCCTGGGACCGAACGGCGCGGGCAAATCAACCCTGCTCAAATGCCTGCTTGGTCTCATTCCCTACGAGGGACAATGCCGCGTCCTAGACCAGGATCCGCGCCGCCATCGCGCGCGCCTCATGCGGGAAGTGGCCTATGTCCCTGACCAGTCCTGTTTACCCCTCTGGCTGACCGTGGAACGGCTACTCCGGCTGGTGGCCGACCTCCATCCGCGTTTCTCCCTGGAGCGGGCCCATCACTTTCTGGCGGAAACGGAGATCCGGGATTCCCACAAGCTCTCCCAGCTTTCCAAGGGGATGCGCGTTCAGCTGCACCTGGCCCTTACGCTGGCGATCGACAGCCGCTTTCTGGTTCTCGATGAACCGACGCTCGGGCTCGATATCACCCGCCGCGCCAGCTTCTGGAAACAGGTGCTTGCAGATTACTGCGATGGCAAGCGCACGCTGATCATCGCCACTCATCTCATGCAGGAGGTTGAACACCTGCTCACCCATCTCATCCTGATCGATCGCGGCCGGATCATTCTGGATCAACCGTTTGAGGCCGTCCTGGAGCGCTACTCACGGGTCGTTCCCCGCCCGGGCCAGGAGGAGGCCCTGCGTGCCCTCCACCCGGTCAGCGAACAGGAAATCCTGGGGCAGACGGTTTTCCTGTTCGATGGACCGCCCCGAAGCGAACTCGGGCGGCATGGCACCCTCCATCGGGCCAGCCTGGCCGAAATCTTTGAAACCGCGACCCGAAGGAGAACCCCATGAACGCTGTCGCCTTCCGCCTCTTCGCCTTGGTCCGGTGCGAGCTCTGGCAGCGTATCCGCTTCCGCAGACGATTAGGGATGGTCGCCGGAGGGGCTGCTTTGCTCGGCCTTCTCGGTACCGGTTTCATCGCCCTCTTCACGCCGGTTCTCGGGATCCGGATCCAGCCGGGCGTGACCGCACCGGATGGGGCCGCCCTCTTCATGATCGTAGGCGCCATCGGGCTTGTGATCGTCCTGATCCGCGTCCTGGGTTATTTCATGCATGCCCTGTTCGATGAACGCCTGGACCGGAGCATCCTGTTCTGGCAGTCGCTCCCGGTCTCCGACACGGAACGGGTTGCCGCCAAGACCGCCACCGGACTCTTTGCAATTCCCCTGGTCAACTGGGCATATACCATGATGATCGCGGCGATTTTGCTTTTCTTCCTCAGTCTTTCGACCAGCCTGATGGGTCATGATTTCTGGGGCAGCTTCTGGCAACCCGTCCCGCTGCTCTCGGTCATTGTGTTTTTTGGGGTGTTTTTCCCGGTTTTCATGCTTTGGCTGTTCCCGGTACTCGGCTGGCTCCTGTTCTGTTCCGCTTGGAGCAGTCCACGCCGTCGCAGGGCTTCCTGGTCGCTCGCGATCGGTGTACCTCTCGTCCTGGGGATCCTGGAGCCCATCCTGACCGGAACCCACTACTTCGGGGACTGGGTGCAACTGCTCTCTGGCCCGTTCGGCCGGATCTGGCACCTCGCGCTTTTATCCATCGTCCGCTGGAGGAACCCAACTGGCGCCCTCTGGGCCACTCTCGGCTGGATGTTCACACGGCCCGAGTTTTGGCTGGGCGGGCTCGTGGGGCTCGGTTTTTCCGCTTTCGCCCTCTATCTCCTGCATCACCACGAACCCCCAAATTGATCCTAGCCAGCGTCCCTTCTGGAGAATCTGCACAATGAAAACCATTTCCCATGCAGCCTTCGTTCTGACCCTGTGCCTGTCCCTGGGAACGGGGCTCGCCTTCGCCCATGATGCATCGTCCCTGACTCTCCGGGCCAGCCAGGGGTCGGATCCAGTTCAATGCTTCGGCTATTGCTTGCATGATGCATCGTCCCTGACTCTCCGGGCCAGCCAGGGCTTGCCATCCGGCATCCGCGAGATCCGGATTCAAAACCGGGTCGGGACCCTATCGGTCCGCGGCATCCCAGGGTCGGATATCCGCGTTCAGGCCCTCCTCAAGCCCGGGAACGGCCGGGAAATCGATATCTTAGGCCTGTTCACATGGGGAGGGACCAGCAATTTTTCCAGGCAAACGGCCGATGGCTCCATCCGCTTCGAGCGGGAGGAATCCCACCATCTGCGGGTCGAGCTGGCTCTGCCGCATGATCCGCGCCTCAAGGACCTCACCATCGACTGGCAGCTCGAGATTCCCCAGTCGGAAGCGATCCGGATCACCAACCATATCGGGAGAATTTCCATCTCCCACATGAAGACCCGCGTGCGAGCACGAAACAACATCGGGACGATCTCGATCCGTCATTCGGAAGGTCCTGTCTTCGCCCGTACCAACATCGGCAAAATCGTGATTGACGGGGTGACCCGCTCGCTGCGCGTCAGAACCAACATCGGGCACGTACAAGTTCGGGGCGCCATCACCTCCATCGGCTTGGTCGATCTCGAAACCAACGTGGGGAGCCTGCACATACGCGGCCTCACCCAGTTACCCAAGCACTCGAGCGGGCCGGGGGGCCAATTCCTGTACCACGGGACCGGTCGTCACCACATCCGGATTGAGGTCAATGTCGGAACGATCCGGCTTGATCTGACCCCCCCCTCTCCGAAACCGTCTCATCCCTGAGCCGGTCATCCGTCGGCAACCCGGGAAGCGGGGGAGCCGCCCCGGGCGGCGGGGGCGGTAGCCCAAGCCCTTCGAGAAGCCGGTTCGCCGCCCGGTCCAGATCCTCCGGAGTGCCGTAGAGGACGAGCAGGTCTCCCTCGCGCAGTTCGGTGCCCGGAGTCGGTTGTTTCCCCACGATGCCATCCCGACGCAGGGCGGTGACCACAACCCGAAGCTCCGTCAGGGCCATCGCTTCCACCGTCTGCCCAACCGCCGGCGCCTCCGCCGTCAGAACGAGGTTGCGCAACTCTTCCCGGAAAGCATGCGCTGGCGAACGGAGCGGCGCTTCACCGCTCCGAAAAACCGAGCGGAGCAGGGCATAACGGGCAGACCGGACCCGCTGGATCTGGTGCAGGATCCGGCTCGCAGGGACCCCCAAAAGGTGCAGGAGATTGGCCGAGAGCATGAGACTCGCCTCAAGCGTTTCCGGGATCACTTCCGTTGCGCCCATCTGCTGCAGTTCCGCAAGATGGGCATCATCACGGGTGCGGATCAGGATGGGCAGCTCGGGCCTCAACGGCCGCACCCGGGTCAGGATCTTTAAACTGATCTCGAGGTCCTGATAAGCCACAACCAGGGCGCGCGCGGAGGCGAGCCCGACGGATCTGAGCAGCGCCAAGTCCGTCGCATCCCCGTAATAGACCGGATCTCCAGCGATCCGGGCGGCCCGCACCCGCCCCAGGTCGAGGTCCAGGGCCACGAAAGAGATCCCGTTCTGTTCCAGAAACCGCGCCAGATTCTGCCCCACCCGGCCATACCCGCAGAGGATGACATGATCACGGAACTCCGTCCGGACGGCCGCTCCGGACTCGGCGGTAGACGGTAGGGTTGCAGGCAGAAGGCCGGGGTCCGCCGCGCGGCGGACCACCTGCCGGTTGAAGCGGATCATGAGCGAACCGAGGAGAAAACCAATGATGATCATGCCGAGGACGATCTGCCCGTCCGCGGGATGCGGCCAGTCCCCCGGCGGCACAAAGGCGATGAGCGCGAGGCCAAACTCGCCGATGGGAGACAACACGAAGCCGGTTCTCAAGGCCGTCTCCCGATCCCGGCCGAACAGACGGCACAGCCCGGCCGTAACCCCGAACTTGAGCAGGAGAATCAGGGCGATTCCGAGGAGGACCCAGAGTCCGTAGTTGATCAGGATCTGCGGATTGAACAGCATACCGACCGAGACAAAAAACAGGCCCAGAAGGACGTCACGGAAAGGCCGTATGTCGGCTTCCACCTGGTGTCGGAACTCGGTTTCACCCAGGACCATGCCCGCGAGAAAGGCCCCCGGAACAGCCGACAGGCCAATCGATTTGGTGATCATGGCCGAAGCCAGCGCGACCAGGAGGACCGACAGGGTGAAAAGCTCGCTGACCTTGCGTTTGGTCACCTCGCGGAACAACCGCTCGACCAGGACCCGGCCGCCGATCAAGAGCAGGCCGGTCACCAGGATACCTCGGGCCAGCGTGGCACCGAATGCTTCCCAGGAACTGCCCACTCCATGATGGCTGAGCCAGGTGGGCGCGAGGATGAAAAGCGGCAGGGCCAGGAGATCCTGGAAAATGGCCAGTGTCATCGTCAGCCGTCCATGCGGCTGGTTGAGTTCATGTTGATCACTGAGCTGACGAGCGACGAGCGCGGTTGACGACATCGCCAGAACAAAACCCAAAAACACCGCGAGCGGCCAGGGCCAGCCAACAGCGAGGACACCCCAACACCCGAAACCGGCTTCGACGACGATGATGGCCAGTGCCAATGCCAGGTTCTGTCGGCGCGTCTCGTGAAACCGGGATGGCGAAAAATCAAGGCCCAGTGTGAAAAGAAGGAGGATGATGCCCCACTTGGAGAGCGTCTGGACATCGGCACTGTCGGCGAGCCAAGCCAGTCCGTGGGGCCCCAGGATGGTCCCGGCGAGCATATAGGCCGGGATGAGCGGCAGGGTCATCCGCCTGAAAACCGACGAGAGGACGACCGCCAGGGCCAGGAGCACGACCAAGCTCAAAAGCATGGGGTCAAAGGTCATGGCACACTCCGAACCCCGACTGGCTCCCCATTGGACGCATGGCCAGCCTATCCTACCCCACGGCCGCGGGTCCGGGCGGGCGGGGCGGCACAGGCTATAATGCGCGGGGGAAAGTGAGCCCCCTCACTCCGGTTCCGTCACCGCATTAGACCCATAAAAATTTGGACAGACTCGACCCGACCCTAGAACCGGGATTCCGCCCCCCCGATGACAATCCTGGGAAACGGGCACCCTATCCACTCCTGCTGATGTCGATGGGTGCGCTGGGCGTCGTCTACGGGGATATCGGAACGAGCCCTCTCTACACTCTCCAGGCCTGCTTCTCGGCGCCCAACTCGTTCGCCCTGTCCCCCGCCAATATCATCGGCATCCTGTCTCTCATCCTCTGGACCCTCACGATCACGGTCACTCTCAAATACATAACCTTTGTCCTCCGGGCGGACAACCGTGGGGAAGGAGGGATCCTGGCCCTCCTTGCGCTTTTGCGTCCCGCTTCCCCCGGTGCCGGCGGCGAGGGGCGGCGGTCCCACCATCTGCTGCTGGCTTGCGGATTTTTCGGGGCCACCCTGCTTTACGGCGACGGCATGATTACGCCAGCCATTTCAGTGCTGAGCGCCATCCAAGGACTCGATGTTGTGACGCCGACACTGAACCGCTACATCATCCCGGCAACCGTCGTTGTCCTCGTGGCCCTGTTCAGCATCCAGAAGCGGGGTACGGGCAAGATCAGCCAATGGTTCGGCCCGGTAATGCTGCTCTGGTTTTTGGTGCTCGCGCTCAGCGGTCTCGGTGAAATCCTTCGTCACCCCCTGATCCTCCTGTCGCTCAATCCACTGGCTGGCCTGCTCTTTCTCTTCGGCCACCGCCTCGTGGGATTCCTGGTTCTGGGTGCAGTGATTCTCGCTGTCACCGGTGCCGAGGCCCTGTATGCCGATCTCGGCCATTTCGGACGTTCCCCGATCCGTCTGGCTTGGCTGGCCGCGGTATTTCCCGCCCTCCTCTGCAACTACCTGGGTCAGGGCGCACTCCTCCTTCATGATCCAAGTGCCGTCAGCGCCCCGCTTTATCACCTGGTTCCCCACTGGGCCCTCATTCCCACGGTGATCCTTGCGACAGCCGCCACGATCATTGCCTCCCAATCGATCATCTCGGGCAGTTTCTCCCTCATGGGCCAGTCGATCCGTCTCAATCAAACTCCACGCATGCGGATCGTCCAGACCTCACGCGATGAGAAGGGGCGGATCTACATCCCCACCCTGAACTGGCTCCTCATGATCGGAACCATCGGCCTGGTGCTCGTGTTCCAGACGGCCAACCATCTGGCCGGGGCCTATGGCGTCGCGATCAGCACGCTCATGTGGATCACCACGATCTTCCTGATGCTCCTGGCCCGTCGTCGATGGGAATGGTCGATCCCGAAAACGGTGGCCATTCTGGGCGGATTCCTGCTCGTGGATAGCGCCTTCTGGCTGAGCACGCTCACGAAGATCCCGGACGGGGGCTGGTTCCCACTGCTGATTTCACTACTTCTGTTCGGGATGATGGAGATCTGGGCGACCGGCCGCCAGGAACTGATCCAGCGCCTGCAGGCCCATACCGAGCCTCTGGTTACCTTTCTCGCCCACCTCGTCGAAGAACCGCCGATCCGGATCCCGGGAACGGCGGTGTACTTCACAGCCCCCAATCTCGGAATTCCACCGACCTTGGGGCATCAGCTGACCCATCTCAAAACCCTGCATGAACACGTCATTCTGCTGACGATCTTGACCCAGGAAGTGCCAGTTGTGCACGCTGCTCAGCGCCTTGAGATCGAGGCATTGGGCCAGGGCTTCTACCGGGTTCTCGTCCATTTCGGATTCATGCAGGCCCAGAACATCCCGGCCGCCCTACAGCTGGGAGCCACGGAATTCGGCCTGCCGGTCCAGCCCGAAACAGTCACCTATTTTATTGGCCGGGAAAGTCTCATCATCCCGGAACAGATCTCGGTGGCCAGCCGCTTCTTCCGTCGGATTTTCGCCTTTCTGTCCCGCAATGCCTCCCGAGCCACCGATTTTTACGAAATTCCGGCCGATCAGGTGATCGAGCTCGGTCTTCGGATATCATTGGATCGCGCCTCTCCGGGTTCGATCTGAAACCGGCATCACGGGCGTTTGGGCTTTCCCGCCGTTACACCGGCTTGTGAGGATTCATCTCTTGCTCTACCGCCGCCTGGGCCGTTCCGGCCTCAAGTTGAGCGCCCTGTCGTTCGGTTCCTGGGTAACCTTCGGATCACAGGTTGATCAACCGGCTTCCGTTGACCTCATGGCCTGCGCCTTCGACCATGGAATCAACTTCTTCGACAATGCCGAAGCTTACGCCTATGGGGAGTCGGAGCGCCTGATGGGCCGGGCACTTCGCAAACTTGGCTGGAGCCGTGACCGGTTTTGCGTGTCCAGCAAGGTCTTCTTCGGATGTGTCCCGGATCCGGCGCCCACCCAGTGCGGCCTGAGCCGCAAACATCTGGTCGAAGCCAGTCATCAGTCACTCGAGCGGCTCGGCCTCGATTATCTTGACCTATTTTTTTGTCACCGCCCGGATCCGGATACTCCGGTCGAGGAAATCGTAGTCACCATGGCCACCCTGATCCAGCAGGGGAAAATTCTCTATTGGGGAACCTCCGAGTGGCCCGCCACTCTGATCGGAGAGGCGATCCGGAAAGCCCGCGAACTCGGCTTGCCAGGACCCCTCATGGAGCAGCCGCAATACAACCTGTTTGTCCGCAAGCGGGTGGAAACCGAATATGAACCCCTGTGCCGGATCGAGGGTCTCGGACTGACGACGTGGTCGCCTCTCGCGTCCGGGATTCTCACCGGCAAGTACCGGGATACCTCCAAGGCCCCGCCGGGAAGCCGCCTCAGCCTTCCCGGCTATGAGTGGCTGCGCGAGCGGCTGTCAGGCGAAACCGGTCGGAAACAACTCGATGCGGCCCATCGCCTGGTGGATCTGGGCCACGAGGAGGGCGCTGCCCCCAGTGTTTTGGCCATCGCCTGGTGCCTGACGAATCCGCAGGTGACGACGGTGATTCTGGGTGCATCAAGAAAGGAACAACTGCTCGATAACCTGAAGGCGATCGAGCTATTCCCGCGCCTGTCCGGCCCGGTCAAGGACCGGCTGGAATCTCTTTACCCTGACCCGGCCTGATCGGCTTTCGGACAGAAACCGGCGACTCGCCCCCCTTCTGACTCAGGGTCCCTCGACGGTCTCGATGCCCCGGGTTCCTAGATTCTTGATCCGTTCCGAGCATTGCTGAGCCATCTCAGACGACTGTCCACTCCTCAGGGCCAGAACCAGGATGACGAGGCTAAACCCAGCGAGGATCCACATGCCGGTGAAAAACCCGTAGTCTCCAAGCCCGTCCATGGGTTTTGAAGTGGGGCCCAAAAGGCTGATGATCCAGAGCCCCGCAAAGTAGGGAAGGAGCCACCAGCCCTGCTGCCAGCCCAAATCGGCTGCGCGTCCACGATGGATCATGAAGTACCAGAACAGGTAGACCACCGCGTAGATTGCCACCAGACCCAAAAGCCACTTGACGACATCGTAGCCAGTCCAGTAGATGATCCAGTTGGCGGCAATGAAGGCAATCACGGAGATCAGGCTGGCCAGTCGCAGCCGGAAAGGCCGCTTCGCATCCGGAAGTACTTTGCGCAGATGGAGCAGGATGATCGGACCAATGCTATAGGACAGGACGGTGATCAGGGAGACGGCCGAGACCAGTTTCTGCCACGAGGGGAAAGGGAAGAAGAAAAGAACCCCAACGATGTAGGTCAGAATCAGGCCGATCCAGGGGACCCCAAAACGGTTGAGTTGAGTGACCTTGCGGGGCGCATTGCCCATCTCTCCCGCAGCCATGATGATGCGAGGGCTCCCGGTGACGTAGATAAAGGCCGTCCCCAGCGGAGAAACGATGGCATCCACATAGAGGAGAACCGCCCACCAGAACGCACCGACGGCGATCGCAATCGCTGCAAGCGGACTGAACATCCCGGTAAAATGCAAATTGGCCCAGCCGTGGGCGATGTCCACGGGACTAAGGGCAAAAATAAAGGCAAACTGCAGCAGGACGTAGATCAGAAGCGCGATCACGACCGACCCGATGAGTGCAATCGGGATATAGCGGCTTGGATTCCGGGTCTCTCCGGCCAGGGCGATCGCCTGCTGGAATCCCAGGTAACTGAAAATGATGCCAGCCGTTGCAACGGCGGTAAAAATCCCGCTCACTGGAGTGCTCGACAGATGCGCGGTCATGTTGGCCGGATGAAAGGAATAGGCCATGAGGATCACGATGGTGGCCACCGGTACAACCACCTTCCACCAGGTTGTCGCACTGTTGATCGCAATCACCCAGCGGACAGCGAGGAAATTGAGCACGACGACAAAGGCCAAAAGGAAAGCGGCGGCAACGAAGCCCATGCCGGTCAGCAAACCGTTGTTGGCATGGATCAAACCCGGAATATAGTCGTTGGCATAGGTGAGAACGGCACTGACCTCCACCGGAGGCACCGACACGAAGGCCAGAAACAGGACCCAACTCCAGATCTTGCCGACGAAATCCCCATGGCTGACGTGCGTCATATGGACCAAGGCACCCGAGTTCGGAAACATGGTTGACAACTCGGCAAACACAAAGGCGAGGAAAAGAACCGCCGTGGCACCGATCACCCACGAAATCACGCTGAAGGGACCGGCCTGTAGGGATGCATGAAGCGCCCCAAACAGCCAACCGGATCCGATGATGCTGCCCAAACTGGCGTACAGCAACCCGACCACGCCGGCATCCCGTTTAAGCTTTGTGGGTCCTGCCATAACTACCTCCGGGGATTATGAATATTGATCGTCTCGGAAACTCGGTACTCACCCAAGCTCAGGGCTGCCCGGGCACCGGCTGGACAACCGCTCGACCGCGATCCCGGCCAGGCCTGGCGCGCCCTCCCATGAGCCTCTCATCTGGGAAATCACACGCCGACCGATCCTAGCCGAAAGCTTGGGGTTTCGGCAAGTCGGCACCTCACCCTGGTCTAGTGGACCCGGGTCACGAAAACCTGTTCGCCATACCCTCGTACTTCGAGGACATAGCCGACCAGGAGCTTCTTGATCTTGACCTGGGGGTCGATGAGTTTTGGTATCCGAAAATAGCCCGTACCAGACTGAACCCATGTCTGCCCATTCGTGAGATGGAACCGGGTGTTTCCGCTCCAGCCCTGAAACACCCCGTCGATCCGGCTCCTGATTTCATTGGGGAGATGACGATACCGCCGGGGCGGTAGCCCGAAGTGGGCCAGCCGACGAGGGACGGCACGGGTACTGGAGGGCGGAGGATGTGGAACGACCGGAGGGGCCACCTTGCCGGAGGTGATCGAACGCCCTATCTGGGGGAAGTGTGTTGCCAACCAGTTTTCCAGTGCCAGCCGCTGTGCGGGGCTCAAGCGGTTGATACCGGTACGGTCATAGGCATCGACCGACATGAGTTTTCTCAAGTGGACCCGGGGCACGGGGGGGGCAGCAGGCCGAGGCGTGGCCCACGCCGCCGGCGCGATTGCGCCCATGGTGCACAGCACAACGAGGACGGATACCTTGCCTCGGCCCGCCGGTTCCCGTCTTGTGGTCGTGGGGTACATCGGGGTGCCCTTCGGATTCAGTGGTGGTGAGGCAATGCCTGAGTGGCCCGCAACAGGTTCTCACGGGCGGCAAAAGCCATGTGATGCGCCCGCACGAGAGTCTTGGCCTGTTCCCCGGCCAGCGCATCATCCAAGGCATCATGAAGCGCCATCCGCACGGTTGGAGGGGACATCCGGCTATCCGGGATGGCACCCTCTCCGAGGCCATGGCACGGGTTCCCAGCCCTGGGATCGAATTGCCGCCCATGTCGACCGACTAGGCAGTTGATCACATGGTGGAGATGAAGATGGGTTAGCGGCAGGGCGTGCATTTCGAGGGCCAGCCCGGCGTGGATGGCAGCAACCCGGATCTCTGCTCGAAGATTGGTCGCCGCCCGGGAGGCTCGGGCCAGTAAGGGCGAGACCCCGACGAGAGTCCCGATAAACACGACCGATAGGAATAACCGCTTGTTCATCAGCCTAGCCTCCGGATCATTCTGGACAGACGTTCCTGATGGCTTCAGGATAGCACACGGGAGCCCCGGACCCCGAGATCTCGCGGGGGTTGATGACCATGGAAATGCAGGGTTCCCATCTTGACCAGCACCAACTCCACCGGCCCCAGGGCATGACTCGCAAAAAAGCGGAACAGGGCCTTTTTTTCCCGCATGCAGGCAGGATCCCACGCGGCCCAGGTTTCGACGAAAATCCAGGCGGGAGCCGGGGATTGTTGCTCAAGGATCCGCATCCTGCGGGCCGGAATCCAGCGGGTGAGTCGAGAGCCGGCGATCGGTTGGGGGTTACCGAGGGAGTAGGCCAAGGCTCCAATCAGATCCTTGTGGTCGCCCTCGAAACGAAACACCAGCTGGTACTTCGCGTTGTAAACCCGGAGCGTGGGGAAGACCAGACCTTCCTGACCCAGAAGACTCTTGAGAGAGGCCGATCCCAAACGGACCTCCATGACCCGAGGTACCGGGGCCGCAATGGCTACAGCCGGCCAAAACAGACCAACCGCAAAAAACAAACCCCAGCAACACTCCGCACGGCGCCGGGGAATGCCCTCTGAGACAACGGGTTGGGAAAGGGTCGGCACCAGACGGCTGTTTTCGGGTCAGCTGCCGGGGATTTGCCCCAAGGGTCCAGGCTGGCTCGCGAAATAGTTGACAATATCCAGCATCTCCCGGTGGGTCAGACTGGCAGCCATGGAGTTCATGATGGCGTTCCGGCGTTTTCCGGTCTTGTATTCCTCAAGCGCCCGAATCAGATACGAAGGGTACTGACCCGCGAGATCCGGAAACTGGGGAGAGACGGAAAGGCCGTGTTCGCCGTGACAGGCCGCACAGGTGGTGATCAACTTGGCCCCGGCCCGCCCCTTGGCCGGGCTGAACAGCGGCAGACGGGTTTTGATCTTGCCGCGCAGGGACGCGAAATAAGCGGCGATATCCCGGAGATCCGGCACCGTCATGCTGCGTGCCTGCGCCTTCATGGTGGGAAAGTTCCTTTTACCCTCTCGATAATCCATCAAGGCGTCGAAAAGATACTCTCGATTCTGCCCGGCCACCTTGGGAATGTTGTAGAACGGATAAGTCACCACAAAGCCACGCATGCCATGGCAGCCAATACAGGTGTAAGTCAGCATTTTTCCGCGAGCGATCTCACGAGCCAGGTCATTTGCACCCTGGACCGGAGCCGCCCACGACACGCCGGCCAGAAGGCCCAGAGCTGTGATGCCGAAGCTCACCGATAGGGTTTTCGCAAATCGACTGCTGGGTTTCAAGCTGCTCATTGACGAATGGCCGATCCCAATCCCAAGGTGCGGGAAATGTTAACAGATATCGGTGTTTCCTGCGACTCCGCTAAACCCGTGTAACGGTGGGTCCAACTGGCTTGCTTCTTCATCCGAATGCGCGCGACTCAAACCCGCCCCTCCCTTCCGTGCGGGCCGATGCCCTGAGATCACGGCAGAATTTGAAGGCTCGGACAAAGTCAGCAAACCTTGCGTGCCTCGCGCCCCAGTGTATGGAACACCTTCTCTATCCGGATGACCGCCTCATCCAGTTCTGCCGCCTCGATAACGAGAGGAGGAGCCAGACGAACCACCGTACGGTGGGTCTCCTTGGTCAGGATACCCTCCTCAAGCAGACGTTCGCAAACGGTCCGGGCTCCCAGATACTCGGGATCGACTTCAATGCCGACAAACAGACCACGGCCACGCACCGCCCGGATGAGGGGGCTTTCCAGTTTCTCCAACGCGGCCAGGAAATCACGGCCCAGCCGGGCCGACCGTTCGACCAGATGTTCGTCCTCAATAACCCGAAGCGCTTCAAGTCCGACCGCAGCCGCCAAAGGGCTGCCGCCAAAGGTACTGCCGTGGTCCCCAGAACCGAAAACCTGCATCACCTCCCGTCGTGCCAGAAACAGCGACACCGGCAGAAGCCCGCCGCCCAAGGCCTTCCCCAGAATCAGCCCATCCGGCCGGATCCCCTCATGCTGGCAAGCCAGGAAATCACCCGTCCGTCCGAGTCCGGTCTGGACCTCGTCCGCTATCAGAAGCACGTTCTGCTGGCGGCAGATGACTGCACATTGGGCCAAATATCCGTGGGGTGGCAGGATAATGCCACCCTCCCCTTGGATCGGTTCGACGAGAAACGCCGCCGTCTGGGGCGTGATGGCATGCCGCAAGGCTTCGGGATCACCGTAGGGGATGACCTTGAGTCCGTCTGGAAAGGGCCCAAAACCCTTCCGATACTGCATCTCGCTGGACAGACCGACGACCGTTATGCTACGCCCATGGAAGTTGCCCCGGCAGGCCAGAATTTCAGCCCGTCCTTCCGGCACCTTTTTGACGGTGTACGCCCACTTGCGCGCGGCCTTAAGCGCAGTTTCCACCGCCTCCGTTCCACTATTCATCGGCAATGCCTGCTCCATCCCGGTCTTCTTACAGGCCTCTTCGAGAAATGGCCCGAGCCGGTCGGAGTAGAACGCCCGTGAAGTCACGGCCAGTCGCGCTGCCTGTTCAGTAAGCGCCTTCACCAGGCGAGGATGGCAATGCCCGTGGCTCACGGCCGAATAGGCACTCATCATGTCAAGATAACGTCGGCCCTCGGTATCCCAGACATAGACGCCGGAACCCCGGCTTAATACCACGGGCAGGGGATGGTAGTTACGAGCCCCAAAGCGCTCTTCAAGCTCTTGAAAATCCGTCTGGATCATGGCTTGCCGCTCCGATGAAATGAATATGACCAACCTGGACACTGAATATTCTAACCCTAAACCCCGACATGGGTTTTCCTCGGGAACTTCGGGCACCGGTCGCAAACATCAGCCAGACCGGTTTCCTGCACCCAACCCCTGATTGGACATCAAAAGTCTCCATCCCGACCCAAGCCAACGGAGTAAAATGAAGGTCTAAGCTTCACGCGAACGTCGCGAATGTCCCCGGCTCGCAGAGGGATCGCAAGATCCACCTCGGTGGCCCGTGGCTCAAGGCGGGCGGAACGCACCTTGCGTGGGGTTCATCTCGAAGTTGACCGCTCGAGCGAGGACAGCCAGACATGATCGAACCTCAGAACCGTCCAATCCGAATTGCCGTTACCGGTGCCGCCGGCCATATCGGCTACGCACTCCTCTTCAGGCTTGCTGCCGGAGAACTCCTCGGACGGGAGCGGCCCGTGATTCTGCACCTGCTCGAAATCACCCCAGCCTTGCCCGCGCTTTCCGGTGTGGCCATGGAACTTGCGGACTGTGCGTTCCCGCTCCTCGAAGACCTGGTGCTGACCGACCAGCCCGATAAGGCCTTTGATGGAGTGGATTATGCGTTCCTGGTAGGGTCACGGCCGCGCAGCCAGGGGATGGAAAGAAAAGACTTGCTTCGGGTCAATGCGGAGATTTTCAAAATCCAGGGACGTGCCCTCAACGAACGGGCATCCCGAAAGGTTCGGGTGCTCGTCGTCGGGAATCCGGCCAACACCAACGCCATGATCGCCCGCGAGAATGCTCCGGACCTCAAGGACTCGCAGTTCACCAGCATGATGCGTCTTGACCACAACCGGGCGTTGAGCCTGCTGGCGAAGTCTTGTCGGGTGAACGTCGGCGATATCCAACGGGTGACCGTGTGGGGCAACCACTCATCCACGCAGTTCCCTGATATCGAACAGGCACAGGTTGGGGATGAACCCGCAACCCAGAAAGTGGACCAACGCTGGATCGAGGAAACCCTGATTCCCACCGTCCAACAGCGGGGCGCGGCCATTATCAAGGCCCGAGGAGCCTCCTCCGCGGCCTCGGCCGCTTCGGCGGCACTTGACCACATGCGCGACTGGATCCACGGCACCCCGCCCGGATCCTGGGTCAGCATGGGGGTCGCCGCCAGCGGCCAGTACGGGATCGCACCGGGTGTGTTTTTTGGTTATCCCGTCGAATGCAGGGGGGGCGAAATGCGGATTGTCGAGGCCCTCAAGCTATCGGACTTTGCACGCTCACGGATTCACCTCACGGACCAGGAGCTTCGGGAGGAACGGTCCGGAGTCCTTGACCTGCTCCCGCATCGGTAAGCAGCAAAACCTTGCCGAAGTGGGCGGGGTCGTCGATGCGTTCGTGGGCCTGCGCGACAGAACTCAAGGGATAGATCGAGTCGATCACCGGACGGAATTTCCCCGACTTGAGGAGCGGGAACACGGAACGCTCGACGGCCCGGGCAATGCGCCCCTTATCTCCCGGGCGTTGTGAGCGCAAGGTGGATCCCATGAAACTCAGGCGTTTGGTGAGGAAGACCGACAGATCGGCTGACACCCGGCTGCCCTGCCGGAAGGCGATCTGGACCAGGCGCCCTTCAGTCGCAAGCAATTCGAGATTGTGCTCAAAATAGGATCCGCCGATCGTATCCAGGATGAGATCGTAACCGCCATTGGTTTCGCCCACCATCTGGAGCTCACGCCACCAGTGCGCTCGACGGTAGTCGACGACCTGTTCGGCACCGAGGGCCTTGAGCCGTACCGCCTTGCTGGATGACCCGGTTGTCGTCACCACGTGGCAGCCCAGGGCGGCCGTGAGTCCGACCGCGATGGTCCCGATCCCTCCACCGCCGCCATGCACAAGCAGCCACTCCCGTGGACGGAGACGGGCCCTGAGCCGCAGGTTGTACCAAACCGTAAACACGGTTTCCGGAAGTGCCGCAGCCTCACCGGCCGGAAGCCATCCGGGTACCGGCAGACACTGGCCTTCAGGTACCGACACGTACTCGGCATAGCCCCCTCCAACCACGAGCGCACAGACGTGATCTCCGGCCCGGAACCGGCTGCCTCCGCGTGCCGGACGGACCACTCGACCCATCACTTCGAGTCCCAAAATGTCCGTCGTTCCCGGTGGTGGCGGGTAGCGCCCCTCGCGCTGCAAAACATCCGGCCGGTTGACGCCGGCCACCCACACCTCGACCAAGGCTTCCCCCGGCCGTGAGACGGGTACCGGTCGCACCCCTTGTGTCAGGACTTCCGGCCCTCCCGGGGAGGCCGCCCAGACGGCCATCATCTGTTCCGGTAGAGATCGACGTTTCATCAATCCGGCCATTCTTCCACTGATGTTTCTCGAAAACCCCGATTCCGGCGAATCGAAAAGCCCGACCCGGTAATATAATGCAGAAAAGAGGGCCTTTGTTTACCCTTCCATTTCCTAAGGTCCTCCTGAGGAGACATGTCATGGCTGTCGGTCTCGGAATCTGGATTCTGGTTTTGCTGGTCGGTCTTTTTGCGTGCGCCCTCATCAGGGTATCGCTGTGGCTCACCAGTCTTGCCCTGGTCGTCTGGCTGGGGGTACTCGTCCTGGCTTTTCACAATTCCGCCGCCGACCTGGCTGGCATAGCCGGGGTCGCCCTCCTCCTCGTCATCAACCGGACGCCGATCCGGAAGCGCCTGCTTACCCAACCCCTGTTCCGCTGGTACCGGAAAGTGTTGCCGGAAATCTCTGAGACCGAAAAGGAGGCGCTTGCGGCGGGCACCGTGTGGTGGGAAGGGGAGTTTTTTAACGGACGCCCCCGCTGGGCGCGCCTCCTCAACACACCAAAGCCGTCACTCCGCGAAGCGGAACGCCGTTTCCTCGAGGGACCGGTCGAAACGCTGTGCGGCATGTTGGATGATTGGAAGATCACCCATGAGTGGGCGGATCTACCGCCCCCCGTCTGGGATTTCCTGAAATCGCAGGGGTTTTTTGCACTCATTATCCCCCCCGCCTATGGCGGCCTCGGGTTTTCGAGCTATGCGCATTCCGAGATTCTTGTCAAGATCGGCTCCCGTTCGACGACTGCCGCATCAATCGTGGCGGTTCCCAACTCCCTGGGTCCGGCCGAACTGCTCCTGCACTACGGCACTCCCGAACAAAAATCGTATTACCTGCCGAGACTGGCCAGCGGACAGGAAGTCCCCTGTTTCGCCCTGACTGGACCCTACGCCGGATCCGACGCCGGCTCGATTCCAGATACCGGAATTGTGTGCCGTGGGAATTGGAAGGGCCAGTCCGTTCTGGGCATCCGGCTCAACTTCGAGAAGCGCTATATCACTCTCGCGCCCGTTGCGACTCTCATCGGTCTGGCCTTCAAGCTCTTCGATCCCGATCATCTCCTGAGTGACCGGGTCGACCGGGGCATCACCTGCGGCCTGCTGCCCCGGGAGCTCGCCGGGATGGAAATCGGGGAACGCCATTTCCCTCTCAACATCCCGTTTCAGAATGGGCCCATCCGTGGACACGACGTCTTTATTCCCCTGGATCAGATCATCGGCGGGCCCGAGATGATCGGACAAGGCTGGCGCATGCTGATGGAGAACCTGGCCGCCGGCCGTTCCATTTCCCTGCCTGCCAATGCAACCGGCGCGGCCAAGATGGCCGTCTGGACAACCGGCGCCTATGCCCGGATCCGGCGTCAGTTTCATGTCCCGATCGGACGTTTCGAAGGCGTCGAAGAGGTCCTAGCCCGCATGGGCGGACTGCTCTATATCATGGACGCTGCCCGCCGCATGACCGTCGCGGCAAACGATCTGGGAGAAATTCCGGCAGTTCCATCTGCGATCGCCAAATACCACGTCACGGAGATGGGACGCCAAGTGGCGCTTGATGCCATGGACATCCAAGGGGGCAAGGGCATCATCCTCGGCCCAAAGAACTTCATTGGGCGGGGATTCCAGGCGGTCCCCATCGCCATCACGGTGGAGGGCGCCAATCTGTTGACCCGCAACCTGATCATCTTCGGCCAGGGCGCCATTCGCTGTCACCCTTATGTTCTCAAGGAAATGGAAGCAGCCCGTGAACCGGATGAAAACACGGCTCTCGCCCACTTCGACCGGCTGGTATGGGCTCATGCCGGCCTTTTTCTGAGCAACGCCGTGCGGAGCTGGCTCTTCGGATTCCGGGCCGCGCACATTGCCAGAAGTCCTGTCGTGGGGCCGACCCGCCGGTTCTACCAGCATCTCGAACGCTATTGCGCATCCTTTGCCCTTCTGTCTGATGCCACCCTCCTCACCCTGGGTGGCGATCTCAAGCGGAAAGAACGTCTGTCTGCCCGCCTCGGCGATCTTCTGAGCTATCTTTACCTGGCCTCCTCCGTCCTCAAGCGCTTCGAAGACGAAGGCCGGCCGGAGATTGACCTGCCTCTCGTCGAATGGGCCTGCCGCTGGCTGATCTATCAGTTCCAGGAAAAAGCCCACGATTTTCTGAGAAATTTTCCCAACCGAACGCTCTCCGTATTTCTGCGGATGCTGGTCTTCCCAACCGGCCGGACCTATTCTGCACCCTCCGATCGCTTGGCCCGGGAAGTCGCGCACCTGCTCACTGGCATCAACGAAGCGAGAGACCGCCTCACCTCGGGAATCAGTCACCGAGGTGAGGCGGCACGTCCCCTGGTGCAACTCGAGGAGGCCTTGTCCCAAGTCGAAGTTGTAGAGGAACTGGAACGGAAAATCCGGGCGGGAGGGACCCCGCCCGTCTTGGCCCTGACCGATTTTGACCGTGCCCGCTGGGCACGCGATCAGGGACTTTTGACTGAAGCCGAGTGGACGACACTCGACCGGTTTTATCGCCTGGTTTACGAAATCATTTCGGTCGATGCCTTCCCGGCCGAAAGCTTGGGAACCAGACCCATTCGCAACCCGTAGGAAGAATCGATCATCCGTGCCCGGAGCAAATCGGGTGGACCAGACGACACCGATCTGCCCCGTTCCAGTCCGATTGCATCGACAGAAGGCTCGAACCGACATCACGTGCGATCAGGAGTCAAGGGACCGTTGCCCCAAGACAGCCCACGGACCTTACCGAGAGCGGGGCTCTGACGGACCGGATCGTGCCGGGTCATGCAGTGCGATGGACCTGATTTCCCAGTTCCGGCACCACCGGAAACGTGACGGGCCCTGGCGGGTCCCAACGGGACAGGCGGTGAGGTGCCAGTGCGTGAGATCCGGTCGTTTCTCGAGCAGGTACCGGACTCCTGCCTGCCAAGGCAAGGGTTCGGCTCCCCGGCGGATTTCCCCTTCGGGGAACAGGCAAATCACCGTTCCTGGCGGGACTTTCAGTAGGCTTCTCAGCGCGAACGGACATTGTCCGGACAACGCCACAAAATCATGCTTCCAGAAACCACACCACATCCCGACCCACAGAGACCAGAACCCGTCTTTGGCAAAGTCCGGATGAACGGCAAAAATGGCCTTTCGGTCAAGCCAAACCGCGAGTGCCGGTCCGTCCCAGTAGCTCACGTGATCGGCCGTCAATAAAATCGTTCCTCCGGATGGGAAGCAACCGTCAACCCGGGGCTCAAGGACCACCCGCAAAGCGTTTTGCAAGGCCGCTCTAGGAAAATCCAGAAGAATCAGGCGAAACCACTTGGGCACGTCAAGGATATCCGGAAATCTGGGCGACGAGTCTCGCGTGCTCCAAGATGGATTCCCAGCCCCAAAACGCCCGCAAATGCCGGATTCCCGGTTCTCCTCCCTCCCCTCGAGCCCGAGCCGCCTCATGACGTGGGCTTTTCGCCCACACCGGATGCTCCCGGCAGTCTTGGCTGTGTCACAATCAGGCTCTAAAACTTTTGGGCACCGATCGGGTCTTACCAGAGCAGGTTATACTGGTCATCGGCGAGGGGTTTGGCAACGTTTAAGACGTTGAGATTCCCGGGATCAGCTTTCGAGGGTTGCCATCATGACGAAGCTCGCACGTTGCCTGATGTTGCTTGTTGGATTCACGCTCCTGGCTGGCTGCGTCTCGCCGGTCAGCGTGGAATCGTCCCGGAGCGCACACTTTGCCGGTCTGAATGACTTTGCCTGGTTAAAGCCGGGCAAAACCCCGCTTAAAAACCCCATCGTCGACAGTGGGATCGTGGCCCACCGGATCAAGCAGGCGGTCATTGAAGCCCTGAGAAACAGGGGATTTTCATACCGAAAACACCGATCCCAGGCCCAATTCCTTGTGACGGACCATCTGATCAGCCACCGGGAAATGGTCACGAATCCGCCCTTTTTCTACGGGTATGGTTTCTATGGCGCGCCCTTCTTCCCGTACTACGACGATGACGGGTTCTTTGGACCTGGACCCTTCGGATTCGGATCTTTCGGCGCCTACGGCTCCTACGGCTATGGCTACTCCTACCAGGTAGCCGTTCTGGTCATCGACATCATTGACGCCAAAACCCACCGCCTGATCTGGAGAGGCTGGATCTCCCGCCAAGTTCGCCAGTCCAACTTCTCGCCCGCTGCGATCTACCGGGCGGTTAACCGCATCCTGGGCCATTTCCCTCCGCGGTGAAAGCCATTCGCCGGTATTCGGAGGGTCTGAGCACGGGCCTGGACGATTCCCCGGCGGAGTGCCACCCTTGAAAAGGGCAGGGACGCTTGGGGCGCGTCGGCGATTGCTGGGATGATCCCCGATCCCGCCATCTGTCGTGGTCGAGCCACCAGATGAATGGTCTCTACGTCCCTTTTTTCGGTCTGCGCGAAGAACCGTTTGGAATGACCCCCGATCCGCGCTTTCTTTTTCTAAGCCATCAGCACCAAGAGGGGCTCGCGCACCTTCTATATGGGTTGACCCAAAGCGGGGGATTCGTCGAGCTGTCAGGTGAAGTCGGTACCGGCAAAACCACCCTGATTCGGCGACTGCTCGAGCAATCCCCGTCCGGGGTCGAGGTCGCCCTCATCCTGAACCCCAAGCAAACCCCTAAAGCCTTTACCCTGAACCTTTTGCGCGAACTCCAGATGGACCTTGGACCCACCACCAACCGTCTTGATCTTCCGACCTTGATCGGGCTGGTGTACCAGCATTTATTTTCGATTTACCACAAGGGGCACCGGGCCATCCTGATCGTCGACGAGGCCCAAGCCCTTCCAGTGGAAACACTTGAACAGATCCGGCTCCTCACCAATCTCGAAACCCGTCAAGACAAACTGCTCCAGATTGTCCTCGTGGGCCAACCGGAGATCGACGAACTCCTGGATGGAGCGGCGCTCCGCCCTTTGCGAAACCGGATCACGGCACGGTTCCACCTGGGACCGTTAACGGCCAGAGAGACGGCCGAATACATTGCCCACCGGCTGGCGGTTGCCGGCTTGAGTTCCACGCTGTTCACGCCGGGCGCCACCCGCTTGATCCACCGCTGCACCAGAGGCTTCCCGCGTACCATCAACATCCTGTGCTCCCGGACCCTCCTCGCCGCCTATGTCAGCGGGGACCGTATGGTCGGACAGACTCTCGTCCGTCAAGCTGCCCGTGAACTTTCCGGGCGCCCGCCGGTCGGATTCTGGTCGCGCTGGCTCCGGCCATCCTGAGGAAGACACGGGCGTGTCGATCATTCTGGATGCACTGCGGAAAGCCGAACTGGAGCGGACCCATCGAGAGACGGGGCTCTTGGCGGCACCCCCGGACCTCCGGACCACGCATTCGCACAGGAACTGGGCGGTCTGGGCCGCCATTGGCCTGACCTGCCTGATTTTAGGGGGGTTCCTCACCCTCGAGTTTTCCGCCTGGTTTCGCTCGCATCGGGGATCGTCAGCCCCTCCATCGATACACTCTGTTCACTCCATGCACACGGCGCGGGAAACGGCCCCACAGGCCGCATCGGGGTCACCGACCCTTCATGCCCTGCAGGCCCGATATACCCGTTCTCCAGCGATCCCGAAATCCGCTTCATCAACCTCCCACCATGTAGCCCAATCCACTGCAACAGTAAACCCAGGCCCCCCTCCGGCCCATCTCCACTGGCAGATTCAGGTCTTCAGCTGGAGCCCCAGCCCGGAACGCCGATTCGTCGTGATCAACATGCATACCTATCGGACAGGAGCGGTCCTGCCGGGGGGAGCTCGCCTTGTCCGGATTCTCCGTCAGGGACTTCTCATCCGTGACGGGGGGCGGCTTTACCTCTTCCCCCACCCCTGAACCAAGGACAATGATCCCGAGCCTGGGCAAATCACCATTGCGGATCAATAGTGGGGTCCTTCACTTCTGGTAAGATCAGGCGGATGAATAGAAAACCGACGCTTGCAGGCTACCAGATCTTGGGGTGTTTCCTGATCGGAGTGGCGAGCTTTCTTTGCATGACGGGGGCCAGAGCGCGGGGCACTGGCGATGGTCAGAAAGAGAACTCATTTCATGAATTTCATCGCATGCATCCGGATTTCATCCGGATACTCCGGAACCATCCCACCCCATGGCTGCATCTGGAAACCCTTTCCCGCTCAAGAACCGGGGTAACCCGCGACGCCCTGATTCTCGGGAGGTTTTCTGGGTCTCCATCTGCAAATCAGAAACCGCTAACCGTTTTCATCACCCCCGCACTGAATCGCCCAGGTCGTGCCACGCGGATAGCGGCCCTAGCCCTCTTCCAGCATCTGGCCAACCCGCAGATCCGGAACCATCTCCTCGATCACCTGACGCTTGTTTTTTTCCTGGTTCACAGAACCGGCAGACCCGTAGCAGACAATCCCAACCCACCGGTTCCCGGCCTCCGCAGTCCGTGGGATGTCCGCAACGTGGATCTGCTCACGGCCCAGTCGAGGCGAGCCCGTGATTGGCTCCGGCTTTTCCAGCACTGGAAACCGGACGTGGTCATGGAGCTGGGCCACGTCCAAACTGCAACCTGGCGCGCACAATGCCTGTTTGGCGGCGCCCCCCATGCGCTTTTGCCTCACCCTTTGTCCCGTGTCGCCCATCGCCTGCTCTCGGAGGCCCGAGCCATTTGGCAACAGCGCCACGTGAAGGTCCGTTCCTGGTTCAGGTTGCGGAACTCCGCCAGCCCAAGCCTTGGAATCATCACGGTTCCCGGCCATCTTTCGGACCCAGTCCCCTATAGTGCATTGAACGGTGCACTGGCGTTCCAATGGATCTGGAAGGGACATTCGTACGGCAACCGATCCTCCACACGGCTCTGGAAAACATTGGACTCTTGGTTCGGCCTCCTGATTCAGGATCGCCTGAAGATCCTGAAGGCCAGGGCCCAAGGTCACGATATCGTCCACAGCGACCCGGTCAGTGTCCATCTTCCCCTTCCCCGCCAGTTGGTCCAGGAGCCAACTCCCTTCATGCTCCACACATACGCCTACGACGAGACCTTGAGCCCAATTTCGGGGACTGTCTGGGTTCGTTACAACAGACACAAACCCAGAAACTACCTGGTCCCCCGCTTCGGACGGCGGTTCGTTACCCTGCAACAGCCGGACATTGCCGGGTATCTTGTGCCCGCCGCCTTTACGCGCACGCTCCATCTCCTTGCACGGCAGGGGATCCAGATGAAGACCTTCCGCAAGCCGCGGACTCTACGGGTCATCGCCGATCATCTGGATGGGATCCGGTGGAACATCCCACCGGAGACCCGTGTGCCTACCATCCGGTCTTACCGGGCCACGGCGCGCACCCGTGTTCTCACCTATCCCACAGGTTCCGTTTTTATTCCACTGAACCAGAGGCGCGCTGCCTTGGTGGTTGCCCTGCTTGACCCGCACAGTCCGGACAACCTGCTCTATCTCGGGTTTTTCCGGAGCATGTTCGACCGCCTGCCCCGCACACACCAGAACCGGCTGGAATCAATCGCGCGTCAGCTTCTCAGAACACACCCACAACTGGTCCGGGGATTCCTCCGCCGAATTCTCGATCACCGCTTTGCGGACAGTCCGCGTAGCCGTCTTGATTTCTTTTACCGTCACCTGTATCGCGATCCGGTATCCAGGCATCTCTACCCCGTTGCCGAATGGCCGCAGGAAACCGATCACGCCGGTTTGTCTTTGCCTCCGTCGTGAAAATTCTCGTCGCCGAAAGCTCGCGTCTATTCCATCTGGCTTGGGAGCGCCTGATACGGGATTTTGGACAGGAACCGGTCTTTGCAACAACCGGGAGTGAAGCCATCCGGCGGGCGCTGGAATCCCACTGCCATACCGGGCTGATTGCCCATACCCTACCTGATATGGATGGGGAGACCTGTCTTAGTCGCATCCAGCAACTGGCAGCCGTACCGCTTTACCGTCCGGTGGTCGTCACCTCCAACCCGGACGCGTGGAGTACAGCCCTCATGCGGGAACCCCTCTGGGAGGTGGCCGACCGGCAGGACCTGCCCTCCATTCGACGGATCCTGGAAGACCGGATCCGGGATTGTATCCTCCTTCCCCTTCTGCCCGTTCTGTACCTCGACGACAGTCAAGTGGCGGCAAAACACATGCAGGCTTTGCTCGCAAAAATCGGGGTCACCCTGCACCATTTTGCAACTCCCGACGAAGCCCTACATGCGCTCGAGGAAACCGCCTATGAATTGGTTCTGTGCGACGTGCAGATCGAGGATGCCGGAACGGGCTATGACCTGGTTCCGAAAATCCGCCAAGCCATATTGGCCCGTGAACGTCCACCGGTCATCCTGGTCTCGGCCAATGATAGCGAAGACCAGAGGCAGTTGGCTTTTCTTGCAGGCGCCGACGATTTCTGGAGCAAATCCGTCTCCATTGGAGTTGTCCAAAAATACTTGGAGCGCTATCGCGAGATGCGACTTTTGCGGATGCGCGTCCATCAGCTGGAACAGAAAATGCTGGCCGAACGTTTTCTCGACCCGGAAAGTGGTCTTCCCAACGAAAAGGCATTCCGGAGTTACGCGAACTGGCGCCTGCGCACCGGCTTTACGGAATCCAGCCTGATCCGGGTGGTTGTGGCCTACCTCAGTGGGCCCGATCATGCCGGGAGGGGAACGCCGACAGTCCTCGATTCTCCCGAATTCCGGAAATGGAAATCCGGCCTTCCCCAGTCGGTTTTTTGCACACTCCTGCCCTCTGACCGACTGATTCTGATCATGCCCACCCTGTCAGCTGACACATCCGCTGAGGAATCCCCCTGGAGTGGGCTGCCACCCCTCCCTCGCTCCGTCGTACCTGCCGGGACGCCAGACGACGTGACCAGTTTCACCCTTCCTGCAGGGAGTCGACTTGAAGCGGTCTGGCAGAACCTCAGGCTCGAGCACGAAACAGTCGGCTGAAAGTCCTTCGTGTCCACCGGGCACCAGGGACGACCCTCTGATCAAAAGGTCGGCAGGCAATCCGAATAATCATCACGGAGGATCCCAAGTGCCCGCTCCGCATCGGTTTGCGCTACCTGGAGCTTGATCCCGCCGACTGTCAGGGCATACAGCCAGTCCATCTGAACCAGATGGTTATCTTTCATCCGGACTGTGATTCCTTCGGTCTCGAGTCGTCCAGCTACGATGTTGGCGTTGACCTGGTCATCAAACACGGCGACGGTGACAAAGTCGGAGGAGTGATCAGGTTCATCCGGTCGGATCGATTCAGGCATGGGAGCGTTCCGAAACCAAGTATCGAACCAGAATCAGACCTAGTTCATAGAGACCGTACATCGGGAGACCGAGCAGTGTCATGGACAGGGCATCTGGGGGGGTTAGAAACGCTGCAATGATAAAACAGATCAGAAAAACATAGCGCCGCTGGTGCCTCAGGGTTTCTTCCTTGACCAACCGCAACGAAACCAGAAGGACAATCACCACGGGCATTTCGAACGAAATCCCGAAGGCCAGGGCCAGATGGAGGCAGAAAGACAGATAATTGCGAATATCCGTCATCACGGCCACACCGGTCGGAGCCACGGAGACAAAAAAATGGAAGGCCAACGGGAAGATCACGAAATATGCAAATGCGATCCCAACATAGAAAAGCATCACCGCGCTCACCAAGAGGGTCCGGGCAAAATGCCGTTCCCATCGATACAGCGCCGGAGCTACAAATGCCCAGAGTTCATACAGAATGACCGGCATACAGAGAAGGAGGGTCACAAGCAGGGTGAGCTGGAACGGAACCACGAAAGGTGTCGAGACATGGATCGCAATCAGATGGTCTCCGGGTGGCATGACCGACTCCAGAGGTCTCGCCAACAACCGGAAAATCTGATCGGACCAAGGAATCAGCGCCACAAACACCACAACACAGCATCCAACCGAGATGAGGAGCCGACGTCTCAACTCGACCAGGTACTCCACCAAAGTCGGGGATAACCACCGGGACCTTGGAACTTCGTTCATCATTTGGGTGGATGGGAAGACGAAGGACCTGAGTCCCTGTCCGGACGGAGGTCAGGGGCCTCCCGGGGCGGCCTGAGCAAAGGTTCGTCGGGACCCAGTGCCTGGTCAAATTCCTCACTCAAGCGGGACCAGACCTGACGCGCCTGTCGCACCCATCGTCCCACCTGTCTGGCACAGGGGGGGATCTGCTCCGGCCCGAGGACCAGAAGGGCCAAAACCGCGAGCACCACGATCTCACCCATGCCAAAATCGAACATGAATCCTCCTCGCACTGCGTAACCACGGAGCGTCCCGTACCCGTATCCGGGCTCCCCGTTTTCCGGAACCGGATGTTACGTGGGAGGGTTCGGAGGCGGAGGTTCTACCCGGTTGGCCCGGACAGACGAATCCGGGTCCGGGGTCTTTTTTCCCGGTTCCTCACCATTGAGGGCCTCGCGGAAGCTACGCACTGCCTTGCCCAGATCCGCTCCGATCGTTCGCAGCCGTCCCGCTCCGAAAATCACGACCACGATCGCGAAAATGATCAGCAAATGCCAGATACTGAGACCGTCTAAACCCATCGCACGGCCCTCCTCGGACGAAACGGGACACTCTCATTCTAGCGCAAATACCCTTCATCCACTGAGCAAAAACGTGACAGGGCCATCATTGACCAGACTCACCGCCATATGCGCACCAAAGCGGCCAGCCTGGGCCAGCCGTTCCCCACCGCATTCCCGGGCATGTTCCAGGACGGACCGAAACAACAGGGCACTGGCATCCGGTTCCAATGCGGGGAAGAGATCCGCGCGTCGCCCCTGCCGGGTATCCGCCGCCAGGGTAAACTCGGGGACCCACAGGATCTGCCCCGCCACTGTCCGGACGTCCAGGCTGAAGCGGCCCCGCGCATCGGGAAACAGGCGATAGGCGATAACCCGGTCAACCAGACGGAGCACCCGGTGGACCCCATCGCCTCGCTCAAATGCCAGAAAAACGACGACCCCCGCATCGATGGCGGCAATTTCCCTCCCTGCAACTGAAACCCGGGCTAGGGTCACCCTTTGGAGAAGGGCTTTCATGGCCCCGAAACCCAGCTTGACGCCCGAGGCAGGATCCACCCGGACCGGAGAGGTACGAGATCGAATGCCCATCGGGAAGTCTGTAAACATCCGTTTACAAAATTTATCCACATCTGTTGGTTTCTTTTGGCGATCTCAGGCATCACACTACATCCACGACAGGGAACAACGACGCGCATAGGGAGGGCGGGGGATGGTGAGGTCAAAGGCGTCGCTTGCCCCAGAAACCTCGGGCACTCATCCCCCCCCAGGATCCGCGGCTAGACAGCCCGGTCTGATCTCCAGCACATCAAATCAATAGGACAGGCCCATCCGCTGGTAAAGGGACGCGAGCAGCCAGAGGGGGCCAATCAGGAGAAACTGGATATCCCGGAAAAATGTGGGCTTTCGCCCTTCGATCCGGTGTCCGATGAACTGCCCGGCCCATGCAGCTGCGAATACGAGCAACGAAAGCTGCCAGACCGACCGGGTGACCTGCCCAATCCCATAGACGATCGCTACGGTGACGAAATCCACCACGCTCATGCCAATGGCCAAGCGCCAGTTCAACCGGTAGTAATAGACGAGGACCGATACCAAAAACAGCACCCCCCAGTTGAGCAAAGGTGAAACGCGGGTCCAGCGAATTGGTACCGGAACCGACCAGAGAAGGCCGATCAGCGAAATCATGATCAGTGGTACGCAAATCCAGTGAATGGACTTGTTCACTGCCGAACGATGACTTTCCCCATATTCCTCGAACCAGCTTTTAACCGCACGCACAGCAAGCCTCCTCGGTCTTTGGGGTCAGTATCAGGCGTTCAGATCCACCCCCCCGTCTGGGCAAAGCGCCATCGGACCCAGACCGATTATGATGATAACGCGGGTTGATGGGTTGGATCCAATCCCGGCCGGCTCATGTTGGGCACAGTCCCGATGGAAAAACTTTTACTGCGGGAGCCAACCAGCGATGTCCATCGAACAGAACCTGTTCATTCCGGGACCCTGCGGGCGCCTGGAGGCGCGGGTTGGGGAACCTGCGCCGGATCTGTCCGGATCGGTGGATGCGATCGCCGTTATCCTGCATCCACATCCGCTCTTTCAAGGCAGCCTCGAGAACAAAGTGGTCTTCACCCTGACCCGGGCTGCCTCGGCTTCCGGCGCACACACCGTCCGTTTCAACTTTCGCGGTGTCGGAAAGAGCGATGGCCGCTATGGGGAGGGGGTAGGTGAACTCGCTGACGTCCATTCCATCGTGACTTGGGCACGCGCACAGTGGGGCCCTGCGCCAGAACTCTGGCTTCTCGGGTTCTCATTTGGAGCCGGTCTCGCCATCCAGAGCGCACTCGAACTCAAGTCTTCCGCGCTGGTCACCATCGCCCCACCGGTTCCCCACTTGACGATGGCACCCGACCGGCTTCCAACCTGTCCGTGGCTGATCATTCAGGGGGAATCCGACGAAATCGTCCCGGCGGCGGCCGTGACTGCCTGGAGCCGGGAGCTGCCCGGACATCCTGTCTTTGAACTCTGGCCTGAAGTCACCCACTTCTTCCACGGACAACTGGGCCGGCTCAGATCGACCGTCAGCCGCTTTCTGGCCGAGCGTACCCACCCCCGTGTTTCATCCTCAACCTGAAAAACCAACCCCATCGGCCCGTTTCTGCACCGGGCCGCTGGGATCACTTCATCGCAATCCCCATCGGGGAAAGCCGATGGGGATTTTATTTTTCAGACCATGTCCTTGAGCTTTTTGAGTGCCTGAACCTTGACGATGTTGCGAGCCGGTCGGGCCTTGAAGGTCGTGGGCTCACCCGTAAAGGGATTCGTCCCCTTGCGGGCTTTGACCGCCGGCTTATGAACCTGCTTGATCTTCAGGATTCCGGGCATGACGAACACTCCCGGCCCCCGTTTGCCGAGGCTTTTCTTGATCAACCCCTCAAACGTATCGAAAACGGCACCGACCTGCTTGCGCGTCAGGCTCGTCTCCTCGGAAATTGTCCGGACAATCTCGCTTTTGGTGAGTGGTTTGGAGGTCTGATTATTGCTTGCCATAAGTTCCTCTAGGGTTACGGAAAGAGAGAGCAACGTAGCGGAATGTATCATAACCGGCGCCGGAAAGGTAGAACCGCCCCGAGATCGCCCCACGTGGGTCTTCACCCCACCCGAACAGACGGCAGAAGAATGTTGATGAAAAACAGGATCACGAGCGCCAGCACAGTGGAAAGGTCGAGTCCACCGGTCACCGGGATCAGGCGACGCAAGGGCCTCAGAATCGGTTCATTGATGGCATGGAGAAAACTGGCCACGGGATGCTGGATGTAGGGAGGCTGAATCCAGCTCATGAGCGCTCCGACGATCAGGGTAAAAATGTAGAAATCATCCAACAGCGTTGTGCATTTGACCAGCGCCGCCAGTGCGAGCATGCCTCCGGAGAGCGACTGGCCTGCAATTCCGGCCAGGATGGCGACATCGAACCCGCAAAGTACCACAGCGACGATGAGGCTCCACCAGTCTCGGCGCAAAGCATGTCTCCCGGTCCAATGGTAGAGCGGCCGCAGGACCGGCCAAGTCAGCCGGCCAATGCTCTGCACCACGGGATGGGAAAAATCGAGGGCCCCCCAGCTCATGGCAAACCGGGAAAGGAAAAGCAGGACACCGATGGTGAACAGAAAATTCACCAGGAAAAGCAAGGCGCTGGACCAGTGCAGGATCACGATGGCACCTCCTCCCGGACCTGTTGTGCAAGCTCAGCTCCCCGTCTCCATGCCGCCCCCAGGGCCCGGGTGACGGCCTGCTCGAAGCCCTGGTGCCGGAACTGTTCCAGCGCGGCAGACGTGGTTCCGCCCGGAGAAGCCACTTCGTCCCGCAAGCGCCCGAATTCCCCTTCGGCCCGGGAGGCAAGCTCCAGGCTACCCCGTCCGGTTTGCAGCACGAGATCGGTCGCGAGACCAGGCTCCATGCCCAGCGTGACGGCCGCATTCTTGAGGCACTCCATGAAGTGGAAAAAGTATGCCGGGCCGCTCCCGGCCAGCGCCGTGATTCCGTCCATCCACTTCTCGGATTCCAGCCAGTAGAGCCGCCCCAGCCGACCAAGCAGTTCTTCGAGATCCAGGCGCACCACAGGATCGAGGTCCGGAGCAAACACGGCGATCGCTCCCTGATTCAGGGCAACTGCTAGGTTGGGCATGGCCCGAGCCACCACCGTTGCCCCGCCACACCACCGGCGAAGCAACTCGGTCGGAATGCCGGCTGCAAAACTCACGAGCAGCCGGGGCCGGTCCACCAGATGGGGAGCAGCTGCCACAAGCGCCTCCCGCAGAGAACCAGGCCGGACCGCCACCAGGATCAGATCGGATTCGGCGACCACAGCCCCGACCTCATCTGACACGAAGGCCCCCGATTCCGCTTCAATCCGCTTCCGTCGTCCGGGATCGGTTTCCGCAATCCGCAGTCGGGACGGGCTCCAGCCGCTTCGCAAAAGGCCGGCGATACAGGCGCTCCCGAGATGCCCCGCCCCGAGAACCGCCAATTTCACCGGACTCCGGTTCGGGGCATCCGGGTCCGTGGGGGGGGGATGGCTTGCCGTTCGCGTCACTTCGCTATACCTTTAAGGTGCCCTGACGTCGATCCAGGTAACTCGAGCATGCCCGAAGAAGCCGTTCCCATCCTTGATATCGCCCAATTGCTGACGTTCGGCGTGCGAAACCACGCCTCCGATCTCCATATTTCGGCCGGCGAACCTCCGATGATCCGTGTCGACGGCGATATCCGGCGGATCAATCTGCCCCCCCTCGACGAAAAAAAAGTTCACGACATGATCTATGACATTATGAATGATAAGCAACGAAAGCACTTCGAAGAATTTCTGGATTGCGATTTTTCGTTTGAAATCAGTGACTTGGCCCGTTTCCGCGTCAACGCATTCAACCAGAGACGGGGGCCGGGCGCTGTATTTCGCACCATTCCTTCCAACGTCCAGACCCTGGAAGAACTCGCCAGTCCTTCGACCTTCAAGGAGCTCGTGCTACGGCCGCGCGGACTCGTTTTGGTCACCGGGCCAACCGGTTCAGGAAAGTCGACAACACTCGCGGCCATGATCAACCATGTGAACGAGTCGGTCATGTCCCACATTCTCACGATCGAGGACCCGATCGAGTTTGTGCACCAGTCCAAGAAGTGCATCATCAATCAGCGGGAAATCCACGAACACGCCCTCGGGTTTGCGGAGGCCCTGCGGGCCGGGCTGCGTGAAGATCCGGATGTGATCCTGGTTGGCGAAATGCGAGATCTCGAAACCATCCGCTTGGCCCTGACGGCAGCCGAAACCGGGCATCTGGTTTTTGCGACCCTACACACGAGCTCGGCTGCCAAAACCATCGACCGCATCGTTGACGTTTTCCCGGCTGCCGAGAAAGAAATGGTCCGAACGATGCTTTCCGAATCCTTGCAGGCAGTCATCTCACAGACCCTCCTCAAAAAAGCCGGAGGCGGCCGAGTCGCCGCCTATGAGATCATGACGGCAACTCCCGCGATTCGCAACCTGATTCGTGAAAATAAGGTGGCCCAGATGTATTCGGCCATCCAGACCGGACAGACTTACGGCATGCAAACCCTGGATCAATGTCTGACCGAAATGCTCCGCCGGGGAATCATTACGCGGGAACAGGCCCGCATCAAAGCGACCAACAAAGAGCAGTTTGCCTAAGGGGGATCTTCCGTGGATCGTGAACAAGCCATCAAATTCGTCCATGATCTGTTGCGGATCATGACCCAGCGCCGGGCTTCGGACCTATTCATCGCGGCCGATTTTCCACCTGCCATGAAAATTGACGGCGAAGTCAAACCGGTCTCAGACCGTCCCTTCACCGCCGAGCAATCCAGCGTGATCGTCAGGGCTCTTTTCAACGACCGGCAGTCACGGGAGTTTGACGCCACCAAGGAAATCAGTTTTGCCATTGCACCGAAGGGCATCGGCCGATTCAGGGTCAGCGCCTATGTCGAACAGGGACGGCTTGGCGCCGTTCTCCGGACCATCAATACCCAGGTACCGACGGTTGCTGAACTCGAGTTGCCCCGGATCCTTGAGGACATCTCGCTCACCAAGCGCGGCCTCGTGCTGGTCGTCGGCGCAACCGGTTCCGGGAAATCCACCACCCTGGCGGCGATGCTCCACCACCGGAATGCAACTGCCCATGACCATATCGTGACCATCGAGGATCCGATCGAATATGTTCACGGACACGGCTCCTGTCTGGTGACCCAGCGTGAGCTCGGAGTGGACACCGAATCCTGGGGTGCGGCTCTCAAGAACACGCTGCGACAGGCGCCGGATGTCATTTTAATCGGGGAGATCCGGGATCCAGAAACCATGGGCTATGCCGTCGAGTTCGCCGAAACCGGCCATCTGTGCCTCAGCACCCTGCATGCCAACAATGCCAACCAGGCCCTTGACCGGATCATCAATCTCTATCCCAAGGAACGCCGCCAGCAATTACTCATGGATCTTTCGCTGAATCTCAAGGCCATGGTCTCTCAACGCCTGCTTCGTCGCGCCAGTGGAACCGGCCGTGTAGCGGCCATGGAAATTTTGATCAACACGCCGCTGGCCGCCGATCTGATCTTCAAGGGTGAGGTTGCCGAACTCAAGGAATTGATGGGCAAGTCAGTCAACGCCGGCATGCAAACCTTCGACCAGGCGATTTTTGACCTTTATGAAAGCGGGAGCATCAGCTACGAGGAGGCACTTCGCAACGCCGATTCCCAGAATGAATTGCGTCTGCGTATCAAACTGGAAAGCAAAAGGGCCGCGAAGCCGGACGATTCCGAACTCGATCAGCTGCATTTGTCGGAACCAGAAACCCCGCTGCAGAGATCACTCGGACTCGGGAAATAATCCCCTATCAATCCGTCCACGTTCCGTCCGGAGGCGCAACCATGAACATTGAACCCTACCTGCGCCTCATGGCCGAACGATTCGCTTCGGACCTGTACCTGACCACGGACGCGCCCATCAAGCTCCGGGTACAGGGAAAACTCCTGTCGGTCGGACGGACGCCAATCGATGAGTCGATGATCCGGGAAGCAGCCCTGGGGATCATGACGGAGAGGCTGATCAACCAGTTCGAGAACCGGCACCAGGCCGAGTTCCCCATGGAAATCGTCGGGGTCGGCCGCTATCGGGTGAATGTATTTCTCGAGCGCGGACGGGTGGCCATGGCCATCCGCTTGATTCCGATCAAGGTCCCCGAGTTGGATACGCTGGGATTGCCGGCAGTTCTCAAGGAGCTGGTCCTGGTACCCAGGGGACTCGTTCTCGTCGTGGGGGCGACAGGCGCCGGGAAATCCACAACCCTGGCCTCCCTGATCGACTACCGGAACACCCAGCAGGCGGATCACATTCTCACAATCGAGGATCCGATCGAGTATGTCTACGAGAACCGCCTGTCGATCATCAACCAGCGCGAGATCGGCAACGATGTCCTGAGCTATGCGGATGCGTTGCGCAGCGCGCTACGCGCGACCCCGGACGTTCTTCTGATCGGAGAAATCCGTGATTCTGAAACGATGTCCGCTGCGATCGAGATGGCGGCAACCGGCCACCTGACCCTGGCCACGCTACACACGAGCAATGCCTACCAGACACTGGAACGGATCCTGAACCTCTACCCCGAACCGGCCCGCCGACTGGTGCTCACCGACCTTGCGGCCACGATGCGGGCCATCATCGCCCAGCGGCTGGTCCCCAATGTCGATGCGAAACTGGTCGCCGCGGTCGAAGTTCTGCTCAACACCCCCCATATCGCGGACTTGATTCACAAGGGAGAACTCGGTATTTTGCGTGAAGCCATGGAGTCCAGCCATGAAATCGGCATGCAAACGTTCGATACGGCGCTTTACCAGCTCTACCGGAATGGCATCATTGACCTCAAGACAGGGCTGAACTATGCCGATTCCCGCACCAACCTTGAAAGCAAGATCCGCTTCGGCTGAATATTCAACCTGTCGATTTCCGGTTCATATCACCCCACGGGCCCTGGGACTCTGGAGCCTCCTGGCAATCTGTCTACTACCCGCCTCCGGTGCCGGATTTGCACGGAGGGGAAAAGCAGCCATCCCCCCCCTGGCATCCGGCTTCGCCAACTCCCGTGCCACCCATGCCAGGCTTTCCCCCAACGGTCACTGGCTGGCCATTGCTGGTTACTTTCGCGATGCCCGGCAGGAAGGCCTCGCGCTCCTCAACCTGAGGATGCCCCGCTACGACCAGCGTTTGCACCTGGTTCGCGAAAGCCGGATCAATCACCTGAGATGGGCCGGATCCCGGACCCTCTTGGTCACCACCCGGGTCAAGCTGCCGGGCTACCGCAGAACTCTCCGAAGCGGAGAGATTTGGGCCATTCACCTGATCCATCACCGTGCGCAAAGCCACCTCCTCGCCGGCTACCGAAAGCACCGTCTGGAGGTCAACGTCGCCATCTACCTGATCCTGTCCCCGTTCGACCATGACCCAGACCGGATGGTCGTCGAGCGCTATTCCTCCGCCGATCTTGCGCCGGAAGCCGAAATCTTGAACGTCCGGACTGGACACTTGCTACGCGGAATCCACAGTCCAATGACCAACGGACAGTTGCTCCCCGACAACGATGGACACGTGCGTCTGGCCTTCGGTACAAACGCCCTCACGGGACGGACCGAGTTATGGTTCCGGGAACCCCATACTCTGGAATGGAAGAACCTGAGTTTCCTGCTCGAAGGCTCGGGCCCGGCATCCGGTATCAGACCTTTGGGCTTCCTGCCCGGTAACCGCCGTTTTTACCTCCTCAGGGCCAGTCACTACGGCACCCTCGGGCTCTACGACGTAAATCCCGGCACCAGGAAGGAGACCCGTCTCTACGTGGACCCCAGCAACGACATCCGCCGGATTGCCCGGGCTCCCTCCGGACGGATCTATGCCGTCTGGGTGGGGGTCCGGAAGCCACACTGGGTCGTGATCGCCCCGAAAAACCCCGAAGCCGAATGGCTCCGGTTGCTAGCTCCGGTCTTCCGCAACCAGCGGATCAACATTCTGAGTGTCGACCACAATCATTCCACGGTCTTGGTTCGGGTGAGAGGAGACCGTAATCCGGGGGAATACTACCTCTTCAACCCCAAACGCCATCTCCTGCGCTACCTCATGAGCGTTCAGCCGGAAATAGCACCTCCCGCACTGTCCCGCTGGCACGCGTTCCTCGTCCCCTGGCACCGACTGCAAGAACCGGTTTACCTGGCTTTCCCGCACAGGGCGGTCAGCGCGCGGAAGGGTCTGGTCGTCTGGATCCATGGCCATCCCTTCCGGGAAGGCATGCGTTGGCGCTTTGATCCACGCCTGCAGGAACTCACGCGCCACGGCTTCGTGGTCATGGAAGTGGACTATCCGGGTTCCTTTGGGCGGGGGAGAGGCTGGCGCAGGCTGGGGTACCGGCAATGGGGAGGGGCCATGCTCAAGGGAGTCTGGGCAGCTGTTCGCTGGGCTGCCCGGCAGCACAAGATCCCGGATGGGAAGCTGGCCTTGGCCGGGCACGGCTACGGCGGATATGCGGCCCTCATGCTTGGGGCCGAACACCCCAAACGGGTCCGTGCGATCGTGAGTCTGGATGGGATCTACCGCTTGCCCTCGCTGAAAAGTCCTGCAGACCGGTTGTGGCGAACGCCCTTCGGCCGGTGGTTCCTGGAGACGGTGCTCGGCCGTCACCATCTTGAGTCCGAGTCGCCCCTCGCCCATGCCCAGTCCGTGCGCGCACCGGTTTTCCTGGTTGAGGGGGGTCGGGATTCGCTGGATCCTTCCAGCGGGGAAGATCGTTTCGTTTCAATCCTCCGCAAACACTCGATTCCGGTCCAGATCATGGAAGAGCCGACACAAGGTTGGCACTTCACCGGACCCCAGACCCGCACACGGATTTGGCGGACGATCGTGGCTTTCCTGGATCGGACCCTCATGCCCGTCTATCCACCGGTCCATGCGCCGGCGCAACGGGATTGAATCCGGAGTGGAAGCGGACCGGCACGAGCCGCCTCGAATCCGCCAACGGATCCCACGGGACCGCGAGTCGTTCCTGGCGGAAATCGTCCGACTGGGATTCCGTGGAATTGAAGACCTCCTCTTCGATCTCCCTCTGCGCTACGAGGATGAAACCCGGGTGATTCCCATCGGGGCACTGGTCCCGGGCCAGGCGGCGCTGGTCCAGGGAACGGTTGAACTGACCGATATCCGTTACACCCCCCGTCGTCAGCTTCTGTGCCGCATTGCCGATGGCAGCGGGCATTTGCACTTGCGGTTTTTCCACTTCTACAACTCCCAGTACACCGGTCTCAAGCGCGGCCTCATCGTCCGTGCCTACGGCATCCTGCGGGATGGCGGACTGGGCCGGGAGTTCATCCACCCGCGATACCGCGTTTTCAAAGGCAGCCTGCCCCCGCTCAAGCCCTGTCTGACCGCGGTTTATGCCAAACGGGCCGGGTTAGGATCGCGTCCACAGGAACAATTGATCGCGGCAGCACTTGATCTCATGGCCCACAACCGGCTCGAACTGACCGATCTCCTCCCTCCCGCACTGACCCGGCCCTGGGCATCCTGCAGTCTTTTCGAAGCCCTGAGGGGCGTCCACCAGCCTCCAGCCGGTCTCCACGCAGAAGCCCTTGGGAAATGGCTCGCTCCCTTCCAGCGGCGACTGGCCTTCGAAGAGCTACTCGCCCATGCCCTTTCCGTGCAGAAAATCCGTATGGACTGGGAGGGGGCGCAGAGCCAGCCCCTCACCATCCACGCCAAACCGTTGGAACATTTCCTCGAGACCTTGCCCTGGAGACTGACCCGGGCCCAACAGCGCGCCTGGCATGAAATTGCCTCCGATCTCGTACGGACAAAACCCATGCTGCGTCTCCTCCAGGGGGATGTCGGCTCTGGCAAGACGCTGGTTGCGATCCTGACCGCCTGGGCCACCCTGACCAACCAGGGACAGTTGGCCGTGATGGCTCCGACCGAACTCCTCGTCGAACAGCATCACGCCACTTTTCAAAGATTCCTGGCTCCGCTGTGCCAACCGGTGCTGAAACTGGCTTCCCGTTCTTCACGAAGCCAGCGGCGCTCCATACTGGAGCCACTGGCTGCAGGCACACCCTGTGTGGTCCTCGGCACCCAGAACCTGTTCCAGAGGGAAGTCGCCTTTGGTCGGCTGCTGACGGTCATCATCGATGAACAGCACCGTTTCGGCGTCGAACAGCGCCTGGACCTCGTCAACAAGGGCTCCGGGCTGCGCCCCCACCAGCTCATCATGACCGCCACGCCAATCCCCCGCACCCTGGCCATGTCCCTGTACGCCGGGCTCGACCAATCCCGCCTGGATGAATTGCCACCGGGACGCCAAGGCATCACCACCACGATTTTCCCGGCCGAACGGCGTACCGAAATCATGCATCGGCTGCGGGCCCTGTGCGAGGCAGGACAGCGGATTTTCTGGGTCTGCCCAAAAATCGAGGAAAATGAGGGCTCCGGCGGCCGTGCGGCAGAAACGGCTTTCGATGAACTCCGGAAAGCCCTTCCCGGTTTTCCGGTGGGACTCTTGCATGGCCGGATTGGCGGGGCCGAACGGCAACAACTGATCGATGGATTCCGGGAAGGGCGGTTTCAGGTTCTCGTCACCACCACGATCGTCGAAGTGGGAGTCGACATCCCGGAGGCCACGGTCATGGTGATCGATGGTGCGGAACGGCTCGGTCTTTTGCAGTTGCACCAGTTGCGTGGCCGTATCGGCCGGGGATCACACAGCGGGCAGTGCCTTTTGATATACGAAAACCTGACCCCCGATGCCCGGTCGCGCCTTGAGGTCCTGCGGCAAAGCAGCGACGGATTCTGGATTGCGGAGCGCGACCTTGAAATCAGGGGTCCGGGCGAGATCTGGGGAGCCCGGCAGAGTGGGGGGCTGACTTTCCGGATCGCCGAACTCTACCGGGATCGGGACCTGCTGGCCCTCCTCCCGGAAGCCGCGAGAAGACTGGCCGATGAAAATCCACAGGCCGTCGACTCCCTGGTCGAGCGCTGGCTGGGGGGGGACCTGCGTTTCGGCAGCGCCTGAAACCCAAGCCAATGACCCTTTTTCTACGGCTATAATGCCCAAGTTCAGAGCCTATCCCTTTGCTTCCCACGGCTGACCATGAACCCTCGCTTGTCATGAGAGCACAATCTTCGTTGACCGGCGGGTGGCATCATCCCGACTGGTGGAGCGGTGCCCGTGGGGATCCGGTCTGGCCGTGGCTCACCGATGAGGGCTCTCTCACCGCAAAGCTCAGGAAATGGGCGGGGGAACACCTCCGGCTGGTCCCCTTCCTTGAAGTACGCACCGCCCTCGATGCCGAGGAGATTCATCTTCTCGGGTCGACCGGTTCCGTTTCCGGTCTGCGTCGGGAGGTCGCCTTTTTTTCGGACTCGGAACCTTGGGTATTCGCCTCGACCGTGATTCCAGACGAAACACTCGATGAGGAGCCCTGGCTGGTTCAACTGGGAACGACTCCACTCGGTGACCGCCTGTTTGGAGAAAAACGAGGCCAGCGGATTCGCCTCGAAATCGCCCATGTGCGGACCGGACACCCGCTCTATGAAGCGGCCCGTATACAGCTCGGCCGGCTCCCTCCCTGGTTTTGGGCCCGCCGGTCTCTTTTCCGGGTTGGCCATCATTCGCTCATCGTGCAGGACGGTTTTATCGGATCAAGGGCCCCCTGGAGGGTCACCTCGATCCTCTGATCCGCCCACCAACGGATTTGGCATCCGTACGCCGGTGCTATAGGATAGCGGGCGTGTGCCGGACGCCCCCTGCCTCCCGGCCCATCCCCAACCACAGCCGCCACGGCCCTCACTGGGCCCAAGCAGGAGGTGCACCATGCGTCAACTCGGCAAAGCCGGTCTCTTGGCCATTCTGAGCATGACTTCCACAGGAGCCTGGGCACACCTGCCGGCCCGGCATCCTGCCTTCCCTGCCCAACCGATCCGGGCCCGGCGCAGTGTCAGCCACGGCGTGGTCGTGGTGGATGGCCACCGCATTCCCTATACCGCAACCGCAGGTACCCTCATTCTCAAGAACCGCAAGAACCAGCCGACGGCCAGCATGTTTTACGTGGCCTATACCCGTTCCGGCGTCCGCCATCCCTCCCAGCGGCCGATCACCTTCGTCTACAACGGCGGCCCCGGCTCTTCCACGGTCTGGCTGCTCATGGGCGGACTCGGTGCCGTACGAGCCGTCACGGCCAATGCCCGGGTCACTCCACCCCCACCCTACCGCGTGATTTCCAGTCCGTCGAGTCTGTTGCCGGTCACCGATCTGGTGTTCATCGACGCAGTTGGCACCGGATACAGCCACGTCGTTGGAGTGGGGCGGAACAAGGGCTTCTGGGGGGTTGATGCCGACGTGCGCTCCTTCGGGCAGTTCATCGAGCACTATATCAGCCAGAACAACCGCTGGAACTCGCCCAAGTTCTTGCTCGGGGAAAGCTACGGGACAACCCGGTCGGCCAATCTCGTGGACTATCTGGAGGGGCAGGGCATCACCTGCAATGGCGTGATCCTCCTGTCCTCCATCCTGAACTACGGGGATTCCTGGCCGGGTACGGATCTGCGTTACGTGACCTACCTGCCCTCCTACACCGCTGTTGCCTGGTATCACCACGTCCTGCCCGAGCATCCGGCGCATCTCGCCCCCCTCATCCGAAAAGTCGAACGGTTTGCGCGCACCTCTTACGCCTATGCGCTTTTCCAGGGAAGCCGCCTCAGCCCGGCCAGAAAGGCCGCCGTACTGGCCAAGCTCCATGAATATACGGGCCTGAGCACCCGCTTTCTCGCAGCGGTCCACCTGCGGGTGACCCCCAGCCGTTTCCGCGCCCAGCTGCTGAGAAACCAGGGGCATGAACGGTTCATCGGCCGGCTCGATGCCCGCTTCACCGGGATCAACCGTGACGGTGCCGAGGAGTTTCCCGACTATGGCGCACTCATGGCCGCCGTCTCCCCCGCTTTCACGGCGGCGTTCAATGCGTACGTCCGGGACCGCTTGCATTACGTGGCCCATCGTCCCTATCGGATCATGAACGGCCAAGTCATACGGAAATGGAACTGGAACCACCGTTTCCCAGGCACGCGGTACGCCTGGCCCCTGCCCGACGTCGCCCCCAATCTGGCGGATGCGATGAGGAAAAACCCCTATCTCCAGATCTTCTCCGGCAACGGCTATTTCGATCTTGCAACCCCGTTCTACAAGACTGAGTTCGATTTTGCCCACATGAAGCTACCTCACGCGCTCATGGCGCGGGTTCATTTTCACTTCTACCACTCCGGGCACATGCTCTACCTGCACCCGGCGACCCTCGCGCACCTCGACCGCAACCTGATCCAGTTCTACCACGAGGTTCTTGCCCCGGATCACCACTAAAGACTGGTTCTGGAAGAGAAACGGGCATGCGTCGGAACGGCACCGGATCACAGACGCTGGACCGTGATGCGGTCGGCTTCTGGCAGCTGACTTACCAGTCGATCTCGCTGATCGCCCCGGCAGGGGCCATGGCAGCGACCCTGACCGGTGCCGCCGTCTATGCTCAGGGTGCGCTACCGCTCGCCATGCTCGCCGGCGTCATCACGGCCGGACTCATGATCAATACCACGCTCCAGTTCGCCAAGTCGATCGCCTCGGCCGGCGGGTTTTACAGCTACATTGCCCAAGGACTGGGAAGCCGCTGGGCCATTTATGGCGCCTTCCTGTTCCTGATTTCCTACTTCAACATCCTGACCAATGCCACCGTTTTCGTGGGTGGCGTCTTCCTCCCCGGAGTCCTCCGTCACTTCCTGGGCATCGCTGCTCCGGGATGGCTCTGGTGGCCGGTCACTCTCCTGTTTTATGGAGTGGTCCTGCTGCTGGCACTCAAAGGTATCCGCCCCTCATTGCGTTACGCGGTCTGGACAGGAACCGCCGAAATCATCGTTCTGTTCATCCTGTCGATCCTGCTGATCGTCGACTCCCCGCACCCCGTGACCTGGCAGGTCCTGAATCCCCTCTGGGCCAAAGGCGGCCTGAGCGGCTTCGGACACGGGGTCCTGATCGCCATGTTTGCTGTTTCCGGCTCTTCGGCGGCCGTCGCCCTGGGCGAGGAAACCCGGTCTCCCCAAAAGCGCATCCGGCAGGCCGTCATCGCGGCTTTCCTCTTCTCGTCAGTCCTGTTCCTGCTCATGGCCTATGCACTGACGGTGGCTTGGGGCTATACCCGAATGGGCAGCTTCGCCCGGTCGCTCGTGCCGGGTGCCATTCTCGTACAGGAGGTCCTCCACTCGACCACCCTGGCCTGGCTCATCCTCCTGCTCATTGCGAACTCGATGCTCGCCGGGAGCCTGGCCCCCCTGCTCAGCTGCGCACGGATGATTTTTGCGTTGGGCCGGGACGGTGTCGTGTTTCCAGAGCGGTTCGGCCGGACCGATGCGCGGCGCAATCCCTCGCTGGCCCTGATCGCGACCACGATCGCAGCCGCTGCCGTCTCCCTGGCTGCCGGCTTCTGGTTGGGTCCTTTCCACGGCTACATTCTGCTCATCACCCTGAGCAGCCTGGGACTCTTTCTAGGCCACATCGTGGCCAACTGTGCGCTCGGACCGTTCTCCCGCAGAACGGGGCGAAGCCATTGGCTCCTGCATTGGGTAATTCCGGGAACGGCCACATTGCTCATCGCCGCTGCCATGATCCTGACCCTGGTTCCGCCTTCGCCCCGACTCGCATTGGCCCCCCTCTTCATCCTTCTCTGTCTCGGGATCGTCGGGTGGCGTTTGCGCCGGACCCCTCAGGAAAAGATCGCCGCCGCCGGGCAATTTAACGTGATCGACGACATTTCCCCTCCTCCGCTTTGAAGGGCCAGCCTTCACCCCATGCCCCCATCGGGTCAACCTCCGTGATCCATGTGCGCTCTCCTTCCAACGCGCGTCCCAATGCCGTCTCCCGACGGACGGGCGGATACGGGTCAGTCACCGACGAATCAGCCATGCATCCACTCGGGGCTTCGGCTGGTTACGCCCGCCCCCCGCATCAAACGGCATTCCAACCCTCTCATCGGGAGCACTGCGCGTATCCGTTTCCACAGGGTCCCGGCAGACCGCAGTTCAGTTGAGCGGTTGGACGCGGACAATGCCGTCCGGAGAATAGAGCACCTGAACGCGCTCACCGCTGGCCCAGGAGGTATGGCCCTGCTGTTGTACGATGGCTATCAGACGGCCACTGTCCAGACGTACCGTCAGCTGAACTCCAGGAACCTTCCCGGTTGAATGTCCGATGGCATGTCCGGCAATGGCACCGAGCACCACCCCCCCGACCGTCGCCAGTGCCGCCCCCCGACCGCCGCCAATCGCACTGCCTGCAATCCCGCCGGCAACCCCGCCGACCACCGTTCCAATATCGCCGTTCGTGATCTGCCCACGTGCCTGCCCCCCCGAAAGGGTGACAAAACGGACCGCAACCAGCGTGCCAAGGCGTACGCGTTGGATGACCCGCGCCTCACCCCGGTAATAGGAGCTGCCTCCCAGGTTACTGGCACAGCCAGCAACCACCACGACCCCCATCAAAGCCAGTAAAATCATTAACTTACGCATCATAAAAAGCCTCGTTTCCCAACTGCCGGATACCAGAGGGAATGATAGCACGCACCATTTGGTGCGTATCGGGAAACGTCACCGTTTTCCTTCGGTTGACTTCGCCCCGGGTTGGCCTAATGCCCCCCTCCACCCTCGTAGGCCGACACGGGAGCCTTCCGGCGGGCGGCATAGTGCTTGAGGTAGGCCATAACCGCCGCGTAGGACTTCACGCCCTTGCTGGCCACCCATTCCTGCTTCATCTGTTCCGGTCCGGGGACCTTGAGCAGGGTGGTGGGTGAATAGGCCTCCCGGGGATCCGGAATCGACCCGTTGCCGGATCCGGTGCGGGGTAGCTGACGGGACCGGTACCAGGCCTTCCAGTTAGGCGGCAAACGATGGCCATGGGCTCCGGCTTCCTGGCGCATCAGTGTGTAATGGCTGCAGGCCCCTGCATTGAAGGCCATCCGGATCCGCATCGGCAGAACCGGGGTACGGGCAAAATCCGGATGGCGCGTCCACAGACCGGAAAAGACGCGTGCATTCTGATCCCACTGCGACAGGGGGGGGAGACCAAAGATCGCCTCCACAGTCTTCAAAAGATTGACCTGGGAGTAAAGGTGCGTTTCGAGGTGGCCTCTCTTCACCCACGGGCCTACCGCGAGAGCCAGGGTCCGGTGGGCATTGATGTGATCCGCACCGGATTGGGCATCGTCTTCCGTCATAAACACCACCATGTGCCTCCACTGGGGGGTGGTGGACAGGTAATGGATGAAGCGGGCGGTCGCGTAATCGTTGTTGGCAACATAATAGTCGGGTGTGTAATAGCAGGGAGAGCGGCCGGCCGTATGGTCATCCGGCAGCCAGATGTAGATGAAATGGGGGAAGCGGGCCCCCGTATGGGCCTTGAGCCAAGCCACGGCCCGGTGCTCGCGGAATGTATCGAGCAGCATCCGGTCCCATCCTGGCACACGCATGGCCAGGTGCCGGTGCATGGCCGGGGAGATGTTCCCCGCTTCGGACCGCGAAACAAACTCGCCGAAATCCTCGAAAGACACTCGGTGGTCGAGCAGATCGTTGAAAAGAAACAGGCGGCCCGGATAGCTGATCCAGGGGTTGGACCAAGCACCCAGTGCCGAAAGGTTCTCGTAGATGGCATATGGGTTGTCCACCCCGAGGGGCACACCTCCCGTCCCCGTCGCCCCACCCGGAATCAGCGATTGCGTCCAGCCGGGGTTGGCGACCAGTCCCCGACCCGAATAGTATTCCGGCCAGGTCCGTTGCACGAAATCGGAATCCGATGCCGCAGTCGTCCACTGGTGGCCCTGTGCGGTCACTTCGCCGTCCGCCATAAAGTTCACGAACAGGGTCCCCCGATGGGCCAGGTCGTAGAGATTGGGGAGCTCCCGCGGACCGAAAAGATCGAGATGAGGGTCGGCCCACCGGCCGGCCGGGCCATAATCCCCAAAGTCCTCGTCGAACGTCTTGTTTTCCCTCAGGATAAAGACCACATACCGGATACGCTGACGCAACCAGCGGGCGATCTGCCCATCGGCCCGATGGCGCTCCGTGCGCTGCGCCTCCGTAAAACCGTCATCGCGGAGGACATCCCGGGTCCATCCGGATCCGTGCCGTGACAGTTCGTCGAGGTCGACCTTCTGCACGAGCCCGCCCATCATGTCACCCACCCATTGGTGCTCGACGTTGGGGCCTGAACCCAGACCCTTGGCGGAAGCGATATAGAGCGCCCCGCCCCGGATCGCCAGCGACGTTGGGTACCATCCGGTGGGGATGAGTCCGAGCGGCTTGCCGCTTCCGAGGGAAAACACGGCAATGTCGTTGTTACCCGCGTTCGCCACAAAAATCCGCCCCTTGGAAACGGCCAGGGCATCGGGATAGCTACCGGGAGGCGCACCGGGATAGGGGCTGTCTTCCAGTTCCCCCGTCTCCCGGAGTGAGCGGACATTCACCCGGACCACCCGGTCCACGTTAGACAGGGCCACCAGCACATTGGGAGTCCCGCGAATGGCGACCAGCGCCGTGGGATGGATCCCGGCCCGGGTGTTACCGGGTCCGGTCGGCGGACCGAGCCGGACCGTGCCGGCGAGCCCCATGCGACGGGGCTCCACCACAGCCACCCGGTTGCTTCCCCAGAGGCTCACGACAAGCCTCTTCCCGTGATCGGCAAAGGCCAGGGCGTATGGGTACGGGCCCACATTAAGGTAGCGGACGTGGCCGCTCCGGAGATTGATCCGTGCGAGGCTGTTGGCCAGAAGGCCGCTCGCGAACAGATGGCGGCCGTGCGGACCCGCGGCAACGGCGTCCGGGTAGAAAAGACGGGCAGAACCCGCGTGATGCCCGGCGTAGTGATAAGGGTACTGCCGACTCTGGAAGGGCTGCCAGGTCAAGGGGTAACGCCGGAGAACCACGACATGGCCACCCTGCCGGACGAGGGCCAATACATCGTCGCTCACCCCTCCCGCCACGAAAAGACGCCTCCCCCGGACACCGAGTGCCATCCCCTGAAAGAAACTCTGATGCCCGATGGCGGCCACGGTTCCCTTCAAATCCGCAACCGGTCCTTTCATCGCCACGAGACGCGCAACCTCCTCCAGTGACCGAGCGGCATACAGGGTGAGATCCTGGAAACGGGTGGCTCCGTTGTTGAGAACCGCCACATCAGGTCCCCAGGGCAGGAGAGCCGTGACGAAATTGGGGGTGCCCTGAATCCGTCCACGCGGAGAGACGATGCGTCCGGTCGGCAGGACATGCGAGAACCGGGCGGCATTGACCTCGCGCACCACGACTGGTCCGGTCACATTCCGGCGGTTGGGAACCTGCGTCGCGTGGACACCGGACACCGGAGCGAGGCCAATGGCCCCACACAGGGCAAGGATCGATAGGGTTTTCGGAGATTTCACGTCACTCTCCTCATGGCGGCAACGATGGAGGCCCCGGCCCAACTTCACCTCTTCCGCAAAATGCGGCAGCAGATCGGTCTGGTGGAGTCGCGTCCATCCTAGCATGCCCCCTGTCCAAGACGCGCCTGTCACTTCGTGGCCATGACCTCCGCGAGACGTTCCGCAAGATTCGGCTTCCCATGTCACAACTTTGTCATGATGACGACTTATCGTTGTCACGTTTCCGAAACCCAGGGAATCCGATGTCTCACCATTCCAACAACAATCCGCCCCGACCCCACGGAGCCGGACGCACTCTCCTCTGGGTCCTCGCCATCGCATGGGTGGTCGGCATTCCATGCGTCATGGCCCGGACCACGCCGAAATCCCGCCATCACCGCTTTGCACTCGGCAACATCGGCACACTGACCGGCCGCTTCCGCGACTACGATTTTGCCCGCTGGTACGAAAGCCTTTCGGCACCATCCGACCAGCATGCCAACGGCCTAGCCGGTCTGTTCAACTTCCGTTCGCGTCAGTTTGGCGGTCACTGGCGGGGATACGCCAGTTTCTATGTGGCAACCGACCTGTTCGGGATCAACAACTCCCAAATGGAGTATCGGGCCCTGGATACCACCCTTTTCGGAACCCACTCCATTCAGAGTCTGGGCCAGGCCTACCTGACCTATCAGCAAGCGGGCTTCCAGATCGGTGGTGGGGCCTTCAGGCTCGACACGCCTTGGATGGGATCCTCGGACTCCCGCCTGATTCCGGCAACCTACGAAGGTCTCTTCGGACGCTGGAATCCGACACCGGGCTGGACGCTTGAAGCCATTCGCGAGTTTCGGTGGAAGAGCCGGACCTCCTCCCGGTTTTCGGCCACCAACCTCTACAATTCCGCCGGGGTGGATGAAATATACGGAGGCACACCTGATGCGGCAGTGGGCGGGACCTCGAACCCGGGCACGCTGGCCTTGGGTTCCACCTGGGCCCTGAAGGCGCTCCGGACCGATCTCTGGTACTACCACTTCTACGACTTTGCCCAGATGTTCTACGGCAGCGGGGTCCTTCATCTCCCGTTGTCCGGCCCGGTTTTTTTCATCGTCGGGGTACAGGGCCTCCGTGAGTGGAGTGGCCATTCCACGGCCTTCGGGGTTCCCGTGTCGAGCTCGGTGTACGGGGCGGAGATTGGTCTGGGGCTCGGGTCCGGCCGCTGGATCCTGAGCTATGACCGCATCCCGGAAGAGGTTTCCGGCTTCCGGAACGGATCCGTCGTCTCACCCTACACTTCCGGATATGCGACCGATCCCCTCTACACCACCTCCATGGCGGCCGGCCTGGTCGAAAAGGGTCCCGGACAGGCGCTCAAACTGGCCTGGACTCAGTTCTTTGGGCCATCCTTCCGGGTAATCCTGAGCGAGGCTGGCTACTGGACCACCCCGGTCTACCCCGACACGCACGAAACGGACATCGACCTGACCTGGTTTGCCGAAGGTCCCTGGCGGGGCCTGTCGGTGCGCAACCGGCTGGGCATCGTGACCGGCCTCGACGGGCAATACGGGGCCCCACATCTCGGAACCTTCCTCTACGAGCGTCTCATGCTCCAGTACCGATTTTAGACTAGTCCTCAGACACGGTCGCAACAGGGAACTAAACCGGGCGCCCCGGATTCTAACTTCCAATTCGCCCACCAAGAGCGCCACCCGACGCCGAAGGGGGCCCAGCCCGTTTTAAGGACCCCCTTATGCCGTTACTCCACCCCAGCCGGCTCCCGCACCCGGTCTTGCCCCTCTCCGGCTTTTTGGTTCTGGCAGTCCTGTTTCCGGTCTTGGCCATCGCACAGACTCGTCCGCCCCACCATCCGCGGCATGCGTCAGCCCACCCGGTCAAACCTGCCTCCCGGGTGACCCATCTCGTGCGCATCCGCGTGACCGGGTCCAGCCTCGTCACCACCTCCGCCGAAACCCCAACTCCCATTTACGTCATCCGGGGACGGGCGTTGAGCAGCGAAGGGTACGTCACGATCGGTCAGGTGATCTCACGCCTCTCCTTCGACGGCTCCGCCGCCAGTTCGTCCAGTGCCTTCACGAGCCAGTTTACAAACGGTGGGGAAGCCAACGTAAGCCTCCACAGCCTGGGCCATAACCGGGTGCTCGTTCTGGTCAACGGCAAGCGCTGGGTCAGCGGTCTCAAGGGTGATGTCGACCTCAACAGCATTCCGCTGGCCCTCGTGCGTCGGATTGAAATCTTCGATGCCAACGGCGGCGCCCGCTACGGTTCGGGAGCCATCGCGGGCGTCGTCAACATCATCACGCGCCGCGCCTACCACGGATCGACCCTGTCCCTCTATGACGGCATCTACCAAGGTGACGGAAACTGGGGGGGCGCAACCCAGGGACTCTCCTTCTCCACCGGCACGGCGTCGAAAAACAGCGGCATGATCTTCGGTTTCACCTACTTCAACCAAGCCCCCATTCCAGCGGGCGACCGGAATATCTCGAGCGAACCGATTGCCGGAACCGGCGTCACGCGCGGCAGTCTCGCCACTCCGCAGGGCACCTTCGAGTTCGTCCCCACAAGTGGCCCACTCACCCAATCCTCCCTCTGCCCGACCTCAGGGGGGAAACCCCTCTGTGACCTGACCCACCTTCCGGGAACCAGCGGATCGAGTCTCGCCGATTTCACGCCCTTTACCAGCGCCGATCTCTTCAATCCAGCCCCCTTCAACCAGCTCCTCGAACCGCAGGAACGGACCAGTTTCTATATCCACGGCTTTCACCACATCAACCGGCGTCTCACCTGGACCTTTTCGGCTTTCTACAACCGGCGCGATTCCTCCCAGCAATCGGCCCCTCCTCTGCTCATCCTGGGAAAAAACGGCCTGGGCATCAACATTGCATCCAACCAGGCCTACAACCCGTTCGGCACGGCGCTGGATTCAAGCGGGCCCAATGCCAACCTGATCTCCCTGGGCAGGGCCATGCTTGAAGACGGCCCGCTGCTCCTCACGGAACAGGTCAACATGCTGCGGCTGTCCACGGAAGTCAGGGGGATTTTCGGCTCCCAGTCCGCACCCTGGCTCTGGAATGCCTATGTGACCTACAGTGAAAATGACGTGACCGATACAAACTATGGACGCTTCAATCTTTCTCATCTGGCGTTTGCCCTGTCCGCACCGACTGTCTGTGCTTCCCAGCCTGGCTGTGTCCCGCTCGACCTGTTCGGCGGTCCGGGAACCATCACAGCGGCCATGCTGAAGTACGTCGGGTTTACCGAGGTCAACTCCATCAACAATACCCAGCGGATCATCGGCGCCAATGTCTCCTCACCCGGCCTCTGGAATGACGGTGCGGGCCGGTTGCGGATTGAGGCGGGGTACCAGTTCAGGGACCATGCGGGAAACTCGAGTCCGAATCCGATCGCCCAAGCTGGGGAGGACAGTGCGAGCCCCGGTATTCCGGTGCTACCGACCGTTGGCAGCTACGCCACCAATTCGGTCTATGCCACCCTGCGCCTGCCCATCCTCCGGAAAGTGCCCGGGTTCAACCGGTTCGGCCTGGATGTCACCCACCGGTACTCTCACTACAACACGTTTGGACCGGTTCAGCTCACCCAGATCGCCCTGCACGACCAGATCAACCGCGCCTGGACCATCCGTGCGGTATGGGGACAGAGCTTTCGCACGCCGGACCTCCATGAAACGAGTGCCGCCCTGATCGACGAACTCGTGCCGGTCTCTGATCCGTGCAGCAATTACGCTGCCGCAAATGCCCCGCTTGATGTACAGCACGCCTGTGCAGCGGCCGGCGTTCCCACTTCCTATGTCCAGCCGGAATCAACGGTCGAGGAGCTGACAGGAGGAAATCCCGCCCTCCAGCCCGAAACCGCCATCAACCGCACCCTCGGATTCGTCTGGACACCCCCCGGGTTCCCGCTCGAAGTCGAGGCCGACTATTACCGCATCACGATCAACCAGGCGATCGGCGCACCCGGTGCACAGGAAGTCCTGAACGGCTGCTACCAGTTGGGCAACCCCCTGGACTGCACCCGCATCACCCGCGCCTCGGATGGGGTCATTCAATCGATCAACAATACGGATGCCAACCTCGGCGGGATCATGACCGACGGCATCGATGGGCTCGCCGAATACCGCCTCCCTTCCACTTCCATCGGCAACTTCACCGCCAGCCTGATGGTGAGCTGGGTCCACAACTATGAACTCACCTCACCCGCCTTCCCTTCGGGGACCGATGTCACCAACCTGGTGGGAGTGGAACGGGGAGGCACCTCCTTCCCCCTGGGCGTTCCGCGCCTCAAGGCCACCTACGTGATTGACTGGAACCGTGGCCCCTATGAAGGCAGCATCGATTTTCGATACATCAGCCCACTCTCCGAGTCCTGCAGCGATTTCCTGAATGGGACGCCGGAGAGTCTGACCACCCTCGGTCTTTGCTCCCAACCGGACTACCAAGACAACGCACTCTCCCGGAACGTGCTCGGTAGCATGTTTTATACCGACGTCCAGGTCGGCTACGATCTCAGGGCCTTGCGGTCGGAGATCCGCTTCGGAATCCGCAATCTGTTCGGCCGCAATCCTCCCGTTTCGACCAATGCGGTCATTGACAGTTACGATCCCTCGATCTATGACATTCCAGGGCGTTTTCTGTATCTCGACCTGACCAGCCAGTTCTAAGAGATCCGCGCGCGGTCCGGGTGCTACAATCTCCGCTCGGGAGTGAGGCACTTCGCCTCTCCGCCCATCCACCGATGACGGAATCCAGCCCAGTCGTCAAGGAATCCCGACCGAGCCCCTTCGATCTCCTCATGGGACAGGTCCGGCAATGTCACGATTGCGCGGGGCGGATCCCCGAACCGCGTCCCGTCGTGCGGGCCCATCCGCAGGCACGCCTCCTCATTGTCGGGCAGGCTCCGGGGCTTCGGGTCCATCGGTCGGGGATTCCGTGGAATGATCCGAGCGGCGACACCCTGCGCCGGTGGCTGCAAATCGGCCGGGTGTGCTTTTACGACCCGACGGTTGTGGCCATCCTACCGGTCGGGTTCTGCTATCCGGGGAGAGGCCCCGACGGGGACCTCCCGCCACGACCGGAATGTGCGGCCCGCTGGCGTGAGCCCCTTCTGAAGGCACTCCCGAACCGTCAGCTCACTCTCCTGATCGGCCATTACGCCCACCATCTGTACGAGCCTGAAACACGCACGCTGAGTGTCACGGAGACCGTTTCCCGCGCGGACCGCTGGCTACCCCGATTTTTCATGCTCCCGCATCCCTCACCCCGCAACCGGCTGTGGTTCCGCAAGCACCCCTGGTTCGAAGGGGAGACCCTGCCGAAACTGAGGATCCTTCTCGAATCCATCTGGAACCCCCACCCGTAATCCGCATCAACCGACCTTTTCTCTCCGTCATCCAGGAGTGCACCCGATGATTCCGGTTTATCACGTTGATGTTTTCACCTCGGAGCTGTTCCGGGGAAATCCAGCAGCGGTCTGCCCCCTGAGCGACTGGCTGCCGGATGAACTCCTGTTGGCCATTGCCGAGGAAAACCGGTGTCCTGAAACCGCTTACTGCATCATGGGGCGAAACCCCACCCCCCTGCGGTGGTTTTCCCCCCGCACCGAAGTTCCACTCTGCGGACATGCCACGATGGCGACCGGCTTTGTGCTCCTCACCCTTGATGCGGAACGCCGCCAGGTCGAATTCGAGACCGCAGGCGGCCGTCTCCGCGTCGAACGCGCCGGGACGCGATACGCACTGGATCTACCGGCAATCGGACTCGGTCATCCACTTGCCCAAGATCTCTCCGGACGCCTTCTGGCTTGCCTCGGCCTTCCGTCCGCCGCGGGAACCTGCTTCGGCAACCGTCGTCATCTCGTCGTCATTCTCGAAAACCCCGAGGATGTGGAACAGGCCAAACCGGATTTCGCGGGGCTCATAGCCCTGGATCCGCGGGATGTCATCATCAGCGCTCCGGGCATCAGTCATGATTTCGTTTCACGCTACTTTGCCCCTTCGATCGGCATCCCGGAGGACCCGGTCACAGGCTCCGCCCATGGCCTGCTCATCCCCTACTGGTCCGAACGGCTGGGCCGTCAAGTACTGAATGCCCGGCAATGTTCGCTTCGCGGTGGCGAGCTCAGCGGGGAACGGCGCGGCGAACGGGTCCATCTCGAGGGGGATTGCCGCCTCTATCTCCGGGGGGAAATCCTGATCGACGGCGGATGTTCCTAGGCCGGGGGTTCCGGTTCCAACCGGCTTTCGAGCAAGCGCCGATGGGTGCGTTGCCAGGTCCAGTAGACCGGGATCCCGACCAGAGTCAGGCCCAGGCTCACGAGTACGTCAAACGGTTTCTGCCACAGGGCTCCCAGAAGCACCAGGATGGAAGCCAGAATGAAAATTCCCGGTACCCAGGGATAGCCCCAGACCCGGTAGGGGCGTTCCAGATGAGGACGCTTCCGGCGGAGCCAGAATAATCCGAGGACAGCCAGCATGAGGAACGGCCAGATCCCAAGAACATAGGCAGCAGCCAAATCGGCGAAGCTCCGGAACGAGACAAAAACGATGGCCAGAATAGCATCCATGAGGATCGCCACATGGGGCGTGTGGAACCGGCGATGGGCGCGCCCGACTCTCCGGAAAAACAATCCGTCCTCGGCCATGGCGAAAAACACCCGTGGGTCGGACATAACACTTCCATTCAGCGATCCCAGGACAGAAACCATGACAAGAAGAGCGACGGAAATGGTGGCGAACAAACTCCCGAACGACGCCAGCGAGGCAACGGCCACGGATGGGTGGGCGGCCACCCCGGACAGGGACAGAATGTGGAGATATCCCCCGTTGATGCCGAGGTAGAGGGCGAGGACGAGGAGCGTTCCGATGATCAGCGAGAGCGGCAGGTTTCGCTCCGGTTCACGCATTTCGCCCGACAGCGCGGTCAGGTTTTCCCAACCGTCATAGGCCCAGAGTACCGCAAGGAGCGCCAGCATCAATCCGCCGAAAACATCGGGGGCTGCGGCGGTGGCCGGAACGTGGGAGGAGCGGACTGCTGCTGTGGCCGGATGCACCCAGAACCAGAGCAGGAATCCGAGGACGAGGAGCGTCACCAGCTTGATCGAGCCGAAAAAGTCCTGAACCCGGGCCCCCATCCCGACCGAGCGGATCTGGATCAGGGCCACGCCGGCAATTAGGGCTGCAGAAGCCACGTGACGCGCCACATTCCCCATTGGCAGGAAAGTCGCCAGGTATTCGGAAAAGATCAGCGACTGGGCGGCCCAGGAAATCGGGTCGGTCAGAAGCCACATCCAGCCGAACAGGAAAGCCGGAAGCGCGCCGAAGGCTTCCCGGATGTAGACGTAAAGACCGCCAGCATAAGGATAGAGAGCCGCGAGTTCCGCCACCGACAGCGCGCCGCAGAGAGCGATGCCTCCACCCACGATCCAGACTCCGTAGAACAGGACCGTCGAGTGGACATCGAGAGCCACCAGCGAAGGGACCCGGTAGAGCCCGGTTCCGATCACGATGCCTAAAACCACCATGACCCCCGTGAAAGGGCCAAGGCGCCTCACCAGACCGGCTTTTTCCCGTACGGGCTCTGCGCTCATGATCGAAAATCCCGCCTGTGGGTTTTGGTGGTGGCGCGATGGCTCCCGATCCGGGCCAGGGTGGGCATCGGACGTTCCAGATCACCTTTCCGGATTGAAAGGCTCTGGATCCCCCGCGGTGCATGAACTGTCCATGCAAAACCAACGCCGGTCCGTTCCGAAAAGCGGGCATTGATCTCGAGCCCCAGCCCCTCGCCAGCGGCCAGCCGGACAGGCTGCAAAACGGGTGCGAAAATCTGTTCCCAGTGGGTGGGGTGGGATTCGGGTGCGGTCGAGAGGGCTACCCCGTCGATGAGGCCGGCAACCCACCACAGGGCGAAGCCGAAAACCCATCTCTCCTGTTCAAAGCACCAGTCCACCCGGCATCGTCTCCGGGTCCGGTAGCGGGTCCCGAAATCGACCCGGTCCCAGATGCGGGCGGAGGGGATCCCGGCGAAATCGGCCGGAATGAAACTGCGTACATAGAGATTCTGGCGGCTGAGTTCACTGAGTGGCGCAAGGTCGAGCCCCGATCCGCCGGTGCTCCAGGGGTCGAGTTCGGCCCAGAAACGGTCGCCCCCGACCGGTCGAACATAAAGAGCGAGCGTACTCGGTATGCGGATCCCGCCCGGGGCCAGAAACCGCCGGGCGTCCCACAGGATCTCGCCAATTCCCTCTTCAAGTCCAAGGTTGCCGAGGGTTTCGGAAACCACGAGATCGACTGGCTCCGGATCCAGTATCGCCCTCGAATCCTCGGCGAAAACCTCGATCCCGGAAAGACGGTTGCGACGCGCCAGCGACGCCGAGAGATGCGCCAGAGAGACCTCCCGCTCATAAAGGGTGGTGGAACGGGCTCCCAGGACATCGGACATGAAGCCCAGCCAGCCGGTACCGGAACCGAGGTCCGCCACCCGGGTCGCGCCAGGGCGGATCGTCCGTTCAAGCGCCTGGCGGAACGCCTCGTTGCGGACACTGTCTGCTGCGAGACGGCGATGGTAGTCGATCAACATGGAACGGGTTCCCCGGCCTGGAGCCCTTGCTTGACGGCGGACTCTGTACCATTATGATAAAAAGCGGGCCGGAGCGCTGGCTATGTGGGAACGGATCTGGCAGATCGCAAGTTCGGTGATCCTTTCAGGAGGAGTGCTTTTCTCGTCCGGATGTGCGGTCAGCCCGGTTCGTGCGTTTCACTCGGAAATCCAGTCCGCGCAGACCCGGGAAAGCCCGATCTGGATCTATCAGGTCACCCTGCCGGGCGTGCTCCGGAATCCCGAGCACCAACTTGTTGTCCCCATCGATGTGACCTTCATCAATACGAGCCCGCGCCCGATCAGTGAAATCCGGTTCGTCTATCTCGCCTATAACAGCCTCGGGCTGCTTCGACGTGACCCCAGAAACAACCATCCCTGGGCACTCGTGTTGCGCGTCCAAGGCCCTTTCGATCCCGGGCGCGCCTACGAGGTGGATACCCAGCCCGAGGGACTGCCCGGACTCGGCACTTCATGTATCCGGCTGGTTTCCCTGTCGGTCCGCTGGCCGGATCGCGTCATCCGCATCCACGGCAAAGCCCTGGGGGTCGATCTCGCTCCCCTGCTCCGGAAGCATTGCGCGGATCTCGGGCCCGCAATCTTTGTCCGTTCAGAGGGAGGGCACTAGGAGACCCAAAAGGTCCCGAGGACTGGTCAGCCAGCTGTCTTCTGATTGAAGATCTTGAGGATCAGAAGAGTCAGGTCGTAGTGGGGCTCCGCGTAGACGGTTCCCTCCGCCGTATCGAAAATGATCGCAAACCCATGCGCCTTGGCATATCCCTTGATCAGCGCCAGAAGGCGGGTGCGGATGGGGTTCAGGAGCGCCACACGTTTGGCCTCGATACGCGAATGGGTCTTCTCGTACAGATTCCGGAGCGCCAGCTCACCGCGCTGGAAAGCGGCAATGTTTTTCTTCTGCTCCGCCTTGGTCTCGTGCGGGAGGTTCTTGTGGAGCAGCGTCTCTTCGAGGTGCACCCGGTCCTGTGCCCGCTTGAATGCCGTGGCCTGGCCTTTCACATAGCTTTTGAGCTTGAGCGCGGCCGCCTTCCCTTCGGTGGAGTTGGCAACAATGTAGAGCAGGTTGATGACGCCGATCTTCTCGGATTGGGCGTCAGCAGGCTTCAGGGCGAACACCCCGGTTCCCAAAGCGGCGATCAAGGTAATGATGACGGTGGTTTGACGCACGGTACGCATGGATTTCATTGCTCCAGCTGTCGCGAGGAATCATGGATCTCAGAGGTCACGGATCTTCAAAGGAGCCCCAGAGTTTTGCAGGCGCTCCTTGAGCCCACTCTAGTCTACCAGACTGGCCACGGGCAGCAAACCCGGCCCTGGGTGTTTGCCGGCGCTCCCGGCTCCGCCGGGTGGGACACGCTAAAATGGCTTTTCTTGCCCCCCGACCTTCCTATGTCGATCACCCTGGCCAGTTGGAACGTCAATTCGGTACGAGCCCGATTGGAACAGATCCGGGACTGGCTCTACCAGCGTCCGGTTGGCGTCCTGGCGTTACAGGAAACCAAGGTTGTCGATGCGGATTTCCCCCGTGAGGCCTTTGGGAGCCTCGGCTATTGCACTCTCTCCTCGGGCCAGCCGTCCTACAACGGCGTTGCGCTCCTCAGCCGGACCCCGTTATCGGAGCCCGCGGAGACCGCACCCCCCTCCCTCATCCAGGACTGCCGTTACCTGTCCGCATGGATCCCAGAAGGCTTTTATCTCATCGACATCTACGCGCCGAATGGGGAATCCTTGCAGTCAGCGAAGTTCTCCTACAAGCTCGCCTGGTACGACCAACTGACCACGCACATCGAATCCCTGCTTCCGAAACACCCTAAAATTGCGCTCCTCGGGGATTTCAACATTGCACCAGCCGACTTGGATGTCCATGACCCCGAGGCCTGGCAGGACTCGGTTTTGACCGACGCCCGGGCGAGAGACGCCCTTCGGGCCCTCGAGCGACTCGGGTTCCGGGACGCCTTCCGGCTCATGCATCCGGCGGAGCCGATCTACTCCTGGTGGGACTACCGGGGCGCGGCCCTGCGGCGCAATGAAGGCCTCAGGATTGATCTCATTCTGCTGTCACAGGCACTCATTCCGCACCTCCAGGAAGCCGGAATCGATACCGGTATCCGTCACCACACCCGGCCCTCGGATCATGTACCGGTATGGGTCGAGCTCGAGCCATGAGTTCCTCCCGGACCACCCCCGAAGAAATCCGACTGGACCGCAACCGGACCGGCCTGGCGATCCGTTTCAGCGACGGCGCCTCTTTCAACCTTCCGAGCGATTACCTGCGCATCTTCAGTCCATCGGCGGAAACCGGCGCAGCCATCGGGCAGGATCCGCGGCTCTGGATCCGGGTCCTGCCGACCCTCCGCATCCGCTCGCTCGAGACCGTGGGCCGCTATGCGATCCGCATCGCCTTCGAGGATGGGCATGACAGCGGCATTTATGCCTATGATTTCCTGCGCGACCTCGGTGAAACGCGGGCCGAGCGCTGGGCCCGGTACCAGCACCATCTCGAATCGGTGCAGATTCCGACCCGTGAGGATTCTCGATGATCCCTCCAGAGGCTTCAACCCATTTCGGATTCGAAACGGTCACCCCGGAAGAAAAAACCCGCCGGGTGCGGCAGGTCTTTGAGTCGGTTGCCCCCCGCTATGATCTCATGAACGACCTGATGTCCTTCGGTCTACACCGGGTGTGGAAGTCGTTTCTCGGGGCCATCGGGCCGGCCCATCCGGCACCGCGTATCCTGGACCTCGCTTCCGGAACGGGAGATCTCGTACAAATCCTGCGCCGGCGATATGGGCCGCAGGCAGAACTCATTGCCTCGGACATCAATCCCATCATGTTGGACCGGGGTCGGGCGCGGCGGAACCCGCCAGCCCGGCCTCATGCCAGTCTCTACGTCCAGGCCGACGCCGAGCAACTGCCGTTCCCCTCGGGCCATTTCGACCTCGTCACGCTGGCGTTCGGCCTGCGCAACATGACGCACCCCGACAAGGCGCTCGGTGAAATCCATCGGGTCCTCCGGGTCGGCGGTTCAGTCCTGATACTCGAGTTTTCTCACGCGAAGGGGCAGGTCCTCCGGCGGCTTTACGATGCCTATTCCTTTGCGATCCTGCCGCGTCTCGGCCGCTGGATCGCCCGGGACGAATCCAGTTATCGGTATCTCGCCGAATCGATCCGTCGCCACCCGGACCAAGAGACCCTGAAGCGCATGATGCGGGAGTCCGGGCTGGCCCGGGTGGACTACTTCAACCTATGCCAGGGAATCGTGGCCCTGCATCGGGGCTACCGGCTATGAATCTCCCCCCCCGCCCCGTCGAGTTCCTGGTTGATCGGATCCTGGAACCTGTCTTTGCCCGGACGGACTTGCGGGACCGGCTTGCGGGGCGCGGCCTGACCGTGGAAATCATCGATCTCGACTGGTCGATCCTCCTTGTTTTCCACCATCTTGGAGTCCGTCTCGAGCCGAGCTCCGGGAGGCGGGGCGACCTCATTCTCCGGGGCACGCTCGGGGATTTCATGGCCCGGATTCGGGGCCGGGCCGAACCGACCCTCCAGTTCGAAGGCGACCTCGGGTTTGCCCAGACGCTCGATGAACTGATCCGTCATCTGCCGCGGGAGCGAGGATCCTGGTTCAGAGCCATTCTGGGCGACCCTCCAGGAGACTGGCTGTCCCGCACCCTGGATCGCAGTGAATCTATTTTCCGGAAAAACGGGGCACGGCTGGCCAGGCTCGCCCGAAGTGGCCTGGAACGGGCCGGATTCGGGGTCGGTCCGGAACGCTTTTCGCTCTGGCAGTCGGAACTCAGGCAACTTGCGGCCCATCTGGAGGCTCTCGAAGGTTCGGCCCGGATCCATCGGCCGGGAGGCCCCTCCATCCCATGAGCATCGGCAACTGGCTACGGCTCATCTGGATCCAATGGATTCTGATCAAGCATGGTCTTGATGATCTCTTGTTCGAATGGACTCCCCTGCACCATGTGCGGCCCCTGCGACGGCTCCTGCCCTGGCACTGGAAGCTCCGCAAAACCCCACTGGCCATCCGTCTCCGGCTGGCCCTTGAGGAACTGGGCCCGCTCTACGTGAAGTTCGGCCAGTTGCTCTCCACCCGGAGTGACCTTCTGCCCCGGGACTTCATCGACGAGCTCACGAAACTGCAGGACCAGGTCCCGCCTTTCCCGGGCGCACTGGCCCGGGTGGCCGTCGAAGCCGCATGGAGGGAACCGCTGGGGCGCCATCTCTCCTCTTTCGATGAGATTCCACTCGCCTCCGCCTCGATCGCCCAGGTCCATGCCGCCCGCCTCCACGATGGACGCGACGTCGTCATCAAGATCATCCGGCCCGGGATTGAACGGCTCATCAAGCGGGATCTCATTCTGCTCGACCGTCTGGCGTTTTGGGTCGAACGCAACTGGGCACCTGGAGTCCATCTCCACCCCCGGGCCATCGTGGCCAAGTTTGCCCAGACGCTTCACGATGAACTCAACCTGCTGCAGGAAGCTGGACACGCAAGCCAGCTCCGGCACAATTTCCAGGACAGCCCTTTTCTCGGGGTTCCCGAGGTCGTCTGGGAACTCACCCGTGAACGGGTCATGGTCATGGAACGGATCTACGGCATCCCCATTCATGATTTTGCCGGGCTGCGGGCCCACGGCGTGGATTTCAAGGAACTGGCGCAACGGGGAGTCTCGATCTTCTTCACGCAGGTCTTCCGGGATAATTTTTTCCACGCCGACATGCACCCCGGCAATCTGTTCGTCGATGCCCGTGACCCCGGTCATCCCCGCTACTTGGCGGTCGACTTTGGCATCATGGGGACGCTGACCGAAGAAGATCGGCACTACTTGGCGGCCAACTTTCTGGCCTTCTTCAACCGCGACTACCGCCAGGTCGCCAAGCTTCATCTGCTCTCTGGCTGGGTGCCCCCCCATACCCCGCTGGATGAACTGGAGGGCGCGATCCGGAGCGTCTGCGAACCGATCTTCAACCGCCCGCTCAAGGAGATTTCGTTGGGGCAACTGCTGATCCGGCTGTTCCAGACGGCCCGCCGCTTCAATGTCGACCTCAAGCCCGAACTCGTACTCCTACAGAAAACCCTGATCGCTGTGGAAGGACTGGGCCGCCAGCTCGATCCGGACCTCGATCTCTGGAAATCCAGCAAGCCGCTGCTGGAGCGCTGGATGCGCCAGCAGGTCAGTCCCATCAGTCTCCTGCACCATGGCATCGAGAACTGGCCGGCTCTTTCATGGGCCCTGCAAACCTGGCTGGACGAAGCGCCCCACCGGCTGGCTCGTAATGAGGCGGATGGCCCCATGGCCCACAGGGAATCCGCCGAAAAGACCCGTGCCCCCGCCCCCCCATTCCCCGTCCGCCTGGCCATTGCAGGGCTCGTGCTCGCATCCGGTCTTGTCTGGGTTCCGCTTGGCCTATCGCCGGAACCGGTGGGTCCCGTACTGCTTGTTCTATCCGGGCTCATGCTGGCCTTTCTCTGGTGGCGGCCACGCTGAACGGAACGCTCACAACCGGTCGCTTTCATCGCACTGGGTCCAGCCCGGCCACAACGGAACCTGCCCCTTCGTGCACATCATGACCCGAAACAGTTCGCCGGCCTCTTCTGGCCCGGTGAGGCGCAGAACGTCTTGGATCCACTGCTGGCGCGTGTGCCCGTCCAAGTCTGCTTCTTCCCAAGCGCCCGCGACTAGGACAAAAGGCGCCAGACGCGCAAACCCGGCCAGGGTCCAGCCAACTCCTTCCATGGCCTCGGCCAGAGCCGTGAAATCCACCATGGCAGTGATGTCCTGAGCTCCAGGCGCGTAGAGGGGATCCGCATGGGTGCGGTGGTCCAGATAACAAGCCAGGGTACCCCGGCATCGCTCCGGGTGATAATAAAGACGCTTGGGGTATCCATAGTCGATCACCATCGCACAACCCTCACGGCAACCCGTGAGGATCGCCCGCAGGCGCACCCCGAGAGACCGGTTCCACTCCGTCCGGTAAGGAACCGGCAGGGTGCCGCATTCGGATTCCAGGGTCTCGAGCATCTCCCGCGTCGGAGACCGCAGCGGGAGCCTGCGCCAGGACAGCGCTCCGTCCGTAACTCCCACCCCCCACTCAAACCATCCGGATGCGGCTTTTTCCATGAGGGCAACCGGCCAGGCATCAACAATCTCGTTCAGAACCAGAAACCCGGACCAGCCCTCCACGGGAAGCTGGTCGAGCCATTCGGGCAACGGGATCCCGGGAATGGCCTTCTGGGCCCAAAGGGCCTCCTGCCTCCCCCTCTGGAAAAGGTTGGGTTCGAGCAGAAGGTGCCGGTCAGGTACGCATCCGAGCCGCAAAAGCTCACGGGACATCGCCAGTGACAGACGACCCGTGCCCGGTCCGACCTCGATGAGGTTTCGGGACAGACCCGCGCGGAACAGGTCGGCCGCAACGGACGCGAGCGTTCGGGCAAAGAGGGGGGTTGATTCCGGAAGGGTAACGAAATCCCCGGCAGGGCCGATGGTTTCCGCAGCGATCTGGTAATAGCCGAGCCGCGCGTCGTAGAGAACGAAGTCCATATAGCGGTCGAAATAGATCGGTCCCAGGGCTCGTTCCATCTGCCCCAAGGCCTCTCGTGCTTTCGCACAATGGCCGGCCTGCTGCTCGGTGAGTTCGGGGAGTGGAGTCAGGATTTCCGTTTTCATCAAGGGATGCTACCCGGATTCCGGCGGTTGGTGCAAAGCAGACCACGGACGGCCCGGGGCATACCCTTTCGGGTGGGTTCCGGTTCTCCATGAGGTTGCGTTATGCTAGCAATCCGCGTCTACAGTCCGAAACATGCACCCGCACGCATCACGCACTGACTCTTCCGACTGCCCGGTTGCTCTGATCACCGGGGCGGGACGGCGTATCGGTGCTGCCATCGCCCGTACGCTTCACGCCTCGGGAACCCGTGTCGTCCTTCACTACCACCGTTCGGAGACCGAGGCACGAGAGTTGGCTGACACCCTGAACCGGATCCGCCCGGAGACCGCCCGTACGCTTCGAGGCAACCTTCTCGAGACCGCCCATCTGACGGACATGGCCGCGTCCGCGCGGTCGTTCTGGGGCCGGCTCGACATCCTCGTCAACAATGCCTCGAGTTTCTATCCCACCCCGCTTGCCTCCCTATCCGAAGAGGCCTGGGAGGACCTCATGGGGACCAACCTCAAGGCGCCACTTTTTCTGATCCGCGCCTCGGCGGAAGCTCTCCGGGAACGACGTGGGTCCATTGTCAATCTGGTCGATATCCATGCCCGCAAACCCCTTCGTGACCATCTCATCTATGGAGCCGCCAAGGCCGGGCTCGAAATGCTGACGCGGGCCCTTGCACGAGAACTCGCGCCCGAGGTGCGGGTCAATGCGGTGGCTCCAGGAACCATCCTGTGGCAGGCATCCGGCATTCCGGAATCCCTGCAACAGAAGATTCTGGCCCGCACACCGCTCCGCCGCATGGGATCCGTCGATGATGTTGCGAAAGCGGTGCTATTTCTGGTCCGGGATGCCCCCTACGTGACCGGAGCAGTCATCCCCGTCGACGGAGGGCGGAGCATCGGTGTCTGAGGTGGAGGTGGCTTCGCGTTCGATCATGACACCCACCCGGTCCGCCCCCCGAATGGCTCCTGGTTTCTCGAGCTCGACCAACACCTTCCGTACCGGATACTCCGTGAGAACGAGGGTCGCAACGGCTTCCGCAACAGTTTCGACCAGGGCAAAGGAGCGTCCGCGGACCACGGCCTGGATGCGCTCGGCAACGGATCGGTAGTCGATCGTTTCCTCGATCCTCCCGCTCCGGGCCGAGGCCGTTAGTGCAGCTGACATTTCGAGATGGAGAATGAGCCGCTGGCGCAGGGGTTTCTCGTGGGCATGAATGCCGATCTGGGTTTCCAGAGCCAGCCCGCGGATGAATACTCGGTCGGGCATGAAAATCTCCATTCAAGGGTCAGGGTTGAAGCGCGGTGGCCTGAGCGATTCGAGGGGCCAGCGGGTCCGGACGGACCCACCGGCCAAGGAACGTTCGCCGGCCTGCCACCGAAGCCAGGCGACATGAGCAACCATGGCGGCATTATCGGTGCAGAACTCAAGGGGCGGGAAAAAGACGCGGACTGCCGTGCCAGCGGCGCGTGCGCCGAGGGCATCACGCAACCGCCGGTTGGCACTGACACCACCCGCCACCACCAGCCTGGAACCGCCCGTTTCCGCGAGGGCACGCCAAGATTTTTCGACCAGCACCTCGACCACCGCAATCTCGAAAGCGGCAGCCAGGTCGGCACGGTCCCGGCCTGTCGGCGTCTCGATCTGTCGGAGGGCGCGAAGAACTGCTGTCTTGAGGCCACTGAAGCTCATCTCGCAGCCGGGTTGGTCCAGCATGGGCCGCGGCAACCGGAATCGTTCGGGCTGCCCTGTCTCCGCCAGTGCAGCCAGCTCAGGCCCCCCGGGATAGGGTAGCCCGAGCAGTTGGGCCACCTTGTCGAATGCCTCTCCTGCCGCATCGTCTCGGGTCGCCCCGAGAAGCGTGTAGCAACCCAGCCCATCCACCCGCACGAGCTCGCTGTGCCCGCCCGAAACCAAGAGCGCCACAAAGGGGAGATCTGGGGGCTCCGGCCCGAGACCGGCGGAAAAGAGATGGGCTTCGAGATGATGGATACCGATCAGGGGAATCCCCAGGGCATAAGCCAGGCCCTGGCCGAAGGCCTGCCCCACATGCAGGGCACCAGGCAATCCCGGACCCAGGGTCACGGCCAGTGCCGAGAGGCTGCCGGGAGCCAGGCCGGCCCTCACGAGAAGTTTCTCCACGAGGGGCAAAAGGTGCCGTCCGTGGTCCCGGGAGGCCAACTCCGGCACCACCCCGCCATAACGGGCATGGACATCCGTCTGGCTGTGCACCAGGTGATCCTCAAGCCCGTGCTGGCCATAAAGCGCAACGGCGGTCTCGTCACACGACGTTTCCAGGGCAAGAAGGTGCACCGGGGGGCCTTGGCTTCATGGATATTCTCGGGTAAAATACCACGTTCACCGTTGAGACTGTCCCAACCGAGGAGCATGCCCGATTCCCATGCCGACCATCCGCGTCAAAGAAAATGAGCATTTCGACGCCGCGTTGCGGCGCTTCAAGCGCGCGTGCGAAAAGGCCGGAATCCTCTCGGAACTCCGGCGTCGGGAGTTTTATGAGAAACCGACTCAGGAACGGAAGCGGCGCCGTGCGGCTGCCGTCAAGCGATACGTCAAGAAGAACGCCCGCGACAGTGTTCGGGCGCTTCGCACCCACTAAATCCCAGTATGTCGATTTCGTCCCAGCTGGCCGACGACATCAAGCAGGCGCTGAAATCGCGGGATACGGTCCGCGTGACGACTCTCCGCTATGCCTTGGCGGCCATCCGCCGCCGCGAGGTTGACGAACGGAGGAGCCTCAACGACGCCGAAGTCATCCAGGTTCTCACCAAATTGATCCGGCAGCATGAAGAATCGGCCGCAGCCTTTCGTAACGCCAGTCGCGAACCGCAGGCCCAGGCTGCCGAAGAGGAAATCCGCGTGGTTTCCGCCTACCTTCCGCCCCGGCTGGAGGGGGCCGAACTTCTGGCCGTCATCGACCGCGCCATCGCCGAAACCCATGCCCAGAAGCCGCAGGACATCGGCCGCGTCATGAGCCGGCTCAAGGCCGAGCTCGCGGGCCGTGCGGATCTCGCCCAGGTCAGCGCCGAGGTCAAAACCCGGCTGACTGGCTAACCCACCCCCAACCCAGTCTTCAGGGAATGAATCCGGGTCGCATTCCTCAGGGTTTCATCGATGATCTGCTGGCGCGGACCGATCTGGTTGCGCTGGTGGCCGAACGGGTCACCCTCAAGAAGGCTGGGCGCGATTTCACCGGCCGCTGCCCGTTTCATGAGGAACGGACTCCCTCTTTCACCGTCAGCCCGAGCAAGCAGTTCTATCACTGTTTTGGTTGCGGAGCCCATGGAAGTGCCATCGGGTTCCTCATGGCCTACGACCGATCCAGCTTTCCGGAAGCGGTTGAAGCGCTGGCCACCCGCCTGGGTCTTGAAATGCCAGACCATGCCGCATCGGACGCGGATCCGCTGCGTTCGGCCGCGCTGTCCCTGACCGAGGAGGTGGCCGGTGTGTACGAAGCGGCGCTCGCGGCCTCCGATCCCGCTCGCCGCTACCTCGATGAACGCGGGATCCTTCCGGAGACGGCCCGGCGGTTCCGTCTGGGGTATGCCCCGGCGGGCTCTCCGTTGCTCACCCGCTGGAGAAACGACGGCGAACGGGTCAAGCTTCTCAAACTCCTCGGGCTTGTATCCGAACGCACGGATCGGTTCCATGATCGGCTCATGTTCCCGATCCGGAACCTGCGCGGGGAGGTCATCGGATTCGGGGGACGCACACTCGTGCAGGAAACGCCGAAGTACCTGAACTCCCCGGAATCCCTTCTGTTTCACAAGGGATGGGAACTTTACGGGTGGTACGAGGCCCGTCAAAGTCCCGGTCGGCCCGACCGGCTGATTCTGGTCGAAGGCTATCTCGATGCCATGGCCTTGTCGCAGGCCGGCTTTCCCGAGACCGTGGCCACTCTGGGAACTTCGCTGACAACCGATCAGCTGCAGAAAATGATTCGCTACATCCCGGAAGTCATTTTCTGCTTCGATGGCGACGCCGCAGGTCGGCGCGCCTCATACCGGGCCCTCGAACTGGTCCTGCCGCTGGCGCGTGCCGGGCGTCACTTCCGTTTCGTCGGACTCCCGGCAAACCAGGATCCGGACAGCTTTGTCCGGGGGGCGGGAGCCGAGGACTTCCGGGTGCGCCTCGAGCGCGGGCATCGCCTGTCGGAATCGGTGCGTGACGCACTCGAAAAGCGCTTTCCAGGCAAGGAAGTGGAAACCCGGGCCAGCCTGGCGGGAGAGGCTCAGCGGCTTCTCCAACTAATCGAAGACCCCGTCTACCGGGAACTGTTGCGGGAAGAACTGGCCGGGCACTTCAAACTGGGGCAGGTTCTCCTCCGGCCGGCTGCACCCACCCGACCAGCGAGAGCGACACCAAAGCCCGGCTCGCGGGTTCCGGTCGGTCGCGGCGGGATCGTGCGGCAGCTGTTCCTGCATCTCCTGCACCAACCCGACCTGATCACCCTGCTGCCTCCGGAGTCCGAGCTCGACGAGATCGGGCTGCCGGGCCTCGAACATATAAAAAATCTCCAGTCAGCCGCCAGGATCCATGAAAATCTCACCACGGGCCGCCTGCTCGAGCTATTCCGGGATAGCCCGACCGGTGATCTCATGGAGCGGCTTTTCGGGCAGGCCCCGCTCCTCGATGCCCAGGCCAACCGGACTGAAACGCTAGGACTGATCGCCAAAATCCGGTCCCAAGCCACCACCCAGAAACGCCTCCAGACCCTTCTCGACCTATCCCGGACCCGCCCCCTCTCGAGCGAAGAAAAAAAGGAATTTCAGTTACTTGAATCGAATCTGAAGTCTTCCTAGCGGAGCACCCAACCCCCGGAACAGTCGAACCGGCCGGTTGGGTTATAATTAGCAGTTCCACCCGACCTCCGGGTTAGCCATCCCAACTCCAGGTACACCTACCCATGAGTGAGAGTGACGATCGGAACATCCAACTCCGCCAGCTCATCGCCAAAGGCAAGGAGCAAGGTTACCTGACCTATAGCGAGGTCAATGATTTCCTGCCCCGGGATATTATCGACGCCGAGCAGCTGGATGAGATCATCTCGGTCATCAACGACATGGGTATCATGGTCCATGACTCCCCGCCGGACGCGGCCCTCGAGCTTCTCCTTCTGTCCGACCACCAGGTCAACGAGGACGATGAGGCCATGGAAGAGGCGGCCGCTGCGCTGGCTTCGGTCGACTCGGCTTTCGGCCGGACCACCGATCCCGTTCGGATGTACATGCGCGAGATGGGACAGGTCAACCTCCTAACCCGCGAGGGCGAGATCGGAATCGCCAAACGCATCGAGGAAGGCCTCAACCAGAAATACGCGGCCCTCGCCACATTTCCGGGAGTCATCAGCCGCTTCATCGAGGAATACCGGCAGGTCACGGCGGGCCAAATCAAGCTTGCAGAACTGATCCAGGGATTTCGGGATCCGGTAAGCGGAGCGCCCCTGTCCGACGACCATGCGGAACCCATCCCGCTCATGGAGATCGGCGCCGAACCCGCGGGCACCAGTGACGAAGCGGATGAGGAAGACTTGGACCCGGTGGTCTCCGAGGATGATCTGCTGGTTCTCGGCCCCAGTCCCGAACTGGCAGCCGAAATGGTCCACAAGCTCGAGAAAGCCCATTTACGGTCCTCTCGCGCACTGGCTAAAAAGCGCGATGAACGCTCCTTGCGGATGCTCGCACAAACGGCGACCGAGCTGCAGCGGTTTCGGCTCACCCCCAGAGCCATGGATCTCCTGACGCGCAGCCTGAAAGAAACCATCAATGTCATCCGCCAGATTGAGCGCGAGATCATGCGGTTCTGTGTCGACCGGGCGGGCATGCCCAAGCGGGACTTCATCAAGACGTTTCCCCAACGGGAAACCGCCCTCACATGGATTGACGCGCACATCCGTGCCAAACGCAAATGGTCAGCGGCGCTGCGGGAAGTTCGCCCTGAGATTCACAGGCTCCAGGAACAGCTGATCGCGATCGAGGAAGCCCATCACCTCAAAGTCGCCGACATCAAGGAAATCTACCGGCAGCTGATGATGGGTGAAACCAAGGCCCGGCGCGCCAAGAAGGAAATGGTTGAAGCCAATCTGCGTCTCGTGATTTCGATCGCGAAGAAGTATACCAACCGAGGGCTCCAGTTTCTGGACCTGATTCAGGAAGGCAACATCGGCCTGATGAAGGCCGTCGATAAATTCGAATATCGCCGCGGCTATAAGTTTTCGACATACGCGACCTGGTGGATTCGTCAGGCCATTACCCGATCCATCGCGGACCAGGCCCGGACCATCCGCATCCCGGTCCACATGATCGAGACGATCAACAAGCTCAACCGGATTTCCCGGCAGCTGCTCCAGGAAAAGGGGCGCGAACCCACACCGGAAGAACTGGCCAAGCGCATGGAGATGCCGGAAGACAAGGTTCGGAAGGTGATGCGGATCGCGAAGGAACCGATTTCCATGGAAACCCCGGTGAGTGATGACGAGGATTCCCATCTCGGGGATTTCCTCGAAGACCTCAACATGCCGGCACCGATCGAGCAGGCGACATCCGACAGCCTTCGCAATACCACCCACTCCGTGCTGGCCACGTTAACCCCTCGTGAAGCAAAAGTGCTCCGGATGCGCTTCGGCATTGACATGAACACCGACCATACCCTCGAGGAAGTTGGTCGGCAGTTCGATGTCACACGCGAACGGATCCGGCAGATTGAGGCCAAGGCCCTCCGGAAGCTGCGTCATCCCTCCCGGGCGTCCCGCCTGAAGAGCTTCATCGAGGAGTTCTGAGGGCGGCTTCTCCCGGTTGCATGGCCGGAGCTGCGCCAACCCCAACCCCCGAAAATCCGGCCAACGGATGGGGGGGACTCTTCCCCGGAAGTCCGGTCATTCCACACGGCCCATGGTCCGTACGGGAAGGGGCCATCCTCTTCATGGGCATGGCCCTAGGGCGTGGAGACGAGCTCATGGGCGCACTCGGGCAGATCTTGGCGCTGGCACCCTTTCGGCACATGGAAACACCCGGCGGACGCCGCATGTCGGTGGCGATGAGCAACTGCGGCACAACCGGCTGGATCAGCGATCGGCGAGGCTACCGGTATACGGACAGGGACCCAATGACCGGTCATCCGTGGCCACCCCTGCCGGCCATTTTCAGGGAACTAGCTGAAGCCGCGGCCGATCAGGCAGGGTTTCCGGGCTTCCACCCCGATGTCTGCCTGGTGAATGGCTACCGCCCGGGCAGCGGACTGTCCCTCCACCAAGATCGTGACGAACGGGATGGATCCGCACCGATCGTCTCGGTATCACTCGGACTTCCGGCCACTTTCCTTTTTGGAGGAATCAAACGTCGTGATCCCGTGGAACACTTTCGGCTCCACCATGGCGACGTCTTTGTCTGGGGAGGCGCCTCTCGATACGTTTTCCACGGCATCGCCCGACTCGCACCCGGGCATCATCCGGTGACCGGGGCCCAGCGCATCAATCTCACCTTCCGCCAGGCGCTTTAACCGGAACCCGAGAAAGCTGGGTCGTGGCGGATGCCCATCCTGAGGCGGACCTAGAACAGGAAGCCCGTTTCGAGAAGAGCCCTGGCCTGGCTCGGACGGTTCCCCTGAAAGCCGAATCCATCACCCGAAGTTTCATCGAGAACCTGCACAAAGGAAAACTCGGCACGGGCAAAAAATCCCTGGTCCTCCCAGGTTGGCGTGAAAGTCAGGGACCAAGCCTTGCTGCCGGGACCGTACAGGAGATTCGCAGCCCCATCACGGGCATTCCCTGTGCTGGCGATATACTCGATGCGGGCGGCCAGGAAAAAATGGGGGGCGATCCGGTCACTCATCAGCAGCGCAGCTCCGCGCGTCGAGGCCTCCCGGTGCACGCCGATCAACGGATTCGCTGGTACGGACGTGTACTGGAGATAGGGCTGGATCACCCACGCGTTCGAACTGTAGGTATAGACCAGGCTCAGGAGGTCGCTGTTGTTCTGGTCCAGCGGAGTCGCCGGAGTGGAGTAATCCGTCTGGCCAGCATTGCCCATGCCCACAAAGCTCACACTGCTTGCTGAGTTAATGGCGTAGGAAAGCGATCCTGAAATCCAGTTGAAGCGGTTCGAATAAAACCCGTCTCCCCACTGCAGTGAAGCCTCAAAGGGTCCCCCACTGTAGTTGACCTGGACTCCGCGCTCGACGGCATTCTCCTGATTCCACAGCAACCCGCGCTCGATGTTCATGTTTTCGAAAGTAAAGGTGTATTCGGCGCCAATCAGCGTGGGCAGTTTACCGGCCTGGATCGAAAAATTCCGGGAAGGGACGATCTTCAGAAAGGCTTGAGGGAGCGCCCCGTAATATTCACTGACCGTGTTCCCCGTGGAGAGAAACGGTGTGCCCAGGGCGGGCAGATCATAGGCCCCCGCCTGCAGGAAAAACTGGAAAAACCCATGTGTTTTCTGGATAAACACTTGGGCATTGCTGATATCGGCCCGGAATGCGTGATCTCCGGGGGCTGGGTTGTCCTGCCAGACCCCCAAGCCACTCATGACACCGGAAATATCCAGTTGGCCCAAGGGACCCGCACTGAAGTGGAAAGGCGCGAGCGCGGTGAGGGGCCCGCTCATCGCGGGCATGGGCAGCGGTGCCGGGTATGCGGAACGGATGCCGAAGGACAAAGCCCCGATCAGCAAAATCCTCTCCCAGCCGATGCGGCGTCGAGTCATGCGGCCACGGCGGATCATGGACTTTTGTCAACAAAAAGCCGGATCCGAATGACAGTCTGACGCCTACCCATGGTCGGGGGATCCTTTGGTGGTTATTGAGGCGTTTTCACTGACCGATGCTTGGAAGAATAGATCCGGTCCAAGGCCAGATCAAGCCGGACCACATCCACAACCGGCTCACCGATGAATCCGCCCACGGGCTTGATCGTGTTGTCACGGATCAGCTGACGCAGGATACTCCCCGAGATTCCGCCCGCCTGGGCGACTCGGGGCAGCTGGTAGTTTGCCGCTGCGAGACTGATATCCGGGTCGAGGCCACTCCCGGAAGAGGTGACCAAGTCAACGGGAACGGGACCGCGTGCATGCGGATCCGCCCGGCGAAGCCGCCCGATACGGTCCTGCACGTGTTTCAGCAACTCGGGGTTGTCCGGACCCAGGTTGGAAGCGCCTGAAGCGGCGGCATCATCAGGAACGGGGCTGGTCGCGGAAGGCCGGCTCCAAAAGTAGCGACGCTCCCGGAAATATTGCCCGATCAGTGAGGATCCGACCACCTGCCCCCGCATTCGCAGCAGGGAACCGTTGGCCTGATGGGGGAACACGGCCTGTCCAATAACGGTCATGGCCAATGGGTAAATACACCCGGTCATCACGGCCAGAAACAGGAAAAGCAACAAGGCAGTCTTGAGATCTCTGAGCATGGATCACCCCTACTTAAAGCATCGTCAGCAAAACATCGATCAGCTTGATGCCGATGAATGGGGCGATGATGCCCCCCAGGCCATAGATCCAAACGTTGCGACGAAGAAGTCGCTGGGCCGAATCGGCCCGAAACTTGATCCCCTTGAGCGCCAAGGGGACGAGCAGCGGGATAATGATGGCGTTGAAGATGACGGCTGCCAGGATCGCGTGCCGGGGGGAACTCAGTTCCATGATATTCAACGCTTCCAGCTGGGGGTAGGTGGATACAAACGCGGCCGGGATAATGGCAAAGTATTTGGCCACGTCATTGGCCACACTGAACGTGGTGAGGGCACCCCGGGTCATCAGAAGCTGTTTCCCGATCCGGACGATTTCGAGCAGCTTGGTCGGGTTCGAATCCAAATCCACCATGTTGGCGGCCTCACGGGCTGCCTGGGTTCCACTGGCCATGCACAGTCCGACGTCGGCTTGGGCGAGGGCCGGCGCGTCATTGGTCCCATCCCCGGTCATGGCCAGCATATAGCCTTCGGCTTGGTATTTCCGGATGCATGAGAGTTTGGTTTCGGGCTTGGCCTCTGCGATGAAGTCGTCGACACCGGCTTCCGCGGCAATGGAGGCAGCCGTGAGGGGATTATCTCCCGTGATCATGACCGTTCGGATTCCCATTTCTCGCAACTGGGCAAAGCGCGTCTTGATGTCGCCCTTGACGATATCCTTGAGCTCCACGACTCCCAAGGTGTGGCCATTCTCACAAACCACGAGCGGGGTGGCCCCCCGCCCGGCAATCTTTTCGATGGCGACCGAAAGCTCATCCGGCCAGACCCCATTCAGGGAACGCACCCATTCCCTCATCGAATCCGGCGCTCCCTTGCGCAGCTGGATCCCCGCCCAATCCAACCCACTCATACGCGTTTCCGCACTGAATGCAATCGGTTTCGCATCGGCCGGTAACGGGTCCGTCAGTGTCGGGAACCTCCTTTGAGCCAGGGTCACTAGACTTTTCCCCTCGGGCGTATCATCCGCCATGGAGGCTCTCCTAGCCACGACAGCCAGTTGCTCCTCCGTGATGCCAGGGACCGGGTAGAACGCAGTGGCCTCACGATTGCCATAGGTGATGGTTCCCGTCTTGTCGAGCAGCAGCACGTCCACGTCACCAGCCGCTTCGATTGCACGACCTGATGTGGCGACGACATTCGCCCGCAGAAGGCGCATGATGCCGGCGATCCCGATCGCCGGAAGCAGGGCACCGATCGTCGTTGGAATGAGACAGACCAGCAAGGCAACCAAAATGGTCACCCTGATGACGTGCCCAGAATGGGTGGCATCGTGAACGCTATACCAAGAGAAGGAATAGAGACTCATGGTCACCACTAAAAATACGAGAGTCAGAACGACCAGGAGAATGCTGAGCGCAATTTCATTAGGCGTCTTGCGGCGTGAGGAACTCTCCACCATGGCAATCATGCGGTCGAGAAACGAGTTTCCGGACTCTCCCGTCACCCGGATAATCAGCCAGTCGGAAATGACCCGGGTACCGCCCGTCACGGCACTGTGGTCTCCCCCACCCTCGCGGATCACGGGAGCGCTCTCACCGGTGATGGCACTTTCGTCGACGGCGGCCACACCGCGTACGGCCTCTCCATCGGCCGGAAGGATATCGCCCGCTTCGACAAGCACGAAGTCTCCTTTATGCAGGCTGGCTCCGGCGACTTCCTGATAGGGGGCTCCCTGGACGGGTTTGGCCAGCTTCTTGGCCCGGACCTCCTGTCGGGTTTGCCTCAGGCTATCGGCTTGTGCCTGCCCCTGCCGTTCGGCTAAGGCCTCGGCAAAATTGGCAAACAGGAGGGTCAGCCAGAGCCAAAGGTCAATCACACCAGTAAACATGGCCTGAGAGGAGCGGTCAAGCAGATCGCGTAAAAAAAGCGCCATCACGAGCCAGGAACCGATGTAGACTACAAACATCACGGGGTTGTGCCACTGCTTCTGCGGAGACAGCATTCGTACGCTGTCGCTCATGGCTCCCCGGATCTGGCGCTTCCAATCCAATCCGGGAGCTTTATGTGCCCGCGATAAACTCATAGGTCAACCTCACCGAACCAACAAATGGGTGGCCACTGGCACCAACTGTTCCGCAATCGGACCCAGTGCCAGTGCGGGGAAGAAATTGAGGGCACCGAACAGGAGAATGACGCCCACCAGCAAACTGATGAAAATGGGAGTATGGGTTACAAGAGTCCCGGCGCCCGCAGGCACTTTCTGTTTCCTGGACAATGAACCTGCCATCGCCAAGAGGGGCAGGTAAGACCAGTAGCGTCCGATCAACATGCAAAACCCGGTCAGGAGGTTGTAAAAGCGGGTATCGGCGCCCAGGCCACCAAAAGCACTGCCATTGTTGTTGGCTGAGCTGGTGACTGCATACAGAATTTCACTGAACCCATGAGCCCCCGGATTAAAAACACCGGCGCGGCCCGCCGCCGTGCTCACGGCGATCGCCGTTCCGACCAGAACCAGCAGGGGCATGACCAGAATCGACAGTGACGCCATCTTGGTCTCGAAAGATTCGATTTTTTTCCCAAGCAGCTCCGGCGTGCGTCCCACCATGAGTCCACCCAGAAAAACCGCGAAAACCATGAACGCCAGCATGGTGGCCAGTCCGGTCCCCACGCCGCCGAAAACGGTTTCCCCCATCTGCATGAAGAACAGATTGACCCCACCGGATAGGGGCATCAGGGAATCATAGGCGGAGTTAGCCGCCCCCGTGGATGTTGCAGTTGCAATGCTGGCGAACAGGGCCGATGCGCCGCTCCCGAAGCGGTCCTCCACTCCTTCCAAGTTGCCCCCGCCGGCCAGGCTTGGACGGTTGGCCTGAGCAACATGCAGCGCGGTCAGTTGGGGGTTCCCAGCCAGTTCGAAAGACTCGCTCACCAGGGTCAAGGGAACGAACAAAATTAACATCGCCACGAGAATGGCCCATGCGGTGCGACGTGACTGGGTCATGTGCCCGAACAGGAAAACCAGAGCCGTCGGAATGAGAATCATGCTTACCATCTGTAGAAAGTTGGTGAGCGCGGTCGGGTTTTCGAAGGGATGGGCGGAATTGGCGTTAAAGAACCCCCCTCCATTGTTGCCCAGCTGTTTGATCACTTCCTGCGAGGCCACCGGTCCAAGCGCAATGATCTGATGAAAGATCTTCCGTCCATGCCAGTTGAACGGGTCGATAAGATGGGCATGGACGTATGGCGCCAGGGTCTGCACAACTCCCTGCTCCATGAAAACGAACCCCAGGAGAGTCGATAACGGCAACAATACATAGAGCACGGTGCGGGTCAGGTCCACCCAGAAATTGCCCAGCCCGTCCGTTTTCTGCCGGACAATCCCTCGGATGATGGGGAGAACCAGGGTGATACCCACCGCAGCCGAAAGGAAGTTCTGCACGGTCAGCCCCAGCATCTGGGCGAGATAACTCAGGGTGGATTCCCCGGCATAATCCTGCCAGTTGGTGTTGGTGACGAAGCTGACGGCCGTATTGAAAGCCGATCCTCCGGGGACCCCGGCGAAATGTTCAGGGTTCAGCGGGAGAATCCCCTGTAACAGAAGCAGACCGTAAAGGAAAATCCCACCCAGCAGGTTGAATATCAAAAGCGCGGTGGCGTAACGCTTCCAGTCCATTTCCTCGTTCTGACGAATGCCGGAAATCTTGTACAGGAATCTTTCCAGAGGCCCCAGCATCCGACGTGCCCAAAACTCCTCGCCGGAATACACCCGGTGCATGTAATACCCCAGAGGAATGGCCAGCGCAATGGTGACGATCAGCACCAGCGCGGTCAGCACAAGGGTGACCATCATAGGAATCGCTCCGGATCAATCAGGAAAACCAGGAGATAAATGCATAGTCCGATGCCGATGATCAAGCCGATCCAGATGAACGGGGTCATTTCTTTCTCCTCAATCGATCCAGCAGCCAGACGATTTCGATTGATACAGCAAAAAAACCCAGTATGCTGATCAGATAGACAGCGACCATGATTCAGAAGCCTTGCAACCGTTTTTCACATGCATAGTTAAACCGGACCATCGATTTATGGATTCCAAAAGCCGGACATGGGAGTCAATTTAAACCTCTGATTTTCATCCAACTGCAAAAAAGTATCGTGACGACATAAAAATTGTGTAAAAAATTGGTTTGTTGAATTTCAGATAGGCGACCTGAAACTGCCCAGCCAGAGCTTCCCGGGCTCGGTGGTGGGCTGGGTCCTTGCCCCAGGCACAGATGCCCTGGAGGTGACGGCGGCTCAGATGGGCAACCTCTTTCGTGGGATAAAACCCGCGCGCGGCAGACGTGGGGCCAAAGGTTGCTACTCCTTCAATGATGAGGGTCAGTGATCTGTCGATCGAGTTCGTTTCGATCGCCTGGGGATCACCACCGTCAGTCTGAATCTCGGCAACCAGCCGTTTAGGGCCGTCTCCTCTGTGCTCCTCTCCGGCCTGCCGGCCAGAGAAGCATTGCGACCAATGAGCTTGCCCACTCTTGACGCCGGCTGAAGCTGCACTTCAGGGTTGCAGTCAGCTTTTAGTCAGTAAAGCACTTTATTTGCTTTTTACACAACACGAGTTTATCAGGGCCATCACTCAACCGTGACTGATTTAGCCAGGTTTCGAGGCTGATCCACATCATGATTTCGCAAGATGGCCACATGGTAGGCTAGTAGCTGCAGAGGCAGCGTATAGGCAATGGGAGACGTGAACTCGGCCGGTCCCTCTGGAAGACGAAGCACGTGAACATTTTTCCCCTCTAAAATCTCGAGTCCCGGGTCCGCCACCAGGAACAGGTGGCCATCACGTGCCCGGATGACCTCCAGATTGGACTTCATCTTGTCTGTCAGGTGATTATCCGGAATCAGACCGATGACTGCCATCTTTGGGTCAATCAAGGCCAGTGGGCCGTGCTTGAGTTCGCCTGCAGGATAACTCTCCGCCTGAATATAGGCGATCTCCTTGAGCTTGAGTGCCCCCTCCCGTGCAATCGGCTCATGCATCTCGCGGGCAACGTACAAAGCGTGATCATATTGGGTCAGGAGTCGTGCCCAGTTGCAGATTTCGGAGTCCAGTCCGAGCAGTCTCTCCAGCAGAGCCGGAAGATGTCTCAATTCCATCACGGCCTTCTTCTCCAAGTCTTCCGTCAAAAGTCCCCTTGACTTGGCCAGCCCCAGACTCAGCCATAACAAGAGGGTGAGCTGGGTGACAAAAGCCTTGGTGGATGCCACTCCGATCTCGGGGCCGGCCCGGGTTAAAAGACCGAGCTCGGCTTCCCGCATCATGGCACTTTCAGCAACATTACAAATCGCCAGACAACCAACGTACGGCATGGTCTTGGCACGACGAAACGCTGCCAGAGTATCCGCGGTCTCCCCGGACTGGGAAATTCCCACCAGGAGAGTGCCCTCCGGCAGGCAGAGGGGTCGATAGCGATACTCACTCGCAATCTCCACGGCTGCCGGAACCTGGGCCAGTCTCTCAAACCATTGTCGGGCGACAAGCCCGGCGTGATAACTGGATCCGCACGCCACGAGGTGGACGGCTTTCACCTGGGGCAGAATTTCACGGGTCCTGTAGCCCAGAGCAGATTCCAGGATATGTTCTCTGGAAATACGCTGTTCGAGGGTCTCAGCGACGGCTCGTGGTTGTTCATGGATCTCTTTCAACATGAAATGACGGAACGTTCCACGTTCGGCAGCATTTGGAACCAATGTGATCCGTGTCGGAGGCCGCTCGATCGGAGTCCCGGCTCCCGACCAGACGCGACAGGACGGCCGTGAATCATCCGGCACGCGCAACTCGGAGACCTCATAATCCTCGAGAAAAAGAAAATCCTGCGTCAGGGGCAGCAGGGCCGTGACATCGGAGGCGACGTAGGTTGCCCTGCGCCCGAACCCGATCACCATAGGGGAACCCATCCGCAATGCGATGAGCACATCCGGAGACCCTTCGTCCAGGATCAAAAGGGCATACGCTCCTTTCAGACAGCGCTGGGCTTCGAGCACTGCGGAGCAAAGATCCGGTCGTTCTTTCCGGATGGAGTGAATGAGATGGGCCACCGTCTCGGTATCGGTATCGGATTCGAAGCGGTAACCCCGGGACTCCAGTTCCTGTCTCAGTGACTCGTGGTTTTCGATAATGCCGTTGTGGACAAGCGCGATCCCATGCGAACGATGGGGGTGAGCATTCGCTTCCGAGGGAACCCCATGCGTCGCCCAGCGGGTATGGGCGATACCGATCATACCGGCACAGGGATGTTGCAAGATTTCATCAGCCAGAAGGGCCACCTTGCCCTGGCGGCGTCTGCGGGCAAGATGGTTGTCACCGTCCAGAACGGCAAGACCGGCCGAATCGTAACCCCGGTATTCAAGCCGCTTCAATCCTTCCAATAGAACCGGCACGACATCGTCTTTTGAAACCGCTCCAATAATCCCACACATGCTCAGGTCTTCTTCACCGGCCGCGTCCAATGGGGGATGCTTTTCTGGTCGGTGCGGGATAGGGTCAGCTGGTTGGGCGGTGTATCCTTGACAATGGTCGTTCCAGCAGCAATGAACGAACCCTGTCCGATTCGGACCGGCGCAATCAACTGACTGTCACAGCCGATAAAAGCGCCGTCCTCAATGACCGTGACCTGCTTTTCAGCTCCGTCGTAATTGACGGTGATGACACCCGCCCCCAGATTGACGTCTTCGCCGATCTCTGAATCGCCGACATAGGCCAAGTGGTTCGCCTTGCTGTGATTTCCGATCCGGCTATTTTTGACCTCGACAAAGTTGCCGACCCGACCGTGATCGCCGAGTCGGGTCGATGGGCGGATGCGCGCGAAGGGACCGATACGGACGTGGCTCCCGGTTTCGACTCCCTCGAGGACGCAGTGGGACAGCACGTGAGTCCCCTCCCCTAGTGTCACATCACGGAGGACCGAGTAGGGGCCAATCCGAACGCCCCGCCCCAGGCGGATTCGGCCCTCGAGAACCACGCCGACATCAATTTCGACTTCAGATGCGGCTTCGACCGAGCCACGCAGGTCGAACCGCGCGGGATCCCGGATGCGGACCCCCTGGCGCATCAGTTCGGCTGCCTGTCGACCCTGCAGGGTCCGTTCAGCTACCGCCAGGTCCGATGCCGAGTTGACGCCCAGGGCTTTCTCCGGGCTCCGGAGCAAACACGTATGGACTGGCGTTCCGGTCCGGAGCGCCTCTTCGACCAGATCCGTCAGGTAGAACTCCCCCTGCGCGTTCCGCTTTCCGATCCGGGGAAGCAGCATGGCCAATAGCTGCGCGGAAGCAGCGAGAATGCCGGTATTGACCTCGCGGATTGCCCGTATCGCATCATCCTGAAGATCGGTCTCCTCGACGACGCGGCGGATTTGACCCTGCGCATCGCGGACAATCCGTCCATATCCGGCCGGATCCGACCGCTCCGTCGTCAGGAGTGCCAATGCCGGGGATTCGGCCGTTTTGATCAGAACGCCAAGATCGACAGCCTCGAGTAGGGGGACATCTCCATACAGCACGAGGACGGTGGGATCACCCGGCACGTCCGAGAGGGCCGTTCCCACCGCGTGGGCGGTGCCGAGCGGTTCCGGCTGATCCACGAAACGGACACCACTTTCCCCGAACCTGGACCGGATTTCTGCTCCGCCCGCTCCGGTCACAACCCGGACCTCATCCGGCCCGAGCGACTGTGCCATCTCTAAAACCCAATCGAGGAGGGGACGCCCCGCCAGTTCCTGAAGCACCTTGGGACGCGACGAGCGCATCCGGGTTCCGGCTCCTGCCGCCAGAACCACAACCAGAAGCCGTTGGGGTCTGGTTTTCACGGCCGTGGGCAGATTTCCGGGCTGAGCATCATGGCCTCCCCCCCCCCCGCTCACCGAAGCTGCCCCCGTTTCCTCAGCCGGTCAACAACCTTCAATCTTTCGACCATTTCGGCCAACTCGGCTTCGGCACGGGCCACATCGACGGCTTCCGCGTTTGACGCCAGGAAGGCTTCGGCAGCCTGCTTCGCCTCACGGGTCTTGGCTTCGTCAATCTCGTCCGTACGCATGGTCCGGTTCGCCAGAACCATGACTTGATGGGGCTGGACCTCGAGAAGACCCCCGGACACGAACAGCGAGAGGGTTTCCGTAGGAGTCTGGATCCGCAGCTCGCCAGCCTTGAGACGGGTCAAAAAGGGAGCATGGCGCGGTGCAATTCCCACCTCTCCAAGTTCGGCTGGCGCAAAGACCATCTCAGCCTCCCCGGAGTAAATCGGGGATTCGAGACTGACCACGTCCACCCGCATCACCATACCCATGCGAGTTTACACGGCTTTGGCTTTTTGAACGGCCTCATCGATCGTTCCTACCATGTAAAAGGCCTGTTCTGGCAGGCTATCGTACTCTCCCTGGACAATGCCGCGGAAGGCCCTGATGGTCTCCTTCAGCGGGACGTATTTTCCTGGGGATCCGGTAAAGACCTCGGCCACGAAGAAGGGTTGGGAAAGGAAGCGCTGAATCTTGCGGGCCCGCGAGACCGTCACTTTGTCTTCTTGGGAAAGCTCGTCCATGCCGAGGATGGCGATGATGTCGCGGAGCTCCTTGTAGCGCTGCAGGACAACCTGAACCGAGCGGGCGGTTTCATAGTGGTCGGCTCCGACGATCTGGGGATCGAGTTGCCGGCTCGTCGAGTCCAGAGGGTCGACCGCGGGATAGATTCCCAGTTCGGCGATCTGCCTGGACAGGACCACGGTGGCATCCAGGTGTGCAAAGGTCGTGGCTGGAGAAGGATCCGTCAGATCGTCGGCCGGAACGTAGACTGCCTGGATGGAGGTAATCGAACCTTTTCTTGTGGACGTGATCCGTTCCTGCAGGCGCCCCATTTCCTCAGCCAGGGTCGGCTGATATCCGACCGCCGAAGGCATGCGCCCGAGGAGGGCCGACACCTCGACGCCGGCTAGCGTGAAGCGATAGATATTGTCGACAAAGAGGAGCACATCGCGGCCCTCATCGCGAAAATACTCCGCCAAAGTCAGTCCGGTCAGTGCCACACGCAGACGGTTACCAGGAGGTTCGTTCATCTGCCCATAGACGAGCGAGACCTTGTCCAACACCTTGGATTCCTTCATCTCGTGATAGAAATCATTGCCTTCCCGGGTTCGTTCTCCGACGCCAGCGAAAACCGAATAGCCGGAATGCTCGATCGCGATATTGCGGATCAACTCCATCATATTGACGGTCTTGCCCACGCCGGCCCCGCCAAACAGGCCAACCTTCCCGCCCTTGGCAAACGGACAGAGGAGATCGATGACCTTGATTCCGGTTTCGAGGAGCTCGGTCGACCCCGCCTGTTCCTCGAACCCAGGGGCATCCCGGTGGATCTCCCAGCGGACCTCGGTCGGAATGGGGCCCACCTCGTCCACCGGTCGACCCAGGACATCCATGATCCGACCCAGGGTTGCCTGGCCAACCGGAACCGAGATCCGCCGGCCGGTATTGCGGACTTCCGAACCGCGCCGCAGACCTTCGCTCGAGCCCATCGCGATCGCCCGGACCACGCCGTCGCCGAGCTCCTGCTGGACCTCGAGCACAAGTCCTGTCTCTCCGACTTCGAGCGCATCGTAAACGCGAGGAATCGCCTCACGAGGAAACTCGATATCAATCACGGCACCGATGACCTGGATAATCCGACCTTCATTCATGTCTCTCTCTCTCGGGTGAAGTCACTAGACCGCAGCGGCCCCTCCGACGATTTCGGCAATTTCACGGGTAATGGCCGCCTGACGGGCCTTGTTGTAGGCCAGTTTCAGGGTTTCAATCAGTGTGCCCGCATTCTCTGAAGCATTTTTCATGGCCACCATGCGGGCTGCCTGTTCGGAGGCTATGTTCTCGAGAAGTCCTTGGTAGGTTTCCGCCTCGAGATAGCGGATCAACCAAGTATCGATGAGATCGATGCTGTCCGGTTCATAAAGATAATCCCAGTGGTCGACCAACTCGGGGTCCCGCTGGACCGGAATCGGCAGGAGAGTCACGAGACGGGGTTTCTGGATCATCGTATTCTGGAAGTAGTTGAAAGCCAGAATCAGCCGGTCGATATGACCCTGGCGGTAATCCTCGAGTAGCGCGCGCAGGGGGCCAACCACGATTTCCGGAGCCGGCCGGTCGCCCAGGTGGGTGGCCGAAGCCACAAGAGTCGCATCCAGACGTCTGAGCCCGGTCAGCGCCTTCTGCCCGATGGCTGCAAAGCGGACGGGGATTTCCTGCTTGTCAAGACTCCGTGCCTCGGTCCAGACGGTTCGGATCAGGTTGATGTTGAGTCCACCACAGAGTCCCCGGTCGCTGCCGATCACAAAAAAACCGACTCCACGCACCCGGGGTCTCGGTAACAGGAAGGGATGGGGAAACTCGGGCCGAAGGACGGCCAGATGTCCGATCACGTGGCGGATTCTCTCGATATAGGGCCGGCTCCCCTGCATCCGGGACTGGACCCGCCGGATTTTGCTGGCGGCGACCATTTCCATCGCCCGCGTGATTTTCCGGGTACTTTCGATGCTTCGAATCTGCGTCCGAATTTCTTTGGTGCCAGCCATCGTCAGTTTCCAGTTTCCTTCCGATAGCGGTTGATGACCTGACGGAGCCCGGAGGCGACTTCGTCGTTGTAGTCTCCTGTCTCATTGATCCGTGTATAAAGGATCGGTTCCTGTTCGCGGAAGAAGTCGTGCAGACCGGCCTCGAAGGAACCGATTTCAGCAACCGGCACCACGTCGAGATCACCCTCGTTGACGGCGAATAGCGAAATAGCCATCTCGGCAATGGACAGTGGGCTGTATTGCTTCTGCTTCATGAGCTCCATGACCCGCTGCCCACGTTCCAGCTGGCGCCGTGTCGTTTCATCGAGTTCCGAGGCAAATTGCGAAAAGGCCGCGAGTTCGCGGTACTGCGCCAGCGCAAAGCGGACCCCGCCTCCCAGCTTCTTGATGATTTTGGTCTGCGCTGCACCACCGACGCGGGAGACGGAGAGCCCCGCATTAATCGCGGGGCGGACGCCGGCGTTGAAGAGATCGTTTTCCAGATAGATCTGGCCGTCGGTAATGGAAATGACGTTGGTCGGGATGAAAGCCGAAACGTCTCCAGCCTGGGTCTCGATGACCGGCAGGGCCGTGAGCGATCCGGTCCGGCCCTTGATCCGGCCCCCGGTCCGCCGTTCCACCTCCTGGGCATTGAGGCGGGCCGCCCGTTCGAGTAGACGGGAATGCAGATAAAACACATCACCCGGATACGCCTCGCGCCCGGGTGGACGTTTCAACAGAAGGGAAATCTGCCGGTAGGCCCAGGCATGTTTGGTGAGATCGTCATAGACGATGAGCGCATCCTGCCCCTGATCGCGGAAATACTCACCCATCGTGCAACCCGCATAGGGCGCAATAAATTGCAGTGCCGCAGATTCCGCCGCCGTGGCGGCCACCACGATGGTTCGCTTGAGGACATCATGTTCCTCGAGCTTGCGAACCACCTGGGAGACGCTCGAGGCCTTCTGCCCGATCGCCACGTACACGCAGATCAGATCCGTGTGCCGCTGGTTAATGATCGTGTCAATGGCCAGGGCCGTCTTCCCCGTCTGGCGGTCCCCGATGATCAGTTCCCGCTGTCCGCGGCCGATCGGCACCATCGCATCGATCGCCTTGAGCCCGGTCTGGACCGGCTGGGACACCGACTGCCGGGTAATGACTCCCGGGGCGACTTTCTCGATCGGCGCACGCAGGGTTTCGGGGATGGACGACCCTCCGTCCAGGGGCCGACCCAGTGGATCGACGACCCGGCCGAAAAGATCCGGACCGACCGGAACCTCGAGGATCCGCCCAGTGGCACGCACTTCCTGCCCTTCGGTCAGCTGCTCGTAGTTCCCGAGGACCACGGCCCCGATAGCATCGCGTTCAAGATTAAGTGCAAGCCCCGCGACTCCGCCCTGGAACTCGAGCATCTCGCCGTAGTGGACCCCGCTGAGCCCGTAAATCTTGACGATCCCATCGGCGACACTCACAACCGTGCCGACTTCCCGTTCATCGACGCCAGCCTCGAAACGACGGATGCGCTCCCTGAGCAGGGAACTGATTTCGGCGGGGCTGAGCTGGACAGAATCACTCATGGGATCAACCTCTGGAAAACTCGATTGGGCGGGCCAAAACCCGGGAAAGAAGAGCGAGCCGCCCGCGGACCGATCCATCCCAGATGCGGTCCCCGATCCGGAGCTGGGCCCCTCCGATCAGTGCAGGCTCAACCTGGAAAACCAGATGGACCCGCCGGCCCAACCGTTTCATCAATCCGTCCATCCATTCCGTCCGGGTCGCCTCAGCGACCGCAAAAGCCGTGGTCACCTCACACTCGGTTTCCGACGCAGCCTGCTGTTTCATCTCGGCGAAGAAGGAGGCGATATCGCCGACCACCCTCCAGCGCTTGTAGGCAATTAGGAGCTTCAGGAAATTGCGCTCCGGGAGTTCCAGCCGCCGGGCCAGAGCAAGCTCCAGTACCTCAAGCCGGTCTTCCGGGCTGGCCCGCGGATGGGACAAGATCGATCCGATTGCCGGCTGCTCCAGAACAGCTGCGAGATCAGCCAGCAAACGCTCCCATTCGTCCACTCGACCTTCCGAGACCGCAGTCTCGAAGACCGCTCGCGCATAAGGCCGTGCGGTGGTCCGGCTCACTGCAGGCGCTCCGCAGCGGTTCTCAGGAGCGCCACATGCCGGCTGGGATCGATTTCCTGCTCCAGGATTTTCTGGGCAATTTCAATGGACAGCACACCCAACTGGGTTTTGAGCTGCTCCCGCGCACGCGTCACTTCAAGTTCAAGTTCCTGATGCCCCTGCTCCAGAATCCGCGCCGCCTGTTCCTGGGCGCGTTTTTGGGCCTGATCAATGAGCTGAACAGCCCGGTGTTGGGCCGTGTCGACGATCGTTGCAGCCTCCTGGTGAGCTTCCCGGAGGATGGTGACGGCCTTATTTTGTGCCAATTCGAGGTCGCGGACCGCCCGTTCCGCCGCAGCGAGACCGTCGGCAATCTTTTTCTCTCGTTCGGCCATGGCCTGATTCAGGGGCGGCCAGATATAGCGCATCGTAATCCAGACGAACAGCGCGAAAGCCAGGACTTCGGATACGAAAGTCAGGTCAAGGTTCATCAGTCTTCCTCCCGCGGAGAGCCTGCCGACAACCACCCCTCAGACGTGATGAGCCAGTTCCAGGAGTTGGGGTACAAACGGATTTGCAAAGAGCATCAAGAGACCGAAGACCACGGAGATCATCGCGACCGCATCGAGCAATCCGGCCATGATGAACATCCGAATGGTCAACATGGGCGTGAGCTCTGGCTGACGGGCCACTCCTTCCAGAAATCGGCCTCCCAGAATCCCGAAACCGATGCCGGTTCCGACGGCAGCCAGACCGAACATGAGTCCAGCGGCAACGGCTGACAAACCCTGAACTTCAGCGACTTGGGCGATAATCGACACGGTACGGACCTCCAGTTAAAAGTGGTGTTACATTCTCAGTGGCTTTCGTGGGCCATGGCCAGATAGACAATACTCAGCATCATGAAAATGAAGGCCTGCAGGGTGATGATGAGGAGATGAAACAGGGTCCAACCGAGCCCCGGGACCCAGGCGATCCACCAGGGCAGCAGAGCAGCAATGAGGACAAAGATCATCTCTCCGGCAAATAGGTTTCCGAAAAGCCGGAGGGAGAGGGACAGCGGCTTGGCCAAGTCCTCGATGATCCGGAAGAAAAGGTTGACCGGCGCGAGGTACCAGCCGAAAGGTCGGCTCAGGATTTCCCGGCCATAGCCCCTCAACCCCTTGACCCTGAAACTGAAGAAAACCATGAGCACGAAAATGCTGATGGAAAGGGCAAAGGTCAGGTTGAGGTCATTCGTCGGGACCGGCTTGAAATGCGGGGCGCCCAACCACGCTGCCAAGCGTGGCACGAGGTCGACCGGCAGGATGTCCATGAAGTTCATGAGCCAGATCCAGACGAAGAGGGTGAGCCCCAGGGGTGCAATCAGGGGGTTGTTGCCATGCTGCAGGATCTCGCGGACCTGCCGGTCGACGAAGGTGACCAGAACCTCGGCCGCACTCTGCATCCGTCCCGGTACCCCACTCGTAGCCCGTCGGGCCAGCCAGATGCCGATACCACATATCAGCAGACCGAGCGTCCATGAAACGATGGCGGTATCCAGGTGGATGGCCATGAACCCATGGCCGATCGACCAATAACGGAGATGTTCCTGGATATAGCCGGTCCGGGTCACGGTCGGTCACCCCTCACGATACCGACCCCACCCGGATGAGAAGGACACTGATCCCGAGGACATGGGCCACCAGAACGAGGCAGAAACCGCCGGCTAACGCCATTCCTGACGCCCAGCCCGACTGGATCGCCCCGATCACCAGGATGCCCATGACCAACCATTTTGCGATTTCTCCGAAAACCCACCGGGTCATGTGTGCGGGACCCGGTGTGCCACCAAGGAAAATAACCCCGAGCACGGCATTCCCGATCACCTGCACAATGCCCCCTGCGGCCCAACCCACTCCGGTATGGATCCCCGAGAGTGCCGCGGCGGCTAAGCCTACAGCAAGACTCAGAACCGTTTCGATCACAAGGAGCCCGGTGAAGCCTGCCCGGCCGACAAGCCAAGACCGCATGCCCCCCCCTACCCGAGTCACAGGACGCCCTCCCTTTTCCCCCTTTCAGGGTTTGGGAAAGCACAATTATTGGCGTATTTTAGGGTATGGAGCCCAATCCGATCAAGTCCCGCGGCGGTAACCCAGCCGCGCCAACAAGGACTCGAAATCATCCAGTCCCCTGAAATGGATGAGCATCCGGCCGTTTTTCCCCTGCACCCCGGATGTCTCGACTTCGACCCGCCGCCCGAGATGCTCTGAAAGTTCTCGCTCAAGCCGCAGGCGGTCGGCGTCCCGGGGCTTTTTCCCTGCCGCACCCGGTCCCGCTCCAGTCGCTTCCCGTGGCCCCCGGATGCGCTTCAGATAGCGCTCCGTCTGCCGTACATTGAGCGCATGTTCGACGATGAAGCGCGCAGCCTCGTCCTGCGCTGAGCCCGTAACCGACAGCAATGCCCGGGCATGGCCCATCTCGAGACGCCCCGATTGTAGGAGTTCGCGGGCAACCGGACGCAGGTCGAGGAGCCGCAGAAGATTAGTGACTCCCGCACGCGAGCGACCAACCGTCTCCGCCACCTGTTCATGGGTCATGTGGAACTCGGTCACGAGTTGTTTCAGCGCAAGGGCCTCCTCTAGGGGAAGGAGATCGGTCCGCTGCAGATTCTCGATCAGGGCCACCTGAAGGGCCGCGGCATCATCCAGCGTCCGGACGATCACGGGCACCTCGAGCTGGCCGGCAATCTGTGCCGCGCGCCAGCGTCTTTCACCGGCAATGATCTCGTAACGGTTAGGTTCGGCCAGCCGCCTCACGAGGATCGGCTGCAAGATCCCTTGGGTGCGGATGGACTGAGCCAGCTCAAGCAACTGCTCACGGGGGATGTCGCGACGGGGCTGATAGCGACCCGGCGCGAGATATTCGACCGGAAGCGATTCCAAAGCTTCTGGCGCGGGGGAGGACTCTTCCTCCTGTCCGAGGATCGCCGATAAGGATCGGTTCAGGGGTCGGCGCTTCATCGACATGGGTCTACCTCTCGCGCTCGGTACCGGCCATTCTATCAGCGCCCTGACCGGTCGCGGGGAACCGCTCCAACTGTTCGCTGGCGAGGGCCAGATACGCCATCGCGCCACGGGAAGCCGGATCATAGACCTGGATGGGCACACCATGGCTGGGCGCTTCCGCGAGACGGACATTACGCGGGATGACCGTCCGGTACACTTCGTTACCGAAGTGGACGATCAGCTGCGAGGAGACCTCGTGGTGGAGGCTGCTCCGGGCATCGAACATGGTCCGCAGGAGTCCTTCGATCCTGAGATTTGGGTTGAGGGACCGCTGCACGCCGCGAATGGTTTCGAGAAGGGAAGACAAGCCTTCCAGCGCGTAATACTCGCACTGGATCGGAATGAGCACTCCAGTTGATGCAACCAGCGCGTTGACCGTCAGGATGCTGAGCGCGGGCGGGCAGTCGATCAGGATGTCATCGAACGGGTCTTCACCCTGAAGCAGGTGTTTCAGACGATTCTCACCGGAGCCCGAACGGGTCAGGGAAACTTCGGTTGCCGTCAGGTCGGCATGGGCCGGCAACAACTGGAAACGGTTGGGCGGTACCGGAACGTCCACCAAGGCCTCGGACAGTTTCGTCCTTCCACCGAGCACCCCATCGGAGCCCGCGCGCAAACGTCGTTTGTCGATCCCGAGACCGGTTGTGGCATTCGCCTGGGGATCCAGGTCGACCAAAAGAACTCGGCGTCGATAGGCCGAGAGGGCAGCAGCCAGATTGATCGCGGTCGTGGTCTTGCCAACCCCGCCTTTTTGATTGGCAATGGCCAATACCCGACTCATGGTCCGGTCCGATCCCCCAATAAGGTCTGTGCGCAATCCGGCCCACTGTAACATGGAGCGACAAACCACTGGAACGGACAGAGACCCGCCCGGGCAATCAGGGCTCAGAGGCGGAGATCGAGGACATGTCGCCCGGTATTGCAGCCATCAATCCAAACCTGCCAGACGGCCGCCACATGCCATGGTGCACCCGGCGTGAGTCCTTCAGAAGGGGGCCACTCACCTTTCATCGCCAGCCACTGATCCCCCCGGTCGCACCAGGATGCCGTGACCTCCAGAAAATACGGGAGCGGACCGATGGCCCGGCTCATGAGCGTGGCAGGACCGTCGCGGGGTTTCCGGGACAGCCGTTCCGCGCGCAGGTTTCTGATTTCGAGATTGTCGATGCCGAGCTGACGTTTGGCGTGGTTCAGGAAAAGGGCTTTTTTTCGGTTGGATTCGATCAGGCAATAAGAGCGATCGCGATCGGCCAGGGCGAGCACCAGGCCCGGGAAGCCGGCGCCACTTCCGATGTCGACCACCTCACGCCCTTCGATGAGCGGCCAGAGGGCAAGGCTGTCATAGACGTGACGCGGCCAGAGGCGGGGCCACTCCCGGGCACCCACCAGGTTGTAGCTCCGGTTCCATTCCGAAAGCAGGGCGACAAACGATTCCAGACGGATCCTGGTCCCTCGTGGAATTTCCTCCGAATGAAATGCAAGCTGCTGCCCGAACGGCTTTCCCCCGATCCCCGGAACTGTGGAGTCCGGTTCGCCAGCGTGATCAGACCTCACGTCTCTTCTCGAAATGGAGCACGCGCAACGTGGTGGTGACCCGCGTGTCCGGGTTGAGGCTGATCGAATTCATCCAGAGGCTGGCCAGAAAACGGGACCTTTCCGGATAATCCGACGAGCCCTGCTCGAACAAGCCCGAGTGAATCCCGTTGCAACGGTAGCGCAGGCCGGCCTGCCGGATCCTTTCCTTGGACACCCGAGTCGGGTTCCTCGTACTCGAAGGCCGCCATGAGGGAATCCCGATCCTTCCCCAGCATTCCACGCATCGGGGGCCTCGACCCGCAGAGCATTTCGGACAGCATGAATCTTTATAAGCCTCACCCGGAGCGGCGTTCTTGTCGCCCACGAGAATCGGGCCCCCTCATCCGATCGTTTAAAATGGAAGGTTTCATGGTCATCCTTCCTCCTGAACTCCTCTGCACACACCCTCCCTCTCTGCCCGCTCCGCTCCACTCAAAAATTGACGATGTCGCCGATGACAATCGAACTCACGGGGACTCCGGGAGCATGCACGGTCGGAAAAGCAAGCGTCAGATAGTAAACCTGGCCATAGGCACTGCGGAGGTCTCCGATCCGGATTCCCGCTCCGACATCCTGGTAGGTCCGGCTCCAGCGGGATGGCGAGAGTTCGTCGATCCGGGCCCAGTCGGCGTAGACCACGAACCCCAGGACGAACGTGTGCAGAAACTCGATCGGGGTCACGATCCGATCCTCGATTGTGCCCGACCAGAGCCGTGACCCCAGCCGAAAAAAATTGGGATACCCGCGCAGGCCCTGGATCCCGCCGATGTAGAGCAGATTGTCCGGGTCCGGGTTGACCTCGAACTCGTAGTCCCCATGGAAAACCAAGGTTTGATCCGGGAGCATCTGGTTGTAGTAGGTCCCTCCAATCTCGCCAATTTCATTCTGCCAAGCCTTCTCCTGACGACGGGCCCTCCAGCTGGCAGCGGCTAGAAACAGATCATGACCAAAAATCCTCGTTCCCGTATTGACCGAGAGATTCAAGGTCGAGGACGATCCGAGACTGCCCAGCCAGGCAGGGTCATAAGACCAGTTGGCATTGATGGTCCATCCCAGGTTGTAGTCTTCGACACGATCGATGAGCCGGATATTCTCAAAGCTCCGGTACCGGTCCTGGAAGAGTTGCCAACCCACGGTCGGTCCGTTTTCCGTGCGGTCAGCGAACACCAGGGGAAGTGCCTCATATCCGGGTGTCAGGGTGGGAGGACCATACTGTTCCGACTGTCGGCTCCAACCGACGAAGAAGCGCTCCCCCGTATCGTGTGAGAAAGCAATCAGATGTCCGTAGTCGACGGCGAAATCATCGATCCGGGTGGGTACACTCTCGGCCAGGGTATCGTTTTCGAAGAAGTCGAGGTTTTCCTGTTGGGAGGTTCCGGTAAAAGTCAACGCCCACGGATCACGGTCCCGGTAGAAGGGCCGGCCGACCGTCAGCTCCTTGAGAAAGCCATCCGAGTAATGATCGTATTGGGCAAGCCCGGTCCAGTGGCTCCCCAGAATGGCCGGATCCTCATAGGTAAAGAGAGTCCCAGTCTGTTCGAAGGTTTTCTCCCAACCCACCGCAAGTATCTTGCCGAGTCCGAGAAAGTCTGTATCCTTGATGTTGTAGTGGAACTCGCTTTGTCCCCCAACGTGGGTGAACTGAACGTTCGCTTTGAGTGTCCAGGCATCTTTCTCGATGACCCGCACGTTGACCACGCGTCCGTGACAGCCATCCGGCACAACGATCACGATGCGTACGAATGGAAGCGCAAGGAGGTTGCGTTCCGTTTCATAGAGGGTACGGGCCTTCACGGGCCCTCCTGTCTTGAAGAGCAGTTCGGCACGGACCACAGCCGGACGCGTTTTGATATGGATGAAGTTGGCAAGCCTCGCATACCAGGTGTCTTCGCCGGGACGTGAGATGTCGAAAACATTGACCACCCGGATCCGGATCCGGCCCACCCGGTAATGATGCCGCGCAAACCAGGCCCACTGGTCGGCGGCATACCAGGGACCGGCAACGGGCGAAAGCCCTGTCGGCAGCAACACGAGGCAACTGGCAGGCTCTCGCACATGAAACCCCGGCAAGGAGTAGGCATGGGCAACCGGCATCAACAGGGTCCAAACCAGCCACCAGCAGAAAACGCCGACTCCTTGCCTGCCCCTGCTCTGAGCTTTGTTTCGCATCCCGGTCAAAATCGGACTTTACCTCCTCTTCAATGGGTCTGACCGGTGGATTCGGCCGGGGCGCGGCCTCCGTCCAGGGACTCTGGCAATTCCGGCCCTGGGTTCAGTCCTGCGACTGAGAGTTTGCCACCCCCCCGGGGGTCAAGATTCAAGGATGCGCGTGGCCACCGGTACAGGGCCCGATCCGGATGCCCGTCACGTGAATCCGGTAACTCATCTGGAGGGGTGTCTTCATCCGGGTCCACACCGATTCCTGTAACCGGGTTTTCTGGTAAATCACCCGCCCATGGCTGACCAGATCCATATTCGCGGAACGGCACTCCATTGCCCAGGTCAGGGTGTTACCAACCATCCGATGGTGCGTCACGCGACACATGGACTTCTTGTACCCCGCAGGTGGCAGGGACTTTGGCTGCCGCGCAAGACACGTGGTTTGGGTTTCCTGTCTCGCGGTCGAACCGATCCCCAAGGTCACGACATGCATGCGCCACCGTCCGGGCACGAAGTAGGGACTGGCGGGTGCGGCGCAAACCGGTCCTACCATCAATAGAAACAGAAGCAAGCCTCCGGTCCGGCTCATGCACCCCAGCCGACTGGTTTTATTCGGATGCGTCATCTGATGGTCTCCTCTTGTATCTTGTCCGATGGAATGGCCCCACGGCTTTTCAGACGGCTCTCTCAACGGCCCCCTTAAAAAACCCCGGAAATCTGGGGCAACCCTTTTGCCGTTGGAGGAATCGTGCTCCGTCTAAGCCTTGTATTGTACCGGAGAAAGGCGGAATTCCGGGGTCGGCCAAATCAGGTCACATGAAAAGGCAGCTCGCGGATCAAGGCACGGGAATCCCGGCGTTCCCAGAGCTGCCAGTCCTCCTGTCCGGGAACCGGCCCGAGCCGGCGATGGGCGAAGATCTCCTCGAACAAAACGCTGATCCCGCGCAAGGTACGCAGGCCAAGCAACTCCATCGTCTCCCCCCAGACTCCTTCGGAACACCGGGGCAGGGGCACCTCTGTATGATTGGATGCGAGTTCGAAATGCTCAAAATCCATTGCCCCGTTGAGGAGATGGGGGCAAAAAAAGAGTACCACGCCCGCTGGAATCCGCTCGGTGCCGAGACGGCATTCATGGCGCGTGACCCTACCCTGGATCCAACGGGGGGGCAAAAGTCGCCACGATTCTTCAAGTGCATACCGGATCCATTCGGGGGCCAGGGTCTGCCCGCCAGGAGGACCACGAGTCATGGAATCCATGTATTCGGCGAAAACGAGCAGGGCCGCCAGGATGGCGAGTTCCAGCTCCACCCCTGCCTGGCTGAGCCAAAACCGTTCGCGGGTCCTGAACTCATCAGCCGATGGGATCGACTCCAGGGTTGCGTCGGCCGGTCTGTCGGGCACCCGTCTTGGCAGGACCCAGAGCCATTTGGGTTCCCGCATCTGCCCATTCTCCTGCATGCGGTTGGAGGCGTCCTGAAATGCCCGTTGCCGGGCCCGTGCGAGGATTTCTTCGGCCACCTTTCGGTCCTCTGCAAAGGGGTCCGGCATAAGCCCCAAATCCTCAAGCAGCAAATCGGCCATCTCCCGGGCTTCGCGCGAAAGGGAAAGAAATACCCCTGCACGCCAGCGTTTCCTGCACTGTTCCCGCCAAAGGAGCCGCAGGGAATCCGCAGCTGGGATCCGGGAATTATCGGGTTGTACTCCGGCCCTGCCCGCACGAAGACCGGCAATGTCCGCCATCTTGACGGACGCTTCTGGCCATAAGTCGAGGACATCGGTCGAGGGATGCCGGAGTTCGGCGATGTCCTCCGGTTTGGTCACACACAGGTAGAGCCGGCCCCGGTGCTTCAAAAGACTCTGGCCCTGGGCATGGCCCAGACACTGTTCGCGAAGAAAGCGACACAGGGGGGGATCCCAGAGCAGGATCCCGCGGGATACCCGGTCCAGGTTCCGGTCAAGGTCGGGAGGCAGGGGAACGGGGTCCAGTTTCACGCTGAGAACCGAGGCGGCACCGGCACCCCTCTCCGAACCACTCCCGTTTCAACCGGTCGCCAGCAGATCCATGAGGTCGGAGATCGGCCGACCGGCCTGTTCCTGCCAAGGACCATCCAAGAAAGCTGCGATTGGTTGTGCCCGTTCGGGTGCCAGCCGCGCCAAGCCCTCCCGGAACTTGCGGGATAGCCGCGGGCCGGCCTCCTCCCGCCGTTCGCGATGCCCGAGCGGGACTTCGACCACCACTCGGGCGCTGGGGGGTCCCTCGCGAAAGTGGATCTGGAGGGCATTTCCAATGTAGCGCTTCTCCGGATCATAGTACCGGAGGGTGAAATCCGGGTTTTCGACGACCCGCATCTTCGAGCGGAGCCTATCGATCCAGGGATCAGATGCCGGGCCGTCCTCATAGTCCTGAGCGACCAAACGGCCTCTCAAGAGGGCGCTGGCCACGATGTACTGCAGACAGTGATCCCGATCGGCCGGATTGCGGAGGGGTCCGGTCTTGTCGATGATGCGGATGGCCGCACTTTGGGTTTCAATAACGATTTCGGTGATTTCATCCAGTCGATCACGAACGGCGGGATACAGGTGCACGGCCGCCTCGGCTGCGGTCTGACCGTGGAATTCCGCCGGGAAGTCCACTTTATAAAGGATGTTTTCCATAACATAACTGCCCAGGGGTCGATCCAGCACGAGCGGCTTATCCTTCATGACGACCGCACTGAATCCCCAGCGGCGTGCGGAAAGAATCTGAGGATAACCCATCTCGCCGCGCAGGCTCAGCAAGGCCAGTTCGACGCCTCGGCGAGTGGCATCCGCTGCCGCCCAGGATTTTCGCGAGCCGGTGTTGGGATAATGCCGGTAGGCCCGGAGCGGACCTCCATCGGCAAAAGCTTGGGTGAGGGCATTTTCAATGGTTTGGCGCGATCCACCGAGAAGCCGGGTGGCCAGCCCCGCCGAAGCCACCCGGACATAGACGACATGGTCGATACCGACCGCATTGAGCGAGTTGGTGAGAGCCAGGATCCCCTGGATCTCGTAGGCCTCGATCATCGCCGCCAAGAGATCCCTGACCGTCACCACCTCCGGGGCGGCTCTCCGGCAGAGGTAATCGGATACGGCCAGGAGTGCTCCGAGGTTGTCTGAGGGATGTGCCCACTCGGCTGCGAGCCAGGTGTCGTTGTAATCCAGCCAACGGATCAAGGCTCCTGTATCGAACGCTGCCTTCGCGGGATCGAGAACGTAGCTCGCCCCTGGGACACGGGCACCGGGCCCGGATCCGGTCGTGCCCGGGATCCACGGACCGAGAAGCTTCGTGCAGTCCGGATGGTCGAGGGCCATGAAGGCAACACCAATGGAATCCCTGAGACTCAACCAGGCGGTGTCGTAGGCCAACGGCGGGTGGGGAGGCGGGGAAGCCACATACCCGGCCAATTCGGCAATGAGCGGATCCGGTTCCAGAGTGGGGCCGGCAAGGGTCCGGTCGCGCTCGGTGCCCACGGTCAGCGCTCCTGCAGAGGTGGCCATGCCCGGGTCTCCGGCCCGATGTAGTTCGCCTCCGGGCGGATCAGACGGTTGTGGGCCCGTTGTTCGAATACATGCGCCGACCATCCGCTGGTTCGGGAACAGACAAATAGCGGAGTAAAGAGAGGTGTGGGAATTCCCATGAAATGGTAGGCGGACGCGCTGTAGAAATCCAGATTGGGAAAGAGTTTCTTTTCATCCCACATGACCTGTTCGATCGCTTCCGAAACCGCAAAGTAATGCCGATCCGGATGATGTTCCGAAAGCTGGCGCGCCCACTCCTTGATGATCGCGTTGCGGGGATCGTGATCGCGGTAGACCCGATGCCCGAATCCCATGATCTTCTCCTTCGCTTCAAGCGCATGGAGCGTCCCTTGACGGGCCTTGACGGGGTTGTCGTAGCGCGAGATCATCTCCATGGCTGCCTCGTTAGCACCGCCGTGGAGCGGGCCGCGGAGTGTTCCGATCGCCCCTGTCAGGCAAGAATGGAAATCGGACAGCGTGGCGGCACAGACCCGAGCGGTAAACGTCGAAGCGTTGAATTCGTGTTCGGCATAGAGAATCAGGGATACATCGAGAGCCCGGCATGGGAGCGTTTCGGGTTCCCGGTCCTGCAACAGGGTGAGGAAATGGGAAGCGACCGAAGCGCCTCCTTTCCCGGTATCGATGCGCTTTCCGGACCGGTGATAATGGTGCCAGTAAAGCAGCATGGAGGGGAACAGTGCCAGCAAGCGGATCGCCGCGGAAATGCCTTGGCTGAAATCGGTTTCGGGTTCGATGCATCCTAGGAAGGAACAGCCGGTCCGGAGCACGTCCATCGGATGGGTAGTCGCGGGCAGCCGTTCCAGTAGACGAGCCAGGGATTCGGGCAGGATCCGAGCGGATCCCAGGGTCTGGATGAAATCGGAAAGGGCGTCCCGATCCGGCGCCTGTCCATAGAGGAGCAGGTAGGCCACCTCCTCAAAAGTGGCCTCCTGGGCCAGCGACTCGATCGGATAGCCGCGGTAGGTGAGGCCGACCCCTTCCTTCCCCACGGTGGAGATCGCTGTTTCTCCGGCAACAACGCCGGCCAGTCCACCAGTTTTCTTGCTCTCGGTCATCGGGGGTCCTCCTCGGAAGACGATGGGGGGGGTTTTTCAGCGCCAAAAAGCTGGTCCAGCTTTCGTTCATATGCCCAGTATCCGAGCACCCGATAGAGTGCATCGCGGGTCTGGAGACGCGCCATGAGCGGCTTCTGGCTACCGGATTCACGGATCGTCTCATAGGTCTCCTGTGCGGCCTGCCCCATGGCCCGGAAAGCTGTCAGGGGATACAGCACGAGGCGGACACCCGCGGCATGAAATTCCTCACGGTCAAAGATTGGGGTCCGACCGAATTCCGTTGCATTGGCGAGCACCGGAACTGAAACGGTCCGCGTCAGGATCGCATAGGATTTGAGCTCGGTCAGTGCCTCGGCAAAGATCGCATCCGCACCGACGTCCACATAGGCCTGGGCCCGCCGGATGACCCCATCCAGCCCTTCAGTGGCGAACGCATCGGTCCGTGCCATAACCACCAGTTCCGGATCGCTCCGGGCATCGACCACGGCCCGGATCCGGTCCTGCATTTCGGTGATGGCAACCAGTTGCTTGCCCGGCCGGTGCCCACAGCGCTTGGCTGCCACCTGATCTTCGATGTGCAACGCCGCAACACCGGCCCCGGTCAGCTCGCGGACCATACGGGCGATGTTGAGGGCGGTACCGAATCCCGTATCGACGTCCACCAGGAGCGGCAGCGACGTCACGTCGGTTATGCGCCGGGCTTCCTCAACGACCTCACTGAGCGTGGTGAGCGCCAGATCCGGCAGACCGAAGGCGGCGTTGGCCACACCGGCTCCGGACAGGTAGAGCGCACGGAAACCCGCTTGCTCGGCCAGACGGGCACAGTAGGCGTTGATCACACCCACCACCTGCAGGGGGCGCTCCGCGTCCCAGGCGGCTCGGAACCGTTGCCCTGGGGTCACCACCAATCTCCAACGGACAATGTCGCATTTTACACTGTGGTGGGGCAAAGTTCAGGATGGATACGAACCACGGTTCGCCCGAAACGCGAAGGCTGTACGGGGGCGGCAAAGAATGCCGGCAACTCATCGAAGGCCAGTTGGCGCGGGGCCATCTGTGCAAGCGCCCGGGGTCGCCAGTCACCGGCCAGATGCCTCCACAGGGTCTTTCGGAGGGTTGGCTCCACCTGAGTCGAGTTGATTCCGAGCAGGCGAACTCCGCGCAGGATGAATGGGAAAACCGAGGTCTCGAGCCGCGCGGAGGCAGCCATGCCGATGACTGCGATTGCCGCCTGGGGTTTTGCACTGCGGATCATCCAGGAGAGGACTGGATCACCCAGATTGTCGATACCCGCCGCCCACTGCCCCCGGAGCAGTGGGCGCGGGCTCGGATCGATCTTCCCGGAGTCGAGAACCTCCCGGGCACCGAGTGCCAGGAGATCCCGTCGCCAGGCACTCTGGCGGGTCAGCGCCGTGACCGGATAGCCCTGCCCCGCCAGCAAGTCCACCGCAAAACAGCCGACACCGCCGTTGGCTCCGCTCACGACCACCGGTCCGGCGCCGGGCCCGATCCCCGCCTCCCGGATCGCCTGGTAGGCTAGGGCAGCCGTGAACCCCGCGGTTCCAATCTGCATCGCTTCGAGCGGGGAAAGCTGTGGATCAAGCCGGACGAGCTGTTCGGGGTCAAGTCGCGCGTACTCGGCATAACCGCCGTCGCGGGTTTCGCCCAGCCCACCCCCTACAGCCGCCACATGTGAGCCGATGGGGAAAGCGGGATCCCTGGAATCGATGACTTCCCCTGCAAGATCAATGCCACCGACCAGCCGGTTCCGCCGCAGGATTTGCCCCCGTCCGGTGGCCGCCAGGAGATCCTTGTAGTTGATGCCCGAATAGTGGATCCGGATCCCGATCGACCCCGGATCCAGTGCCTCCCAGGGAATCCGTTCCCGGCGAACCACGACGCCCGCTCCTTCTTCGCAGAAGCGGAGTACCCAGAAGGGTTCAAGGGGAATACTCATGACGGCTGGCGTGAGATCCAGTGATCAAGCCCCATGGCGTTCAGGCGGATATCGAATGGCAACAGCCGTTCGAAAACGGCGGCTCCGTCGGTGATCCCATGCTGCTCAAGGCGGCTGAGCGTCCGCACCCGGAGTACACCGAAAATGGCTTCCAGCCGGTCGGGGCGATCCCGGTATTCGCGTGCTGTCTGTTCGTAAAAGTCGATTTCGGTCCACAGGGTTTGAGCGAGACGCTCGAGGGATCGGTCGACCTGGCTGTAATGTGCCAGAAAAATTTTCAAAGGACGAACCGCCATGATGCGGTTCAGCGTGTCACGCGCCGCGTTCGGATCGAACTGTGTCGGCGTCGTTGTGGGAAAAACAAAGCGGCCTGAGTCCGTCTCGAGTTCTCGATAGGCGATACCAAAGCAGTCGCCGGCGAAAACTCCATGGCTTTCCGGATCGTAAAGGCAGAAGTGGTGCCGGGCATGACCCTCGGTATGCCAGACTTCCAGCGATGATTTGCCCAAGGGCAGGCGCTCTCCGTCCTCCACACTCCGGATTCGCGCCTCTGCAATCGGAACGAGATGTCCAAAAAGCCGGTCAAAGGCCTCGGTTCCATAGACTGCGCGGGTGGCTGCCTCAAGCCGTCCCGGATCAACCAGATGAGGCGCTCCGCGGGGATGCAGAACTGCTCTGGCCTCGGGGAGCTCCCGCATCAGCTCACCGGCCCCACCCGCATGATCCAGGTGGACATGAGTGATGAAGAGGTAGCGGACTTGCGCGGGTGCCAAGCCGAGGTGCTCCAAAGCTCCCAGCAGGAGGGGAACTGCGGAGTTGGCACCGACATCGACGAATGCGGCCTCACCGTTCCGGACGATCAGGTGACTGGCCATCGCTCCCGGACGAAAATAGCCCGAGTCGATGGCGTATATGCCGGCCTCGTAGGCATCAATCACGGGCAAAGCCTTCATGACCTCTGCCGATCAGGTGGCCGGTACGCGTGCGGCAGTACGCCGATCACTTCCGCCTCAAGTGCAGCGGGGTCCGTGTCAGACGAAAACCGACCGACCAGACAACCTTTCGGATTCACCAGGAACTTCTCGAAGTTCCAGCGGAGGTCACCCGGGAATCCCCGCCGGGGATCGAGGAGCCAAGCATATAGTGGATGGCGGGATGCCCCATTGACTTCAATCTTGCAACTCAGCGGAAAAGTGATCCCATATCGGTTTTGACAGAAAAAAAGGATCGCCGCCTCACCTTCCGGTTCCTGCGCGCCAAACTGGTTGCAGGGGACCCCGAGCAGACTGAAACCGTGATCCCGGTAACGGGCATAAAGGGCCTCAAGCCCCTGATATTGGGGTGTGTACCCGCACCGGCTCGCCACATTGACAATGAGCACCGCCTGGCCGCGATATCCCCCGAAATCGATCGGCGTCCCATTGATCCCGTTGATTTTAAGGTCGTAAAAGTCGTTCAAGAAACCCTCTCTCCAGGCTCAAGCCCTGCCGGAATGGAACGGTCGGAATGGCCCGCCACCTCGCCCCGGCGCAGATGAACCAGCAACAGAGAAAGAGCGGCAGGCGTCATGCCGTCGATACCGGAGGCTTCCTGTAAGGTACCCGGGCGCACGAGCCTAAGCTTCGTGGCCAGCTCCCGTGACAGGCCGGCGACGCGGTCGAAATCGAAATGGGACGGGAAGCGACGCACGCTCTCCCGTTCGAGTTGCTGGCGTTCGAGCCGCTGGCGCTCCAAATAACCCATGTAACGCTGCTCGATCTCGATTCCAAGTCCGATCCGGTGATCGTCGAGTCCTGGTCCAAGCCCGGGGAAAGTCATGAGCCGTGCGTAATCGAGTTCTGGACGCCGGAGAAGATCCAAGGCCGAAGCCGGAGACTCCAGGCGAATTCCGAGCCCGGACGCCACCCGCTGAATCTCGGGGTCCTGGGGATTGACCATCCAATGGCTCAGGCGCTCCCGTTCAACAGCCGCCTGCCGGGTCCTATCCTCGAACATCCTCCACTGGGCGTCGTCGATCAGGCCGAGATCGCGTGCAACCGGCGTCAGCCGTTGGTCCGCATTGTCTCCCCGCAGGAAGAGCCGGTACTCAGCACGACTTGTGAACATCCGGTAGGGCTCCTGGGTTCCTCGCATCGTGAGATCGTCGATCAACACACCGAGGTAACTCCACTCGCGCTGCGGCCGCCAGGGATCGCGGCCAAATGCGCGGAGGGCGGCGTTGATGCCAGCCACAAGCCCTTGGGCCGCAGCTTCCTCGTATCCGGTCGTACCATTGATCTGCCCGGCAAAAAACAGGTTGGCAAGCCTGCGGGTCTCAAGTGAGTGATGCAGGTTCCGCGGGTCGAAGTAATCGTACTCGATGGCATATCCGGGCCGGGTCAGGTGGGCCCGCTCAAGCCCGGGGATGGTCCGCACGAAAGCCTGCTGCACATCGAACGGCAGGCTGGTCGAAATGCCGTTCGGATAAAGCTCTGGTGTATCCAGTCCCTCGGGTTCAAGAAAAATCTGGTGCCGAGATCGATTCGCGAAACGGGTCACCTTGTCCTCGATCGATGGGCAGTAGCGGGGACCGATTCCCTCGATCGCTCCGCTGAACATCGGTGACCGGCCGAGGTTGTCCCGAATGAGCTGGTGCGTCTTCTCATTCGTGTGGGTCAGGTGACACACGATCGGATGTGGCGCGCCAGTGGGAGTGGAGGCAAGGGAAAAATAGGGAGGTGGCCATTCCCCCTCCTGCCGTTCGAGGCGGGAGAAATCGACCGTGCGGCCATCGATCCGCGGCGGGGTCCCGGTCTTGAGTCGGCCGACCGGCAAGGAAAGTTCGCGAAGCCGGGCCGCCAGACGGTTGGACGGAGCATCACCGAAACGTCCGCCATTCGACTGAGATTCGCCAACGTGGATGCGTCCACCCAAGAAGGTACCAACGGTCAGGACAACGGCCTGTGCATAGAAACAGCAGTCAAACTCGGTCCGGACACCCACCACTCGGTCCTGTTCCACCAGCAGATCACCGGCTGGTTGCTGGGCAATCCAGAGCCCCGGGGTTATCTCGAGTCTCTGGCGAATGGCTTGTCGGTAGAGCACCCGGTCGCACTGGGAGCGGACGGCGCGGACGGCATATCCTTTGCTGGCATTGAGCGTCCGCCAATGGATACCGGCCCGATCCGCAGCCCGGCCCATCACCCCTCCCATGGCCTCGATCTCGCAGACCAAGTGCCCCTTGCCGATCCCGCCCACTGCCGGATTGCAGCTCATCTGCCCAATGGTTTCGATGTTCTGGGTCAAAAGGAGGGTTCGTGCCCCCATCCGGGCTGCAGCGTGGGCAGCCTCCGTCCCGGCATGCCCGCCCCCGACGACAATAACGTCGTAGCGCGCGTCAGAAAAGGCCACGTTTTTGCCCATGGATCCACCCTCACCCCCTTATCATATACGGTGCATCTGCTCCCCTGCCCTCGGGGTGGGCCTACCCATTCCCGTGGGGCTATACTGACAGCGGGTCAACCCGCATGGGCGGCATTCGTTAACATTTGCCTTCGTTTCAGGCGGGACTTGACCCTGCAACTAAAGGAGGTATACCCATGTCGACTCCAACGAGACTGCTTGCACTCGCCCTTTCCATTGGGACGTTTTCTCTCCTGACGATCCCCAGCGTTGCAGCCCGGCCCATGCCCATGGGTCCGATGCACGCACCATCACGGCCTCTGCCGTGGGCGCCAATCCCGATGCTGATGCCCATCGTCTGGCACCGTGCAGTGACGCTCCGGCTGACTCCCTCCCAGGAAAACAGCCTGTTGAAATGGCGGCACGACCAGATGCGCAAATGGTCCGCCTCGCGGAAAAAGGTCATGCAGGACAGCCTGGCTCTGAGGGAGGCGCTTCTCAACGGCAAACCGGAAAGCGCCCTGGGAGCGTTCGTGGCGGCTGTTCAACGGGATCAGGCCCGGATGCTCGATGTCGAGATCGATCAGGTGGAATACCTGCATCGGTTGCTCAGCCCGCAGCAATGGAGACACCTGATTGCACTTTATCGTTTCCAGATGATGCGGATGATGCACATGGGTTGGCACCGGGGGCCCGGAGGACGGTAAAACCCGGCCTGTCAAGATTTCTGGACTGTTTGCCGTTGGATCCGGCGGCCATACCGCGACGGGGTGCCTTTGGGAATCCAATCACTTTCCGATGCAGAAGGTCGAGAAAATCGCTCCCAGGAGTTCTTCCGTAGCGGGTGGATCAAGAATCTGCCCGAGAGCGACCTGAGCCCGACGCACCCCTTCGGCCATGATTTCGAACGGTTCGTTCTGTTCCAAGGCGGCATGCGCTCCGATGATTTCCTGTCGGCACAATGACAAGGCATCGAGATGGCGGGGGCGGGCGAGCACGAGGTCCGACGACACATCGGTGGCCGAGCGAACCTCCTCCAGGATAGCGGACTGAAGTTCAGCCACTCCGGCACCGGTTTCGGCAGACAGCGCAAAGGTTTGCGCATCCACACGACCCGGCTTCCGCCCGCTCCGGTCAATCTGATTGCGGATCCTCCAGACCTGCCGGGTCCGTTCCCACTCCTTCTGGCGGACCCCGTCCTCCGGCACCTCGCCGACCGTATCGTCGATCACGTAAAGCACGAGATGGGCCCTTTCGACGGCCGTCACCGCGCGGCGCATCCCCTCCTGTTCGACCAGATCCCGCGACTCCCGGAAGCCGGCCGAGTCGATGACATGCAGGCGGATTCCTTCCCAAATGCAATCCGCCTCCAGAAGATCCCTTGTTGTCCCGGGCAACGGAGTGACGATAGCCCGGGACTCGCCGATAAAGCGGTTGAACAAGGTCGATTTTCCGGCATTGACCGGCCCGGCCAGAACGAGGGCCCAGCCCCGTCTCAACGCCAATCCCGCCTGTCCCCGATTGATGAGCATCGCCAGATCCCACTCAAGCTCCTGCAACGCCGAGGCGGTCGCAGAGGGTATGGAAGCCGCCAGATCGTCCCCGAAATCGATCTGTGCTTCAGCCTGGATTCTGAGCGACTGGATCCGGGCTCCCAGGTGCCGAACCTCTCCCGAGAAGGTGCCGGAGAGTGATTGGAGTGCGGCTCGGGCAGCGGCCTGGCTTTCAGCATTGATGAGATCCGCGACCGCCTCCGCCTGCGCCAGATCCAGGCGGCCGTTCAGGAAGGCGCGTTCGGAGAACTCACCGGGACGGGCCAGTCTGGCTCCCCGATCCTGCAGGGCTTGAAGCAGAGCCTCGGTCGCGACCGGGCTGCCGTGTCCCTGGAATTCGACTAGGTCTTCCCCGGTGTACGAGTGAGGAGCCACGAAACAGAGCACCAAGCCGCAATCGATTTCTCGGTTCTGGGCATCCCGGAAGGTACGAACCTGCGCCATCCGAACCGGCGGCAGGGAGCCCGCGATCCATTTGGCCACGGTGAACGCCCCCTCACCACTCAGACGGACGATGCCAATGGCCCCGGTTCCAGGCGGTGTGGCCCCAGCGGCGATGAGGTCAGGCCCGGACATGAGCGATCAACGGTGGGCCTTCGCCACCTCGAGCCTCACAACCCGGTTGATATGCCACTGCTGACCGATCCCGAAGAGCCCGCTCACCACCCAGTAAAGGACCAGGCCACTCGGCATCACACTGCCCAGGAACAGGGTCACCAGCGGCAGGAAGATCATGAGGATGCGCCTCTGATTCTTGTCCATCGTCGCCGCCTGCGGCATGAAGCGCTGCTGCACCAGCATGGTCATGCCATAGAGAACCGGAAGGATGTACAGGGGATCCGGCGCCGACAGATCGCGGATCCAGAGCGTGAATGGCGCATGTCGGAGTTCGACGCTCGCGAGAAGGACCCAATACAGCGCGATATAGATGGGGAACTGGATCAGCATCGGCAAGCAACCCGACACCGGGTTGATTTTTTCCTTCTTGAAGAGTTCGAGTGTTGCCCGGTAACTCTGCTCACGGTTGTCCTTGAAACGCTCTTGGATGGCTTTGATACGCGGCTGCATGGCTTGCATGCGGGCCATGGAGCGTCCACCTGCATGCTGGAGTGGGAAAAAAATGAGCTTGATGAGCAAAACGAGAAGGATGATCGCAACTCCCCAGTTGCCGACCCAGTGCTCGATCCACGCCAGGAGAAGATAGAGTGGTTGCGACAAAATGGCGAGAAAGCCATAGTCCACCGTCTGGGCAAGCCCTGGAGCGACCGTACCGAGATGCTGCTGGCGCTTGGGACCGACATAGAGCCCGACCGGTTCGCGGATCCGGCCGCCCGGTACGATGCGGTTCGCCGGGCCCAGAGCACCCAGCCAATAGCGGGTCGTCGAGCGGGAGCGTGCGTAATAATGCCAGGACTCTTTCGCCGGTGGAATCAGGGCCGCCAGAAAATAGTGGTTCGTATAGGCAAGCCAGCCGCCTGCCTTGATCATTGAGAAAGACTTTTTCCGTATGTGGGAAGCCGAAAGTTCGTGGTACGCCTTGCCGTTATAGTACGCAGCGCCGCGATAAACGAAGTTTTGCGGTAAAAAATGACCGAGAAATGAAACATGCACGATGGGATGGGCGTGTTCGAGGCCCATGAGAGGTGCGCCCGACCAGGATGACGTGGAGTCATTTGTGACCGTGCTTTCGACCTTGATGCGGTAGCTTTGGGGGTAGAAAATCCAGCGTTCCACGATACGGATTCCGTTCCGTTTCCAGATCAGCGGAACCGTGAGCCTGTGGGCTCCGGGTTTGAGGACATAGTGCCGGTGGGTGGTCTTGAATCTTCCGGTTAAACCGGGAGCCGGGGAACCGTTGAGCCCGACCCAAGTCACCACTCCGTAAAGGCGCCGCCGACCCCGATCGTCAAACCAGGCCACCGGCGGGCTGTGAGCCGCAATGGTCTGGGGATAACGCACCAGTTCTAGGTGGCGCAGCTGGCCGCCCGCGAGAGCCAGACGCACGCGGTAGAGTCCGGTCTGGATATGGATGATCTCCCCCGGACGCGGACGCGCAACCGGAATCTCCCGGGGAACGGCAGGTCCTGCAGCCGTCGCGCCTGGAGTGACCGGAATGCGGGGAGAAGGGGAAGTCACCTGTGTTGTGGCTGGGTTGCCGGGCACGACCGGAGGTCGTGCAAATTCAAGCTCCCAGGCGTTCCACATCAAATACACCACAGCGGCAAGGCTCAGCCAGAGGAGGAGACGACGGTTATCCATGAAGGGTGATTCCTCTCTCTCGGGCCTGTGGAACGGGATCCTCGCCACCTGCTGACCACGGATTGCACCGGAGGAGCCGCCAGAGAAGGAGGGGAACTCCCCGGAGGAGGCCGTGTTCGCAAAGAACGCCTTCGGCATAGACCGAACAGGTGGGTTCGAAGCGGCATTGACCGCCCCAGATTGGGCTCCCCCAGCGCTGGTAGAAATGGATCAGCGCGATCAGGGCTGAGGAGATCCCGTGGATTCTACTTTTCGCCATAGTTTCTTGACATCCTCGTAGAGCGCCTGCCGCTCCGCACTCCGACCACCAGACTTGGCCACGAGCACGACATCCAGAGGATGCCCCTTCAGCACCTCGAGAAGCCGAAAGGTCTGCCGGGCCTGGCGTTTGATGAGATTTCTGCGAACCGCATGCCCCGCGGATTTTCTGGAAATCGCAAGACCCAAACGCGAATCCAGCCCTGCACCCGGCACCACGAAGGCCACAAAATATTGGCTATGAACCTTCGCCCCGTTTTCGAAAACCTGTTCGAACTCCTCGGGCCGGGTCAGTCGATTCCCACCGGTTTTCCGTCCCAAGGAACTGGGCCGATCCCGTCAGGGAATCAGTCGATGTCGTCCTTTCCGCCGGCGCGACTGGAGCACGGCACGGCCCTGACGGGTTGCCATCCGGGCTCGAAATCCGTGAGTCCGCTTGCGGTGAAGATTGCTCGGTTGAAAAGTGCGTTTCATGATCCGGGCCCCATCATCCCGTCGTTCGAACATCCGGAGATGCTCAAACTGCAAATAAAACTGGAAAGATAGGCATTGTACGGATCTGCGCGCAGGAACTCAAGTCCCGCAGGGAATGCCCTACCCAACCCAGCGGAACTCCTAGCTTTCCCGGAGTAGGGTCCATCCCAAGTTGGCAACCCTGGTTCCTGTTGCTAGACTGGAAGTCTTGATTTCCTGCAATGCTAAAAAACCCCGAGCCAGATGCCGCATGACTTCCGGAGTATGGAATCACTGTCTAGATGTGCTCAAGACCGAGCTTTGTCATGAAGATTTCTCACGCTGGATCAATCCCTTGCAGTGCCGGGAATCCGACGGGGATCTTCACCTCTTTGCACCGAATGTCATCGTCGCCGACTGGGTCCATGAACACTGCCTGACCCGGATCCAGACCCTGATTCTGGAGCTGGGCGGGCAACCCTCCCAGAGAGTCCAGCTCCTGATCGGCAAGTCGGCGCCGGAACCCCCGAGCAACGGCGGCAGCAGACCGGTTCGCGTACGCGATGAGGTGATCGGCAGTCCCTGGAACCGCGACTACATCTTCGAGAATTTTGTCGAAGGAAAGTGCAACCAGATTGCTCGGGCGGCCGCACTGCAGGTCGTCGAACATCCGGGAACGGCCTATAACCCGCTTTTGATCTATGGCGGAGTCGGGCTTGGAAAAACCCACCTCATGCAGGCCGTTGGCCACCGCATGAATACCCCAGACGGAAAGCATCGCGTGGCCTATGTCCATTCCGAACGCTTTGTGGCCGATATGGTCGGCGCCCTCCGTCACAACGCGATGAACGAGTTCAAGAAGCGTTATCGCTCACTCGATGCCTTCTTCATTGATGACATCCAGTTTTTTGCCGGTAAAGACCGTTCCCAGGAGGAGTTCTTCCATACCCTGAATAACCTGATCGATGGTCATCATCAGGTCATCATCAGTTGTGACCGCTATCCCAAGGAAGTCGACGGTATTGAGGAACGGCTCAAATCCCGCTTCAGCTGGGGGCTCACCGTCGAGATCGAGCCGCCCGAACTGGAAACCGGGGTGGCCATCCTGACCCACAAGGCGGAACGGCTAGGAGTTGACCTGCCACATGAAGTCGCATTCTTCATCGCCCAACTCATTCGTTCCAATGTTCGCGAACTCGAAGGCGCACTGCATCGAGTCATCGCCTATGCTCAGTTCACCGGCCAGAGAGTCACGGTGGCGTTGACCAAAGAGGCCCTACGGGACCTCATTTCCCTTCATCAGCGCCAGGTCAGCCTGGAAAATATCCAGCGGACCGTCGCTGCCTACTTCCGGATCCGGACTTCCGATCTCGAATCGAAGAGCCGGAAACGTTCTTTCGTCCGGCCCCGTCAGATTGCCATGAGTCTGGCCAAGGACCTCACGGATCACAGCCTGCCCGAAATCGGACATGCCTTCGGCGGCCGTGACCACACAACCGTTCTCCATGCCTGCTCAAAAATCAGCGAACTCAAAAAAACCGATCCCCGTCTGAGTGATGACTATGAAAATCTGATCAGAACCCTAACTGGGTAAAAGCCGTGCATAACTCACCGACAGTGATAACCTACAGGCGGCCGGACCCCTTCCCACACAGCTTATCCACAACGTCTACCCAACTTCACGGATACCAGAAATACCTATCGAATCAGATTCAAACTGGCTGAACTGTGCATACTGACCCTATGTACTACTAACACTACTGATTTAAAACCTAATAGAGTTATTGTTATGAGCATCACCATCAACCGCGAAGAAATCCTCGGACCCGTCATCGCCGTACTGGGCGTGGTCGAACGCAAACAAACCATGCCAATACTTTCCAATATATTGATAAACATAGATAAAAAGTCATTATCGGTCACTTCGTCGGATCTTGAGGTCGAGCTTGTCGCCACTGAAAAACTGGCCAACCCAGGAGAACTCCATATCACGGTTCCCGGGCGGAAGTTTGCCGATATCATCCGTTCCCTGCCGGCTCACCAGGAAATTCTGATGGAACCGGAAGCAGACCGTCTCAAGCTCAAAACCGGGCGTGCTCGCTTTACCGTTCTTACTCAACCGGCTGAAGAATTTCCACTGATTGAGAAACCACAGTCACTTGTTTTCATTGAAGTGCCCCAAGACCGTCTACGGGAGTTGATCCGCAAGACCCATTTTGCCATGGCGCAAAATGACGTCCGCTACTACCTCAATGGGCTCCGGTTCGAGTACTCGAATCAGGTTCTTCGCGCTGTGGCGACGGACGGACACCGTCTGTCCGTCGGCATGATGAATCTGGCTTCGATACCTGCCAGCGGAGAGCTGGGTGAAAGGGCGGCCATTGTGCCCCGCAAGGGAATTCTGGAGCTTGAGCGCCTCATCGGCGAGGGGGATCAGCCAATTCGCATCGCTTTTGCACCGAATCATCTGTGTGTCGAGTGCGGCAACCTTTCCCTCACGACCAAACTGATCGAGGGCCGCTACCCGGACTACTCGAGCGTCATCCCCAAGGAAAGCCGGCATTGCATCATCGTTGACCGCAACCGCATGAAAGAAGCCCTATCGCGTGCGGCCATTCTGGCCAACGAAAAAATCCGGGGGGTTCGCTTGAGCTTTGAAAGTAAGTCCTTGCGGATGATAGGACATAATGCAGAACAGGAAGAGGCGGAGGACATTGTCGAGACAGACTATGAGGGTGAGAGTTTCGAGGTGGGATTCAATGTTTCCTATCTGCTTGATGTCCTGAATGCTGTGAGCGAACCCGAGATCAAAATCCTCATCAATGATCCAAACAGCAGTTGCCGAATTGACCCGAAAGCGAACGCCAGCTTCCAGTATGTGATTATGCCGATGCGTCTGTAAATGCCGATCGGCGAACTCTGCTTACAGAGTTTTCGTTGTTTCGAGAGTGGTGAAATCTCCCTGAAGGGAGAGCCGGCCATTCTGGTGGGACCTAATGGATCAGGAAAAACCTCCCTTCTCGAAGCCGTCTATCTTCTGGCCCGTGGCCGCTCCTTCCGGACCTCCCGGCTTTCTGTTCTGGTCCGTAAGGATTGCCATTCCTTTGGGGTCGAGTCGGTCGTTCTGCTCTCAGCGGGGTCCCGGATCATCAAGTCGGTTTTTGAAAACGGGCTCAGGACGTTCATCGACGGCCGGGAAGCGACAGCACGGGAAATCGGACAACTTTTCCCCCTGACATTGATGGATTCCGATGTCACCCGGATCGTTTTGGGAGGTCCGGAGCGCCGGCGTCGTCTGCTTGACTGGCTCATGTTCCACGTGGAACCTGAAAACTGGGCAACTTGGAAGTTCTATCGGAGGGCTCTGTTACAGTGGCAGTGGGCGCTTCGTTCAGGAATGAGCGGGGATATCTGGTACAGCCAGATGATGGAGGTTGCTCCCGGAATCGAAGAGTCCAGAAAGCGTCTCTTGGCCGGTTGTCTTCCTTTCTGGGAATTGGCAGCGTCAGTGTTTTTCCCCGGTCAGGTCTTCAGTTTTGATTATTGCAAGGGTAGGGATTCACACGGGAGGCTCGATCCGTCTCGGCCAGATGTGTTCCGGGCTGATTCCGTGAGTCCAAGCCTGCAGCGGGCTGAAGTTGAAATCCGGGTCGACCAGATCCCGGTCCGCCAGTTTTTTTCAAGGGGTCAGGCCAAGCTACTGGCGCTGGCCCTGATCTGGGGTGGGTCGCGGTTTTTGGCCCAAAAGCGAGAAACCTGTCCGGTCCTCCTCTTGGATGACTTCTCATCCGAGTTGGACGAGGAGGCACAAGGACGACTCCTGAGGTTGGTGCAAGGGAGTGGCATACAGGTCGTCATGACCGCATCAAGCCTGTCCCGGGCATCGCTGGAAAGCTGGCCCCATGGCTTGTTTCACGTGGAACAGGGGCATGTCCGGGCCATACGCTCATGCTAGAATTCAACGATTAAGATAGAAGGATCGGTTCACCAGAATGAATGAGTCTACCGCAAGCTACGAGACGAGCAGCATCAAGGTCCTGCGCGGTCTGGATGCGGTCCGGCGGCGTCCTGGCATGTATATCGGCGATACCGACGATGGCACTGGCCTCCACCATATGGTCTACGAACTCATCGACAACTCGGTCGATGAGGCCATGGCCGGCTACTGCCATGAGATCCGTGTGATCATCCACATGGATGGCAGCGTCAGTGTCTGGGATGATGGCCGTGGCATCCCGGTCGAGGTCCATCTCGAAGAGGGGCGTTCCGCCGCCGAAGTGATCATGACGGTCCTCCATTCGGGTGCCAAATTCGATGACAACACATACAAGGTTTCTGGCGGCCTGCACGGGGTTGGAGTCTCCGTGGTCAATGCCCTCTCCGAACAACTCATACTCAGGATCCGGCGCGGCGGGGCGCTTTATGAGCAGGAATATCGCATGGGTGAGCCTCTCTATCCAATACGGAAAATTGGAGAGGCGACTGGAACAGGTACGGAAATCCGCTTCCAGCCGAGTTCCCGGATCTTTACCGAAACGCATTTCGATTACGAGGTCCTAGCCAACCGCATAAGGGAGATTTCTTTTTTAAATTCAGGGGTTAAGATATATCTGACCGATGAGCGAAACGAACGCCAGGAACTTTTCTATGTCGAAGGCGGCATCCGGGCCTTTGTCGAGTACCTGAATCGCAACCGGACGGCCCTGCATCCGACCATCTGCCATTTCTCGGGAGAGCAGGGGGATATCGGTGTTGAGGTCGCCCTGCAATGGACCAAGTCATACCAGGAAACGGTGTTCTGTTTCACCAATAACCTGCCGCAGCGGGATGGTGGAACGCACCTCACGGGTTTTCGTAGTGCCCTGACGCGGACCCTGGTCGGCTTTCTGGAAGAGGCGGGGCATGCACGCAAGGAAAAAGTGCAGGTGACGGGGGATGATGCCCGTGAGGGACTCACCGCCGTGGTTTCGGTCCGGGTTCCGGATCCCAAGTTCAGTTCCCAGACCAAGGACAAGCTGGTTTCCTCCGAAGTCAAGCCGATCGTCGAAGGCTTCGTCGCGGAAAAGCTCAGGGAATTTCTCTGGGAACGACCGGCCGAAGGACGCCAGATCGCCGAGAAGATGACCGAGGCCGCTCGGGCGCGCGAGGCGGCCCGACGGGCACGGGATCTGACACGCCGCAAGGGTGCTCTGGACGTCGCCGGACTGCCAGGCAAGCTGGCCGACTGCCAGGAGAAGGATCCAAGCCTTTGCGAATTGTTTTTGGTCGAGGGGGATTCCGCCGGCGGTTCGGCGAAACAGGCGCGCGACCGTCGTCATCAGGCGGTTCTGCCACTCAAAGGCAAGATTATCAACGTCGAGAAGGCCTCGTTCGACCGGGTGCTGTCTTCAGACGAAATCACCGCCCTCATCACCGCCCTCGGATGTGGGATCGGAAAGGACGACTTCAACGCCGGCAATCTGCGCTATCACCGCGTCATCATCATGACTGATGCCGATGTGGACGGTGCCCATATCCGCACCCTTCTCCTCACCTTCTTCTATCGCCAGATGACCGAGTTGGTCGAACGCGGCCACATCTATATCGCCCAGCCGCCGCTCTACAAGGTTCGCCGCGGCAAGCAGGAGTTCTATCTCAAGGACGAAGGAGAAATGGATGCCTCCCTTCTCTCGGCCGCACTTGATGGGGCTGAGCTCAGCTCAGCCGGCCATGACGAGCCGGTTTCCGCGGAAGATCTGCGGCAGACGGCTGCTGCGTTGCTGCAGGCGCGGCGGGTCATCCGGCGTCTTGGCCAGCGGTACGACGCAGGATTCCTGTGGACGTTTCTCCGGGTGTCCGACCCCGACCCCCGCAGTCTGGACTCGGCCGAGGCCATCGAGCCGTGGTGGAATGAGGTGAACCGGCTTCTCGGGGAACGCTATCCGCACGCGCACTACCGCCTGCGGCTGGAACCCAATGTCCTGCACCTCTTGCGACGCGAAAATGGCGTCGAGTCGGATCGAGGCATCCGGCACGACTTTTTCCTGAGTCCGGATTACCGCGAGTTGCGCGCGGCACATGACCGGATCTACTCCTTGGCCGAGGGACCGCTGGCTCTGCGCCGGGGAGACCGCAGCACCGTGAAGCCGGATTTCGAATCCGCCATGGACTGGTTCTATGAAGAAGCCCGTCGGGGAACGACGCTCCAGCGCTACAAAGGATTGGGTGAGATGAATCCCGAGCAACTCGCGGAAACGACCATGAATCCCCAAAGCCGCCGCCTCCTGCAGGTCCGGATCGACAACGCACTGGCCGCCGATGACCTCTTTACGACGCTCATGGGCGAACAGGTGGAACGGCGGCGCGAGTTTATCGAGCGTAACGCTCTAGACGTGATCAACCTGGACGTTTGACCGGACGGGGGTGCCCCGCTTCCGTCACGGCACCTGAGTGATCATCCTCCGGGAGGGGTTGGTTTTCAGGAGCGAATCCGCGCAAGCTCACCTTCCATCCATTCACCCACCTGTCGGTTGAGTTCATCCGGGGACAGGTTGTGTGCATCGATCGGGGGGCCGATATGGACGTGGATGGTGCCGGGGTGCTTGAGCAGGCTCCTTCTCGACCAGAAGTCGCCTGCGTTATGGGCAATCGGAATCACGGGTTGCCCACTCGCGCGTGCCAGAAGTGCACCACTCACTCCGTAGCGGCGACGTTCAGCCGGTGCCAGCCGAGTCCCTTCGGGAAAGAAGTTGAGCGTGCGGCCCCGCTCAAGCTGGGTACATCCCTGGCGCAGAACCTGGACCACGGCACGGTGCCCGGCCCTCCGGTTGATAGCGATGGGTTTCAGGCTGGCGATGGCCCAGCCGACGATCGGGATCCAGAGCAATTCCCGCTTGAGTACCCAAGTGGGTTGCGTGGGCAGAAGAAAGGAAAGAAAGGTCTCCCAGGTGGATTCGTGACGCCAATACAGGATCCCTCCGGATTTCGGCAGGTGGGCAAGCCCCTCGATCCGGTAGTCCAGTCCGCACAGCCATGCCAGAGCCTTGAGTTCGAAGGAGGAGCAGGCACGGCCCAGGGAGAAACGGATCCGCTCGAAGAGAGGCAGACCCAGCGTCAACGCCATGAGGAATGCGAAGAAGGTTATGCTGATCCCCATGAGCAGGGTGAATAGGAGCGAACGGGCAAACAGGGAGACGCGCATCTGGCCTTTGTCAGGATTCCGGGAGCGGCCCGGTCCGCATGGCGTTTCCAAGGAGAACCCGGACGAAGGCAGCCAGATCGGCGTGGATTTCTACCGGATGGGAGAGAGGATGGCGTTCAAGATCCATCTTCGTCCGTCGCCCTTGTCCGGTCAGGACGAGAACCGGCTGGGCTCCGACCGCGATGGCGGCCTCGAGGTCACGACGGGCGTCCCCGACCGCGGGAAGTCGGGCCAGGGGAACCGCGAACTGTTTTGAAAACTGGTGGAAGAGAGCGGTGTTCGGCTTGCGGCAGGCGCAATTCTCCCAGGGAGCGTGCGGACAATGATAAACGGCCTCGAGGCGGCCACCCGCCCTTTCGATCCATTCATGCATGCGCTCGTGGATGGCGGCGAGGTCGTGGCCGGTCATGAGCCCACGGCCAATGGCGGATTGGTTGGTGATGACGATGATCCCGTAGCCGCGCTGAGTCAGCTCGGCAATCGCCCCGAGGCTGCCGGGGATCGGTTTCCAGGCATCCGGGCTCAGGATATGGTCCGGGGAGTCGATGTTGATGACCCCATCCCGATCGAGAATGATCCAGCGGGTTGGCCCTTGGGACATGGAAGCAAGATTGACCGTCACGGAGTCGGGGTCTGAAGGCGGCTCAAATCGGCCACAGAGGTCAAAAGAAGGTTGATGCGTTCGAGGAGAGCGAGACGCCGGGCCTTGAGAGCCGGATCGGGCGAGAGAACGAGTACTTGATCGAAAAACCGGGACAGGGGATCCTCAAGGGTACAGAGGAGACGAAGGATTTCGTCATACCGGTGAGCGGATGCCGCCTGGGTGACCGAAGGTTCGAGGGTGCTGACCAGCGTTGCGAGAACGGTTTCGACGGAATTTCCGGACTGGGCTGACTCGCGCCCGCCGTCAGTTTCTGGTTCGTTGCGGTGCTTGAGGAGATGGGTAACCCGCTTGCCGATCTGGATGAGGGTGGCCAGTTCGGACCGGCCTTGGAACCCATCCAGTGCATTGAGCCGGAGCCGGGTCATGGCGATGGTGGACGGCTGGGTCGCGAGGACCGCCTCGAAGTGGTCGGCCCGGCCTCCACCGTCAAGGTAGAGCCCTCTGAAGCGTTCAAGGGTGAAGGCTGAGAGTTCCTGAGCATCCCGGGTTCCCAGTGCGTCCGGGTAAGCTTCAAGGGCTGACTGGAAAAGGTCGGTGAGCGGGGGATTGAGCAGGGTGGGAAGCATGCCCTGCGTGCTTCCGGACGGGTCTTTCACGGGGTCCAGGAGACGGACAAGGCCCAAGGCAGCCCGCCTGAGAGCGTAGGGATCGCGTTGCCCAGTCGGCTTTTCCCCGATCAGAAAATATCCGGCCAAAAGGTCGATGCGGAGCGCCATGGACAGGGCCCGGCCCAGTGTGGTCTGGGGCCGGAGATTGTCGGCATTCCCCGGGAGGTAGGCCTCGGCGAGGGCCTGGCAGAGGGTCGGGGGGGCACCGTGCACTCCGGCATAGATTGCACCGGCAATGCCGGCCAGCTCTGGGAACTCGCCGACCAGGCGGGAGGTGAGATCCGCCAGAACCAGAGATCCGGCCTCGCGGGCCAAAGCGGCATCGACCCCGAGGGCTTCTGCCCAGCGAGACATCCAGTCCATGAGTCGCTCGCGGCGCTGCCCCAGATTTCCCAGCTTTCTTGCAAAAACGATTTCTCCGAGCGCGGGCAGGCGCTCGGCCGGAGCCAGTTTGAGATCTTCCTGGTAGAAGAAGTGGGCATCCGCGAGCCGTGGGCAGACTACCCGCTCCTCGCCACGGCGGACCCGCTCCCGGTTTTGACTTTCGAGGTTGACGACCGCGACGAAGCCCGGCTTCCAGTGCCCGGCGGCATCCCGCAAGGGGAAGACCCGCTGCTGGCCGAGCAGCACCGCTGCGAGAACTGCTTCGGGGAGTGCCAGGAAATGCTCCGGAAACGATCCGGCCAGGGCGCAGGGCCATTCCACCATGTCGGCGACTTCAGCCAGGGTTTTTTCGTCGCGAACCGGAAGCCAGTCGGCGTGCCAATCATGCGCAGCCGTCTCAACGAGTTCCCAGATCCGGTCGCGAAGGCCGGGATCACCTGGGCTTTGGAGAAGAACGCGTCCGGATGCGAGCACGCGCTCGTAGTCCTCACTCCGTTCGACCGACAAGGGCTCCGGATGATGAACCGGGTGCCCCAGGGTTTGGGGGGCGGCCTCGACCCCGTAGACCCGGCCAGGCACCGGATGGTCACCATGCAGGAGGAGGATGGTGCGGATCGGGCGGACAAAGGGTGGAATGTTGGAACTCCACCGCATCTCGCGATCGCATGGAAGCTGGGTGAGAATCCGTTCGATCATCGGAGCCAGAACCTCGTCGAGGCCGGTATCCGGTCTTGCGAAACGGAAAACCAGATGGCCCTCCTCGCGACCGAGGGTCTCCCATTCAACCCCCTGCTTTGCGGCAAAGCCGAGGGCGGCGGCAGTGGGTCGGCCCTTCGCGTCGAAGGCCCGGTCGAGGCTGGGTCCCCGATGAACCACCGTCTGTCCTAGACGGATCCGGCGCACCCGGAGGATACGGACCGCGAGACGGCGCGGTGTATACCAGGCCTCGGCTCGGGTCTCCGGCTCGACCCAGGAATCCTCCCTGAGGGCGGAGAGCAGCCGGAAGGCGAACTCCCGGGACAGGCCCGAGGCGAGACGGGCCGGCAACTCCAGGGTTCCCACTTCGACCAAGAGGTCCGCTGAGGAAATCGGGTGTCCGTTCATCCGGCCCGGGTTCGGTAATCTTGTGCGACCGCTTGGGCCAGCTTTCGGATTCTCAGCACATAGCGCTGACGTTCTCCTACGGAGACGGCATGGCGGGCGTCCAGCAGATTGAACAGATGGGAGGCTTCGATGACGCACTCATAGGCCGGTCGGGGCAGCCCGGCCGCGAGCAGTTGATTCGCCTCGACTTCGATCTTCTGGAAACGTTGGGCGAGTTCGGATGGATCGGCCTGTTCGAAGTTGTAATGGGACATCTCGATCTCATCGTCCAGGAAGAGATCGCCATAATGGAAAATCCGCTTCCCCGCCCCCTCTCCCCAGGGAAGTCCATACATCTCGTCCGACTGGGCAAGCGTCATCAGGAGACGTTCGAGCCCGTAGGTAATTTCTCCCATCACGGGCTCACAGGCGAAGCCTCCCACCTGCTGGAAATAGGTGAACTGGGCCACTTCCATGCCGTTCAGCCAGACTTCCCAGCCGAGGCCCCAGGCACCGAGTGTGGGAGACTCCCAATTGTCCTCGACGAAGCGGATCTCGTCCACATGTCGGTCGACGCCGACGGCTTCCAGGGAGGACAGAAACTGCTCCTGGAAGCGGTCGGGGACAGGTTTCTGGACCACCTGGTACTGGAAGTAATGCTGACCCCGGTTGGGATTTTCGCCATACCGGCCGTCCTGCGGACGCCGGCAGGGCTGGAGGAAAGCGGCGGACCAAGGGTTCGGGTCGAGTGCCCTGAGGAAGGTGGCCGGATGGAAGGTCGCCGCCCCCATCGGCAGGTCGAGCGGGGGAAGCCAAAGACAACCCTCACCGGTCCAGAATTGATTGAGGGTAAAAACCATGTTTTGGAAATCGGGCATGCACGGGTCCGAAGGCAGGCGGTGCAAAGTATACCCTGTCCAGTCCGGCCACTCCTGCACCGATCCGGTGCGAACCAGTCGGAACAGGCCATGAATCTTGCTGCTGAAAGCTGGTGAGTTCGTGCCAAGCGGCCTGGCACAAAACCTGCAGCAAGTGGGTTGTCACCCCATGATCCTAAAGGAGGTCTTGCATGCAATCCTACGAAGTCCTGGATTGGCTGGCTCGAGAGCAGGTGCGTTACGTCGACCTCCGTTTTACCGACACACGCGGAAAAGAACAGCACGTCACGTTGCCGATCACCGCCGTCAGTGAATCGCTTTTTGAGGAAGGGAAAATGTTCGACGGTTCCTCAATTGTCGGCTGGAGGGGGATCCAGGATTCCGACATGATCCTCATGCCGGAACCAGATAGCCTCATCCTTGATCCGTTCCGCAGCGAACGCACCGCGCTCCTGCGCGCGGATGTCTACGATCCGGTAACCCGAAAACCCTACGTACGCGATCCCCGTTCGCTCGCAAAGCGCGCGCAGGACTTTCTGCGTGCTACCGGTATCGCGGATACGCTCATGGTCGGTCCGGAAAACGAGTTTTTCATTTTTGACAGTGTCCGTTGGGACCACCGTCTGAACGGCGCGTTCTATGAAATCGATTCCTGGGAGGGAGCCTGGAACTCGGGAACCCGGCGGGAGGGCGGCAACCCGGGCCACCGCCCGGTGGTCAAAGGAGGGTACTTTCCGGTGCCACCGGTCGATTCCCTGCAGGATCTCCGCTCCGAAATCTGCACCACGCTCACGGAACTCGGCCTCCGGGTCGAGGTACACCACCACGAAGTGGCGACTGCAGGGCAGTGCGAAATCGGGGTCGGCTTCGACTCTCTGGTCCGCAAGGCCGACGAGGTCCAGCTTTTCAAGTACGTCGTACACAACGTGGCCGCGCGCCACCAAAAAACCGCAACTTTCATGCCGAAACCCCTGGTCGGCGACAACGGCAGTGGCATGCATGTCCATACCTCACTCGTCAAGGGCACGGAAAACCTGTTCGCCGGCAAGGGGTACGGTGGACTGTCCGATCTGGCCCTCTTTTTCATCGGCGGCGTGGTCCACCACGCCCGGGCCTTGAATGCGTTGACCAATCCCTCGACGAACAGCTACCGCCGGCTCGTACCCGGTTTCGAAGCCCCGGTCAAACTGGCGTACTCGGCCCGCAACCGGTCCGCAGCGATCCGTGTTCCGTTCACTCACACTCCCAAAGGCCGCCGGATCGAGATCCGCTTCCCGGACAGCACGGCCAACCCCTACTTGGCCTTTTCGGCTCTGCTCATGGCCGGCATCGACGGTATCCAGAAAAAAATGAGTCCCGGCGAACCTTGGGATGTCGATTTGTATGAACTGGCCCCCGAGGAGGACCGGCAGATTCCCCAGGTGGCCTACTCGCTCGAGTCCGCACTTGAGGCCTTGTCCGCTGACCGGAGCTTTCTCACCACGGGAGGGGTCTTCACGGACGATCTTCTCGACGCCTATATCCGGATCAAGGAACAGGAGCTGGCCGACGTACGCATGCGCGTCCATCCGGTCGAGTTCGAACTCTACTATTCCCTCTGATTCGAGGACCGCGGTTTCGGGACGGCTGGAAGGCGGGCGGCCGTTCCGCTAGGATGGGGTCCTTGAACCGCAGGACCCATTTCATGGCCACAGGCCTGGCTGACCTCGTCGCTGGCTACCATCGCTTCCACGACCGCTACTTCGTCGCCGACCACACTCTCTACGAAGGGCTTGCACAGGCCGGACAATCTCCCCTGGCTTTGGTCGTCGGCTGCTGCGATTCCCGCGTCGATCCCGCCATTCTCACCGATAGCCGGCCAGGAGACCTTTTCGTAATCCGCAATGTGGCCAACCTGGTGCCACCCTGCGAATCCGGCGGGCTTTACCATGGCACGAGTGCCGCTCTCGAGTTCGGCATCTGCGATCTTGGAATTCCCGAGTTGATCGTTCTCGGACACGCCCAGTGCGGAGGCATCCGGGCACTGGCCGAAGGCGTGGAACGACCGGGCTCCTTTATCTCGGGCTGGATGCAGATGGCGGCCCCGGCACTCAGTCACGCCCGAAAAGCCGCCGACGGACGCCCCTTTCGGCGTGCCTGCGAACAGGAAGCGATCCGGCTGTCTCTCGACAATCTGATGACTTTCCCCTGGATCCGGGAGCGGGTCGAGCGGAAAATGCTGACCCTACACGGCTGGTATTTCGATCTTGAGGCCGGCGAACTGCTTCGTTGTGACCCCCAAAATGGTGTTTTCCATGCCCTGTAATCGGTTGGGCCTGGGTGTCGGCGCTGGGTGCCGGCGTTGCTGGCTTGGGGGTTTCGGTAGTTGTTCCCAGAGCTGGAAGGCGAAGAGGACGCCGGTGACGGTCATCGGCAGGCCCGCCTTCCGCAGCGCCTCCGCGGTCCACGTGTTGCAGGTATGAAAAGCGTCGTAGGAAAGCCCCGAAGCAAAAAACTCGCTCTTCGGGAAAGGGCCTTGGGCGACGGGCTCCAGGCGGCCCGCGTGGTTTTTTTCGAGGGTGAGTTCCAGGTAACGACGGAGTTTCACGATTCCAGTCCGGCTGACAATGACCCGACGGAGCTGCTGAGAGGGGCCCAGGCACATGGTGAGCCTGCACCGGCACGCTTGGACGAGGACGACGCTCGGGGACGGAAACAACGCGGAAAGTGCAGTCCAGATGCCCGGATGGGGCTCCACGTAGTAGTCCCGGTTTCCCCATCCCAACACGAGGAAGCGGGGCGTGGGGGAGAACGGAAACAGGGAGGTTAGTGTGCGCCCAACTGCGGCTCTGGAAAGCACCAATCCCGTATGCCATCCGGCCCTCAGAACCCACACACGACCGGCCGGCATCCCTCCGCGTGCCACCCTTCCCCCAGCGTCAGTGTGAATGGCTGGTTGCCCTTCTGGCATCGCAGCACATCCGGCGATTCCGAACAGCAACGAACCAGCAAGGATCAGGCTGGCCGATGACCGGAATCCAGGCACGTGGGTGTTCACGATTTTCCGAGAATACCACCCTTTCGGGGGCCCGGACCAGGGCATCCCCACTTGTCCCGCCCGTCAGACCGGTCTATGCTGGTGCTATGAGGGGGCTTCTTCTCTTAGGCGGTCTGTGGGCTGGTTTAGGCTTGGTCGGCTTGGCCTTTGCTCAACCCGTCTATACCTGGGTCGGACACAACGGCGTCCGGCATTACTCTGACGTCCCGCACCCAGGAGCGAAGCGCGTGGTCTTGGGCGGGGAGCTATCCACCTTCTCTGTCAAGCCCGTAAGACTGGGGATCATGGGTCGGCAGGGCGTTGTGCGTCCAGCCGCAAAGCGGAACGTTTATCGGCTGGCGATCCTGAGCCCAACCAACCGGCAGTCGCTCTTCAACATCGGTGGTATTCTGACGGCGTCCGTCACGCTTTCTCCCCCGCTTGAGGGCGGTGATGCTCTGCGTTATCTCCTGGACGGAAAGCCGCAAGGGGGAGCGACCCAGGCGACAAGCCAGGTCCTGCACCAAGTCTGGCGTGGGACGCATGTCCTGACCGTCGAAATCGTCTCGGCGCAGGGCGCAGTTCTCGAAACTCGCTCCGTCACTTTCTACGTCCATCAACACTCGATTCTTGCCCCGCCGCCTTTCGGAGCCGCCCCGAGCATCAGGTCGGCGGGTCCGATCAAGGCCATTCCTCACTGATTCAAGGCTGGGTTCAGCAGGCGGGTCGCTCTGGCGACTGACCAAAGACCCGGCGCGCCTCCGGCAAAACTGCCGGCCAAGCCCCGCAGTCCCCCATGATGTCCGGCCGGGTGACTCCCTCCGTGCCGCTCGGATCGAGCGCTTGCAAAAAAGAGATTGTCCCGCCCGTCCTCCGGATCGGCTTGCCGTTCGGAGGGAATGAAGACCAGGCTCGTAAGCCCAGGAACCCCATCGAACGAGGGTCAGTCACGGGAGGGCGATCTCGTTCGATATGGCTGAACTACTTGATGTTTCAATAAAATTATCCGAATGGCCGGCTCGGAAAAGTGTCCACGCTCTTGGCCTGGGGGGCATCATGCACTATAATGGTGCAGTGAATACGGTACCGGCCCGGAACCGATCATTGGCGGATGCGGCGAGTCTCCTGGACGGCCTTGCCACAGCAATCATGCGGGTCGATTCCGGCTTGGACCTTCTCTATGCCAACGCCTCGGCGTCCGACCTGTTCGAATTGCCGCAATCCGCTGTGGGCCGGCCACTGGTTGACTCGGTTGCCGCTTTTGCGCCCCTGATACCGCTCTTGTCCAGCCAAGTCGCCGCCGGAGAGATCCGGACCTACCGCGAGCTCGAGCTTGCGGTGGGCGGCCGGACGGTCACCCTCGATTGTATCGCCTCCCCTCTCCCGCCGGCTGAACTCATCCTCGAGCTTTATCCCTTGGACCGCCATCTCCTGATCAGTCGCGAGGACGCGCTGACCCAGCGTTACCAGGCTGGCCGAGCCCTTCTTCTCCAGTTGGCCCATGAGATCCGAAACCCCTTGGGCGGGGTCCGGGGCGCGGCCCAGTTGCTCGAGGCGGAGCTTGAGGATCCGTCGCTCCGCGACTATACCCGGATCATCCTGAGAGAGGTTGACCGCCTCGGGGGACTGGTCGAGACCCTCCTGGGCCCTCTCACGCCACCCCGGTGTTCGCCCTTCAACATCCACGAACCCGCCGAGCACGTCCTCAACATGCTCGAGACGGAACGGGTGTCGTCCCTCCGCCTGATCCGGGATTACGATCCCAGTTTGCCCGAACTGTTTTTGGATCGCGACCTTCTGGTCCAGGCCCTCCTCAATCTGGTCCGCAATGCACGCGAAGCCATGCGGGATACCGGGACGATCCGGATCCGGACCCGCATCGAGCGTCAATACACGATCCAGGGACGGCGTCATCCCTTGGCCATCCGTCTCGATGTCGAGGATGAGGGCCCCGGAGTACCACCGGAACTCGGGGAACGCCTGTTTCTTCCCTTGGTGAGCGGTCGGCCGGGCGGCACCGGGCTCGGACTCGCGATCGCCCAGGACCTCGTCCAGCGACAGGGGGGCCTCATCGAATGGCAAAGCCGGCCGGGTAGGACCGTTTTCTCGGTTCTCCTGCCTCTCGGGAGCAGCCCATGACGGGGCGCGGCCGGGTCTGGATCGTGGATGACGATGCCTCCACCCGCTGGGTTTTCGAAAAGGCGCTCGCCAAATCAGACTATGAGGTGAGGGGTTTTTCCCGCCTCGGCGAATGCGAGGAAGCGCTTGCCCATGGAGCCCCCACGGCGCTGATCCTGGATATCCGCCTGCCGGACGGCGACGGTCTCAATTTCCTGTCGGCTTGGTCCCGTCGCTACCCCGAACATCCGGCTATCGTCGTCACCGCCCATGCAGATTTCCAGAATGCAATCCGAGCTTATGAGAACGGGGCCTTCGAATATCTGCCCAAGCCGGTTGATCTGCGCGAACTCATCACCGCCGTGGAGCGTGCGCTCACGCGCGAATTACCGGAAGCTGGACGCCGCGTGAAGCATTCTTCTTCCTCATCGTCCCTGATCGGCGCAGCTCCGGAGATGCAAAGGGTTTTCCGCCAGATCGGCCGACTGGCCAGAAGCGACGTCACGGTTCTCGTGAGTGGTGAGTCCGGCACCGGCAAGGAACTTGTCGCCCGAGCGCTTCACGCCCATGGCCCACGGACGAAGGGCCCGTTCATCGCCATCAACGCGGCGGCCAGTCCCGCCGAACTGCTGGAGACTGAGCTTTTCGGGCACGAGCGTGGGGCGTTTACAGGCGCCATCGCCGAACGTACGGGACGTTTCGAGCAGGCTCAGGGAGGGACGCTTTTCTTTGACGAGATCGGCGACATGCCCCTGCCGCTGCAGACCCGTCTTCTTCGGGTTATTGCCGAACATGAGTTCTATCGGGTGGGAGGCGAGAAAACCGTGACCACCAATGCCCGCCTGATTGCCGCGACCCACCAAGACCTGGCCGCCCTTGTTCGGGCGGGCCATTTCCGTGAAGATCTCTATCACCGGCTCAACGTGGTTGAAATCCGCCTGCCTCCCCTGCGGGACCGGCTTGGCGACCTGCCCCTTCTCCTTGAACACTTTCTCAGGGAGGCGGGAGCCGAGTTCGGACTTCCCCCCCCCCGTCTCTCTCCCGAGACGATCGACGAACTTCGGCGCTGGCCCTGGCGGGGGAACGTCCGGGAGCTCATCAACTTCTGCTGGAAAATTGTACTTGAGCCCCCAGGTCCGCTGGTGCGGGTCGGGGATCTTGAAAACTTTCGACCGGATCCGGATCCCGTATCCGCCCCAGACTGGACCGAGGCCTTGGGCCAATGGTGCCGCAAGGCTTCCCCGGAAGACTATGCACGGGCGCTCGGGGCAGCTGAACGGATTCTCATCTCCGTGGCTCTGGAACGCTCAAGCGGGCATCGCCAAGCAGCCGCCCGCCTGCTCGGGATCGGCCGCAACACGCTGACCCGGAAACTGGCCGGTCGGAAGAGCGATCCGTGATTGTCCGACGCGTGATTGGCGATGGACCCCGGGTCACGGTCTGGGTCCACGGCTGGCTCCGGTCCTCGCGAATGTTCGAGCCGCTCATGCCATTCATGGATTCGCAAACTGAGCGCTGGATTATGGTCGACCTGCCCGGCTACGGTGAAACCCGGGCCTCTCCGGGCGAATTTACGGTCGACGGGGCGGTCATGGAACTCATCCGCTTCGCGGCAGAAACCGGCCTTGAACGGGTCCGCTGGGTGGGGCATTCCATGGGAGGACTCGTGATCCAGCGGCTCGCCCACAAGGCGCCGGAACGGGTGGCTTCCCTGGCCGGGATCGCGCCCGTCCCGATGGACGGTCTCCTGCTCGGTGAACGGGCACGGGAGATCTACCGGGCGGCCTGTACGGAAGAAGACGCCCGGTTCAGGGTCCTCAAGCGGCTTGCAGGCCCAGCGACAGGTCACGCAGCCATCGGGCGCTGGGTGACGCAAAGCCGGATGGAAACCAGGGAGGATGCCCTTTGCACCTACCTCGAATCCTGGTCGGTCGAGCGAAAGGACCCATCTACTCCCGCGCCGGGCACCATCCCGTTTGTCCTGGTGGTGGGCGCAGCCGATCCGGCCATCACGAAAACGCTGATCGCCAAGTCGATTGCGCCTTTTTACGGCCACTTTGAACTCCGCGTCCTGAATGGCATCGGGCATCTCCCGGTGGAAGAGGATGCCGCAGGGGTTGCTCAGGCTCTCGCCAGGTGGTGGCCGGGATCTCCTGCCGCCTAGCCGCTCTTTCGATTTTCAATTTTTGAGTTATTGCTAGAGAGTACAGACTTCTCGGTCACTTATCGTCTGCCTCCCGGTAGGCGTGCCCCAGGCGTAGTTGGGAGAGGGCGAGCTCCAGCCCGACCCACTTCTGGGTGAGCTCGCGGAAGCGCTTGTAGGCGACCAACTCCTTCTTGATTTAAGCGACGTAGCCGGGGCGCACGAAGTGGTTGGTAATCTTGCCCGCGTGAGCGTAGCTGAGCTGGCAGAAGGGGCCGTGCCGTTGGGCTTGACGGAATCCACACAGGCGCAGCCCGGCTTCTGGAAGGCGGCATATTGCTTCGAAAGTGTCCCCAGGTGCATCGGCCCGAGGCTCAGTAGCTCCCGCTTGATCCGTTCGATTTGTCGCTCGATGCCGCGTCGGTCCACACTGATCCGTGCCTACTGGCAGCAAGCAGAACTGGCGCCGTGAATGCGTCAGATATTTGTGCAAGTCTCAATAGGTCCAGTCTCTCGTCTATGGAAGTCGGCCATGCGAGCAGCCTGGGATTCCCCGGGGGAGGCCGATTTTCAGGCAGAAAATGATTTGATCGTCTCCCGGGCGGTAAAAATCGGGCAGACGGGCGACTTCCATGAAACCACAATGACGGTAGAACGAGTGGGTTGGTCGATAAAGGGGCCGTGACGAGGTTTCGGCATAGAGCTTCCGGGCCGAGGGCCTGGCCCGCAGGCGGGCCAGAACTGCTGCAAGGAGCCGTTTCCCGATCCCTTGGCCTTGAGCCTCCGGAGCCACGACGATCCAGTAGAGATCGTGACTGCCCAGGGTCGCCGGAATGGGACCGTGACAGGCGTAGCCCAACGGCACGCCAGCCGACCGTTCGGCCACCTCGAAAAAGTACCCTGAGGTTTCGGCACCCTGGGCCAGATGCAACTCCATGAGTTCCCGGGCGATGACGACTTCGGCATCGTCGAAATAGCCGGTGGCGCGGACGAGGCCGATGAGCGGAGCGATGTCGGCGTGCCCAAGTGTAGCCCGGATCGCGGGAGCTTCAATGCTCTTCATGTGGCCCCCTGTACGACATCTGGCTGGCAACACGGGTTGTCGCACGGTTCAGGATCTCCTCGAGGAGTTCCCGGTACCCGATGCCCCCGGCCAGGGCCGCCTGGACAAAACCCGCTTCCGGGTCGAGCGTGGGATTCGGGTTGAGGTCGATGATCCACGGTTGCTCCTGCTCATCCACCCGAAAATCGATGCGGGCGTATCCGGTGAGGCCCAGACGGTCAAAAAGGGTTCCGGCCAGCACGGAAAGTGTCTCGAGGATCCTCCGATCCGCTCCGTCGCGCCGCGGAAAGACGCGCACCGTGCCTTGGGAGGACGGGCTTCCCGGATCCCATTTAGCCTCGTAATCGACGATCCGGGGACGATTGGCCGGCCAGTTCCGGAACTCGATTTCCGCTGGTGGCAGAATCCGGACGTCCTTGCTGGCCGTCTCGAGCAGGGACAGGTTGAACTCGCGGCCCGGAATGAAGGCCTCGGCAAAGAACGGGGTGCCGTGGTTTCGGCCTTGCGCCTCGATCAGCCGGGCCGCTTCCGGCCAGGATGCGACCCGGGCGCCGGGCCCCAAGCCCAGGGAGGCGTGCTGGAAACGGGCCTTGACGAGGAAGTCCCCATTCCCTTCCCCGGGGCCGGCGGAAGGCGTGGGCAATCCCAGGGCGCGGAGTTGGCGTTTGAGGGCCAGTTTATCGTCCGCCAAAGCGATGACGGCGGTGGGGTTGCCGGTGAACGGAAGAGACAGGCTTTCGAGCAGGGCGGGGACGGCACAGGCCAGTCGGTCCTGCCCGCACAGGCTTTCGACCAGGTTGAAAATGAGATCGGGGGGCGAGGTCACCAGCCGGTTGCGGAGCCTTCCGAGATCGAGATCGGCATGGGCCACCTCGCAGAACCGGTCCGGGCCGGAGAGGATCTCGGCGAGGCCACAGGCCACCCTCTCGGTTTCCGTCTCGTCGGCGGTGCGGGCTGGCCCCTGGGAGGCTCCGTGGAGAATGAGAAGGTGGCGCATGGCTAGTATCGAGACACGTTAGTTACGAGACCACATGGTGACGCAGCATCCGATTCACGTCCCGGCGGGGGATCGCATGGCTGCCCCCTTTTTTTTGCCCTCGGACTGTCGGTCTTGCAGGTTCCGGTATCTGGGCGTCACGAAGCTAGGATCGGCTGGATGCATGGCCCACCGTCCGGGACAGTGCGGATTCCAGGATGGCCCCGATGAGCGTCGGATAAGACCAGCCCTGGGCACTGGCCAGGATGACGAGATCCGAACGAATGGGGTGGAGCCCCGCGAGCGGGTTGATTTCCAGGAAGAGGGGTCGGCCCTGTCCATCGAGTCGGATGTCGACCCGGCTGGCATCGTCGCATTCGAGAAGGCGGTGGACGGCCAAAGCCAGTTCGGCGACGAATGGCTCATGGTCGACGGGGACGGGCCGGTAATCGATCCGGGTGTCGTATTCCTCCTTGGCCAAAAACCCATAAGCTGCCCGATCCCCTGGTGCCTTGGCATCGATTTCGAGAATGCCGAGCACACGGGCGCAAGAGGCGCTGCCCAGGATGCCGACCGTGAACTCGCGTCCGGGAAGGTAATGCTCGACGAGGAGAGGGCTCCGGAAACGGGTCCGGAGGGCTTGGATCCGCTCTTTGAGAGAAGCGCGGTCGTCGACCCGCGAACCGGGTCCGATCCCCATTCCGGAACCCTCGGCCGCCGGCTTGACGAAAAGTGGGTAGTCCAGAAGGTCCGGTGCGGGCAGTTCGCAATCTGCGACCACGAAAAACGGAGCCGTGGGGAGCCCAGCATCCCGCACGATGCGTTTGGCGTAACCCTTGTGAAGGGCCAGGGCCAGGGTGAGCGGTCCGGAGAAAGTGTAGGGGATCCCGTAGGCGTCGAGAAGCGCAGGCACCTGCGATTCGCGGGCGGTTCCCCTCAGACCCTCGGCAATGTTGAACACGAGGTCATAGCGCTCCCCACGGGCAAGAGCATCCACCAGTGCGGGGAGCGATCCGATCGTAACCGTTTCGTGTCCGAACCCTCTCAGAGCTTCACTGATGGCAGCCGGGGTCTCCGGGCGGTCAAACTCAGCGGTCTCCTCCTCGGTGAGCCCGGCCGCGAGGTAGGGTTCCCTGAGGTCATAGGTCAGCCCGATGCGCATGGAGCCGGCCCGGGCTCATCCCGCGGATCCGGGTAACGGTAGGTCCCTCCGGCATAGTTCCGGAGAAGCAGGTCGCCCCCACTGCGGCCGACGACGGGATCGGGGAAAAGCGGGATTTTGCCGCCCCCGCCGGGGGCGTCGACGACATAGGTCGGAACGGCGTATCCCGTCGTGTGCCCCCGGAGCCCCTGGATGATTTCAAGCCCCTTGGCGACCGATGTCCGGAAATGCGCGGATCCCGAGATCGGGTCGCACTGGTAGAGGTAATAGGGCTTGACACGGATGCGAAGGAGCCCCTGCATGAGCCGCTTCTGGGTTTCGACATCGTCGTTCACCCCCTTGAGAAGCACGGTCTGGCTGCCGAGCGGAATTCCGGCGTCGGCCAGCCGTCCGCACGCCTCGCCCACTTCCGGGGTCAGTTCATCGGGATGGATGAAATGGATGCTCATCCACAGGGGGTGGTATTTCTTGAGCAGGCGGGTCAGGCGGGGGGTGATACGTTGTGGGAGGACGGCTGGGTTTTTGGTTCCAATGCGCAGGAATTCGACATGGGGGATTCGTCGCAGTCGGCCGAGCAGCCAGTCCAGCCGCTCGTCGTCGAGGCTGAGGGGATCTCCACCGGACAGCAGCACGTCTCGGACGGAGGGGGTGGACTCGATGTAGGCCAGGGCAGCCTCGAGCTGGTGCTTCTTGAGGCTCCCCTCGCCGCTTGCTCCCACGAGACGGGCCCGGGTGCAGTAGCGGCAGTAAACGGCGCACAATCCGGTCACCAGGAACAGCACCCGGTCCGGATAGCGGTGAACGAGTCCCGGAACGGGGCTCGTCGCATCCTCTCCCAGCGGATCGTGGGCTTCGCCGGGTGTGGTCTGGTATTCGGCGAGAACCGGTACCACGGTCCGTCGCAGCGCCTGGGTGCTGTCGTCGGGATCGAGGAGGGACGCGTAGTACGGGGTGATGCCGAACGGCAGGGGCCCGACATGGCGTTCGATGGCTGACCGCTCCTCGGCGGAAAGACGGAGGATGCGGTCGAGGTCTGCGGTGGATTTGATCCGGTGCCGCTGCTGCCAGCGCCAGTCGTTCCAGTCGGCCTTCGGGGTCGTTGGATAGAAACGCTCGCGGAAACGTTCTGCCCTTTCGCTGGTGACGAAGCGCGGACGGTAGGTTCGGGTGACGGTGCGACGGGCGGGAGGAGTGGCGGGGGGATGGTGGGGGGAGATCGGGGGGAAGGGAATACGGATTTCGTAGGGGGTATCGAAGCTGAGATCGGAGGCGGTAGAGGCTGCCTGAACGGGAAGTGGTCCGGGAGGTTCGGCGTCTTCTGGAAGCGGACTGTCTTGCATTGTGTGGCTCCGGTGGGGCTGCTCGGGCGACCCCTTGACCCCGGTCACATCCGGGGCGGTGATGGCCGACGGTTGGTCGGCGCGCATGGTATATATCCTTTTGACTCCGGTTGCAAGTCCCCGTTCCCCTCCCGCATCCGGCAGGCGGAAGATCCGGGGTCCGGGCACGGCCGGGGTGGCGACGACCTGGTCTGGAGGGTCCCGCTGCGCGCATCAGTGGGTGGGCCAGTGATCGGGATTGAGGCTGGACCAGAGCCCGCCGGCGAGTCCGGCCAGGCCATGGGGATGGCCACGGTCGACGAGTTCGACACTGAACCGGATGCGCTTGGGCCCGGGGAATGGGGGTTCAAAGTGGTGGCGGAAGTGGGAGAGAGACGAGCGTTTGGGGCCGCCCGTCAAAGGACCATGAGCCGGAGGTGAATCCGGTGCCGGCCCTCCGGGGGCGGGCCAGGGCGGAAAGCCCCGGCTCGCGGGATCAATGCTGGACAATCAGGATCAGGTCCCACATCCGCTCGGGCGGCAATGTAGTAGAGCCTGGCCGGCTCCTGCGGCATGGCTCTCGGCCGGCAACTCGAAAAGACCGATATCAGGGCGTCGTCGAGATGGAAGACGATGTGGCCCTTGATTTTCCAGCGCAATGCGCTGCGCAGTTCCTGGGGAGGGACAGCGTGTCACGTCGACCAGGACCGGAGGATCTTGCAAACGTCCCAGGGGGTCACCAGAGACAGGCGGGCCCGCGAGTGGGGATCCTCCTGCAGGAAATGAATCAGATTCCGAGGCCCCGGCCGCCTGCCGTGATTTCCCGATCCTGTTTGAGACAGGGCCGTACCCTCCCGGTTGCGGCTGGTCTGGGCAGGGTCAGGCTTTAGGTGGTGGGGTTAGCTTTACGCAGGTTCCTCGGGTTTCCCTGCGTTGATCGGTTGGAGTCAAGCGGACAAATTGTAAACGCAAGAAAACCCGGTCGGCGCAGTGAGGCTCTCGAGCACACCGGTTTCCTGGTTGACTGGTGATGCGCCGACGGGGTGATCAGCCCCGTCTCAGGGATCCCACGAGCTCGCGGAGTGAAAGATGGCCCGCCGAAAGATAGGCCAGCAAACCGTCGTGGATCTCGTTCGCTAGGAGCGGGTTGTAGAAGAGTCCGGTTCCGAGCCCGATCAGGGACGCACCGGCGATCAGGAAATCGACGGCGTCTTCGGTGGTGGTGATGCCGCCCTGGCCGATGATGGGAACGCCCAGGGGGGCTGCAATTTCCGCCACCTCGGCGACCTTGAGCAGGGCAATGGGCTTGATTGCGGGACCGGACAGTCCACCCTGGCCGTAGCTCGGAAGCGCCGTGCGGCGCACTCGGTCGATAGCGAGCCCCGTGACGGTATTGATCACGGCCAGGCCGTCCGCCCCGGCTTCGATGCAGCGCCGGGCATTGGCCCGGATGTCGGTCTGGTTCGGCGAAAGTTTCGCGATCAGGGGTTTCCGCGTCATCGAACGGCAGGCGGCGATGACCCGCGCCGACATGTCGGGATCGTTGCCGAATTGAACGCCGCCTTCCCTGACGTTGGGGCATGAGATGTTGATCTCCAGGGCATCGATCGGGGAATCATCGAAGCGCCGGGAGACTTCGGCGTATTCCTCGACCGTCGAGCCGGACACGTTGGCCACGTAACGGGTTTCCGAAAAATCGAGGCTGGGCAGAATGGTCTTCACGACTGCGTCGACCCCTGGGTTCTGCAGCCCGATTGCGTTGAGGTAGCCGGAAGCGGTTTCCCAAAGCCGATGGGGAGAGTTGCCGAGGCGCGGCTCGAGGGTCGTTCCCTTGAGGCAGACTGCTCCCACCCGGGCCAGTGAAAAGCCCTCGAGGCGTGTGTATTCCTCACCGAATCCCACACATCCCGAAAGCAGGACGATCGGGCTGTTCAGCACCAGCCCGCAGAAGGTGCACTGGAGTGGAGAAACCGGTTCATTCGGCATGGACGGCCCCCCGCATCGGAAATTCGTCGGTCCGGCCCCGCTCGAGCAGCCCGGCGAGGGTCTGGAAGGGATCGGCCCCTTGGTACAACACGGCATGGAGGGCCTCGGTAATGGGCATGGCCACTCTGAGCGTGTGGCGTCTCCGTTCCAGGGCCGCGAGCGTCCGCACCCCCTCGGTCACCTGTCCGATCTTTTGATGTGCCGCCTCGACCGAATACCCCGCCGCAAGAAGCTGGCCCAGTCGCCGGTTGCGGGACTGGTCGTCCGTGGCCGTGAGGATGAGGTCGCCCACGCCGGAAAGTCCCATGAACGTCTCCGCCTGCGCTCCCAGTAGCAATCCGAAGCGCGTGAGTTCGGCCAGCCCCCGCGTGACCAGGGCGGCCCTGGCATTGGCGCCCATACCGAGCCCGTCAGCAAGCCCGGCACCGATTGCAATCACGTTCTTCCCGGCCCCCCCGACCGCCACGCCGGTGAGGTCGCTGCCGAGATAAACCCGGAAAACCCGGTCATGAAGCATCGTGGCAAAGAATTGGGCCGTCGCCGGGTCTTCGGAGGCCAAAGTGACCGCAGTCGGGAGTTCGCGGATGACTTCGCCCGCGAAGCTTGGGCCGGAAAGCAGGGCTAGGGGTTGATGGGAGGAAAACTCGTGCGCGACTTCGTGCGGCAGGAGCGTCGTGTCCTGCTCCATGCCCTTGGTGGCGATGAGGAGCGGACAGGCGGTTTCCAGTCCCGCCATGGCAGCCTGTCCCAGGACCGCGCGGAGAGCCTCGCTCGGTACCGCCACGACGAGGCCATGGACTCCGGCGATCGCTGAAGCAAGGTCGGCGGTTGGTGCCAGAGTCGGGGGCAGGGTCCCTCCCGGCAGGTAGTGGACATTGCACCGACTGGCTGCCATCGCGGCGATGGCGTCCCGGTCGCGACCCCACAGACTCACGTCATGGCCGTTCCGCCCGAGCCGGACCGCCAGCGCGGTTCCCCAGGATCCAGCACCGAGAACCGCCAAACGGCACCTTGGATTCACGAAGAGATCAGGCGGTCGGGCCGTTTGCCGGAACGGTTTGGTGCTGACGGTAGAGCGCGTCGAAGTCCATCGGCTGCAGGATCACCGGAGGGAATCCACCCCGGCTGACGAGGCTGCCCAAAAGCTCTCGTGCGTAGGGGTAGAGCAGAGACGGGGCATGGGCACCCAAAAGCGGGCCTTTCTCGGGATCGCTGAACCCCAGGGTCCGGAACACCCCGGCCTGGTGGATTTCCGCTAGAAAGACCACCCGTTCCTGCCAGCGGGCCTCCAGGGTGACGGACAGGACCACTTCGTTGAGGTCCGGATTATCCCGGATCCCGTTCACCAGCGTCTGCAAGGTGATCTTGATCTCGGGGGCGAGATTGGGAGTCCCCAGAATGGCCGGTGAAGCCGGAGACTCGAACGAGCAATCCTTGAGGTAGAGAGCCTCGATCGAGAAGGATCGCTCGGTGGGGCTTGGGGATGATGTCGGAAAGATGATGGGTTCGGTCATGGCACGGCCTGCTCCGGGTCGGGGGAAGGGGAGTCTCCGACCATCGCGAGAAGCCTGCCGGCCCGCTCGATGGCGCTCAGTTCCTCATAGCCACCGATGGCCCTGGAACCGATGAAGATCTGGGGGACGGTCTGTCGCCCGGTCATTTCAAGCAGGCGGGCCCGCGTCAACGGGTCTCCCGAAACGTCGATTTCCCGGTACGCGAGGTGGTGGCGATCGAACAGCGCCTTGGCCAGGCGGCAATAACCGCACTGGGGAGTTGTGTAAAGACGGATCTCGTTCATCCGGGTTTGCCCTCGCGCCCCTGGATGACCGGAAAGCGGTCCCGTTGCCATTGGGCCAGCCCGTTCTTGAGGACTGCCAGAGGAACCGCGACCCGGCCTGCCAGCTGCCTGGCCAGCTTCGTGGACTGCACCCCGTTCTGGCAGCAGAGGATGACGAGAGTTGAGTTCCCGGCCAGTTCCTGGATGCGGGAGGAGACGTCTTTTTCGTCGGTCCGGATGGCACGTGCGATGTGGCCGGACTCGAAGGCCTGCCGGTCGCGCAGATCAAGGATGGCCGCCCCATGGTTGGCGGACAGGGCCACGCCCTGGGAGTCCAGTTCCTGGTAGCGCCGCCGCCTTTTTTCGACCGTGTCCGCGACCAGGAGACCTGAAATAACCACAAACGCGGCGACCAGAAGGTAGTGGTGGTGCGCGAAGGTATTCAACTGCCGGGTCAGGAGATGGATGGACACGCCGGTGGCCGATTGAGGATTTATGAGCGAAATTATAGCCTATCGGCATGAGGAGATCGGATTTGCGTCCACGGCGGTTCCCTGGCTCCACGAGACGGACCTCCGTCCGGGGATGGTGGATTTCCTGTTCTTTCGCCGCGCTCGCCTGTGCGCCGGCGTGGGGGCACCCACCACCGCCACCTTCACCGGCCCGCCTCGCCCGCCTCCGGAATGAAATGCAGGGTATGACTCAGTCTCTAGCCCGCTCGAAAGCCCGCAGGGCGAGGATCCGCCTCGCCCTGCGGCATACCGCCCTGGAGCTCGGGAAGACCCGCATCGCCCTCGCCAGCATCAAACGGCAGATGGGTGAGGCGGAGGAACGGAGTGCCCGCCTGGATCGCCAAGAGCGGTCCCTGCAGGCGCGGCTGCGCACGAGCCGGCAGCAGTTACTCCATCTCATGCAGGTTCGATTCATGCTCGGGTCGAAACAGCGGCTGCGGTTCTTGCTCGAGAGTGGTTCAGTCGGGAGACTCGACCGGCTGTTGGGCGAGTGGCGGTGGATCGATCGGGAAGCGACAGAAAGTCTTCGACGGACCCAACATCTTGCGGTGCGGCTTACCCGTTCGCAGCAGGTGGTCTCCCACCTGCTGTACGTTCTGCGTGCCATGCGTGCGGCGCGGGAGCGGACGTTGGTCATCCTCGGGTCCGACCGGGCCCGGCGCGCCGCCCTGTTGTATGCCCTCTCGAACCGGGTGAGCGAACGCGAACTCCGCCTGCACGCCGTCCGGCGCCATTATCGCGAACTGGCGACCCTCCTGGCCCGTCTGTCTGCCCAGCCGGCCATCCCGGAGAATCAGTCCAACGCGATCGAGTTCGTCCCTTTCGGACGGTTGCGCGGCCGCCTCCCCTGGCCGGTCCGCGGGACCATCGTCCGGGGTTTCGGATCCGCCGAGGCCGGTGGTCTGCTGCTGAGCCATGGACTCTGGATCGCCACCCATCCGGGTGCGCGGGTCCGGGCGGTGGCCCATGGACAGGTGGTCTTTTCCGGCTGGCTCCCCCACTTTGGCTTGCTGCTCATCGTCTCCCAAGGGCATGGGTACTACACGGTCTATGCCCGCAATGCCCTGCTGTATGACCAGGTCGGGGATTGGGTCAACGGAGGGGATCCCATCGGCCGTGTGAGCCAGGGCCGTGACGCCGAACTTTATTTCCAGATCCGGCAGGGTGTCCAGCCGATCGATCCGGCCCCCTGGCTCACTCCGGGCGGGTAACGGGAGCGCCTGCCCGAGAAACTGCGGGCAGGATCACCGCCCCGGTGGCGCCCTACGAATCCCGCATGCAGAGCGGGCTGGTACGTGGGAAGTGGGCCTTCAGAAACTCCATCTGATCGGCCAGGATCCGGCGTCCCTTGAGGTAGATGTACTCGGCATGATTGGGGGCAAAAGGAATGGCCAAGAGGCTGAGCCCGGCTTCTTCCGGTGTGCGTCCGGCCTTGCGGTTGTTACAGCGCTTGCAGGCCGTGACGGAGTTGGTCCACTCGTCGCGCCCCCCGCGGGACAACGGCGTCACATGGTCACGGGAGAGGTGGTTGGCCGGGAATGAACCACCACAGTAGAGGCACAATTGTGCGTCGCGCCTGAACAGGGCTCGGTTGCTGAGGGGAGGAACGTAGTCCCGGAAGACCCGATCGTAGAGGGCCCCATCGGCCCGGGTGGCCAGGATGGCATGGATCGTGAGACGGCTCCGTCTCCCGGTCACGGCATTGATGCCCCCGTGGATGTGATAGAGCATTCGCCCAAACGTTGCGCACACCTCGCTCAGGCAGTGCAGCTTGACGGCTTCCTGGTAGCCGATCCACTCGAGCGGCACTCCCGCCGGATCGGTGCGCAGCACCTGCTGGTTCAGGGAGTACATGTGACGGATTGTACACGTTTTCCGGACAGCGGAAAGCGTGTCTTTCGCATTCTTCCCACCATCCGTTACAATCATGCCTTACGTCCGCAGATGGCTTCCGCATGCGATTGTTCGTCCCTTCCCTGACGGCTACGCTGGACAAGCGCGTTGCGATCGTCCCGCATCTCATCGAGCGTTTCGAGGCGCTGGGTTTTTCAGTCGGAGTGGAACGCGGAGCCGGGGTGGCGGCCGGCTTCCCCGATGCTGCTTACGGATCGCATCTCGCGGAGGCGGAAGCCCTGGCCGGGGCCGACTTGGTTCTGACGCTGGGGACCCTGCCGGGAGCGGAGCGTCTCACGCGCGGAACGCGGCTTTTGGGGCTGATGCGTCCGTGGGCCCAGGCCGATCTTGGACACCGGCTGGTTTCGCTCGGGGCGACCTCCTGGGCCCTGGAATACCTACCACGGATCTCCCGTGCCCAGTCGATGGACGCCCTTTCCTCGCAGGCCACCTGCGCGGGATACCGGGGGGCCATCCTCGCGGCCGAGGCCTCGGGCCATGTGTTCCCCCTCCTGACCACGGCTGCGGGCACGCTGCGTCCGGCCGGGGTCCTGGTTCTGGGGGCCGGGGTGGCCGGACTGCAGGCCATCGCGACGGCGCGCCGACTGGGTGCACAGGTTGCCGGTTACGACATCCGTCCCGAGGCCCGCGAGCAGATCCGATCGCTCGGTGCACGTGCCGTCGAATCGGCGCTCGTGGCCGAAAGCCGGGGAGGCTACGGGCGCGAGCTCACCGCCGACGAACAGCGGCGGGAAAAGGAGCAGCTGGGCCACGAGATCCAGTCTGCGAACGTGATTATTGCGGCTGCCTTCGTCCCGGGCCGTCCGGCACCCTGTCTGATCGGCCCCGATGAAGTGGATCGCCTCGAGCCCGGCAGCGTCATCGTCGATTTGGCCGCCGATGAAGGCGGCAATTGCGCCCTGAGCCGTCCGGGCGAAACCGTGACCTCGGGGGGGGTCCGCATTTTGGCCCCACGCCAGCCGGCTGCCGACCTGGCCTGGCATGCGAGCGAGATGTACTGCCGGAACCTTTTGAACTTTTTGAAGCCTGCGGTTGCCGACGGACAGTGGGTGGTCGACTGGTCGGACCCCGTCTACCGGGAGACGCTCTGGACCCATGCTGGCCGGATCCGTTCGGTCGGCGAAGCTCCCCTCACAGTGACCGAGGATCAACCTCCATGAACGATGCCTTTGTGCTGCTGCTCGCGGCTTTTACTGGATACGAGATCATTTCCCGGGTTCCAGCGCTCCTCCATACCCCGCTGATGTCCGGCACGAATTTCATTCATGGGATCATTCTCGTGGGCTCGCTCCTGGTTTTCTCCACCGCGCGGGGCACCGTGGCGGAGGTGTTGGCGTGGATCGGCATTGTCCTGGCCTCAGCCAACGTGGTCGGTGGCTTCGTCACGACGGAACGCATGCTGGCCTTGTTCCGAAGCACCCGCCGGAGGGATGCTTCCGGTGCATGAGGGAGCCCTCCTTTCGGATCTCGTTGCTTGCGCCCTTCTGATCGGAGGAGTCAAGGCCATGAGCCATCCCCGCCTGGCCCGGCGCGGGATCTTCATCGCTGGCGTGGGGATGCTGGTCGTGATCGTCGGCAATGCCGTCTTTGGCCCGGCCGTGACCGGCCTGCGGGCCGGGTTGGCGTTTCTCGCCGTCGCCCTGGGAGGCGGGCTCGCCTGGTACGAAAGCCGCCGGGTGGCCATGACCGCCATGCCCCAGATGGTGGCGCTTTTCAATGGATTGGGTGGAGGGGCCGCCGCGCTCATCGTGGTGACCCGTCTCTTCGAGCCCGGCCGGCCAACCGGGCTGGTCCTCCTCTTCGGACTTCTGGCTCTCGCGATTGGCGGCCTGTCGTTCGGAGGCAGCGGCGTGGCACTCGTCAAGCTGGCGGGCCGCTGGAGCAAGCCCCTGCGCTTCCGGTTCCAGAACGGAGTACATGCCCTTCTGGCTTTCGTCATTCTCGGAGTCGGAGTCGGTGTCCTTTTGCATTCCGGGCACGGCAGCCGACTCGTGGTTCTCTTGGCGGTCCTGAGTGTGTTCCTGGGCGTGGCCGCCGCGGCACCCATCGGGGGTGCCGACATGCCGGTCGTGATCTCGCTCTACAACGCCCTGACCGGCATTGCAGTCGGTGTCGACGGGCTCATGCTCGGGAACCCGGCGCTGATCGTGGCGGGGACCGTGGTCGGAGCATCGGGTATCCTGTTGACCCGCCTCATGGCGCGCGCCATGAACCGTTCCCTGGGCCAGGTTCTTTTTGCCCATTTCGGCGATGCCGCCGCATCCGGCGAAGCCGGAAGCGGAACCTACAAGGAGATGGATCTCGCGGATGCAGCCGTGACCTTGGCCTATGCACGCCGGGTCCGGATCGTCCCCGGTTACGGTCTCGCCACCGCCCAGGCCCAGCACAAGTTGGCTGAACTGACCGAGCTCCTCCGCCAGCGCAATGTGGAGGTCCGTTTCGCGATCCACCCCGTCGCGGGACGCATGCCCGGGCATATGAACGTGCTCCTGGCGGAAGCCGGCGTTCCCTACGATCTCGTCCAGGATCTTGAGGAGGCCAACCCCGAGTTCCCCCAAATTGATGTCGCGCTCGTCATCGGGGCCAACGATGTGGTCAATCCCGGTGCCCGCACCAACCCGGCGAGCCCGCTGTATGGCATGCCGGTTCTGGACGTCGACCGTGCCCGCCGGACGCTCGTCATCAAGCGCGGGCGGGGAACCGGGTTTGCGGGGATCGACAATCCGCTGTTTTCGGCGGAGTTGACCTACCTGCTCTACGGCGATGCCAAGGCCGTCCTGGGGCAGCTGGTCGGCGCCATCAAGTCACTCTAGGAGCCCGTCCGAGTCACCCAAACCTCTGCACGGGAAATCCCCACGGCTGGGTTTGCCCGGATTTCCGAAGAGGGTTTTCCACCCGGACCTTGATGCTGTTTAACTGGCCGCATGATGGGCCCGACAAGCAACCAGACTGCTCCACCCCGCATCCGAGGCCTCAGTTATCGTTAGCACTCGACGCAGTTGCAACCGTCTACAAAGAGATCTCTCCTGGCCACTTCAAATTCCCTCAAGCAGGACGGTCGGATTCGAGTCCAATCACCACGACCTCGTCTTTATTGCGCCCGGTCACAATCCTGGCCGCGTGCCGTCGGCCGTGATGGAACGGCGGGGGAAAAGGTGCGGGATGTGTCGGTCCTTGGGGTTCCGGAGCCAGCGCCGGCGCTGGATGGGTCCGATCTTGCGCCAGTGCCGGAGAAGCGCTTTCCGCTGATCCGGAGGGAGGGCCCGGAAGCGGCGGTAGGCGTTTTGGATCCGGTTGCGCAGGGTGGGCGGAAGACGATGCCACCGACGCCAGTTCGTGAGGATGCGTTGCCGTTCGCGCGGGTTCATGCGCAGCCAGTGCCGGGCACGCTCAAGGAGAAGTGCACGCCGGGCAGGAGGAAGTTGGTTCCAGCGCTGCGCCCAGGGCGAAAGGAGGGGACGCAAGGATTTCGGAATCCCGGCTGGAGGCGAAGGCGCGGACCATGCGGTCGCGGGGAGTCCGGCCAGGACGGCGCATAGACCCCACGCCAGGATAGTTCCGGGATGACGGGTTTTTGCGGGCACGAACCGGTCAGCCCAAACGGGCCTTTTCATGCAAGGCGAGCCAGCGGTAGAAGGACAGGTGTTCATACAGTCGGGAGTTGCCGCGGCCGAGGAGCTGGGAGGGTGCGTTCACGATTTCTGGATGGGCGGGCATCATACGGGCACCGGGGGGGGGGAGCACAAAAACCAGGCCGATGGCGGCCAGGGCAAGTCCGGCGCAGGAAAGGATCCAGAACCGCCGCCAAAATCTCGACCGGGAGATGCTGAGCGCCTGATTGCGCACCCGCGCGAGAGCCATCCAGTCCTCTGCCGGAACGGTCCGTTCCCACTTTTCGTAGTGGGAACAAAGCTTCCGGAACCAAGCCTCGTTCACGGGTTCCGTCATGGCGAGGCTCCCATCTGTTTGCGCAGGGTATGCAGGGCCCGCGACAGGTGGGTCTTGATGCTGCCTTCGGAACAGCCCATGATCCGGGCCGTAGTCCTGACGTCCCACCCTTCGAGCAAACGCAGAATGAAAGCCTCGCGCTGCCGGCGTGGGAGCGCTCTGAGGATCCGGGACAGCCGCTCGAGATCCCGCTCACGTTCGAAGACCACCTCGGGCTGGTGCCGGTCCGCTGCCGGCAGGCTGGCCAAGACATCGGCTGCCTCTTCCGACGCTCCCCCCGATGGCCGAGAGCCCACCCGCACCGGCTGGCGCTGACGGGCGCGATGGAGATCCTGGATCTGGTTGTGGAGAATGCGATAGAAAAGAGGGGACCATTCGGAAGCCGGTTTCTGCCCATAGAAACGCACCAGCTTGAACATGGCTTCCTGAACGGCATCCAGGGCATCGTCCCGCTGACCCAGGGAAAACGAGGCGATGCGCAGGGCCCTGCGCTCGATGTCCATGAGGAAGCGTTCGAGCTCGGCCCGTTGCTCCGGAGATTTTCCGTCCTGCCGCACGATCATGCGAGGCCCGAAGGAGAGCCCTAACTCGTCTATCATCCTCGTAAATGCCGCCATCGTCGACCGCTTTTTTGCTATGGCCTTACGAGTTAACGCAACCGTGGGGGGGGCGTTGACATGGAGGGAAGCCCGGCCCGGATCGTGGAAGTTGCTGTTTTTTGCCCACAATTGAATCTCTTGGATTACCTTTGGGCACCCACCGGCGCGGGCTGGGGTGCCCCTGCTGTGGGACTTCGCGTCCGTGTCCCCCTGGGGCCACGCAGTACCGCCGGAGTGGTGATGGGGATCAAACCGACCAGCCCGCTCCCCGCGCGGCGTCTCCGGCCGGTCACAGAGGTCTTGGATCGGGATCTCCCGCCGGATCTTTGCGAGTTCATCTTCTGGGCCAGCCGCTACTATCGAGTGGCTCCCGGGCTGGCCTTCCAAAGCGTGCTTCCCCCCGAACTCAAGAGTCTCCGGGTCCCCGCCCGCAAACTGCGGGTTGTCTGGCGTGCAGCCGGAATCCTTCCGGAGGACCGGATGCGGCGTCTCGGGACCGCGAGCCGGGAGCTCCTCGCCGGGCTGGGCGAATCACCGGGGGGTTGTGCGGATCACGCGCTTGCGGCCCCGTCCCGGCGTCTCGTTCGGGCACTCCACCGCCGCGGGCTCGTGCTCAGAATCGAGCTGGACGAGATTCCCGAAAGACCGGAAACGCAGAAGCTTCCGTCCGGCATGATCCCGGCAACGACACCGGAGCCGCTCAACCCGGACCAGGCAGCGGCGGTCCGTATCCTTCTGGAAAGTCCGGATCGCTTCGACTGTGTCCTTCTGGATGGAATCACCGGGAGCGGCAAGACACGGGTCTATCTCGAGGTGGCGCGTCAGTGTCTCGGGCGCGGTCGATCGAGCCTCATTCTCGTGCCGGAGATCGCGCTCACCCCCCAGCTCACCCGCGAAGCCGACCGAATCCTCGGTACACCGCCCCTGGTCTACCATTCGGGACGCCCAGCCGCCGAGCGCGACAGGATCTGGCAGCTCGCCAGGGCAACGCAACCGCACTGCGTGGTGGGGACCCGATCGGCCCTGTTCCTCCCCCTCGCGAACCTGGGCCTCATCGTGGTCGACGAGGAACATGACCTCTCGTTCAAGCAACAGGAAGGGTTCCGCTACTCCGCACGGGATCTGGCGGTCTGGCGCGCTCGCCAGCTGGACATCCCGATCGTCCTCGGGTCTGCCACGCCGAGCCTTGAGACTTTGGCCAACGTGGAAAGGGGGCGGTACCGGCAGATCCGGCTCCAGGAACGGGCTGGAGCCGGGCAGGTTCCGGAATCGATCCTGGTGGATATCCGGGGCCAGTCGCTCACCGGCGGACTGGCTCCAGGTACGCTCGCCCGGATGGCTCTGCACCTTGAAGGCGAGGGGCAGGTTCTGGTTTACCTGGACCGCCGCGGCTATGCGCGCAACCTCGTCTGTCCCGCTTGCGGATGGGTCGCCGAATGTCCTGCGTGCGCCGCCCCCTTTACGGTACACCGCCTGCCGGGACAACTGCTTTGCCACCGGTGCGGCCGGAGCGAACGCCTGCCCAGCGGCTGCGCCCAGTGCGCGGGAAATCTCCTGTCGCGTGGAACCGGGACCGAACGGATCGAGGCGGTTTTGGCGGAACGTTTCCCGGGCGCCGGGGTGGTCCGCCTGGACCGGGATCGGGTGACCCGCCGCGAGGCGCTTGAAGCGATCCTTTCATCGGTCCGCGAACAGCACGCCCGGATTCTCGTGGGCACGCAGATGGTGACCAAGGGACACGATTTCCATGGGGTCACCCTGGTTGTCGTCGTGGATGCCGACCAAGGCCTTTTCAGTGCCGATTTCCGCGCACCGGAACGGCTTGGGCAAAAACTCGTTCAGGTCGCCGGCCGGGCGGGGCGCGGATCCCGACCCGGGTCCGTGCTGCTGCAGACCCGTCATCCGGAACATCCGTTCTTTCAGGACCTGCTTGCGGGGTCCTATATGACCTTTGCCCGTCGCCTGCTCGAGGAACGGCGGGCGGCTGGCTGGCCACCGTTCGGCTGCCTGGTTCTCGCCACGGCCGAATCCGCCAACCAGGAGCACGCCCGGGACTTCCTCGCGGAGGCGGGCCGGAGGCTCACGGCCGCGGCGGCCCGAGGAGAGTGGGCCGTTTGGGGGCCGGCACCCGCGCTCCGGGCCAAGCAGGCCGGCCGCTGGCGGTTCCAGCTCCTGGTGCGGGCAGAGGGCCGGACCATGCTGCAACGCGCCTGTCACCACCTCCAGAACCTGCAGATTCCCCGTTCCATCCGGCTTCACCTCGATGTCGACCCTTACGATCTCGGCTAAAACCAGCCGGTCGCAGGAAGCATTGGGTACAATGCAGGCCATCCTGAGTGAGTTTGAAACGTGAAAAACATCCTGGATGCCTGGTGCCGTGAGGCCTTTGCGTCACTGGACTGGGAGGCGCCACCGGAATCCCTGATCGAGCGGCCCCGCGATGGCGGCCACGGGGATTATTCCTGTCATGTGGCACTCAGGCTCGGAAAGCGCTTCGGACAGCCGCCTCTCGAGGTGGCACGGACCCTGGTGGCCCACCTTCCACCCCATCCGGGAATCGAGCGGATCGAGATCCTCCCTCCCGGATTCATCAATTTTCATCTGGCCCATGCAGAACTCGTCCGCGGGCTTGCGCGCTCTCTCGAGGGTCCCCTGCCCTACGGTCATGTGACTCCGGGGCGGGCCCGGATCCTGGTCGAGTTCGTGTCAGCCAACCCCAACGGTCCCCTCCATGTCGGCCATGGACGTGGCGCGGCATACGGGGACTCCCTAGCCAACCTGCTTGAGGCGTTGGGTTATGTGGTCGAGCGGGAATATTACGTGAACGACGCCGGACGCCAGATGTCGATCCTTGCGCTGAGTGTCTGGCTGCGCTATCTCGAGAATCGGGGCTGCCCGACGCAACCCTTCCCGCACGCCGGCTATCAGGGCGGGTACGTTCTCGAGTTGGCGGGCGAGTTGGCCATGGCCGACGGTGACCGCTATGAGCGTTGCGAACCCGTCCTGCAAGACCTGCCACCGGACGGCGCGGAACCCGAAGGGGCCGCCGACCGGCACATCGATGCCCGGGTGGCGGCCATGAAGACGGCGCTCGGACCGGCGCATTATGCCGCCCTCCACGATTTCGTCATGACCCATATGAGCGAACGAATCCGGAGGGACCTGCGCGACTTTGGCGTCCACCATGACCGCTGGTTCTCCGAACGCTCCCTCTACGACTCGGGTCAGGTGACGGAGACGATCGGGATCCTTGAACGGCGTGGGGAAACCTACCGCGCGGACGGCGCCCTTTGGTTTCGGGCCGAGGCCCATGGAGACGAAAAGGACCGGGTCCTGGTGCGGGCCAACGGGGAATATACCTATTTCTCGCCCGATCTCGCCTACCACCGGGACAAGCTCAAACGCGGATACGACCGGCTGATCAACGTGCTCGGCGCGGATCACCACGGCTATGCCCCGCGAATCCGTGCCGGAATTGAGGCCCTGGGTGAGGATCCCACGCGCCTTGAAGTGCTTTTCGTCCAGTTCGCCGTGCTCCTCCGAGGCGGCCAGAAAGTTCAGATGTCGACGCGCTCGGGGTCCTTCATCGCGCTCTCCGAACTGGTGGCGGAGGTGGGGCGGGATGCGGCCCGATTTTTTTACGTGCTCCGCTCGGAGGCCCAGCACCTCGATTTCGATCTTGACCTCGCCAAGCGGCAGTCCCAGGAAAACCCGGTGTACTACGTCCAGTATGCCCATGCGCGGGTGGCCAGTCTGTGGCGCGAGTGCGAGGAGCGGGGGCTCGCCTATGATCCGAACGACCGGAAATCCTTTCCGGCGCTCACCCACCCCCTGGAACGGACGCTTCTCTTGACCCTGATCCGTTATCCGGAAATGCTCGAACAGGCTGCCTCGGCGCGGGCCCCCCATCTCGTGGCCCATTTCCTGCGCGAGCTGGCGGCGGCCTTCCATGGATACTATAACGGCGTTCCCCTCCTGATCGATGAGCCGTCTCTGCGCAATGCCCGTCTCAGCCTGTGCCGTGCCACGCGGCTGGTTCTCGCCGATGGCTTGGCGCTTCTGGGCGTGTCGGCGCCCGTGAGGATGTAGGGTGATGACGGCCCACCGGAAGCCTGCCGCCCGGCAACGACGGCCCCGGGATCGCCTCCGGAAGCCCAAACCGCGGGGTTTCCGCCCTTGGGGATGGGTGAGCCTGATTCTGCTGTTCGTCATCATTGCCCTGATCGTCGTGCCCATCATCCGGCGCTCGCTCAAGACAGCGGAACGGCTTGAGCATCGGGCAACGGCTCCCGCCATGGTTCGGGTCCATCCCGAACCCACCCCGGCGACCGTGAAGCAGGCTGAGAAGACTTTTTCCTTTTATACGCTGCTTAAAAGGCGTTTCGAGATTGTGTTGCCAGAGGAAGAACGCAGTGCGCGCACCGATCACGGCCGCCATCCCGTCGTTCATCCCGGCCACTACCTGATCCAGGTGGGATCCTTCCGCCACTGGCAGAGAGCCAACCGCCTCAAGGCTAGACTGGCCCTCTGGGGCGTCGTTGCCCAGATCAATCCAGTTCGCATCAGCAATGGCGAGCGGTGGAACCGCGTGCAGATCGGTCCCGTTGACCGCCTGGACCGCCTCAATGCCTTGCGGCATCTTCTTTTCCAGCATCACATGACGATGCTTCTGATCCGTCTCAACCCGACCGTCCGGAAATCCAGGCCGGCCTCCTGAATCCGGGCCGGCATTTCCCCGGCGGGCCAGGGAGGGCTTGAACGGGCCCGGTGCGGGCCCAAATTCCCGGGAGGCATTTCCACTTTCGAAGGAGGTTGACATGAGGCGATCCTCCGTCCTCTCCGTTCTCATCCTGACTGCCGCCTTGGGATTGCCGGTTGTTCCGGGGATGGCTCTGGCTCATACGACTTCAGCCCGTTTCCTCGTGGGCCTCGGAACGGCCCACCCACCGCGCCCCGACATCAGTGCGGATGCAGCCTTTCCGGTCTATGAATGGAAGCGCAACGGTGCCCGTTATTACCAGGTCAATGATGCGCGGGGACGGGTTCTCGCGGTTTTCCTCGTGACCACGGGATCGATTGCACCGCTTCCCATTCCCCTCCCCGCGCCCCGTTCCAATCTCCAGGGGCGCTGCCCCTGCGAGGGCGTGGTTGCCGTTGATGGATTCAGTGTCTCGATCACGCTCATCACGAATGAAGAGGGGCGGCCGATTGACGTCGTGGGTTGCAACCTCGATGACTGCCGAGTGGTTCGGCGTACGTCGGCTTCCCCCAGGGGAACGGGGAATTGAAGCCGGGCTGACTGCCACGGACCGGGAGTTCCCCTGCGGTCGGCGCCCGCCGCCGCGCAAAAGCGCCCATGTGACGCGCACGGGGGCTTCTCCTGCTGACGGTTTCATCAATCAGGCAATGCTCGATGCAAAAAGGGGGCAGTCTGGATTGGCTCACGCGGCCGCCGCAGGATGGTTCAGGAGCCGGGTGTTTGGCACAAGTTCTCGAACCGCGTGCGGCCGAGATCGTGGATGGTCCCGGGGCGGCCGTGGGCTCGCGGCTCGCAGGTGGTCGGCCCGGCGGCCTCGATGGGGTTGGGTTGGGGAGCATAAGCGGGCAGGCGGCCGACCGCATTGAGCGGGAAACCCTCATCCGGCAGGCGTCACCTCCGGCGACGGCGTGCTTCCATCAGCTCACAGACCCATTCAGTCGCGGCACCGTATGCTCCCGCCGGGAGCTGCGACCATCATTGCTTTATTGACGAGACGATCAAGAACGGCTCCCATCGCCGAACCCGGCGTAGAAGCCGTCCAACCGACGGACGGGCGCTGGGGCCAAAGCCGTACTGGCCGAAGCCCTGGACTCCGTCTGGACGCAGCAACCGGTGGACACCACCGGCCTGCTGGAAGGCCAGCGGGTGGGGGATCCGTTTGGCCGTACCGGCGGGAATGGGCTTCAGGCCGATCCTCACGCGGCATGGAACGGGTCGGCCAGGGGCGAAGATCCCGAGGTCCCTCTTCACCCCCGACCCCGAGTCCGACGGATGCTTCCGACCCGTTCCCCGGCGCTACCGAGCGTCAACTGGCACGAGTAGTCCTCCCGGCAGAGCCGGACGCTTACCTTTACTGAGTTGAAGCGCATGATTGAGCGATCGCCAAATCTGGCTATAATATAGCCAGAATGCGTTATATGATCGTAATTGCACCGGAAGCCGCCGAGGATTTTCGGGCCCTGAAGGCGAATCTCCGGTCCACCGTGCGAGAGGCGCTGGAAACGCATCTGCGCCACGCGCCTGCGAAGGTAAGAAAAAGCCGAATCAAACGCTTGCGGGGGCTTTCCCGGCCCCAGTATCGGCTTCGGATCGATGAGATCCGGGTCTTCTACGACGTGACCGAGGCAACTGTTGAGATATTAGCCATCATCCCGAAATTGGAGGCACAATCATGGCTCGCACAGTTCGCAAATCCGGAATGAAGGAAATCCCCCTTTCCGAGGTCAAGGATGACCTTTCGCGTTACCTCAAGGAAGCCGCAAAGGAGCAGATCGTCATTACTCGCCACGGCAAGCCCGCTGGGGTATTAATCGGGTTTGAATCGGAAGATGAATGGTTCGATTTCCGGCTCGAAAACGACCCCCGCTTTCTTAAGCGCATCGAGAGCGCCAGGGCCAACCTGCGCGCTGGTCGTGGAATCAAACTGGAGGACCTCAAGGTTGGTTAGCGCGCTCTAACCTGAAGTTCGGTGTGTGTCAATGGAAGTGAGAGTGCGCCGGGAGACCGGCAAGGAGTAGGTGGTGCAAGTCCGTTGCGATGAAGGGGTAGCGAACCCCATCGGTCCCGAGCCGTGCGCCGGCATTCGCGAGGGTGTGGGCGCAGCGTCGGCAGGGGAACCCATAGGCCAGCCATTGAGCCGCGAAAGTCAGATTTATTTCCAGGTACCGACGCTGTTCTCACTGCGGAAGGCCATATGGCGGGGTGCGCGAACGCGAGCGTCCACCAACCCGGCGAGGTCGTAGCCTCTGGCAGGTGTGCATGCTCCGTGTGCGGGAACCGGGAGATCTCTGGGCTGACCAGCCGCGTGATCGGGCCGGTCCGCATCGGGAAGGCGAGGAGCCGAAGCCGATGATGCACGGTCCAGAGAAGTCAGACTCCGCCATACGAACGAGGAAGCCTGCGAACAAGGCCGGGAGACCGGCGGCGGAGCGGGTGGAGCAACGGGCGGGGACCAAGGGGAACGCGGGCCAGCCAGGCACGCAACGGACGCAGGGCCGAGCAAGCGGGTCACAGTGGCTGGACCGTGTACGGCAGGTGGCAGGGACAGGGTTTTACCGTCCAGCACCTGCGGTAGGAGCCGTATGCTCGAATCGGGCCCGTACGGATCTGTGCGGGGGGTGCCCGGTAACGGGCATCCCTACCGCGATCACCTTCCCTCGCGGATTTAAAGAGCAAAGACAGGTACCCCATGAGCCGTTTGACGAATGGATTGTTGACGCAAGGCGGGGCCGGTTGAGTGGCGGATTCCGCGGCGCGGGGAACCCGTCGGGCGATTGGAGCCGCGGGATCCGCCGCGATGACGGCGCCTGGCCCAGAGGTGGCCGCGACGGCCAAGCGTCGGCAGTATTCCAACGCGGAGAAGCGCCGGATCCTGAGCGCAGCCGATTGCTGCAAGAAGCCCGGCGCTCGGCCGGTGGCATCGCCGCATAGCTTCGCGCCCAGCTCTCGGCTCTGCGCTTGATCATCTGGCGGTGGGTGCGGTTGCGCCCCGCGTAGCGCGCCCAATGCACCCGATCGGGCCGGAAGTTCAACCACAGCTTCTCGGTGCGCACCCCGGCTTGGTTCATCACCTGCAGCTCAACACTCCCCCAGTCCATGAGCTGCTCATCGTACAGCCCCGAGGGGTAACCGGAGAGAATCACCGGGCAGGGCAGGCTCTTCAGCAACCCCACATCGTCCGCCGCCTCTTCCAGGAAGAACATGTGCGCTATGCGGCCGCGTAATACTGTCAGCTATTTAGTGCTCTCCGTAATACATTACGACCTGGCGGCTGTCGCCCACCAGGTGTGGTCCTTTCCCTTGTACAAGGTCCACTGCATATGGCGGACCATGATCCCGTCTTGCCAGTGCCGCGCGGGGTAAGCCGGATATCGACAGACAACTCCCGTTGGAATCGGTTGGCCGGCTTTGAGCGGGATGAGGTGCCAGTTCATGATGAGTTCAAAGGAACGGGCACCATGGGACGGCATTTTGAAACGCCAGTGCCGCACGATCCGGCCGATCGTTTCCTCAATATCCATACGGAATGTCCCATATGGATTCTCTGTTATACCCAATGTCCCAAAACGCGTAAACGTCAGATGATCCATTTCCACCTGCCCCCTGGAATCCACAGGTACCAGGACGGTCACCGGAACCAGCGGCAAATCCCCCCACCCCTGATCCGGAGGCCCCTCCACGGGACATGTCGCGCGGCCTCGGCCCGTGCTCTGGATCGATCGGATCCCCCTCATTGGGGAGCTTGGTTTGGCCACCAGATCGTTCACGCTTACACTCACTACAAAAGATCTGTGCGAGTACCTGTGTTTCCGATCAAAAGCGCGTGTCCATCTCCGAAAACTCACGAAGCTGGGCTGTACTCTCCGGCACAATCCGGTCGGCATCGCACAGACCGGCCCCGCGACCGCGATGGCCTCAGCCGCGTACTTTTGGGGGTTGTGGACAGGGGTCCGCGGCCCAGGAGGACAAACCCAGAGCTTGCATTCGGGTACCAGCAGGATTGCCGTGGCACCGGCCTTGAGCCCCTCCAGCTGCCAATGACCGAGTAGGGCCCGGTCAGCAACCACATTCATGTCTCCGCCAAAATAGGGATATTTCCCATTCCCCAGCCGCCTGAGAACCCGGTAATGGGGAGGCGGCAAAAACAGAACCGGCAGGGTTTTGGCCGCCAACGGCAGCCAACCGGTCGCGACCAGGAATCCAAACGCTATGATTTTGGGATGCAACCTCTTGGCCATCGAACGCCTCCTCACGAAAGAATCCACTCACATGGCAGTTCGGCTTGTTTGAAGAACCCGATATTACGGGGAGCAATAAATAGTGCGGAGGTTAGGCGGCCGTATAGCGCACGTGTTTTCGCTGGAAAAAGCGGCGAACGATATGCGGCTGGCGTTGGCGGCGACGCAGGCGAGCGCGCACGGGATGCACCCGTTCGGCGCGGGTGCGTGGACGATGGTGGCCGACGTGCGCTTGGACATCGTGATTAAGCAGTTCGTCGGGATTGAGCTCGGGGCTGTAGCTTGGCAGGAAGTAGAGCCGAACCCGGCAGTCGGAACGGGCGAGCCAAGCCTTGACCGCCCGCGCCTTGTGCACCGGATGGCCGTCGACGATGAGGAACACGGGGCGGCGGGCTTGGCGCTCGAGACGACTGAGGAACTCCAGGAACGCCCGCGTGGTGAACCCGCACTTGAACAACCAGAGCCTTTTGTTGGTCAGAGCGGAGAGCGGATTGCAGCCCAAGCGCTGGCCGGTGCCCGGGATGACCGGCGTCTCGCCCCGCGGGCTGAAGGAGCGCTCAGCGGCTTGATCCGAGCGCACGCCTCTCTCGTCGCCCCAGTCAATCTCGGCTTTTTCCCGTTTCGCCTGCGCCCGGATCGCCGGGTATTCCTCTCTCAGCCAACGGCGGACCGCCTGGGGGTTGCGCTCGTAGGCCCGGCGTACCGGCTTCTGCGGCGTGAAGCCCCACGCCTTCAAATATCGCCCCGCAGTCCACACCGAGACTTTCACCCCGCACCCCTGTTCGATCAGTTGCACCACCGCCTCGGCCGCCCCCGTGGCCGTGCCTGGATGGCTGCGAGGCCGCCGTGCCTCGTGCGCGCCACCCAGCCCTGCACCGCCCGCAGCGACACCCCGAACAGTGCGGCCACCTCTGTTTGCGTGTGCCCCGAGCGTACCGCAGCCATCGCCCGCCGACGCAGTTGCGCTTGCGCCGCTGGCGCGAGACAACGCGCGTCTGTTGCTTGACCCATGCGCCAAGTAGAGCACATGACCAACTATATTATGCTCTGGTTAAACACGTTGCAAACCCCCTGCAATCAAGGTGTCATCCCCCCATACATTTGAGTGAATCATAGGAAGCAGAGCAATTTTTAACTTTAACGTTTGGGTTTAGGGTTTGTTGGACGATGAAACTTAACACCGCGGACAGCGGAGCGGTCGACGAGGTGTTAAGGCAGTTTTGACAGCCTTCCACTGCTTTGTCAGCCGCGGCCTCTTGGGCGTTGGTCGCCTGGATGAGGGATTTGATATTGAATCCAACCGCAGGGGTGAGCTGAGTGTAGGTGACGCTGCCGACCAGTTCGCCGCTGTCGTTCTCGGGGTCACCGTCCGCGGCGTGCCCACTCCCGGAGACGAAGCCGTAAGCCGTCGGATTGGTCCCGGTGACCGTATACTCCGCACTCGAACCGTCCGGAAATACCGTCAACACGTCGGCTCCGACGGGCGCGACAACCCCGGCAGTCTCCTGAGCGAGCCAAGCGCTCACCGCCGACGCTTGGGAGGTGCCCGTGAAGGTGGGGGCCACACTCGGCGGCACCGCGATGGCGAGGGAGGGGGCCAGCTCCTCAAAATCCTGCTCCATGTCGGTCGTCGAGCCCGTTTCCTCGATCCAGGTCATGTCCCACGAACAGGGGGCGCCATCGGCGGTCGAGAGACAGGAGCCATGGACGGAGATGGCAGCCGCCAGGGAAGCCCCCGGGTTGAAAATGAGGAACTCCACCTCCATTTTCGGACCCGTCGCGGTCTCGAAATAGGCTCCCGACGGGATGTTCGATTCGGCGAAGGTCTGGAACTGGGCCGCCGTGGTACAGCTGGTACAGAGGTCGGTCGCGAGATTGTTGACAGCCCAAGCCGAAGCCGTTAAGCAGGCGAACAGGGCCAGACCGAGGATGAGGGATAGTGAGAAAGTGGCGTGTTTCATTTTGTCGTTCCTCCTGTTGAATCCGACAACGCGTAGAGAACTCTAGGCATTCGCCTCGAGGTCTTTCCTAACCCTGCCCCCCCCCCGAGATTTATTTGTCAAGCAATCCGAAACGGCCCAGGGAGGCGTCTTTCTGGATGGAGCGCATGAAGCCGATGATGGCGGACTGGAGGGAAGGCTTGTCTTCGATCACGGTTCGGCCCAGCCGGTTGTTCTTGAGGTCGTTCCAGACGCGTTCATCGGGGTTGAGTTCCGGAGAGTCGGCTGGCAAGAAGAACAAACGCAGGCGGTTCTCCTCGGACTCGACGTACCGCTGTACGGCCTTGGCCTTGTGCGCCGGGTGTCCGTCAACGATCAGAAAGATCTTGGTGCCCGCGTGGTCGATCAGGCGGGCTAGGAATTCAATGAACTGCCGTACCCCGACCTTGCCGTCCACAACCATGAAGCGCATCTCCCCCCGGAGCGAGAGTGACCAGGCGGGTATCTCACCCACGGAACTTGTGCACCTTCGACAAGGCACACCCAATGGTGTTGCCGAACGATTCAACCGGACCCTGAAGGAACAGGCCATTCATGGACGCATCTTCAGAAACCTCAATCGCCATTGGCGTCTCGAGAAATTGGGCTTCATGTCACCCCTCGAAGCCCGTCAGGCTCATGCCTTGAAAAGGGCGGCATGATATGCAAAACCGTGTCCAATCAATGCGAGCCGGTACAGACCCCGGCTGGCGGGCCATGGCCCGCAGGATCCGGAGAATCGCTTTTTGCAGATCAGGTACGTCGGCGCAGAGCCAGTTCCCGCCATTTTTTTGTCATAACTTCCTCATGGAAGTGACATGTTCGGTCTCTACCATGTGAGCGTCAAAACGGCGGGTATTGACCCGGAGCCAAGACAGTGGAGTCGAAACGCGTCGTTTCAACAAGCGGCAAGAGTCTCCTGATCGGTCCGGCACACCGGCTCGATCCCAGTCTGCGGCACCTGCTCGAGCGCACTTTCCTGTCACGAGCGGTACACAGTGTGCCCGGTCGGCTGACCGAGACGGAGATGGAAGAGGTCGACTGGCTCGTGATCGCCGGCGCGGCCTTGACCGGATCCGAACAGGAAAAACTGGCGCGCTGGCTGGGCCGCCATTCCTGGAGTGGTCTCATCGTCCCGGAGCAGCTTCCGGCACGGGGCTCCGCGGCGCGGCGGGGATGCCTGTCCGGTTCCGCCAGCTGGCCAAAAACTCCGGATCGGGATGTGGCTCCAGCCATGGACAAACCGTCGGCCCCTCTCCGTGTCGGACCCTTCGTTCTGGACGTGGAGAATCATACCGTGAGTATCGGGGGCGAAGAACTTTATCTAAGACCCATGGAATACCTACTTTTAGCCTATTTTCTCGAGTATCCGAATCGGCTCTATCACCGCGAAGAGCTCGTCGGGGTGCTCTGGGGAAGCCGGTCTCAAGTGGATGTCCGCACGGTCGACACCCATGTGGCCCGTCTGCGGAAGGCTTTGATGGTTCAGGGACAGGGCCGGGTCATCGAAACCGTCTTCAGATTTGGCTACCGGTTCCGGCCCGAGCGTGCCTTGGAACCTTCCACAACCCGTTCCTGATGCGTTCCGGAGTGCTGTCATGAATACCGTCGCGAGTTCAGAAGTCCTCATTTTGAGCCCAGCCGCCGCCGGTACCCGGGCGCAGTCCGTGCCTCCGGAGTCCCCGGCCTCGAGCCGGCCATATGTCATGCCTGCGGAATCGGCGTTTTCAGCGGATGTCATGCGCCCGCCTTTCTGGCATTCGGCCGGCCTCGCGGTGACCGCCGAACTTCTGCTGGTCGGTCTCGGGATCTGGATGATGACGAGACCGATGCCCCGGACAGCGACTCCGAGCCCGGTCACTTCGGTGAAGCTAGTCACTCATCACCGGATACCGCCTCGCCCGGTCGTGGAACCCCCGCCTCCCGTCGATCCGACCGAAACCCTGGCCCCGGCTCCGGTTCTGCCCCGCCTCATGCCGCTCACTCCGGTAGCGGGGGGCCTGGCGGTGCCACGGGCCCTGTTTCTGCCCCATCCGCCGGTCAGCCGTTCTGCACCCGCGCAGACGGTCGTCAACCCGCTGGCCCTTTACGCCGCCATTCTGCGCGAGCAGATCCGCGCGGCTCTCGTAATCCCCTCCATCGCGCGGCAAATGGGGCTACGCGGTAAAACGCTGGTCGAGTTCCGCCTGCAGCCGGATGGCCGGATGCTATGGGCGCGGGTGGTGCACTCGAGCGGGTTCGGCATTCTGGATCATGCCGCCCTGACCGCGGTCCGTGGCGCCGACTTTCCACCATTCGAGCCGCGGATGACCCGGACCGATACCACCTTTGTCCTGTGGGTTCATCTCAACGTTTCGGCGTGAGCGCAGGAGGGGTGTTCCCCGGCTGGGGAGAGCCTTCGTTCAATAATCAATCAACAACCCTGACCATTATCGAGTATTACCTAAATGATTGACATTCATAAGAGCAACTCGGGCTGCTGCCAGAAGGCCCGGATAAGCGTGGTGCGGCGCTGCATGGAGCGCAGTCGTTGAACGACGGGCGGCCGCCTGCAGGTGACCGAGGTCGCAGGCGCAGAAGGCCGCCAGAGCGTGGTGCTTGAGATGGCCCCAGATATATTCGACCGGGTTGAGCTCCGGGGCGTAGGCCGGGAGGAATCCGAACTGGATCGCCCCGCGGGTGAATCCAACGAACACGCGGACCAGACGGCTGCGGTGGGCGCGAAGCCCGTCCCATTTGATCAGAAGCTTACGGCCGATCGTCGCGTGCAGGGCCTTCAGGAACTCGACGAGGTGCACACTCTTAATGATGCCGGGATAGAGGCGGCAGTAGAAACGTGCGCGGCTGATGCCCGCAGTGACGGAAAGCTGCTTCGCCTTGATTTTGCAGTTTTTTTTACCTCGGGTCCGCGCTGCCGCTCCCAGCGCCGGCAGCTTCGTCCCGTTCAAGAGCCCGCTTCGCGGGCCGCTGGAAGCTGAACCCAGAGGCCCGCAACAGCCGCCTACATGCACCGTGCTGAATCGGATCCCGCACCGCTGTTCGATGCGCTTCGCTATCCAAAGTGTCAGTCATTTAGGTAATTCTCAATAAGTCCGATAGGAGGACACGCGTATGAGTCGACATAGAAATCCTGTTATTGATAAGCCCTACGCCCGTTCGATAGGCTCCATGACGGATGTTAGGGCGATGGTCCTCCTCGTACTGTTGACGTGTGTGCCGCCCGTTGTTCAGGCACAGACGCCACCGACATCGAATACCATCGTCAATATTGGCACGGTTTCGGCGGTATCGAAGCCGCTTAATACGCTTAATAAACTGCCGACTAAAAAAGAGATCTTTAAATCGACCCAGTCGGTAAAAGTTATCGGCAAAAAACAAATGGCGGTCGCAGGCCCCGAAGGCGGGGCTGCGCAGGCCTTAAGTGTAGCCCCGGGTGTGAATGTGATGACCGAGGGTACAAACGGTGCACCTCGTGCAGCCATCAGCATCAATGGCATGAAGACAGGCTGGGGTAATATTGCTGGTAACGCGAATGACGGCACGGTAATGGTCACTTTTGACGGGGTCCCAATGATCGACCCGGCTTATGAAGTCTGGCAGGCATCGGAGGTCCCACAGTTATCGATGATTCAAGGGATGTCCGTTACCTATGGACCCGGGTACGCCGCAAACCGGTGGTACGATAATATCGGCGGCGCCATTAATTTCATCCCATTGCAGCCCACTTCTAAGGCGAGTGCCGATATCGGTGCATTCATCGGTAGTTTTGGGACCCATGGTGAGAATTTCAATATCCAAACTGGCAACATGGGGCATGGCTGGTCGGGTGTTTTGGCTGGTGGTGTGACCCAAAGTACCAGTAGTTACTTGCAGGGGTATGGTTTCAATAACCCGTCCAAGAACCATGCGTTCTATGCCAAGTTAGTCAAGAAATTCCATGGCGGTCACGTGAGTTTTGGTGTCTACCAAGCGCTGTCTGAAGCGTACCGGCCGCTGCCGATCCCGGTGACACCGAATGCCGGTGTCACCGTTAACGGCGCAAACCCCATTACCGGTAATGTCAACCCGGGTCCGTTGTATAGTCAGCAAACGACCGGGTTTTACACCACGCTGCCCTTCTCGAAGTACTGGAAGCAAGCTATTGTTGAGACCGACCTTCTGTATTCAAGCTATGTCAGTCATATTTCTCGTAATGTTAAACTGCACAATTTGATTTGGTATCGTTACGGGCATCGCCAACATCTTCATTATGATAATATTGGATACAACAACAACGTTTTAGACCAGTACTACTACACGACTAGTGCGACCTATGGCGATAAAATGGACTTTAACATCCGCCTGCCCTACAACGATGTATCGGTCGGGGGATATTATCTCAATAACAAATATGTGTCTTTGCTGGAATTCTATAACCCCAATATACCGGCTCAATATGCCTATGGGCCTAATGCCGGTACCAATTACACGCCTAATGGACAAACGGTCAACTACAGTTTTGCGTTACCCAGTCACTACCACGATTCGTATCTCTATATGACCGATCTGGCGGCCTTTATCCAGGATGATATTCAGCCTATCAGTTCGGTACGTATTACCCCGGGTATCCGGGTGGTGCGCTTCCAGACCAACTTTATCAATAACGCTTCATCGTTATTTCCGATCAACGTGGCCACGGGGGTCGGCACCAATGGTGATGGGACACATGGTAGCAATCAGCCGAATTCATCCACTTCTTTTAGTGAGATTGAACCGTCGATAGGGGTCAATTGGCAGGCGACCAAGGACATCGCCTTGTATGCTAATTATTCAACGGCCTATAAAGCACCGGCTGGCGCGACCGGCACCTACGCTCATCTCCTCGCATCAAGCTTGGTACCGCAAAAATCCACCCAGTATCAAGTGGGGTTGAAGGCATTTGTCAAGCATGATCGACTTTTGAACAATGCGGCCTTTGATGTCAATTACTACGATCTCAGTGATACCAATGAGATTATCCCCATTCCGGTAGTGAGCCATCTTTACAGTCTCTTCGCTTCGGGATCTTCGAGATTTAGCGGCGTCAATATGTATTTCGAAGACAACCCGATATATACGCTCTATGTATTCTCCAATATCAGTTTTGAACGGGCCACCTATACAAACTACGATACGCCTAGTGGCGGTTCGTACGCGGGTTTACCCGTGTCGAACGTGCCGGCGGAAACAGTGAATATCGGTGCGTACTATCAAATGTATAAGAACGATATTGTGTACACGCCACGGCTGTGGTGGCAGTACACGGGCGCTCAGGACATCTATAATAACAATACGAATGCTCCGACCAGACAAAAACTGCCGGCATTCGGTATTTTGAACGCGTCATTTAAAGTTAGCATTGATCGTCAAAACATCGTGCCAGGTCTACACCAAATATCTGCAAGTATTGGTGTGTACAACGTGTTCAATAAACAATACAATGCTTACGAATATATCAGTAGCGGTGGATATTATGGTGTTCCCGGCGAATTGCTAGGTGAACCGGGAGCGCCACGATCGGTGTACTTGACGTTGAATGCGGAATTCTAATATCAGTCAGAGGTGGCTCGGTTTTTTCGGACGCGGTGATAAGTGGACGGACTGCTGTACATTCCCCCTGTGGAAGGAGCAGATCCAATGCGCAGACCGAGACGAAACCATTCCCCTGTTTTCAAGGCCCGG